>JADFZV010000009.1 GCA_015232335.1 Alphaproteobacteria bacterium | reverse complement strand
GCATTATGATCTCGGATATATCGACTTGGAGCAGAAAACCTTGCAAACAATCGACAACCCGTTCGGCCCGAGGTTGTCACCCATGTCTTAGGTACGATCCGTAACCTATGTCTCAAGACTGGACATGAAAATCGTGGTGCCGGTTGCAGGACTCGAACCCGCGACCGCCTGATTACAAATCAGGTGCTCTACCAGCTGAGCTAAACCGGCAATCCCTTAGGGATGTTCGGGGAAGTTAAGGGCACTGATCGCGTTAGGCAAGGCCGATCTGGGCGCAAGGCGGGTGGACCGCCCCGCAACCCAAGCCGTCGCTAAACCGCCCGCTCGGCGATCAGGCGCTTGATGTCGGCGATGGCGCTGCCCGGATTGAGCCCCTTGGGACAGGTGCGGCTACAGTTCAAGATGGTGTGGCAGCGATAGAGCTTGAAGGGATCTTCCAGCGCATCCAGACGCTTGCCGGTGGCCTCGTCCCTGGAATCAGCGATCCAGCGATAGGCCTGCAACAGCACCGCCGAGCCCAGATAGCGATCACCATTCCACCAGTAGCTGGGGCACGAGGTCTGGCAGCAAAAGCACAGAATGCATTCCCACAGCCCGTCCAGCTTGTCGCGCTCGGCAATGCTCTGCTTGCGCTCGGCACCCGGCGGCGGCCTTGTGTCGGCCTGCATCCAGGGCTCGACCGAAGCATATTGGGCATAGGGCACGGACAGGTCGGGAACCAGATCCTTGACCACCGGCATGTGCGGCAGCGGATAGATCTTCACGTCGCCCTTGATGTCCTCGATGGGCTTCAAACAGGCCAGCGTGTTGGTGCCGTCGATATTCATGGCGCAGCTTCCGCAGATGCCCTCGCGGCACGAGCGGCGGAAAGTCAGTGTGCTGTCGATCTCGTTCTTGATCTTGATCAGCGCATCCAGAACCATGGGGCCGCAAGCGGCCAGATCGATCTCGAAGGTATCGAGGCGGGGGTTTTGTCCGGAATCGGGATCATAGCGATAGATCTTGAAGCGCCGCACCTTCTTGGCGTTGGCGCCAGCCTTGAAGGTTTGTCCATCCTTGACCTGGGAATTGGCGGGCAGATTGAATTCGACCATCTTAAAGCGTCCTCAATAAACGCGCGCTTTGGGCACGATATAGGCGATTTCGTCGGTCAGGGTGTAGGTGTGAACCGGGCGATAATCGAGCCGCACCTTGTACTTCTCGTCCACCCAGGCCAGCGTGTGCTTCATCCAGGTGGCGTCATCGCGGTTGGGATGGTCCTCGTGGGCATGGGCACCTCGGCTTTCGTGGCGCGCCTCGGCCCCATAAATGGTGGCCATGGCGCAGGGCATCAGATTTTCCAGCTCCAGCGCCTCGACCAGATCGGAATTCCAGATCAACGAACGATCCTTGATTGATATCTGGTCCATGGTGGCTGCCACACCGCTCATGCGCTTGCAGCCCTCGGCCAGCGTTTTCGCGGTGCGAAAGACGGCGGCGTCGCTTTGCATGGTCTTTTGCATGGCAAGGCGGATTTCCGAAACCGACAGGTCGCCCTTGGCGTGACGCAAACGATCAAGGCGCGACAATGCCTTTTCGGCGGCATCGCGGGCCAGGGGCTTTTGCATGGCGCCCGGCGTGATGATCTGGGCGGCGCGCAGGGCAGCGGCCCGGCCGAAAACTACGATGTCCAGCAGCGAATTGGTGCCCAGGCGGTTGGCGCCATGCACGGAAACGCAGGCGCATTCGCCGATGGCCATCAGACCGGGACAGACCGCATCAGGATCGTCCTTGGTTGGGCGCAGCACCTCGCCCATATAATTGGTGGGAATGCCGCCCATGTTGTAATGCACGGTCGGCAGAACGGGAATGGGCTCGCGCGTGGCATCGACACCTGAGAAGATCTTGGCCGTCTCGGTAATGCCGGGCAGGCGCAGATGCAAAACTTCCGGACCCAGATGCTCCAGATGCAGGTGGATATGGTCATTGTGATTGCCAACGCCGCGCCCTTCGCGGATTTCCACGGTCATGGCGCGGCTGACCACGTCGCGCGAGGCTAGATCCTTGGCGTTGGGGGCATAGCGTTCCATGAAACGCTCGCCCGCAGAATTGGTCAGGTAACCGCCTTCGCCGCGGGCTCCTTCGGTGATCAGGCAGCCCGATCCATAGATGCCCGTGGGATGAAATTGCACGAATTCGTGATCCTGAAGCGACAGGCCCGCCCTGGCCACCATGCCGTTGCCGTCCCCGGTGCAGGTGTGGGCCGATGTGCAGGAGAAGAAGGCGCGGCCATAGCCGCCGGTGGCCAGCACCACCATCTGGGCGCGAAAGCGGTGGATCGTGCCGTCGTCGAGATTCCAGGCCACCACGCCCTTGCAAGCCCCCTGATCGTCCATGATGAGATCGATGGCGACATATTCGACGAAGAATTCGGCATTGTGCTTCAGGCACTGCTGGTAAAGCGTGTGCAGGATGGCGTGCCCCGTGCGATCGGCGGCTGCGCAGGCGCGCTGCACCGGCGCTTCGCCGAAATTGCGCATATGGCCGCCGAAGGGGCGCTGATAGATGCGCCCATCCTCGGTCCGCGAGAAGGGCACGCCGAAATGTTCCAACTCGTGAACGGCGGGAATGGCCTCGCGGCACATATATTCGATGGCGTCCTGATCGCCCAGCCAGTCCGAGCCCTTGACGGTGTCATACATGTGCCAACGCCAGTTGTCGTCCGCCATGTTGCCGAGCGCCGCGCCAATGCCACCCTGTGCTGCCACCGTATGGCTGCGCGTGGGAAAGACCTTGGTGATCGCCGCGGTGCGCAGACCCGACGAGGTCATGCCGAGCGTTGCGCGCAATCCGGCGCCGCCAGCACCCACCACCACAACGTCATAGGTGTGATCGATGATCTTGTAGGAAGGCATGGGCGACTAAACTCCGAAACCAAGCTTGATGACGGACAGCACCAGGAACACCGCCATCAGCGCTGCTAGAAAGCGAACACCCAGCAGCAACGCGGTTTGGGCCGCTTTGCCATGGACGTAATCGACGATGACTTCCTGCATGCCCAGTTGAGCATGATGAAAGCCCGCCAGAATCAAAAGCACGAAGGCTGCGGCATTTCCGGGCTCGCCCAAAAAGCCGCGCAAGCTGTCATGATCCGCCCCCATCAAACGGATGACGGCCACAACGAACCAAAGGACCAGCGGCACCAGAATGATCGCGGTGATCCTGAGGGCCAGAAAGGAAGCCAGCCCGCTTTTGGCGGAACCAAGGCCGCGGGCACGACCCAGAGGAGAGCGCATGACGGTCATTTTCTTCGCCCCCTAACCGGCCAGAGCGGCGGCCCAGGCCGCCAGGGTCAAGAAAGCGGTACCCGCCAGCACGGCATAGCCCGACTTGGTGACTTGGTCGTTCGCAAAGCCATAGCCGAAATCCCAGAACAGATGCCGGATGCCGTTGCACAGGTGAAAGAACAGGGCTGCCGACCAGCCGAACAGCACCAGACGGCCAAACCAGGAGCCAAGGATGGCCCGAACAGTCTCGTAGGAGTCGGGGCCATAGGCGGCAGCGCCTAGCGCCCAGGCGAAGATCAGCAGGCCCCCGGCCAGCGCAACCCCGGTCAGGCGGTGCAGAATAGACAAAAAGCTTGTGATTTGCGGTTTGTAGACCTGCAGGTGGGGCGACAGGGGCCGGGTAGGGCTGGGCATCGGATTTCTGGCCTCATTAGACATCGGCAAGCTTCTTGGGGCAGGAGTCAGGTTTATCCCTTCGCAAACGCGAAGTCAACGCCAACTACCACCCGGGAAGGCAGGCTATGCCCTACCCGCTGCTGAATCTGCGATAATCCTCGCTGCCTTGCCCCGCCCCCCATGGGCCAGGATATCGCGGGGGTACAAGGATGAGATAATTTCAGGCATGATCCGCTTTGCATGGATCGACCGGCGGAAAGTCGGCTTTGATTTTAGCCAATGTTTCGGGGGAGCATGACGCAAGAACTCGCGCACGCCTTCCAATTGCACCAGACGGGGCGATTGGCCGAGGCGGAACAGGCCTATCGGGGCATGGCGGCGCATGCGCCCGACCGGGCGGATGTCCAGTATCTTCTGGGCGTGCTGCTGGTTCAGCTTGGCCGTGCAGGTGAGGCCGAAACCCATTTGGCCCGTGTGCTCTCACTCTCGCCCGGGCATGCCGATGCCGCCTATAATCTGGGCGTTGCCCGCCAATCCCTGGGCAATTGGCGCGGCGCCGTTTCCGCCTATCGTCTGGCCTTGCGTCTGGGCGCCGATTACCCGGACGTGCGCCTTAATCTGGGGGCTGCGTTTCAGGAGCTGGGACAGTTCGCCGAGGGCGAGTTGGCCTATATGGAAGCCCTGGCGCTGAAGCCGGGCGATCCCGGCATCCTGGGCAATCTGGCCCTTTTGCTGAAAGCCACCGGGCGCTTCGAGGAAGCCCTGGCGGCCTATGACGTCGCCGTTGCCGCCGCCCCCCAGCGTATCGATCTGCATCTGGGTCGGGCTGGCGCCTTCAAGGAAGTGGGGAAACTGGAAGAAGCTCTGGCATCCCTGGAGGCGGCCTTGCGAATCGATTTTTCCTCGCCCGAGGCCCACAACAACCGGGGCGTCGTGCTGAACGATCTTGAACGCGCGGTGGAAGCCAAGGCAGCCTTCGAACAAGCACTCACTTTGAAGCCGACCTATGCCGAGGCGGCGGGCAATCTGGGCAATGTGCTTTTGGGCCTGGGGCAGATCGAGGCGGCGCTGCGCTCCTATGACCAGGCGCTGGAATTGAAGCCGGAATTGGCCAATGCCCGCTTCAACCGGGGCTTTGCCCATTTGTTGATGGGCGATTACGAACGGGGATGGGAAGGTTGGGAGGGCCGGTTCACCTTGAAGGACATGCAGGGCTTTCACCTGGACGGCCCGGTCTGGGACGGACGGATTCCCTTAAACGGCCCCTTATTGATTCAAGCCGAGCAGGGTTTTGGCGACACGCTTCACTTTTTGCGTTACATCCCCCTTCTGGCAAGGCGCGGGGTCGAGGTGGTCATTCGCTGCCAGGACAGCCTGACGGGGCTGGTGGCGCGGTCATTTGCAGATCAGGCCCGCGTGATTTCCCAAGATACTCCCGCCCCCCCCTATGCCGCCTGGCTGGCGGTGGCCAGCCTTGGCCATCGGCTGGGTACGCGAATCGACACCATCCCGGCCGATATGCCCTATCTGAAGGCCGATACCACCCTTGTCTCGGCCTGGAGGAACCGGCTGGGCCAGGGGGGGCCAAAAATCGGTTTAGTCTGGCGGGGCAATGCCGGGTTCAAGGGCGAGAAGCGCCGCGCCCCCGGACTGCCCCCCCTGGACAGTCTGGTGCGCGCCAATCCGCAACTGCGCTGGCTGTCCCTGCAGCGCGATCCCTTCAGGCAGGACCTGTTCGATCTTGGCCTGGGCGAGTTCATCGAGGACCTGGGCGATGGCGCCGACCCCATGACTGGCGGCGATTTCGACAGGACGGCGGCCCTTCTTGAGACTCTCGATCTTGTCATCACCTCGGATACCGCCGTAGCCCATCTGGCGGGTGCCTTGGGCCTTGAAGGCTGGGTCATGCTCTCCTCGGCCCCGGACTGGCGCTGGGGGGGCGCGGGCGATTCAACACCCTGGTACCCGACGATGAAACTGTTTCGCCAGACCAGTCCCGGCAATTGGTCGGGGGTGGCGCAAAGTCTGGCTGTTGCAATTGCCCGACGTTTCCCGGATAGTCCGCCGCCATGAAGAACAATGCTTCCATCCTGGTCGAGATTCCCGCAGGCGAGTTGATCGACAAAATCACCATCCTGGAAATCAAGGCCGAGCGCATCCATGACGATGCCAAGCTGGTCAATATTCGGGCTGAACTGACAACCCTGGCCCAAACGCGCGATCAGGCGATGAAGGCCTCGCCCGAATTGGCGGCTCTCACGGCAAAGCTCAAATCCGTCAACGAGGCCCTGTGGGTGATCGAGGACGATATCCGCGATTGCGAGCGGGCCAAGGATTTCGGCTCTCGTTTCATCGAACTGGCCCGCGCCGTCTATATCACCAATGACGAGCGGGCCAATCTCAAGCGCGAGATCAATCTGCTGATGGGATCGCGTCTGATCGAGGAGAAATCCTACGCCCCCTACTGAACCTGCCCTGGATACCAAGACTCTGCTGGAGGGGGCCGTCGCCTGCCAGCGCCGGGGTGATTTGGACGGCGCCATCGAACGCTATGCCAAGGCCCTGGCCCTGGATTCCCGGCTTCATGCGGCCTGGGGCAATATGGGGGTGGCGCTGCGCAGCCAGGGCCATGCTCCGGCGGCGCTGGCCTGCCAGTTGCGCGCCCTGGCGCTTCATCCCAATGATCCCGGAACCCTGTCCAATCTGGGCAATGCGCTCAGGGATTGCGGGCGGCTGGCCGAAGCGGAGGCGGTGCTCAAAAAGGCGGTCGAGATCAAGCCCGAGGCGGCTGAATACTGGAACAATCTGGGGCTGGTCTGGCGCGATGCGAATCACCCCAAGGAATGCCTAAGCGCCCTCGACAAGGCCTTGTCGATTCGCCCCGATTATCCGGAAGCCGCCTGGGATAGGGCGCTGACCCTGATGATGCTGAATGATTACAAGAACGGCTTTCCGGCCTATGAAAGCCGCTGGCGCCTTGAGAAAAGTCCGCCCCGCGCCTATCCCTATCCTCGCTGGCAGGGCGAGCCACTGGCAGGAAAATTTCTTTTCCTTCATGACGAGCAGGGCTTTGGCGACGCGCTTCAGTTCGCCCGCTTCGTCTCACTTCTGGCCGCTCAAGGCGCGCGCATCGTGATGGAATGCCAGCCAGAACTGGCAAGGCTGTTCAAGGCCCTGCCCGGCGTGGCCCAGGTCGTGCCCAGAGGGACGCATATCGAACGCGCGGATTATTGGGCGCCCCTGCTCAGCCTGCCCGGCATCCTGGGCCTTGGCACCGATGACCTGATGCCCGCCACCCCCTATCTGAAAGCGGTTTCGGAGCCCAAGGCCCGGCTGATCGGCCAGGACCGCTTCAAGGTGGGGCTGGTCTGGGCAGGCAAGATGACGCCCAGGGACCGCTCGATCGAACTTGAGCGCCTGCTGCCCCTGGCAGCCGATCCCAGGGTTCTGCTGGTCAGTCTGCAAATCGGCCCGCGCAAGGATGATATCGAAAAACTTCATGCCCGCCCGCTGATCGCCGACCTGTCGCCCGCCATCCAGGACTTCGCCGATACCGCCGCCCTGTTGGCCCAGCTTGATCTGCTGGTAACCATCGACACCGCCACGGCCCATCTGGCAGGCGCCATGGGAATCCCTACCTTCTTGATGCTGCTGTATTATTCAGACTGGCGCTGGGGGCCTTCGGGCGAAAGCACCCCCTGGTATGCCAGCCTGCGCCTGTTTCGCCAAGCGCGTTATGGCGACTGGCAGGCCCCCTTGGAAGCCCTGCAAAAGGCCTTTTACGAACGCCTGAACAGCATCGCCCCCCGCGCGAAGAACTAGCTCTGGCTTATAACCTTTTTACGGGCTGTGATGCTGGACACAGTATTTTCTTAAGAATATGATCCAATAATTGACGCTCGAATCTTCCCGGACCGAATGCGCCCGGGAGGGTGGTTGGCGTCTACGGGTGGTAAGCGATGAACGCGCAGAGCGATCTCAAGACCTTGACCTTGACCAAGGCGGCACAAACCCCGCAAGCGGCGCAAAAGCCGCTGCATCTTGTGTCGCCCGAGAATGGCTGGGCGGTTCAGGTGCCCAAGGCTAGCCTGCTTACCCAGGGCGACTATGCCCGCCAGGGGCTTGATCTCTTGATCACCGGCCCCGATGGCGAGCAGGTGTTGGTCACCGATTATTTTCTGACCGATTCGCCGCCCGATCTGGTGGCCGAGGATGGGGCGCGTATCGCGGGCAGCCTGGCAGAGACGCTGGCGGGTCCCATGGCTCCCGGACAATATGCCCAGGCGGGTGCGGGCGGGGCTTCCCGCCAATCGATCGGACAGGTCGAGACGTTGAACGGCTCGGTCAGCGTCGTCCATGCCGACGGCAGCAAGGGCGTCGTGCACAAGGGCGACGCGATCTATCAGGGCGACGTGATGCAGACCGCCAAGGGCGCTTCGGTGGGCGTGTTGTTCGTCGACAAGACCTCGATGTCGCTCGGCGGCGAGGGGCGCATGGTGCTGGATCAGATGGTGTTCGATCCTTCGTCGGGCACCGGCAAGTCGGCCTTCTCTCTGGTGCAGGGCACCTTCTCCTTCGTTTCCGGCCAGATTTCCAAATCCTCGCCCGACGCCATGGTGGTACGCACCCCCGTCGCCACCATCGGCATTCGCGGCACATTGGGTTCGGGCGGCTATACGCCCGCTCAAGGGCTGACCGTTGCCGTTCTGTCGGAAGGGGCCAACGGCGTCGGCGAAGTGACCATTAGCAACGCCGCCGGAACCCAGACCATCAACACGGCCAATTCGGCCATCATGGTCACCAGCTTCTTCAATGCACCACCTCCCGCCTTTTCTTTCACGGCGCAGCAGTTCGCCAGTTCATCGCTGGCCCAAGTACTTTCCAGCCTGCCCGCCACCTCGGCTTCGCCGGGGGCAGCGCAGGCCGTGCAGCAGATTCAGAACATGGCCCCGGCGGCAGGAGGTGCTGCCCCGCAAACCGGACCTCAAGCTCCTGGTGCGCAGGGTGCGCAGGCCCCGGGCACCCCGGGTGCGCAAGCCCCAGGTGCGCTGGGTGCGCAAGCCCCCGGAACGCCCGGCGAGGCAGCCGCCACGGCAGCACAAGGCGAAGGCCAGCCGGGAGGTGGAGCAGCCCCTCAGGCAGGCGGCGTTGCCTTTGGTCTGGTCGCCGTCGGCGCCGCCCCCCCGGGTGGTCCGGCTGGTCCGGCGGGCGTTGCCGGGCAGCAAACCCAGGCCGCCCAGATGTTTTCGGCAGCGGCCCAGGTGGCAATCGACCAGGCTCTTTCCCACGGCGCTTCCATCGAGCAGGCGCAGGCCGCAGCCATGAATGTGCAGGCCGCCTTCAACACGGCGATGTCGCAGGGTGCTGCCCCCCAGCAGGCCCTGGCGGCAGCCGGACAGGCGGCCATGCAGGTAGGACTTCTGACCGCTGCCCAACCAGCCGGTACGTCCGGCGCTTTTGGCGGCACAGCCGGTGGCCAAAACGTCAATCCCTTCGCCGCCATGGCGACAGGACAGGGCAGTGTCAGCAATACGGGCATCATGGTGATGGGGGCTGGACCAGGACAGGGACCGGCAGCGGCGCAGGCTGGCTTGGCCGCAATGGGTGCCGCCGGACAGGCGGCCATGGCCCAAGGGGCAACGATTGAACAGGCGGGTGCCGCCAACCGGGCGGCGGCCAATGCCGCCGCAACCGCCATCGCGGGCGGAGCCAACGCCCCGCAGGCCTTCGGCGCTGCTGCCCAAGCTGGCATTGCCACCGCCATCGGATTTGGCGCAACGCCCGAACAGGCGGCGGCCGGGGCGGCGGCGGCCCAGGCGGCTTTCGGTGCTGCGGGCGGATTCGGCACGGCGGGCGGTTTCGGCACTTCCGGCGGCAGCTTTGGCCCCACCAGCTTCTTCGGCTCGGGTGGTGCTGGCACCTTCAGCGGTGCGACCAACCAGATGGGCGTGATGAGTTTCGGCGCCATGCCCGGCGGCTTCAATGTTCAGCAAATGATTTCGCAGGGCATTGCAGGAGCCGTGGGGAATTTCGGTTTTGACCAGATATCTTCCCAGATCGCGGCCCAGGTGGCCGCGCAGATCGCGGCTCAAATCGCGGCTCAGACCACCTTCGCCAACCTCGCCACCTATGTCGACAATTCCGGCGTCACCTCTGCCGCCACCAGCACCGTGGTCTTTGCCGACACGCTGTTCGGCACCACGGGCAGCGATGCCCTGGTGGGCGGCAGCGCCAATACGGATTTTGTGATTTCGCAGGCCGCCCTGGGCGGCGCCGACGTGCTGACCGATAGCGGCACCACCACCAGCGACCGCATCACCTTCACCAATCTGGCGCTGGTCAAACTGATCTTGCAAGATTCGACCAGCGGCGACGGTTATGTCAACGGCACGGCGGCTCCGATGTCGGCCAGCGGCGGTTCGCTGGTCGCTGGTGTCGCCTACGACACGGCCATCTCGATCTCGACCGCGATCGAAGACATTCAGGCCTCGACCGGCACTCTTTCCGAGGGTGTTGTGTTGACTAACGCCATGAAGGGCAGTTCGAACGGTGGCATCGTCGATAATCCCGGCAATTACGGCTATATCGTCGCGGGCACCGCCTCGGGCTCGTCCACCGCCGACGTGATCGACGCTTCGTTAACCTCGGCCGGCTATTTCCCCAGCCCCATCGGCTCGATCCTTTTTGGCCTGGACGGCGGCGACACCATCACCGGCACCGCCCAGGGCGATGTGGTCTATGGCGATACTGGGGCCGACACCATCAGGGGCATGGCCGGCAACGACAGCCTGTATGGCGGCGCCGACGACGACCTCCTCTATCCCGACACCTATAACAATGTCGGAACGACCGTCGGCAGCTTCGGCAACGACGCCATCTATGGCGGCTTGGGCAACGACACGCTGGATTATTCCACCGTGACCGTAGCCGTCACCGTCGATCTGGCGAACAGCTATTCGCAAATGACCGTTTCGGGCACGGCCTATACCGACACCGTCAACAGCATCGAAATCGTTTATGGCGGCACCGGCAACGACACGTTGCTTGGCAGCTCCAGCGCCGATACGCTTTACGGTACCCAGGGCTATGACAGCATCTGGGGCAATTCAGGCAATGATTATCTGGTGGGCGGCATCGGCAATGACACACTATGCGGCGGTATCGGCAACGACACCATCGATCTGACCGGTGGCGACAGCGTCTGGGATTTCATTACATTCCAAGGCGGCACGGCCTCAGAACTGGGCACTGATACCGTTCTGAACGTCGATCTCGATTTCGATAGATTCCTGTTGTACAACAGCGTCTTCTCGCTGGGAACTTCCGGCACATTGGGAGCAAACCAGTTTTATGATGGCTATGCCAATTTGGCTGCGGCCATTACGGCGGGAAATCTTGGCGCCGGAACAGGCGGAGGCATTTTTGTCGTCGGCACAAATACCAGCACCAATACCGTCGATATTTATTATACGTCGGACCAAGATGCGGTGACGTCGACGAATTCCTATCAGATCGCAACTGTGAATGCGATCGACATCGCGGTTGCGGCATCGCAGTTCCAGCTCACATCCTAGAGCATCCCCTACCCCAATATCTGTTCCTTGGGGTCCTCGATCTCCTTGATCTCGGCCAACAGCTCGGCATAGGTCCGCGTCCAGTCGGGATCATTCGGCTTTTCGCCATGCTCCACCATGGGGCAGCAATGCACGGCGCAGACCGGGCGCAGATGAGGGTCTGCGATGCAGCCCTTTGGCCCCATCAGGGGCAGGCGGGAATGATCGGTGGGGGTTAGCTCAACCCCCCATTTCTCCCTGGCCCAGACGATCACGGTCAGGCAGATCGCCGGATGGCAGCAATTGTAAGGATTCCGGCAGGTTGCGCAGACCGGCAGGGTCAGCAGGGCCATGCGCCGGTATAGATCGATCAGGGGAGTGCGGCTCTTAGACATGCGCACAGTCTAGCCTTTGAGCGCCGCCTGCGCTACAACGGGGCCGCCCATATCCAGGAGACGCGAGAAGATGGCTTCCTATCAATATATCTACGTGATGAAGAACCTGTCCAAGGTCTATCCCGGGGGCAAGAAGATTATGGAGGGCATCTGGCTGTCCTTCATGCCGGGCGCCAAGATCGGCGTGCTGGGTTACAACGGTGCGGGCAAGTCCACCCTTTTGAAGATCATGGCCGGACTGGATACCGATTACGGCGGCGAGGCCTGGTCGGCCGAGGGTGTACGCGTCGGCTATCTGGAGCAGGAACCGCAGTTGGACCCGGCCAAGGATGTGCTGGGCAATGTGATGGACGGGGTGGCTTCCACCAAGGCTCTCTTGGACCGCTTCGACGAAATTTCCGCCAAATTCGCCGAGGAGATGAGCGACGACGAGATGACGGCGCTGCTGGCCGAACAGGCCGATCTTCAGGAAAAGATCGACCATCTGAACGCCTGGGAGCTGACCCGCACCATTGAGATCGCCATGGATGCGCTGCGCTGCCCACCGGGCGATGCCGATGTATCAAAGCTGTCGGGCGGCGAAAAGCGCCGCATCGCCCTTTGCCGCCTTTTGCTCTCGCGCCCCGACATGCTTCTGCTCGACGAACCCACCAACCATCTGGATGCCGAATCGGTGGCCTGGCTCGAGCGTTTCTTGAAGGAATACGAGGGCACGGTGGTGGTGGTCACCCACGACCGCTATTTCCTGGATAATGTGACAGGCTGGATTCTGGAACTCGACCGCGGCAAGGGCATTCCCTACGAGGGCAACTACTCGTCCTGGCTGGAACAAAAGGAAAAGCGCCTGGAACAAGAGGCCCGGGAGGAATCGGCCCGCTCGCGCACCATCAAGCACGAGTTGGAATGGATCCGCGCCAGCCCCAAGGCCCGCCAGGCCAAAAGCAAGGCGCGCATCACCGCCTTTGACAGCTTGGTGGCCCAGGCAGGCAAGCAAGATGTGGGGCAGGCCCAAATTCTCATCCCCCCCGGCCCCAGGCTGGGCGATCTGGTCATCGAGGCCGAGAACCTGACCAAGTCCTATGGCGACCGCCTTTTGATCGAGAATCTGTCCATGAAATTGCCGCCCGGCGGCATCGTGGGCATCATCGGCCCCAACGGTGCGGGCAAGACCACCTTGTTTCGCATGCTGACAGGACAGGAACAGCCCGATTCAGGCAGCTTGCGCATCGGCGAGACGGTGGTTCTGGGTTATGTCGATCAAAGCCGCGACACCCTGGACGCCAACAAGAATGTCTGGGAGGAAATCTCAGGGGGGCTTGACGTGCTGGAAATGGGCAAGAGAACCATTCCCAGCCGGGCCTATGTCGGCCAATTCAACTTCAAGGGCGGCGACCAGCAAAAGAAGGTCGGGCAGCTTTCGGGCGGCGAGCGCAACCGCGTCCATCTGGCCAAGATGCTGAAGACCGGCGCCAATGTCATCCTGCTGGATGAACCCACCAACGATCTCGACGTCGATACGCTGCGCGGCCTGGAAGAGGCCCTGGCCGATTTCCCCGGCTGCGCCGTGGTGATCAGCCATGATCGCTGGTTCCTGGACCGGCTGGCCACCCATATCCTGGCCTTCGAGGGAGATTCCCAGGTCGTCTGGTTCGAAGGCAACTACCAGGATTACGAAGTTGATCGCCATCGCCGCCTGGGCACCGAGGCCGACCAGCCGCATCGTATCAAATACAAGCCGCTGGCCCGTTGACGGGCTTTGTTGATCGCTCTGTAAAGGAAGTGTAAACGCCCCAAGGGTAGAATGAGGGATTCAAACTGGGGATAACGAGCGCGTGGCCTTCTATAACCTGGAGCGGTTATCGGTTCTGCTGGTCGAGGATAACGCCTATATCCGCGATATCCTGGAAAGTCTTTTGAAGACACTCGGCTTCGGCTGGGTGGCGACGGCCAAGAATGGTCAGGATGCCGTGGAATTCTTGCGTCTGGTCGCAGGCAAACACGGCGCCAGCGGTACCATGGGAATCGACTTGGTCATCTCGGATCTCATCATGAGCCCGATCAACGGCCTGCTGCTGCTGCGCTGGGTGCGCACCAGCAAGGACTCGCCCAACCGCTTCATGCCCTTCATCATGCTCTCAGGTGCTGCCGACCGCGCTTATGTCGAACAGTCGCGCGACCTGGGCGCCACCGAATTCCTGGCCAAGCCCTTTTCGGTGCAAAGCATCTACCAGAAGCTGCTGCTGCTGATCGACAATCCCCGGCAATTCGTGGTGACTCACCACTATTTGGGGCCTGATCGCAGGCGCAAGCATGGCGTGGCGCCAGAAGGTGAGGAACGGCGCAAAACCCAAGAACAGGATGTTGCCGTCGTCTATTCGCCCGAGAAAACCGTAAAGCCCATCACCCCCACCGATGTCTGGTATTTCCGCCTGCCCAACCGCTTGAAGGAGAAAGTGGGCGGCGGATTGAAATTCAACGAAGGCGGCGAACTGCCCAAGGATATTCTGGACATGGCGGAAAAGGCGCTTGAGCGCGACGCGCTCGACTTCGCCGACTGGGCCATGAGCTATATCGCAAAGCTGGCCAATCTGTGTGCCGAGTGCCTGCTAAAGCCAGCCGCCGCGCGACGCCATTACTTCGACGAGATCAACCTGATCGCCCACGAATTGCGCGGCCAGGGCGGGACCTTCGGCTATCCGCTGATCTCGATTTTCGCCAAGATGCTTTACGACTATACCCAGCCGGGCTGCCGCGAGGACGACAATTCTCTGGAAATCGTGAAGACTCATATCGATTCCATGCGCGCCGTCATCCGGGACCATGTGGCGGGCGACGGCGGCCAACTGGGCCTTGATCTTATGAAAGCCTTGAAGCTTGCCATCGAGCGCTTCTCGGTCACCGCCTGATGCTGGGCCGCCCACTCCTGCTTGCCGTCTTGTGCCTGTTGGGCAGCTTTGGCCCCGCCCTGGCTCAGTCGCAATCCTGCCCGACCAAGGGCCGCCAGACTCCCAAAGTGGTTTTAAGCATCGAGCCCGGCCAGGCGGTCTATCGCAACGATCTGATGCAGGCCGATCTGGGCGATCTGCACAACAAGCAACGGCGCACCAGCTACAGTAAGCAGCGCGAGCCGGTAACGGCGGGGCTGACTCGGGCCGAGGGCGGCTATCAGACCTCGGTGCAGACCATGATCTATCCCTTGAAGCGCGGCGTTTATTATTGCGGCTGGCTGAGCCAGATCGAGGTGCGCGTCTTCTTCAAAAGCATGGTGGTCAATGTGGCGGGCGAGTACCGTCCGGGCTCTTGCGAATATACGGCCGTTCTGGACCACGAGAATCATCATGTCGCCATCTTCAGGCGCAACATGGACCTTTATGCCCGCAAGATTCAATCAACTCTGAACGAGGCGGTGGCGCGTTACGGCTCGGCCTCGGGCAACAGCGAACAGGCGGTGACCAAGCAATTCATGGCCGAGGCCTCGCGCGTCATCAAGCCCCTGATGGAAGAAATGCACGCCCAGGCCGAGCGCGATCATGCCAAGCTGGATAGTCCCGAAAGCTATCGCTACACCCAAAGCCTGTGCAAGGGCTGGAAACCCGCCAAGGAACGCAGGGGAACGGGGTAGAGTATGAACAGGCCTATGAAGATGAGTAAGGCGACAAAGCCGCTAACCGATAAGAATGGCGAAGTGCGCGAGCTGACAGCAGCAGACATCAGGCGCATGCGTCCTGCCAGCAAAGTGGTGCCGGGCGTGGTGGCGGCCTGGAAGCGCACACGAGGGCGGCCCAAAAGCGAGACGCCGAAAATCGCCACCTCGATCCGCCTCGATGCCGATTTACTCGCGCATTTCAAGGCGACCGGCACCGGCTGGCAGACCCGAATCAATCAGGTGTTACGTAAAGCAGTTGGGATGTGAAGGGGGGGCGTGTAGGGAAGTCAGGGAAGACTTGCCTTTCTTACCAACCGTATTGCTGGGGTATGTTCGAAGCCTGTCCTAAATAATTTCCCTTCAATGACATCACCGTGTCTTTGAGCCCTAATTTGGACCATAAAGTTCCTTGCATGATCGCCGAATGCAGTATCCATTCCGCCGTGGTAATGAGTAACCCTAATTTCTGCATAGATTTCTTCTTCCACAATGTCGTAACCGCCTTCGTAATAGAACTGAGAATCACCACCAAATATCCGACCTTCATCAAAAACAACTATTCCACCATTCTTATCACTTCCTGGGACCGAAAATGTTGCAGCCCAAAGGCCTTCCCAAGCCTGCCGATGAACTTGGCGACTAAGGTGCTGTATCTCTTGCATGGTCATTCGCTCGCAACGCTCATTGCGACGAAAATAGGATTCGTTGTTTGGGGTAAAACGATGTGGAGCAAGGGTGGATCTCAAAGTATGGAGTAACACGACGCCTTCACCATCTTCCCCAGTCAGAATAGGTTTCAATGAAAACTGGGGTAACCGAGGTTCAATAAGAGCGTCCGCCATCTGAGAAATGCGCTCCACAAGCTCAACGCACCGAGGTATACCGGCAATGAAGGATGCTCTGGGTGGCTTTTCAGAGGACTCCTCAATCCCTAGAAACAGGTATCCCCCGTGAGTGTTTGCTAGAGCAATGAGTTCAGTAAGGATTTTATCTCTAGCTCTATCTCCAATTCTATTTTCACCTGAAACCCAAGGATCGGGATTATTTCCCTTGGCCGGCAGTTTCCCCTTAAACTCAATTCGGTCTCCTTCAGAAACTTGTTCTGTAATTAGTCGTTGCAGATCATCTAAGCTGTATTCCGAAAGCGGTTTAAATGGAAACATAAACCCTCCAAAAGTCGCGCATCATATTTTATTCGATTGTTAATATAATATAGAGCGCCCACCAGTGCAAAACCCCGGCTTTCGTCGGGGTTTCGCATATCTGCCTACCCCTCGTTCGCGATATGCCGCTTGGCATCCATTGCATCGTGCAGGACGCGCACAACAAAGATGCCTTCGGGTTCCGGCAGATAGAAAATCAGGTGGCTTGCGTGATGGTGACAGTGAAGGCCCGCATGCAGATCGCACACGGAACGCCCCAGTGCAGGACTATCTGCTAGGTTTTGCAGGCAATCGCTTAAGGATAGATAGTAGGCATCGGCTTTGGCTTCCCCAAACGCCTGGAAGGAATAGGCGTAGATTCCATCAAGGTCGTCAGCCGCCTTGTTGGAAAGAACATACTCACCCATTCTTCAACCGCGCCTTGGCCGCCTTCATCACATCCCCCGCCTTTTTGGTGCTGCGTCCACTGGCAAGGCCTTCGGCAATCGCCGCCTTTAGGGCTTGGTTGCGCTGCTGGTCGTGGCGGATGAGATCGCGGATATAATCGCTAGCGTTGGCGTAGACGCCGCCCTTGACTTGGGTTTCCACCCAATCGCGCATGGGGTCGGGCAGGGATACGTTCATCGTCGCCATGGGCACCTCCGTTGCCGACATAATGGCATAGATTGGCAAAGACTGCCACAGCCGCTTGTGCCCCCCCCAAAGCAAAACCCCCGGCTTTCGCCGGGGGTTCGCTGTAAGCCGATAATCTGATCGGAAAGATCAGACCGAGTAGTACATCTGGAACTCGACCGGATGCGGCGTGTGTTCGAAGCGATAGACGTCTTCATATTTGAGCTCGATATAGCTCTCGATGAAGTCGGCCGAGAACACCTCACCCTTGGTCAGGAAGGCCTGATCGGCCTTCAGGGCCTCAAGCGCCTCGCGCAGGCTTCCGCACACGGTGGGCACGCCCTTCAACTCTTCGGGCGGCAGGTCGTACAGATTCTTGTCCATCGGATCGCCGGGGTGGATCTTGTTCTCGATACCATCGAGACCGGCCATCAGCATGGCGGCGAAAGCGAGATAGGGGTTCGCACCCGGATCGGGGAAGCGAACCTCAACACGCTTGGCCTTGGGGTTGGTGGCGTAGGGAATGCGGCAGGAGGCCGAGCGGTTGCGGGCCGAATAGGCCAGCAGCACGGGGGCTTCAAAGCCGGGGATCAGGCGCTTGTAGCTGTTGGTCAGCGGATTGGTGAAGGCGTTGATGGCCTTGGCATGCTTGATGATGCCGCCGATGTAGTAAAGCGCCTTTTCCGACAGATCGGCATAGCCCGAACCAGCGAACAGCGGCTTGCCGTCCTTCCAGATCGACTGATGGCAATGCATGCCCGAACCGTTATCGCCGAACAGGGGCTTGGGCATGAAGGTCGCCGTCTTGCCGTAGCTGTGGGCCACGTTGTGGACGACGTATTTGTAGATCTGCATGTCGTCGGCGGCCTTCAGCATCTGGGCGAACTTGCAGCCCAGCTCGTCTTGGCAGGAGGCCACTTCGTGGTGGTGCTTTTCGATGGGCAGGCCCATCTCGCCCATCACGGTCAGCATTTCGGCTCTGAGATCGACATGGCTGTCCACCGGAGGAACGGGGAAATAGCCGCCCTTGACCGAGGGGCGATGCCCCCAGTTGCCTTCGGGGAACTCGCGTCCCGACGACCAGGAGCCTTCGTCTGATTCCAGGTGGTAGTAGGAATGGTTGATGCCCGAACCAAAGCGCACATCGTCGAACACGAAGAACTCGGCCTCGGGTCCGAAGAAAGCGGTATCGCCGATGCCGGTCGCCTTCAGATGGGCTTCGGCCTTCTTGGCGATCGAGCGCGGGTCGCGGTGATAGAGCTGGCCGGTGGCGGGCTCGATGATGTCGCAGAAAACGATCATCTGCGGCTGAGCGGCAAACGGGTCCATGACGGCGGTCGAGCAATCGGGCATCAGGATCATGTCGGACTCGTTGATCGACTTCCAGCCAGCGATTGAGGAGCCGTCGAACATGATGCCCTCGGTCAGCATGGCGTCATCGACGGTGCTGACATGCTGGGCGGTGTGCTGCCACTTGCCACGGGGATCGGTGAAACGGAAATCGACATACTTGACGTCGTTTTCCTTGATCATCTCCAAGACTTTCTTAGCGGACATGTCGGTCTTCCTAGTTGGGAGGTGGGTTGCGAAAATATGAAACTTACGCTGCGGGGCGCTCCACCCGCAGAACAAAGTCACATAGGCTAGATGGCGTCGTTGCCCCGCTCGCCGGTGCGGATGCGGATGGCTTCCTCGACGGCGCTGACGAAAATCTTGCCGTCGCCGATGCGCCCGGTGTGCGCGGCCTGTTGAATGGCTTCGATCGCGCGCTCGACCAGATTGTCTTCGATCACCAGCTCGATTTTCACCTTGGGCAGGAAATCGACCACATATTCGGCGCCGCGATAAAGTTCCGTGTGGCCCTTCTGGCGGCCAAAGCCCTTGGCCTCGGTCACGGTAATGCCCTGAAGCCCGATTTCGTGAAGAGCTTCCTTCACTTCGTCGAGCTTGAACGGCTTGATGATGGCTTCGATTTTCTTCATGGACGTCTTCGCTAACATGAGAGAAACGAAAGGATGAATGCCTTGATCCAAGGCTGCCAACCTCTAGCACGGTTTGTGCCAGACCGGAAACCGGAAAAATCCGCCGAATTTGCCAGGGTGATTGGCGGATATGCCCATCCAGAGGGCAGACTGCCCAAACATGGGGCAGATTTTGAATTTTTCCGGTCTGTGTTAATGTTTGGGCCGGATTAAAGGGAGGTTCTGTCGTGAAACCCGGCAACAGCATTCTTTCCGGATACGGAACGACCATCTTCGAGACCATGTCCCGGCTGGCGGCCCAGCATCAGGCGGTCAATCTGGGCCAAGGCTTTCCTGAGGGGCTGGAATGCCCCGAAGTGATCGAGGCCTGCATCCGCGCCACCCGGGCCGGGCCGCATCAATATCCATCCATGCTGGGCACGCCGGAATTGCGCCAAGCCATCGCCGCCCATGCCGAGCGTTTCTACAAGCTGAAGCTCGACTGGCAAAGCGAAGTCATGGTGACATCGGGCGCCACCGAGGCCCTGGCCGACTGTCTTCTCGGCCTGATCGAGCCCGGCGACGAAGTCGTGTTGATCGAGCCCCTATACGATAGCTATCTGCCCATCATCCGCCGGGCTGGCGGCATCGCAAAGCTGGTCAGGCTGAAGCCGCCGCTGTGGGACCTGCCCCGCGAGGAACTGGCCAACGCCTTTAGCGACAAGACCAAACTTATTCTGCTCAACACTCCGATGAATCCGGCGGCCCGCGTTTTCGACCGCGACGAACTGACCTTCATCGCAACGCTATTGGAGAAATACGACGCCTATGCGGTGTGTGACGAGGTCTATGAACATCTGATCTATGACGGTCTCGACCATGTGCCGCTGATCACCCTGCCCGGCATGCGCGAGCGCTGTGCGCGCATCGGCTCGGCGGGAAAGATTTTCTCGCTGACCGGCTGGAAAATCGGCTGGGTGGTGGCCGCCCCCAAGCTGCTGCAACCCATCATCAAGGCGCATCAGTTTCTCACCTTCACCACACCGCCCATGCTGCAAAACGCCGTGGCTTTTGGGCTGGGCCTGCCTGACGAATTTTTTACCAAACTGAAAACCGATCTGGCAAACCGTCGCGACAAGCTGAAGGCAGGGCTGCAGCGCATCGGCTTTGAGACGCTGGAGGCCAAGGGCAGCTATTTTCTTACCGCCGATTTCCGGCCACTGGCTTTCAACGGCAAGGATGATGAGTTCTGCCACTACATCACCGAACAGGCCAAGGTGACGGCCATTCCAATCAGCGCTTTCTATCAAAGCGACCCGCCCGATCATTTCGCCCGCTTCTGCTTTGCCAAGCAAGACGAGGCCATTGATGAAGCGCTGCACAGGCTGGATCGATTTTTCGGAAAGTCAGGATGATGGGCCGTAAATTTTCATCAACGCTTTTCCTGATCGGTTTTCTGCTGGCCTTGTCGGCCCTGCCTGCCGGGGCTGGCGACGAGAACCGCCAATTCGTCAAGATCGTGCAGGAGATGCTGGTCGATGCCGGATATCTCAGTCAGGGACAGGACGACGGACATCTGGGAACACGCACACGCGAGGCCATCAAACGCTTTCAAAGCGACCAGGGACTGAAGGCCGATGGCCGCCTGACGCCCGAACTCTACGAATTACTGGCAAAGAAGACGCGCAGCTAAAATGCGCTGATCACAACGCCCGCCTGTTCCAGCCGCTGGCGCAGGAGGGCTGCGATCACCACCGCATCTTCTGTATCGCCATGCACACAAACCGATTGCGCCGACAGCGTGATCGAACCGCCCGAATGGGTTGTCATGCGCCCGCTTTCCAGCCATTTCAAAATGCGATCAGCAATCACCTCTGCCCCGTGCAAGACCGCTCCCGGCTGATCGCGCGGGACCAAAAGTCCTCGATCATCATAGGCCCGGTCGGCAAAGATTTCCTCGACCACGCGCATCCCCAACGAGCGCCCTGCTCTGGCCATCTCCGTTCCCGATGGAACCAGAAAGACCAACACCGGATCAACCAGCAGAATTCCCCGTGCCACCGCAAGTGCGAGATCGGAATCAACCATGGCCTGATTGGAAAGCGCACCATGCGGCTTGACGTGCGCAAGCCGTGTTCCGGCCTGAATCGCCACCGCCAGCAAGGCGCTGACCTGATCCGCCACCAGGCTTGTAACCTCAGCCAGAGGCAAGTTAAGAAACAAGCGTCCGAAATTCCTGCGGTCGGCATAGCCCGGATGGGCGCCGATGCCGACATCCCGTTTCAGCGCCAAGGCCACGGTTGCCTGCATGCTGGCCTCATCGCCGGCATGAGCCCCGCAGGCGATATTGGCGGATGTCACGATCCCCAGAAGGGCGGCATCCGTTTTCATCCCCTCGCCGACATCCGCGTTGAGATCGAGTTTCATGGCATATCGTCCAAGGCAAGCGCATCCACCGCGCCCGACACCAAATTGACCCCCGAGAGGGCATCAAGGTCAAGCCCCGGGATTGGCCGGATTGAAGACAGCAAGGCCTGAAAAGCAGCTTTTCTCTCCGCCAATGCCGTTCTTGCCTCGGCCCAACTGACTCCTTCGAAACAGACCTCGCTGCCCGGCGCCAAACGCCCGGCCAGGGGCAGGTCGGCCGTGATGACGCAAGCGACACGGGGATAGCCGCCCGTGGTCTGATGATCGGCCAGCAGAAGAATGGGCCGCCCATCGCCCGGCACTTGAATGCAGCCTCGCACCAGCCCTGAGGGCGCGATTTCCGATTTTTGACTGTGCGCCAGCCTGGGACCATCCAGCCTGATGCCCATGCGGTCGGCCTGATCCGAAATCCGCCATTTGGCTTTGAAAAAATCATCCCGCGCTGCTTTGCCCAACATTCATATTTCAGGCCCCTCGACAACGCGCAAGCTTGGGCAAATCCAGTTGGAAGGAACGGCAATCTGCTGCAGAGGGCCGCTCGTCACACCAGCCAGATGCGTCGCAAGCGTTTTTCCTGGCTCCAGCTTAAGTCCCACGCCCGCCCGAAGATAGGTAGAGCGACTACCCAGAACCAAAGGCCCATCGAAGCCGCCCGCCACCGCCAGATAGGCGACATGACCCATCTCGACATGCCCCAGCTTGAGAAGCTGCCCCTTCCTCAGCAGATGCGAACGCCAAGGGGCCAGAGGTATTCCATCCAGGCTGACCTTAACGAAACCCACCAGGGCGATGCGTAGCGAATCTGCCTCTACCTTCAGCTTCGGGCCGTGGCCGATCATTTCCAGCGCCACCTTATCCAGACTGTTGCCCGCCAGCGCGTTGGCCAGCATCAAGCCTTCGCAATCAAGCGCACCCGAAGGCGGAACGCCCTGGGCAAGATGTCCAGGGCGCCCCAGATCTTGCAGGCTGGTCATAAGACCGGGTTGGCGAACCAGCAGCGTCATGACGAAGCGAAGGTTGCAAGCGTGATGGGGAAAAATTGAATTTCGTCACCGGGCGCCAGAAGGCTGTGTTCAGGCCTTGCCACATCGAACATTTTAACCGGCGTACGGCCGATAATCTGCCAGCCGCCTGGACTTTCCAAAGGATAAATCGCCGTCAATTCGCCCGCCAGGGCAACCGAGCCCGAGGGCACTGTCGTTCTTGGCTTTTCGTGACGCGGCGCCGACAAAGCCTCGTCCAAGCCGCCCAGATAGGCGAAGCCTGGCAGGAATCCTAAGAACAGGGCCGTGTAGGTTCTTGCGCCATGAAGTTCCGCCAGCTTTTCGGGGGTCATTTTCTTGGCAGCGGCCAGAGCCTCGATATCCAGGCCGCATTCTGGATCATAGCAGACCGGAATGCGCCACAGACGCCCAGGTTTCAGCGAGGTGGAATCAAGCCCCTGAAGGCGCTTTGTCAGCGCAAGCTCAAGCTGCTGGGGATCGGTTGTCAGGGGGTCGAAGCGCAGCAGAAGGCATTGCAGGGCGGGCAGGCTTTCTTGGTATCCAATGGGCGGATCGGCCAGCAAGCTGGCGTGCAGGGAGCGGGCCAGCGCGTTGGCTTGTGGGCCCTGGGGCCATTCGATGTTCAGGGCGGCATCGCCGACAAGGTGAAGGCGGGGGAACATTGCCTGAAGATGCCCCCTCAGCCGGTCACAGCGCCGTCAAGTCATCCAGCAGCCGCTGAACTTCCAGCGACGGCTGCTCGATCTTAGCGATGGCATCGACCGCTCCATCAAAATCGCCCCCATTGTAAAGCCTTGCCGCCTCGATGCCATGCTTGTGGACCTCTGCATGCGGCGCCACCAGCGCCTTGAAGGCAGGATGGTTGCGGTAGCGCTCGTCTTCGACCGCATTGTACCACTTGCCCAGACGGCAGGAATTATGGTCGGCCAACTCGCTGGGATTGAGTTTGGCGCGCCCCACCAGCATTTCCGCCAGGCGGCGGCGCCACACCATATGATCCGATTTTGCCAGATGCGCCACCTTGTTGCGCAAATCGAGTGTGGCGAGATCGCTCAGCATTTCTGCCAATTGCACGCCGCCCTTTTCCGACACATCGAGCAGCGCGCTGATGGCTTGTGAATCCTTGGACGAGGTTTGGGCGATGGCTTCAAGGCTTTGGGCAATCTCGCCCGCAGCCGAACGCTGCTGCACCAGATGGTTCGAGATATCCTGCATCAAGCTGGTGACATCGCGGATTTCCCTTTCCGCCTCGTTCATCTTGCCCACCGTCGACAGCACGACACTCTCGCCCTCTTCGACGCGCTGCGTACCCTCGGCCATGGCCCCCAAAATCGTCTCGGTTTCTGTGTTCAGGGCGGCGATGCGCCTGCGGATATCCAGCGTTGCCGCCGATGTCTGATTGGCCAGGGTCTTGACCTCGTGCGCCACCACAGCAAAGCCCTTTCCAGCCTCGCCCGCGCGCGCCGCTTCGATGGTGGCGTTGAGGGCCAGAATGTTGGTCTGCTTGGCGATGGTCTCGATCTGTTCGACGATGGCGGAGATGCGCCCCGCCGCCTCGGCCAGACGGGAAACGCCCTCTGACGCCTTCTTGACCGTTTCGACGATGGCCCGTACCGCCGAGACCGCATGTTCGGCTTCCTTGGCCCCTTCCACCGTAATGGTCTGCACACTCTGTGCATTGGCCGCCGCCAGCTCGGACGTGCGGCTGATCGCCTGCACGGCCGTGACCAATTCCTCGGTCGAGGCCGAGATCGTGGTGGTGCGGCTGGTCAGGTCGCGCACACTGCGCATGGTGTCGACGGCGCGCATGACGACGTCGTTCATCAGAACCGACATGCCAACAGTCTGCTGAAGCGATTTAAGGCTGCGGCCTTCGAGGCAGCGCGACAACTCGGCCAGTTTGTTCAGCAGCCGGTCTTCCGCCTCGGGAACGGCGGCATAGGCTCCCTTGATCAGGGCATCGATGGCCTGCAGGGCAGCGTCGAGATTGCTTGCGGAGTCCGCCTGCACCGTCTGATCCAATAAGGCAGCCCTTTGCCCTAGCAACGACATCCGTTCCTCCTTGAAGCGCAAATTCCTGAGATTTTCATTCGATCGTGAACAGCTTCGCCAATTTTGCGATTTGCACCATGTGCTCGACCTGACCCTGGGGCTTGCGCAGAACAACGCTTTTCGAGCGGTTCTCGGCGGCATCCTTGACGATCAGCAGCATGCCAACGCCGAAGCTGTCGATAAAGTCCAGGCGGTTGAGGTCGAACACGGCCCGCTGAAAGGTCTTTTTGGCAACATCCAGCAGAATTTCACGAAACAGCTTGTGATCCTTGAACGTCATGCGTCCGGTTAGAACGAAGACCATGTCGGCGCCCTGGGATTGTGTGCTGAACTCCATAATACCCCCCATGGCGCCTTTCATGCGCGAAAGCTGACCCCGGTCATGCTGCGGCGCATTATAACGCCTCTCGCATGTAATTCGTCAATTCCATTTAAAGAGTGGCAAATGATGTGCGCAATGCTCCTTCATTTTGCTATTGTGTCGTATATTTCAGTGCTTTCGCTTAAAACATCGGTGCATTCACCTGACAGGGGGCAAGAATGGCCATTCAGTGGCGCGATGCCATGTCGGTCGGCAGCGAGGCGATCGACGAAGACCATAAGAAGCTGTTCATGCTGGTCAATTTGTATGAGGACGCCATCGCCAAGCACAATCTTTTCGAATTGAGGATGGCCTTTCAGGGGCTTGTTGAATATACGGCCGGACATTTCGAGCGCGAGGAAAAGCTTCAGGAGGCCATCGCCTTCCCCCTGGCCCAAGAGCATCTTCAGGAACATCGGGAACTGGTCAGACAACTCGAAGCATTCAATGCCGGTTTGAGCGATCCGGACAAACCGCGCCTCTCACTTGAGGAGGCGGGAAGGTTTCTGCATGACTGGATTGTCAGCCACGTCTTCAGAGAGGATATGAAAATGCGGCCCTTGCTTTTGGGCCGCCCCATTGCGCGATAGGAAGGGCTTTTCTTCTAACTATGGCGTTGTTTCAACGTATTATGTAGTTTTTTAGACAAGTATTGACATTGGCGCCGCCAAGCATAATCTGACAGAGAGAATTTTTCAGGGAACCCGGCGTGGAAGCAGCCCTCTCCAGTCAAGCGGATCGCCTCGACCTCAAATCGTGGGTCGGCAGGCGCGAGGAAGCCGTCGATCTGGTCACGGCGGGGCCGGTTGCGGCCCTGGCCGCCCTGCTGGATTACGAAACCGCCCCCTGGCCTTCGGGGGCGCTGCCCCCACTGGCTCACTGGTTTTATTGCCTGAACCGCACACGCCAAGCGGCCCTGGATGCCGATGGTCATGAAAAGCGGGGCGGCTTTCTTCCGCCCACGGGCTTGCCCAGGCGCATGTGGGCGGGCGGAGCACTTTCCTTTCATCATCCGGTGCGCCTGGGATCGGTCTTTCGCCGTTCCTCGGTGATTACGGAGGTCAGCGAAAAGCTGGGCCGCTCGGGCCCCCTGCTTTTCGTGGCCATTGATCACCGCCTGGAGGACAGCAAGGGCCTGGCCATCCGCGAGCGTCAGGATCTGGTCTACCGGGGCCCTGCCCGCAAGGACGACAACACTATCACGCTGCACACGCCCCCCTCGCGGGACTTCGATTGGGAGCGGACCATTGCGCCCGATCCTGTGCTGCTGTTCCGCTATTCGGCCCTGACCTTCAATGCCCATCGCATTCATTTCGACCGTGATTTCTGCCTGAATCACGAGGGCTATCCTGGGCTTGTCGTGCATGGCCCGCTGATCGCCACCCTGCTGGCCGATCTTTATCTGCGCCACAATCCGGGAGCTGAGCTTTCGGAATTTTCCTACCGCGCCCAGTCGCCCCTGTTCGACACGGCGCCCTTCCAGCTTCGCGGTCGCGCCACGACCGAGGGGGCCGAGCTGTGGGCCCTGGCCCCAGACGGCCAAGTCGCCATGACGGCTCAGGTCAAGGCCGGATAAGTTCTACTTCCCCCACTGCATGCGAGACGCTCTTAGGGTATTGAACAGCAGGCAGGCGATGGTCATGGGGCCGACGCCGCCCGGAACCGGCGTGATGGCCGAAGCGGTGCCCATGGCCTCCTTGGTGGCGACATCGCCCACCAGGCGCGTCTTGCCGCCCTCGGCGGGAATGCGATTGACGCCAACATCGATCACCACGGCGCCCGGCTTGATCCAGTCACCCTTGACCATCTCGGGCCTGCCCACGGCGGCCACCAGAATATCGGCCTGACGGCACAAGGCGGGCAGGTCTCTGGTCTTGGAATGGGCAATCGTCACCGTGCAGCTTTCAGCCAGCAACAATGCCGCCATGGGCTTGCCCACGATGTTCGAACGTCCGATCACCACGGCATTCAGGCCGCTTAAACTTCCCAACCGATCCTTCAGCAGCATCAGGCATCCGGTGGGCGTGCAAGGCACCAGGGCATCTTGGCCCGTAGCCAGCCGGCCCGCATTGACGACATGAAAGCCATCGACATCCTTGTCGGGGCTAATGGCGTTGATCACCGCCGATTCGTCGATCTGCTTGGGTAAGGGCAGTTGAACCAGAATGCCATTCACGGCCTCATCCTGGTTCAAGCGCTCGACCAGGGTCAAAAGATCGGCCTGACTGGTATCGGCGGACAGAACATGGTGAACGGAAACCATGCCGACGGCCTTGGTCTTTTCGACCTTGTTGCGGACATAGACCTGGCTGGCCGGGTCCTCGCCGACGATGACCACCGCCAGGCCGGGCGTTTTCCCGCTGGACGTCTTGAGGTCGGCCACGTCCTTGGCCACCTGGGCCAGCAGGGTTTCGGCAAAGGCCTTGCCGTCGATGATCTCGGTCTCGGTCATGGAATCGTCCTTCGGGCTGGAGATGGCGCGCGAAAACTAGCCCTCCTTTTATAAAAAAACCAGCCCTCGATGCGTATGGGGCGGGTTGCGCCCAGGGCATAAGAAAGGTAAACACACAAGAGATAGTCCCGTCGCACGGCCCCGGAGCCCGACATGTCGAAGAAAAGCTTGGTCTATGCGCTGAAATTCGCGCTGTCGGCCGCGCTCGTTGCCTATCTTCTGGGTAAGGTCGATCTCAGCCATTCCTGGGAAAAGGCCAAGAATGTCGATGTCCTATGGCTCATCACCGCCTCGGCTCTGTTCGTCGTGCAGATTTTCGTGGGGGCTTTGCGCTGGCGGGCAGTAACAGTCGCCATCGAGCAGGGCCTGTCCATTGGCCGCATGTTCCGCCTCTATTACATCAGCACCTTTTTCGGGTTGGTTCTGCCGGGTGCCGTCGGCGCCGACGCCGTGCGCGTCTGGATGACGCATAAGTCGGGCCTGAAGCTGGGGGCCGCCATCAATGGCGTCATGCTGGAACGCATCGTTACCGTTCTGGCCCTCGTTCTTCTGGTGGCGGCAACGCAGCCTTTGCTTTATTCCCGTATCGCAGGCGAGGGGCTGCGTTGGATTTTCCCCCTCTTGTCGCTGGGTGCTGTCGGCGGCGTGATCTTCATCATGGTCCTCGACCGCCTGCCCGGCCATTTGAACAAATGGCGGATCGTGCGCGGCATTATGCAACTGGCCCAGGACACCAGAAAGCTGTTCTTGAAGCCGCGCCACGCCGTTCCCGTCATGCTGCTGGCCGTCTTCGGACATGTCAATTATTCGCTGGTCGTCTATTGTCTGGCCCGTGGATTGGATATTGATGTCGGCGTGATCGACTGTCTGGTTCTGGTTCCCCCGGTGCTTTTGATCATGACGCTGCCCATTTCCATCGCCGGCTGGGGTGTGCGCGAAACCGCCATGGTCACAGCCTTCGGCTTTATCGGCGTCCCCGACGCCGCCGCCCTGGTCCTGTCGATCCTGCTGGGGCTTTTGGGAACGGTGGTGTGCCTGCCCGCCGGGCTGCTCTGGTTTCTGTCGCCCGACCGTCAGGCGGCGCGCGAGGCCGCCAGCGCCCCCCTTGAGGAATCTTCCGAGCAAGAGGAAAACCGATGAAGCTCATCTTTGCCAAGCCTGCCATGCCTTCCAAAGGCGCACTGGTCGTCGGCGTGCTTGAAGGACGCAAGCTGCTGCCGACCGCTCAGGCCATCGATGCCAAGACGCACGGCGCCTTGAAGCGAGCCTTCGAAGCCTCGCGATTCGAGGGAAAGAAGGATCAAGTGGCCATCCTGCTGGCACCTCCGGGAACAAGACTTTCGCGCATCATCGCCATCGGCCTTGGCAAGGGCGTCGAGGTCAATGCCTTGGGCCTCGAAGCCTTTGGCGCCAAGGCCGCCCTGGAAGCGATTGCCAGCCAGGAAAGCGATGTTGCCCTGGCGGTTGACGCCATTGCGGGCTGCAAGCTGGGCCTGGGCGAGATGGCGGCCCGCATGGCCCTGGGGGCGCGCCTTCGAAGCTGGAGGTTCGACCGCTACCTGACGCAGGAAAAGCCCGACGACAAACCCAAACTGAAGAACCTGACCTTGCTGACCGGAGAGGTGACGCAAGCCAGACGCGCCTTCGCGCCGCTGGTCGCTTTGGCCGAGGGCATCGAACTGACGCGCGAATTGCAAAGCGAACCCGCCAATATCATTCACCCCGAAAGCATGGCCGCCAGGGCTCGGGAACTGACCAAGCTCGGCGTATCGGTCGAGATTCTGGGCGAAGCCCGAATGAAGAAGCTGGGCATGAACGCGCTTTTAGGGGTTGGCCAGGGCAGTGCCCGCGAATCGAAGCTGGTCGTCTTGCGCTGGACGGGCGCCAAGAACAAGAACGCCAAGCCGGTCGCCATCGTCGGCAAGGGCGTTACCTTCGATTCAGGCGGCATTTCCATCAAGCCATCAGGCGGCATGGAAGATATGAAGTGGGACATGTCGGGTGCTGCCGTCGTGTTCGGCCTGATGAAGGCCCTGGCGGGGCGCAAGGCCAAGGTCAATGTGGTGGGTATTGCCGGTCTGGTCGAAAACATGCCCTCGGGCACGGCGCAGCGACCGGGCGACGTGGTCCGCTCGATGTCGGGCCAGACCATCGAAGTCATCAACACCGATGCCGAGGGGCGCCTGGTGCTGGCCGATGCGCTTTGGTACTGCCAGAACCGCTTCAAACCCGTGGCCATGATCGATCTGGCCACGCTGACCGGCGCCATTCTGATCGCACTGGGCTCGGAATATGCCGGGCTGTTCGTCACCGACAACAAACTCTCCGACGGTCTTGTCCGGGCGGGCGAGGCAACGGGCGAATCCTTGTGGCGCCTGCCACTGAGTGATACCTATGACAAGTTGATCAAATCCGATATCGCCGACATGAAGAATGTTGGAGATGGCAAGGCGGGCAGTATCACGGCTGCCCAATTCCTGAAGCGCTTTACCAACAACGTGCCTTGGGCGCATCTGGATATCGCAGGCACCGCCTGGACCAAGAAGGACTTGGCGACCGTGCCCAAGGGTGCGTCCGCGTTTGGTGTGCGCCTTCTGGAACGCTTCCTTGCCGAGAATTACGAGAATTGATGAGCCGTATCGGGTTTTACCACCTGACCCGCAGCCCGCTGGAAACGGCTCTGCCCAAAATCCTGGGCAAAGCCCTCGGGGCGGGAAACCGCTGCCTTGTCTTGTGCGGCAGCAAGGAGCGCGTGTCGGCCCTTGACGCGCTGCTCTGGACTTTCGACCCCGATTCCTGGCTGCCGCATGGCTGGAGCCGCGAGGGAAATCCCGAGTTGCAACCCATCTGGCTCTCGGATGCCGACGAAAACCCCAACCGCGCGGATGTGCTGGTGCTGATCGATTCCATGACATCCGAGAAGCTGGACGGTTACGCCCGCTGCATCGATCTGTTCGATGGACAAGATGAGACGGCCCTTGATGCCGCGCGCCAGCGCTGGAAAGCCGCCAAGGAAGCGGGCCACCAACTGGAATACTGGCAACAAGACGAGAAATCCGGCTGGAAACGGGCGCAATAGCCCCTTTTATCTCGCCCTTCCAATAGACCTTTAATTTCCTTCAGGCTACACTCACTCTAAATCATAAGCAGGGAATGGGATGGCCGGGCGCGAAAATTTCGAAGTTCAGGTGTTGCAGGGAAAGCGCTGGACGGTTCTGACCGTCCACGAGACACAGACTTCGGCCACCAGAGAGGCGCAGGCCGCCATCAAGGCCAAGCGCGACTACGAGGCGGTGCGCGTCGTGCGCTCCTGGATGCGCGGCGACGGCCTGACCGGTGAAAAAACCGTCTTCACCCAAGAGCAGGAAGGCGGGCCGATATCCGCCACCATCTCCAATATCGATCAAGCACCCTGGTGCGCTACGCTTGAGGAGGCCTACGGGCGCGACAGCAGGCTTATGCTGGGGCGCCTTTTGCGCAAATATCTCGATACCGTCTATCTGACGCCGACCGAGCTTCTTTACAGCTACCGCGCCCTTCGCCGCATCGAGGACAGCGATACCTTATTGCCCAGTGCTGCAGACAAGGTAGCCAACCTTCAGGTCAAGGCGCCAGGAGCGCCGCCCGGCCTTGACGCCAGGGTGCGCAAGGATGAAATCTACCAGATGGTCGATCGCATCACGGCACGCGCGCGCCAATGGTCGGACGACTATCGGGTGCCCGATTTCGACGGTGAGGATCTGGCAGCCCTTGCCCAGAAGGTTGACGAAGTTGCCGGACCCGACGAGCGCGTTCCCATGCTGATGACCTCGTTGTCGCTGTATCTGTCGGGCGGCAGAAGCTGGGATGCCAAGCTGGAAAAGATTCTCGACCTGCTGAAACCCGATCTGCCCGAGAATTTGGCAGCCCTGCTTGACGAAATTCTGGCCGAAGTGCTGGACGGCGCGACGGTTATTCAAGATTTGCTGGGCGCCCAGCAAAGCTTGGGAGCCGCCCTGGTCTCCATCATCCGCCTTGCATCAGGCAAAATGGCCGAGGGTGGAAGGCCCCCGCCCGGTCTACTGGGCCGTATCGATGCGCTGTTCGCCAAGTCCGTGATGCCCGCCTGCCGGGCAACGCTTTACGACCGCGTACGCCGCCAGCTTGCCACAGGCAGGCGTCTGGCGCCTGAGGGCGAGGATGAAGCCGGCGCCTTCGCGCAGCTTGTCGTCGCCTTGCACGATGGGGCAGGGCGCTTCCCCGAAGGGGTGCCCATGCTGGAAGCCCTGATGGATCGGGCGGGGCGCGTGTACGCCGAACCCGATATGCCGCCTGAGCCCAAGCGCACGCTGGATTCGATGGTGCGGCTGATCGCACAAACGCGGGCACGCATCCGTTTTCTGGTCAATCTGGCGGTGACCGCTTTTGGCCAGAAAAATCTCGATGTCGTCATTAACCGGGTGGGCAATGCCATCCTGGGATTGAAGGCGTTGGAAGAAGTCACCTATCCGAGCGGCAATCAGGCCAGGCGACTGGCTGAAGGCACCCAGATTCAGACCGAGATTCTGGAAAGTGCCCTGCCTCAACCCATCAAGAAGAAGCTTGTCGAAAAAATTGACGATCTGCTGGCCGACTATGTCCATAAGGAGGGCATTGTTGAAAAGCTGGATCATGCCAGCGATCCCTTGCGCCTGCGCGCGGAAAGGCTGGTGCAGTTTTGCGCTTCTGGCGTTTTGCTGGAGGGCAAGGCGCTTTCCATCGCGCGTGATCGCACCCAGTCATTGCTGCGTCAACCCGACTTCGTCCCGAAATTCATCGAAGGCATCGCCGACGGGGCCGAGGCCGAACAGATGTTGCGCCAGTTCCATCTGCTGCTTGCCAAAGCGGGCTTCAAAAAATAATGCCCGTCCTCATCCAAGGATTTCTTGCCTGCCTGATGGCCTTGCTGATCCCCTCTGCCGTCATGGCGCAGCAAAATCCCCGCGAAGCCAAGGCCAGCAAGGACAAGGTTCTGGAATTATGCGCAACACAGAAATACGATTCCGTTCTGACCGAGATTGACGGATTGACCATACGATTTTTCTGCGATCCCTATATGCCGCCCCTGCTGCTGGGAGCGCCCGGATCAGTAGATAAGGGCGAGCGCGCCAAACCTGGCCCCGCCGTCAGCGAAACGCTTCCCGAATGCCCGCCCACCGACAAGGCCTATGGCCTGTGCGAGATGAGCCGTCTTGACCGCGAACTTCGGCGCAAGATGATCGAGATGGAGGAAAAGCGCTCGTTTGAGCGCAGACGCGCCGCCGAGGCCCTGGCCGAGCTCGAGGCCAAGCGCAGTAAGCAGCCTGCGCCACCGCCGCCCTGTACGCCTTTGAGTGAAACCGGCATTTCGCACAGCATGACGCAGGATATTCTGGGGGCGGGCGGCAGCCTGCAGAGCATCATTCCGATCCCCAACGATGTCCGTTTGATCTTTCTGATCAAGCGCACGGCGCTTTATGGTCCGATGTCTCGCGTCAAGGAAGGCGATTTGGTGGCTATCGACGCCATCGCCAGCCGCACCCAATATGCCTTTCCCATCCTGCCATCGGTGACGATCACGCGCCAGCAGGCGGCCAATCTTTGCCCCATCTCCCCTGCGCAGACCGACAAGGGCGCCACCCCCCTGATCACCATCCTGAATAATTCCCTGACAAAGCCTGCCGCCACGAAGCTGAAGCTTCCGTCCGAATTGGATGAGGAGATTTTGCAAGACGGGCAAGGCCCCATCGTTCTGCCCAAGCTTTCGCCCAGCGGACCAACCCCACTCACGCCGACAAAATGAGCTTGCGCGTCACCTGGAATTGCCAAGAATGAAAGTTATGGAACAAACACTGGCTGGCGACATTCCGATCGGCAATTGGGTGGACAGGCACTTGCCCACCCGGATGCGCCCCTATGCGCGTCTGATGCGCCTTGATCGGCCCATTGGGACATGGCTTTTGCTGTTGCCCGGCTGGTGGAGCTTGGCCATGGCCTCCGATAGCTGGCCTGATTGGAAGCTGATGCTGTTTTTTGGCGTCGGCGCCATGATCATGCGCGGCGCAGGATGTACCTTCAACGATTGGGCAGACCGGGATTTCGATTCCAAGGTCGAGCGCACGAAGGTGCGCCCCATTCCATCGGGCGCCATCTCACCCAACCTTGCCTTGCTGTTTCTCGCCTTCGAACTGACGGTCGGCTTGGCCATTCTGCTGCAATTCAATTCCTTCGCCATTCTGGTGGGCGCGGCCTCGCTGCTGCTGGTCTTTCCCTATCCTTATATGAAGCGCATCACCTATTGGCCCCAGGCTTGGCTGGGCCTTACCTTCAACTGGGGCGCTTTGCTGGGGTGGGCGGCGGTGACAGGTGCCCTTTCCTGGCCGCCCTTGATCTTATATATCGCGGGCCTGTTCTGGACGCTGGGCTACGACACCATCTATGCCCATCAAGACAAGGAAGACGACGCGCTGATCGGCGTTAAATCGACGGCACTCCGCCTGGGCGGTCACACAAGACCCTGGCTTCTCGTCTTCTTTGCCCTTGCCGTCCTTCTGATCGGCCTGTCGGGCTGGCTGGCAGGTCTGGCCTGGCCCTTCTTCCTGTTTCTTGGTGCAGCTTGGCTGCAAAGCCTGTGGCAAGTCAGCGATCTTGAAATCGATGATTCCGCCGATTGCCTTCAGAAGTTCAAATCAAACCGCCTGTTCGGCTGGCTGGTGCTGGCGGGAATCATTGCAGGCCGGGTGATGGCTTGAGCGATCCCATCTCATTCGTGCTTGCCAACACCCGCCTGGACCGCACCCCCCTGCTTCCTGAAATCAGCCTGCATCTGGCAAGCCAGGTGACGCCGCTTTGGGAGGCCACCGAGGCGACGCTTCAAAAGGAGGGGCTGCCCCCGCCCTATTGGGCCTTTGCCTGGGTGGGCGGACAGGCAGTGGCGCGCCATCTTTTGGACCATCCCGAAATCGTGCGGGGCCTGGGCGTGCTTGATTTCGCAGCCGGGTCGGGTGTTGCCGGAATTGCTGCCGCCCTGGCGGGTGCTGCCTTTGTGGAAGCCGCTGAAATCGATGCCTTTGCCGGTGCCGCCATATCCCTAAACGCCAGCGCCAACGGCGTGGCCGTGAATGTCTTCCTGGAAGATCTGGTGGGATCACCGGGGCGATGGGACGTCGTTTTAGCGGGCGATGTTTGCTACGAACGCCCGATGGCAAAGCGCGTCTTCGACTGGCTTTTGACCTTGCAGAGCCAGGGGACGCGCATCCTGCTGGGCGATCCGGGCCGGGCCTATCTGCCGCAATCCGGTCTTGGTCTGCTGGGTAGCTACGACGTGCCAACGACCCGAGACATCGAAGACAAGGACATGCGCACGGCAAAAGTCTACGAGGTGACCGCTACTCTTTAAGTTCCAGCTTGGAATGCTCAAGATCGGTTTCGGACGACACACGGTTGCGACCCGAGCGCTTGGAAAGATACAGCGCCTCGTCGGCCCGCTGAAGAAACGTACTCAGGGGCTCACCCAAGGAATATTCGGAAACGCCGATGGACAGGGTGATCTGTCCCAGGCTCTGGCCCGTGCGTTTGTTGGTCACTTCCTTGTTGGCGACATTGTTGCGAATGTTCTCGGCTGCCGCCATGGCGTTCTTCAGGTCTGTTTTTGGGAAGATGACCGCGAACTCCTCGCCGCCATAGCGGGCCGCCGTGTCTTGGCCCTTGACACTGTCGACCAGGGTACGGGCCACCAGCTTCAGCACCTGATCGCCCAACTGATGGCCGTAGGTATCGTTGAACTTCTTGAAAAAATCGATGTCGACCATGGCAAGGCAAAGCGGCTCGCCGGTCTCCATGATCTGCATGGCGGATTCGCGCAGCACGATGTCGAACAACTTCCGGTTGGCAATCGTGGTCAGCGCATCCGTCATCGACTCGCGCTTTACCTCGTCCAGATTTTCGCGAAGCTGCTTGATTTCCTTGGCCGAGGAATCAAGCTTGACCTCAAGCTCCTGGTTAGCCTCGGCGATCGAGCGGGTTTCGGTCATCACCGTCCGCAACATCTCGCGGATATCGCCCACTTTGTCCTTGTCGGTCAGCGTGTTGGAAAATGACTTCAGAGTTTCGCCATAGCTGTTGGCCCCCTGAACGGCATCCCCCAAAAAGCCCATCATCTGGCCCAGCATGCCTTCGATGCGCTGGGTGGCCTTGTGCAAAGCCTGACTTTCGCTTTCGTGGCCAAAGAATTTCTGGCGCAGATCCATCGAGACCCGCTCGTCGAATTCCATCTTGTTGCTGATCAGAATATCAACCGCGCGCTTCAGGTCGGGATAATTGCCTGAAACATAGGTGTACCACACCGCAAAATTCCCAGGATGAGCCGGCACCTGATGCTTCTTCATCAGGTCCATCGCCTGCCCGGCATAGGACAGCGCCTGCTCGAACTTCTCGGGGTATTCCATAAATCCCGCCCCCCCTCATTTTTCACATTTCCGACACTATAAGGGTCCCCAGCCCTGAAAGGCAATTATCACTTCCCAGGATTTATTCAACAGTTTAATTGGCCCCAACCCCCTATCCCGTCACCCCCGGCGCGTGAAGGGCTTATTACCCGCTTTAGTTAAAGACAGCCGCATATTCAAGGAAGTGGATTTGAGGCCGAAAGCGGCCTACTTTGCTGCAGTGCGGCCCCATGATTTTGTTTCAGGGTTTGCAGGGGGCTCGGAATGATTCTAAGATTTTTGATTCGAAAGTTTGGGGCCAGGGAAGTGGGCAGAATCAGATCATCCGTCCGCCAATATGTGCAAACGCAGTTGAAGGATGTTCTGGTCGCCACCGAGCATTCGCCCTATCTCACACGTCATAGGATCGATGCCATCGTCATGCGCACGCGCATGGTGGCGGCGGCTTTTTCCTTATTGACCTTTCTTTGGATCGGACTGGACGCCTTCACCCTGCCCTGGCCGGAATGGGGCGTTCTGGGCTGCATCCGCGCTGGCGCCTCCGGCGTTTTCGCCTTCGTGGCCTTTCCTCACAAGCGCGCTTGGAATCTGCAAGGCGCCTTGTTTCTTCTGTCGGTCATCCTGGCTATACCCCTAAGCTTCTTCCTCGCTGCCCAATTCCTGTTCCAGGATGATGCACTGAGCGGGCTAGCGCTGATCAATGTGCGTCTGTACGACGCCCTTCCCTTCATCGTTCTGGCGGGCCTGTCGGTCTTTCCCCTGGTCGTGGTCGAGGGCCTGCTATTTGCTCTGGTTGTCTTTGTGCTAGCGATCCTGGGGCCTGTTCTGGCGGGCCGGTTCGAGATAGCCCGCGAATTGACCACCTTATGGGTGATGGTGGTGATTCTCGGCATTTATGCCTTTGCTGGCATGATTCAGCTAAATTATATGATCGCGCTCTTGCGCCGGGCCAGCCACGACACGCTGACCGGGGCCTTTACAAGGCGCAGCGGCATGGAACTTCTGGATAATCAGTTTCGCACCAGCGTTGAACAGGATTTGCCGTTATCCGTGGCTTTTTTTGACCTCGACAACTTCAAATCCATTAATGACGTGCATGGCCACGATGCCGGCGACAAGGTTTTGCGCGACGCGGTGGCCAAATTGGGACGCCTGTTGCGCCAGGGCGATTCGGTTATTCGTTGGGGTGGCGAGGAATTCGTGGTGGTGATGACGGGATCAAGCGCCGAGGGTGTGCACATCGCCATGCAGCGCGTGATGCACGAATGGCTGGGAAGCAACCCCGGTGGCGGGCCGGTGACGGCCAGCATCGGCGTTGCCGAGCGCACCCGCGACAAGGTCGAGGATTGGCCGCAACTGGTGGAACTGGCCGACAAGCGCATGTATCAGTCAAAAACGACGGGGAAAGCCCGCTGCACCTTTACCGACGAGGACGTGCTGCTTCCCGCCTGATTCTCAGGCGATCTGCTCCAGCGCCATATCGTCGCGATGAACCAACTCGTCCTTGCCGCAATAGCCCAGGATCGCCTCGATTTCGCCGCTTTGATGACCGGCAATACGCCTGGCTTCATCGGCGCTGTAGGCAACTAGGCCGCGCCCCAGAATGCGTCCTTGCCGGTCGGCGAAGGCAACGCAATCGCCCTTTTGAAAGCTGCCATCCACCCCTGCGACGCCTGCGGGCAGCAACGAGCGGCCCTTGGACAGGGCTTGGGCAGCGCCGTCGTCCAGAGTCAGCGTTCCAGCCACGCTTAACGAGCCAGCGATCCAGCTTTTGCGGGCCTGCCTGGGCTCGGATGACGGCAGGAACCAGGTGCAGCGCCCGCCCTTCTCGATAGCCGAGAGGGGATTGAGTCGATCGCCAAGGGCGATCGCCATCCGGCATCCCGCACCCATGGCGATTCTGGCCGCCATCAACTTGGTCACCATGCCGCCCGAGCCCAGGCTGGAGCCGACGCTGCCCGCCATGGCCTCGATCTCGGGGGTAATTTCCCGAATTTCGCCAAGAAAGCTGGCATCGGCGCTTTTGCGCGGATCGGCCGAGTAAAGCCCATCAATATCCGAGAAAAGCACCAGCGCGTCGGCGCCCACCATCTCGGCAACGCGCGCCGCCAGCCGGTCATTGTCGCCGAAGCGGATTTCCTGGGTGGCGACGGTATCGTTCTCGTTGATGACGGGAACGGCCCCTTGCGCCATCAGGGTCATCAGGGTGGTGCGCGCATTCAGATAGCGCTGGCGGTTCTCGCTGTCATCCAGGGTCAGCAGAATCTGCGCCGCCACGATGTCGTGACGCGCCAAAGAGTCCTGATAGGCATGCGCCAGGCGAATCTGTCCCGCCGCCGCCGCCGCCTGCTTTTCGTCAAGCCGCAAGGGGCCGGGTTTAAAGCCCAGCGGACGACGACCCACGGCAATGGCCCCCGACGTTACGACGATGACATCTGTCTGGTGCGCCTTGAGTGTGGCGATGTCGTCGGCCAGAGAGTCCAGCCATTTGCGCCGGACATGCCCCGTGGCCTCGTCAACCAGAAGGGACGAGCCGATCTTGACGACAACGCGCTTGGCAGCACTTAAGGGACTGGCCGTCATGCCACCCTGCCCTTGGCCTTCTGAATCCGCTGATCCAGGTGGCGCAACACGTCCTGCACCCCGGTTCCGGCAACGCCCGAAATGGGATAGACCGCCCTTCTGGTCGCCTTGGCAAGGGCGGCCCGCTTGGCTTCGATGTCTTCCGGCGCCAGAGCGTCGATCTTGTTCAGCGCCGTGATCTCGGGCTTCTTGTCCAATCCGTTGCCATAGGCCTTCAATTCGTGGCGCACCGTGCGCCAGCTCTCCACCACATTTTCCTCGGTCGCATCGACCAGATGCAACAGCACCCGGCAACGCTCGACATGGCCCAAAAAGCGATCCCCCAGCCCCGCCCCCTCATGCGCCCCCTCGATCAGGCCAGGAATGTCGGCGATCACGAATTCGCGCTCGTCGACATGGGCGACACCCAGATTGGGATGCAAGGTGGTGAAGGGATAGGCGGCGATCTTGGGACGCGCCCGGGTAACGGCGGCCAGAAAGGTTGATTTCCCGGCATTGGGAAGACCGACCAACCCCACGTCGGCGATCAGCTTCAGATGCAGCCAAACCCAAAATTCCTGCCCAGGCCAGCCCTCGTCGGCCCGTCTCGGCGCCTGATTGGTCGAGCTTTTGAAGTGCATGTTGCCGAATCCGCCGTCGCCGCCGCGCAGCAACAGAACGCGCTGCCCGTCTTCGGTAATGTCGGCCAGCACCTCTTCCTTGTCTTCGGTCAGGATCTGCGTTCCCACCGGCACGGCAACCTCAAGCCCTTCGCCATCCGCACCGGTGCGGTTGTTGCCCATCCCGTGATGGCCCTTCTCGGCCTTGAAATGCTGGCGATAGCGAAAATCGATGAGGGTGTTGAGATTCTGCTTGCCCACGAAAACGATATCGCCGCCGCGCCCGCCATTGCCGCCGTCGGGGCCACCGAATTCGATAAAGCGCTCGCGCCTGAACGAACAGCAACCGGCCCCGCCGTCACCGCTTTTGAGAAAGATTTTGCACTCGTCCAGAAATTTCATGGCAAAACCTTAGAGTTGAAAAGCAAAAAGGGGAAGGTAGAACCTTCCCCTTCGCAACAGTTCGAGGCGCTTCGCCTTATTCTGCGGCTGCGGCTACGGCTGCGACCGAAACAAACATGCGGCCCTTGATTCCGGTGGCGAAACCCACCTTGCCGTCGATCAGGGCGAACAGCGTATGATCCTTGCCGATGCCGACATTGGCGCCAGGATGGAACTTGGTGCCGCGCTGGCGCACCAGAATGTTGCCCGCCAGAACCGCCTGACCGCCGAAGCGCTTGACGCCCAGACGCTGGGCGTTTGAATCGCGACCGTTGCGTGAACTGCCGCCAGCCTTTTTATGTGCCATTTCAGAACCCTCCGATGTCCGATCAGCCGGCCGCGATGCCGGTGATCTTCAGCACCGTCAGATCCTGACGATGCCCGTTCTTGCGACGCGAGCTCTTGCGGCGGCGCTTCTTGAAGATGATGAGCTTGGGCCCACGGGTCTGCTCGACGATTTCGGCGCTAACCGAAGCGCCCGCCACCAGGGGCCTGCCAATCTTGCCGCCCACCATCAGGACCTGGTCCAGCTTCACGGGCGAACCGGGCTCGCCCAACAGCTTTTCCACCGTGATGGTATCGTTCTCGGCGACCCTGTATTGCTTGCCGCCCGTCTTGACCACTGCGAACATGACCCACCTGTCAAATATTGAGGCGCGGCGTGCCACGGGCCCGCCACGAGAGGGCGGAACATAGTAGCGCCCCGCCACCTTGTCAATTGAATTTCGCCAGCCGCAAAAGCTTGTGGAAGGCCTGGCTGGCCTGCGCTAAATCGCCGTTTTCTACCCCCAGCGCCGCCACCAGGCTGGCCAAAAGCGCCAAGAGGGCGATCTCGAGCGGACTGCCCGTGCGGATCAGGGGAATGCCATAGGTCCGCTTCAGAGGCCAGAACAAGGGGACCCCGGAAAGGGTAAAGCCGTCGGCCAGCAGATGGGAGAGGTAGCCCACGGCCAGGGGGGCGGCCAGCGACGAGGTTCCGGCAAATCCCAGAAACAGGGAAAAAGCCAGCACGGCCAACAGGGAATGGGTAAGCCCCCGATGCCCGATCAAGGCGGCCAGAGGCACCGAAACCAGGGCCAGGCGCTTGCCCACCCAGGATTTTGGGTGGTCGATGTCGGGCAGCAAGGCCCCCAGGGCGGCCAGGCCCAGAGCTTCGGGAGCCGTCGGCTGCCCCAGCGCCTGGGAAACGCCCGCCCAGACGGCCCCGCCCACCACCACATGCGACACCGCCATCATGGATTGCGGGGCCCCCGGACCAATTCCGCCACCACGCCGTGCAGAGTGCGCACTTCCTGTTCGGTCATGCCCGCCCGCTGAAAGATGTTGCGGATATTGCGCACCATGGTCGGGCGCTTGTCGGCCACGCGCAGAAAGCCACAGTGATCAAGCTCGCGCTCGAGATGCAAAAAGAAATTCTCAAGTTCCAGCTTGCTGGCGGGTTTGGAGTCGCCCGAAGCCAGACGGCTGGCCGGCGCTGCATTGCCCGACTGGAACCATTCATAGCCCACCATCAGCACGGCCTGGGCCAGATTGAGCGAAGCGAAAGCGGGATTGAGCGGCACATTGATCAGCGCGTCACACAGGGCCAGATCGTCGTTCTCAAGCCCTGTGCGCTCGGGGCCAAACAGAAATCCGACTTTCTCGCCCACAGCACTGGCCTCTCTGGCCTCCAAACCCGCCTGTCTGGGTGTCACGATGCGCTTGGTCATGCGCCTGGTGCGCCCGGTGGTGGCGTAGACGCGGGTAAGATCGGCGATGGCTTCGCTGGTGCTGGCACAGATACGTGCCTGATCAAGGATCGATTCAGCCCCCGACGAGGCCCGGCGCGACAATTCGTTGGGCCAGCGAGGCAAGGGGTTCACGATGCGCAGATCGTAAAGGGCGCAATTAGCCATGGCGCGGGCCGTGGTGCCGATATTCATCGCCAATTGCGGCGCCACCAAAATCACGGCGGGGGCTTGGGGATCTGGCGCGCTCTTTTTGGTGTGATCAGTGCCGGAGGTTACGCTCACGACAAAGCGCCGTCCCTAAGCAGCTTGTAGGTGAAGCTGTCCGACAACGCATCGAACGAGGCATCGACGACGTTGGTGGACACCCCCACCGTGGACCAGCGCCGCCCCTGTTTGTCCGCACTTTCGATCATGACGCGGGTTACGGCATCGGTGCCGTCGCCGGGACCTGCTCCCGGTGTGAAGATGCGCACCTTGTAATCGACCAGCTTCAAATCCTCCAGATGGGCGGCGAAGGGGCGCAACATCTTTCGCAGCGCCGCATCCAGCGCATTGACCGGGCCGTTGCCCTCGGCCACTTCCATCAGATCATCGCCTTGCACGCGGCCCTTGACCGTGGCCTCGCTGACCAGAGCAAAGCTGCCATCCGTCTGCCATTCGCGCCTGGTGATGACGCGAAAGCTTTTCAGATCAAAATAGGCGGGAACTTGGCCGAAGGACCGGCGCACCAGCAATTCCAGGCTGGCCTCGGCCCCGTCATAGGCATAACCGTCATATTCGCGCTGCTTGACCTCTTCCAGCATGCGGGCCACTTTGGGATCGGTGCTGTCGACATCGACCCCCAGATCGCGCAGGGTTGCCAGAATATTCGAGCGCCCGGACTGATTCGACACCACGACATGGCGATGATTGCCCACCAGTTCCGGCGAGATATGCTCGTAGCAGCGCGGGTCCTTTTCGACCGCCGAGACATGCAGGCCGCCCTTATGGGCAAAGGCGCTGCCGCCCACATAAGGGGCGCGGCGGTCGGGGGCGCGGTTCAAGCGCTCGTCCAAGACCCGGCTGACATGCTTGAGCCTGGTCATGTCCGAGGGCGTGATGCTGGTTTCATAGCCCATCTTCAAGACCAGATTGGCCACAATGCTGATCAGATTGGCGTTGCCGCAGCGCTCGCCCAGCCCGTTCAGCGTGCCCTGCACCTGTCTTGCCCCCGCCCTCACGGCGGCCAGCGAATTTGCCACCGCATTGTCGCTGTCATTATGGCAATGAATGCCCAGATGTGTGCCGGGAACGCGGGCCGAGACCTTGGTCACGATCTCCTCGATCTCGTGGGGGAGGGCTCCGCCGTTGGTGTCGCACAGCACGACCCAGCGCGCTCCAGCCTGATAGGCCGCCTCGGCGCAGGACAGGGCGTAATCGGGATTGGCCTTGAAGCCATCGAAGAAATGTTCGGCGTCGAACATCACCTCTTCGACCCTGCTCTTGGCATAGGCCACCGAGTCCGAGATCATGCGCAGATTCTCGGCCAGTTCGATGCCAAGCGCCACCTCGACCTGGAAATCCCAGCTTTTGCCCACCATGGTGACGGCGCGAATACCCGGCGCGAACAAAGCCTGAAGGCCTGGATCGTTCTCGGCCGAGCGGCCCTGGCGGCGCGTCATGCCAAACGAGGTGAAGCGTGACCTGGAGAGGGCTGGAAGACTTGCGAAAAAAGTGTCGTCGGTGGGATTGGCCCCCGGCCAGCCGCCCTCGATATAGTCGATGCCCAGACGATCCAACTCGGCGGCAATGGCGATCTTGTCGGCCACCGAAAAATCGACGCCTTGCGTCTGCGCCCCATCGCGCAGGGTGCTGTCATAAATGTAAACGTGCTTGTCGGACATGAACCGGATGCCTGATGGTCTGTGGATAAGGTGGCACAGAATGCCCGATAAGCCCCGAAGGCTCAAGGTCGCCCTTATCCCACTGATCTAAAAAGAGACGCTTAGCGAATAGCAGCTCCGCAATCTTTGCAGGCTCTCTAAATTATCAATTATGATATTATCCCCCAGGGTGGTGTGGCCTGGAGGCGCTCCATGTTCGAAATTCAGCCGGAAAGCCAAGGCAATTTCTTAAGCCTGTGCGTAGTCGGCAAGCTTACCGATGGCGATTACAAAAGATTCTGTCCGCATCTGGATGCCCTGGTGGCCGAGCATGGCTGCGTGCGCTGCCTGATCGACATGACCGCCTTCGAAGGGATGACGATGGGGGCCGCCTGGGAGGATTTCATTCTGGGCGTGCGCCACTGGAACGATTTCGAACGCTGCGCCCTGATCGGCGACACGGCCTGGGAAAAGGCCTCAGCCGTCGCCTTCAATGCGCTTAGCAAATCGGATGTCCGCTACTTCACCGCCAAAGAGCGCCGCGAAGCCTGGATTTGGATCAAGGGCCGCGCTTAGCGCACGATCGTTTAGCCCCGAGTCACTCGGGTGACTCGGGGCTAAACGTGAATCGTTCGCTAAAACAAATAGGTAGAGCGGATTCACGCCTTCAATCGGAGCCGCCATACGGCTCCGATTTCAGACGACCCGCTCTAAATTACTTCGACCGAGAAATTCTCGATCACGGTGTTGGCCAGAAGCTTGCGGCACATATCCTCGGCCTCGGCCTTGGCCTTGGCGGGATCGTTCTCGGACAGTTCGACCTCGATGAAACGACCGACGCGCACCTCGCCCACCCCCTTGAAGCCCAGGGATTCCAGGGCATGGCCGACCGCCTTGCCCTGGGGGTCGAGAACGCCGTGCTTTAGCGTGACATGCACCTTCGCCTTCATGCCCGAAAGCTCCCTTATTGCATGGTGGCGGGACCCTTAAGGTCCCTGGGGCCGCCTTCAGGCAGGATGCCCAAGCGTCTTGCCACTTCCTGATAGGCTTCCTCGACACCGCCGAGATCGCGCCGGAAACGGTCCTTGTCCATCTTCTCGTTGGTCTTCAAGTCCCACAGACGGCAATTGTCGGGGCTGATCTCGTCGGCCAGGACGATGCGCATATCTTCGCCTTCCCAAAGCCTGCCAAATTCCAGTTTGAAATCGACCAGACGGATGCCCACGCCCAGGAACAGGCCGGTCAGGAAGTCGTTGATGCGTAAGGATAGCCCCATCATTTCGTCAAGATCATGGGTGTTGGCCCAGCCGAAGGCGGTGATGTGCTCTTCGCTGACCATAGGGTCGCCCAACTCGTCGTTCTTGTAATAATACTCGATGATCGAGCGCGGCAGGGACGTGCCTTCGGGAACGCCGAAGCGCTGCGACAACGAGCCCGCAGCGATATTGCGGATCACGACCTCCAGGGGGATGATCTCGACCTCGCGCACCAGCTGCTCGCGCATATTGAGGCGGCGCACGAAATGCGTGGGAATGCCGATTTCGGCCAGCTTGATCATCAGAAATTCAGAGATGCGGTTGTTCAGCACCCCCTTGCCGGTGATCGTGCCCTTCTTCTTGTTGTTGAAGGCCGTGGCGTCGTCCTTGAAATATTGCACGAGCGTCCCGGGCTCAGGCCCCTCGAACAGAACCTTCGCCTTGCCTTCATAAATCTGCCGTCTTCTGGCCATGTGCGTCATCCCAGGGATGGATATGCCAGGGCTAAGGAAAGCGCCCCAGCTTCAGGGCTATTCATATAGCAAGACCGGCGGATGGCGCAACCATGCCCAGGCGGGGGCGCAATCTTCTTGCCGTGCCTGCTTAATTATCTTAACTTATCAGCGGGATGGCGGAGGCACCCGGCTCGCCCCCGATCGGTAATCTTGATGGGAGTCAGCGTGTTAGGATCACTCCGAGTCGGTGGGGTTGTGGATAAGCGCCGCCTGATCGCCCTTCTTGGCGTTCTGCTGATCGGCGGATTCCTGGCCACCAGCCTCCTGGGTTACTTCGTCGCCCGCAGAAGCATGCACCAGTCGATCGTGGCAACCGAGCTGCCGCTGACCTCCGACAATATCTATTCCGAAATTCAGCACGATCTGCTTCGCCCCATTTTCGTTTCCTCGATGATGGCCAACGATACGTTCTTGCGCGACTGGGTGCTGGCGGGCGAAAAGGATGCCACCCAGATCACCCGCTATCTCAATGAGATCAAGACCCGCTACGGGGCCTTCACCAGCTTCTTCATTTCCGAGCGCACACGCAATTATTACCACGCCAACGGCATCTTGAAGACGGTGCGCGAGGACGAGCCCAGGGATGTCTGGTATTTCCGTGTGCGCCAGTTGACCGAGCCCTATGAGATCAATGTCGATCCCGACATGGCGCACCAGGACGCCATGACCATCTTCATCAATTATCGCGTCTTCGGCTATGATCAGCAATATATCGGCGTGGCGGGCGTCGGCCTGACCGTTTCCGCGATGCGCCAGCTGATCAATAATTATCAGCAGAAATACGGACGCATCGTCTATTTCGTCGACAAAGCGGGAAATATCGTCTTTTCCGGCAATGACAGCGGCGTTACCGAGGAAAGCCTCATGCACCGAGAGGGCATGAAGGAGATCGCAACTCAGGTCCTATCGGCCAAGCGGGGCGACTATCAGTATGAGTATAAGGGCCATACCCATCTGTCCAATGTCCGCTTCATTCCCGATCTCAACTGGTATCTCGTGGTCGAGAAGGTCGAGGATGAGGCGCTGACCGGCATTCGCCAGACGCTCTATACGAATCTTGCCATCAGCCTGCTGGTCAGCCTGCTTATTCTGGCGGCCGCCACTTATACGGTGAACTCGTTTCAAAGACGCCTTGAACTGATGGCCACCACCGACAAGCTGACCGGGCTTGCCAACCGCCAGGCCTATGATTTGCTGATGGCCCAGGCGATGAAGGATACGCAGCGTACGGGCGAGGCTTTGTCCCTGGCCTTGTTCGATATCGACAATTTCAAGACTGTCAACGACCGCTTCGGCCATTTGGCGGGCGACCACGTCATCACCACGGTCGGAGAGCTTGCCAAATCCAGCCTGCGCGCCTCCGACATCGTCTGCCGCTGGGGCGGCGAGGAATATATCGTGCTTCTCAGCAAGTGCAGCGAATCCGATGCGCTGCATCTGGCCGAAAAGATGCGCGTCACCATTGCCCAGGCGACCATCACCCATGAGGACAAGGCCATTCAGACGACGGCCAGCTTTGGCATTGCCCAATACCGCCCGGGCGACACCCACGACACGCTGCTCAGTCGCGCCGACCATGCCCTTTACGCCGCCAAGGACGCCGGACGCAATCGCGTGGTGGTGGGGTGATGTCCCTTTATTCCTGCTCGCCCTGAAGCAGGCGAGCAATGCCCGCCTCGTCCATGCCGGGCTTCAGCAAGGCATGCAGGGCCTGGGGCACCATGAATTTCAGAATGGTCTGGGCCAGCATGGGGATCATCGCCACGGTGGGCACAAGCAGCAGCGACTCCTCGCCACCCAGGCGCGACAACGAGGCCATGCCGTTGTCTTGGTGAACCACCTCATATCCGGGGAGCAGGCCAAGCTCTCCCAGCAGGCGCTCCAACGTGTTCTTGCCGTCGGCTTTCGCCAGAATTCCCGCCAGATGTCTGGCTGAATTGGCATCAAGGGGGTAAGAGGCAAGCTGCTGCGGAAGATTGTCGTTCACGGGGAAAATCCTATCCTGCCAGTTTTGATTTCAACAGATCGTTGACCACGCCGGGATTGGCCTTGCCCCCACTTGCCTTCATCACCTGGCCCACGAAAAAGCCGAACAGCTTGTCCTTGCCCGAGCGGTATTCCGCCACCTTGTCGGCATTGGCCGCCATCACCTGATCGATCACCGCCTCGATGGCGCCGGTATCGGTAACCTGCTTTAGGCCCTTCTCTTCCACCAGAACCGAAGGCGCCTTGCCGCTTTCCACCATCAGGGCGAAAACGTCCTTGGCCAGGCGCCCGGAAAGTGTGCCGTCGGTGATCAGGTCGATCAACTCGCCCAAATGGGCCGCAGAAACGGGACTGGTGTCGATGGTCTTGCCGGTGCTGTTCAAAGCCCCGAACAGATCGCCCATCACCCAGTTGGCGGCCAGTTTGGAATCCCTGCCCTTGGCCACGCTTTCAAAGAAATCTGCCGAGGCGCGGTCCACCACCAGCACACCTGCGTCATAGGGCGTGAGACCGTAATCTCGCACGAAACGGTCCTTCTTTTCATCAGGCAGCTCGGGCAGGCTTGCCTTGATCTTGGCCACGAAATCCGGCGACAGCTTCAAGGGAAGCAGGTCGGGATCTGGGAAATAGCGGTAATCGTGGGCGTGCTCCTTCGAGCGCATCGAGCGCGTCTCGCCCTTGCCCGGATCGAACAGGCGGGTCTCCTGCAAGACCGTGCCGCCTGATTCGTAAAGCTCGATCTGGCGACGCGCCTCAACCTCGATCGACTGCATGACGAAGCGCACCGAATTGACATTCTTGATCTCGCAGCGTGTGCGGTAGTCCTCGCCGCTCTTTCGCACCGAGACATTGACGTCGGCCCGCATCGAGCCTTCTTCCATATTGCCGTCGCAGGTGCCGAGATAGCGCAGGATCGAGCGCAATTTGCGCAAATAGGCCCCGGCTTCGTCGGGTGAGCGGATATCGGGCCTGGAAACGATTTCCATAAGCGCAACACCCGAACGGTTCAAATCGATGCAGGACTTGCTGGGATGCTGGTCGTGCATGCTCTTGCCCGCATCCTGTTCGACATGCAGCCGCTCGATGCCAACTACGGTCGAGCGCCCGTCGGGTAGATCGACGATCACTTCTCCCTCGCCCACCAGGGGCTTTTCGTACTGGCTGATCTGATAGCCCTGCGGCAGATCGGCATAGAAATAATTCTTACGGGCGAACACGCTTTCCAGATTGATCTGGGCCTTCAAGCCCAGCCCCGTGCGCACCGCCTGCTCGACGCACATTTCATTGATGACCGGCAGCATGCCGGGAAATGCCGCATCGACGAAGCTGACCTGGCTGTTGGGATCGGCCCCAAAGGCGGTGGCCGCCCCTGAAAACAGCTTGGCGTTGGAAACCACCTGGGCATGAACTTCAAGACCCACCACGATTTCCCAGGGCCCCGTGTCACCCTCGATCAGATAAGCCATGGTTTACCGAGCCTCCCACCGCTTGAACTGGGCCGCTGTTTCCATCACATGGGCCGCCTTGAACACCGTTTCCTCATCAAACGGACGACCGATCAGTTGCAGGCCCAGCGGCAGCCCATCACTCGACAGTCCAACGGGCAGCGACAGGCCGGGCAACCCGGCCAGCGAGGTGGGAATGGTGAAGACGTCATTCAGATACATGGTGATCGGATCGTCCAGATTTTCGCCAAGCCCGAAGGCGGGCGTGGGCGCGGTGGGGGTCAGCAGCACATCGGCCGTCTCGAAAGCCTGGCTGAAATCCGAGGCGATCAGGGTGCGCAGCTTCTGCGCCTTGGCGTAATAGGCGTCGTAATAGCCCGCCGAGAGCACATAGGTGCCGATCAGAATGCGTCGTTTCACCTCGCGCCCAAAGCCTTCGGCGCGCGTCTTCATATACATCTCGTCCAGGGAGTTGCCCGGCACACGCAGACCGAAGCGCACGCCATCATAGCGCGCCAGATTCGACGACGCCTCGGCAGGGGCCACGATGTAATAGGTGGCCAGCGCATATTTGGTATGGGGAAGACTGACCTCGACGATCTCGGCCCCCGCCTCCTTCAGCCAGGCAAGCCCCTTGTCCCAAGCGCCAATGATGTCCGCCGACAGGCCATCCGGCCTGTATTCCTTGGGCACGCCGACTTTCATGCCCTTGATCGAAGCCCCCACCGATTTGGTGAAATCGGGCACGGGCTGGGGGGCCGAGGTCGAATCCTTGGGGTCATGCCCGGCCATCGCCTTTAGCATCAGGGCGGCATCACCAACCGTGCGCGTCATCGGCCCCGCCTGATCCAGCGAGGAGGCGAAGGCCACGATGCCAAAGCGCGAACAGCGCCCATAGGTGGGCTTGATGCCGACGATGCCGCAGAAGGCGGCGGGCTGGCGGATCGAGCCACCCGTATCGGTGCCGGTGGCACCCATGGCCAGGCAGGCGGCAACCGCAGCGGCCGAACCGCCCGAAGAACCGCCGGGCACCAGATCCCGCTCGTCGCCCTTGCGTTTCCAGGGATTCTTCACAGCGCCGTAATGACTGGTCATGTTCGATGACCCCATGGCGAACTCGTCGAGATTCGCCTTGCCCAGCATCACCGCACCCTGGTTCCACAAATTCGTGGTAACGCTCGATTCGTAGGGTGGCTTGAAGCCCTGCAGAATGTGCGAACCCGCCGTGGTCTGCACCCCTTCGGTACAGAACAGGTCCTTGATGGCCAGCGGAATGCCTTCCAGCAGGCCCGCCTGCCCCGCCTTGCGGCGCTTGTCGGACTCGCCCGCCATGGCAAGGGCTTTCTCGGGCGTTTCGGTGATATAGGCGTTGAGGCTTCTGGCCTGCTCCATACCCGCCAGATGCGCTTTGGTCAGATCGACCGAGGTCAGTTCACCCTTGCCCAGCAGGGCCAGGGCTTCGGTCATGGTAAGGTGCGTCACATCGCTCATGGCTTACTCCACCACCTTGGGCACCAGGAAGAATCCGTTGGTGGTTTCCGGCCCGTTCAACAGCACTTTCTCGGGGTAGCCGCCATCACTGACCTTGTCCTGGCGCATTGGCAGGGCCAGTTCGCCCGCAACACTGGTCATGGGGGCCACACCTTCGGTGTTCACCTCGCTCAATTGTTCGACCCAGTGCAAGATGCCCGAAAGCTCTCTCGCCAGCGGCTCCAACTCTTCGTCCTTAACCTCGATACGGGCCAGATAGGCGATTTTCTGGACCGTGGCTTTGTCGAGCGACATCGGCTAACGTCCTTGGGATGTATCGAAAAAGAGCCGAAACCTAGCACCCGCCATGCCCATCTGCAACCTTGCCGAACTGAAAGCGCATCTGCCTGCTGGCCAACGCCTGATGGGGCTGGATCACGGCACGAAAACCCTGGGCCTGGCCCTTTCCGACGTTCTGCTGATGGTGGCTTCGCCCCTGGAAACCATCGAAAAGACCAAGTTCACCCAGGATGCCAAGCATCTGCTGGGCCTGGTGGACCGGCACGGGGTGGGGGGGCTGGTCATCGGCCTGCCCGTGGAAATGAGTGGGGCCGAGGGTCCGCGCTGCCAGTCGGTGCGCCAGTTTGCGGCCAACCTGAACGAGCTTCAAGACCTGCCCATCGCCTTCTGGGACGAGCGCCTGTCCACCAGCGCCGTCGAGCGAATGATGGTGAGGGAAGCCGATATCAGCCGCAAGAAACGCTCAAACCTCAAGGACAAGCTGGCCGCCGTGTGGATTCTGCAAGGGGCGCTGGATGGGCTGGGGTGCCTCTGACCGGGGCTTGCCCCACCGGCCAAAAACCGCTTAAGTCCCCTTATGGCAACCATCCTGGCCTCTCTCATTCCCGTCTTCCTGCTGATCGCCCTGGGCCTGGGGCTACGCCGATCCGATTTCCTGCCTGAAGGCTTTTGGCCGCCGGTGGAAAGGCTGACCTACTATTTCTTCTTTCCCGCTTTGTTGTTCACCAACTGCCTGCGCGTGCCCTTGGGCGATGCGGGAACGGGGAATCTGGTCATGGCGATGGGGCTGGGCGTGACGGCGATTGCGGCTTTGGCCCTGGCGCTGTTGCCCCTGGTCAAGAACCGCCCGGCTTTCTCGTCGGTTTTTCAGGGCTGCATCCGCCCCAACACCTATGTCGGGCTGGCGGCGGCGGCGGCGCTGTACGGCAAGCCGGGGTTGGCCCTGACCTCGGTTTGCGTTGCCGTCGTGGTGCCACTGGTCAATCTGTTCTCGGTATTGGCCATGCTGGCCTGCGGCGAGGGCAACAAGCCCGGCAGCCTGAAGGAAATCGTCAAGCCGGTGATTCTCAATCCGCTCATCAACGCCTGCCTGTTGGGGTTGGCGCTGAATGCCTTGGCGGTGCCCGTGCCAGCGTTCATGCAGCACTTCCTCGATATTCTGGCTGCGGCCTCTCTACCGATGGGCTTGTTGGCGGTGGGGGCAGGTGTCGATCTGCGGGCGTTGTTCAAGGCCGGGCCGCCGGTATTCTTCAGCACGGCGCTAAAAATGGCGATGCTGCCACTGTGCACTCTGGGGCTGATGAAAAGCTTCGGTGTCGAAGAGACCGCGCTGGCGGCGGGATTCCTATATGCCACGCTGCCTTGTTCTGCGACCTCCTATGTGCTGGCCCGCCAGATGGGCGGCGATGCGCCCTTGATGGCCAATATCATCAGCGTTCAAACAATTCTGGCGATGGCCAGCATGCCGCTTCTGCTCATTCTTTTTGGATTCTCGCCATGACGCCCGCTCCCAACGCCCTTCAAGCTGTTCGCATTCTCGATCTGTCGCGCGTGCTGGCGGGTCCTGCCTGCACCCAATTGCTGGGCGATCTGGGGGCCGATGTGATCAAGATCGAGCGGCCAGGGGCGGGCGACGACACGCGCCAATGGGGGCCGCCTTACCTTAAGGACGGCCAAGGCCAGGATACGACGGAGAGTGCTTATTATCTGTCGGCCAACCGCAACAAGCGCTCGGTGGCGGTGGACATTTCGAAGCCTGAGGGCCAGGCCCTGATCCGCCGCCTGCTTGAAGGTTGCGACATCCTGGTCGAGAATTTCAAAGTCGGCGATCTGACCCGCTTCGGGCTTGATTGGGCAAGTCTTAAGCAGGACTTCCCGCGCCTGATCTATTGCTCGATCACCGGTTTCGGCCAGGATGGCCCTTATGCCCAGCGCCCCGGCTACGACTATCTGGCCCAGGGCATGGGCGGCATCATGAGTCTGACCGGGGAAATCGGCGGACAACCCATGAAAACGGCGGTGGCGATTTCCGATCTCATGGCAGGCATGTATGCCGCTGTCGCCATTCTGGCAGCACTCAGACATCGCGATGCCACCGGCCAGGGTCAGAGGATCGATATCTCGCTTCTGGATTGCCAGGTCGCCTGGCTGTCCTATCAGGCCCAGCATTACCTGACCTCGGGCGCACCGCCGCCTCGTCTCGGCAACGGACATCCCAGCATCGTGCCCTATGAGGTCTTCGCGGCTTCGGACGGCCATCTGATTCTGGCCGTGGGCAATGATTCGCAGTTCGTCAAATTCTGCGCAATGGCGGGCAGGCCCGAGCTTGCAACCGATCCCCGTTTTGCCGCCAATCGTGCCCGCGTTCTGAACCGCGAGGCTCTGATTCCCCTGATCGGCGACATTCTGAAACAGCGCCGTGTGAGCGATTGGCTGGAAGCGCTTGCGTCGGCTGGTGTTCCCTCAGGCCCGGTCAACCGCATCGATCAGCTGTTCGAAGACGTGCAGGTCAAACACCGCCAGATGGTCTGCAGCCTTGATCATCCTCTCGCACCGGCACCGGTGCCACTGGTGGCCAGCCCAATCAAGATGGAGGCCACGCCGCCCAGTTATCGCCAAGCGCCGCCGACGCTGGGCCAGCACACACAAAGCGTCTTGCGCGATCTTGGCCTTGATGAAGCCGAGATTTCCGACCTGCGCACCAAGGGGATAATTTAGAAAACGCCCCTCGAGTTCAGGTAGGCGCCGTAATTCTTGTCTTCGCCCAGAATATGGTGAATGAGCCAGGATTCGAAGAAGTGACGGAACTCGGCCTCGCTGGGCTTCTCGCCGGTATGAATGCGCTTCAGATAATCATGGGCCTGCAGCGTCAGTTCGCGGTGGCGCTCCTTGTGCTGGGCAGCACCCGGATAGGCGTAAAGATCCATCAACTCTTCTTCGGCATCAAAATGATAGTGGACATAGTCGGCCAGAGCGTCGAGGGCGCGCATGGTCGCAACGCCGCGTTTGTCGGTTCTTAGGTTTTCCAGAACGGCATTTCCAATCTCGATCAGCTTCTTGTGGTGCATGTCCATGTGGGCGATGCGTACCGAGAAGGTATCGCGCCAATTGATGAAGGAGCCCTTGGCACTCAGAAGGTGGGAAATCTGTTTGGTGCGTCTCTGGTAGCTTTCAAAAAGCTTCCAGCGCACGATCGGAACATCGGCCAGAAGAGAGCCCTGAATCTGGATGACATCCGTCGCTTCCAGGGCGGTCAGACGGAATTGGCAGGGCACCTTGAAGATGGCCTCTTCCTCGCCGAAGTGATCAAAACGTTCCAGCACATCGAGCACCACGCCGCCCGCACTGCGCTCCACCCGCCCCTTGCGGATGAGGTTGAGCGTGTCCAGATCTTCGCTGGGAATGACCGTGCCCGCCTCGAACCGATGCGTTTTAGCGCCTTCGATCATATGATGCATGGTGACGGCGGGAATGCCTTCGCCCAGGATATTCGTCGCCTCCAGAAAGGCGCGCAGATCGAACGAATTCTGCATCCGGTCGAGCAAACCGTTTCTGCGCACGATTTCGACGAACAGGCTGGCCGGAAAGCGTAGTGCTTGCACGAAGGAGGCGGCCCGGTAGGTGTGGTGCGAGGAGTGCCCGGTCAGAGCCGAGATGCTGCCGATCAAGGCACCCGCCGAGAGTGCCGCGAAGATACCATCCCGTGTCCGTATTTTTTCCACGATGCCCGAAAGGATCAGAATGATCTCTCCCGGCATCTCGCCTTCCTTCAAGAAGATGGCGCCCGGATTGATTTCCACCACGGCGTGGTTGAGCAGCGTCCTTAGATGCTGCACGGGCACACCCACCAGATGCTTTTCCAAAAGCGCGTAGGCGAATCGGCGCAAGCCCTCGGATTGCCCTTGGATTAGAACATCCGACGTGCCGAAAGCAGCACTGGAGCCGATTTCCTTTTCCTCGGGCGTCAGATCGCCCGCCCGGTGCGCCAGCAGAATGCGCCCGGAACTATCGCTCTTGAAGTCCTTGGCCGCGCCATGGATCAGGCCGCCGCCCACGTCGATCTTCTTGACGTCGGCAGGCACCAGATAGGCCGATTTGACCGCCTCGAACATTTCCTGGCTCAGTCCCGGCAAGGCTGGTCCGGACACCACCATGCCCTTCAACACATCCAGCGACACCACATCGGCAAAATGGCCATAGCTGCGATAGCCGTCACCCCAAAGGGCTCGGAACATGAAAAGCGTGGTCTCTACGGGATGGGGCGAGAAAACGGGTTTGACCTCGAGCCCGTCGATGTCGTTCCACTGACCCAGCGCCAGATCATGGACCTTGAAATAATCGTGAATGACATGATCCTCCTCTGCGTCAAGCAGAGCGGACAGTTTCTTGGCCACCGTGCTGCGCACAAGTGGCGTGGCGAAATAACGGATGCGATGGCCCGAGCGCATGAGAGCGGTAAGCCCTGCGAAATGATCGTCATGGGCATGGGTGTGAAAGATGCCGTCGACCTGATCGATGCCGATACCGAGTGCGGCCAGAATATGCGCCAGATTGGGGCCCGCATCGATCAGGTAAAGGCGCCCCTGATAGGTCAGGATACTCGACATGCTGGGGCGGCTGACATCCCATCCATCGCCCTCGCCGGAATGAATGACCGAGAAATATTCCGGATCGTAGCGGCGAAAACCCAGGGGATAGGCCGATTCATACGTCTCGTCGGGCGCCAGATTAAGGTCGATCACAACGGTTTCGCCCGCGAAGGAAATCTCGAAGACATTGGTTTCCAACCGGCGCAACAAGACGCCAGGGGCTGGTTCGGCCAGATCATTGTCGATCATGCGCCATTCCAGCAATTCCTCGGTCGGCTGAATCCGCCCGAAAGCGAATTTCAGCTTAAGGCGCATCATCTCCTCGGCCTCGGCCTCGGCCACCCCGGTCTGCATGATCTCTTCCTTCGAGATCAGCCCGTAATTGCCGCGATAAATATAGCGCATTTGCGCCGAAACCTGTTCGGGCAGGCCGATCAGCATCGGCTTCTTGCCCGTATTGTTGGGATGGCCCGGCAAAATCATGCCCTGCTTGTAGAGCATCTGAAGAACAGGGAACTCGGCCAGATTGGCCAATTCGCCGTTTTGCAGGGCCAGATCGGAGAGCAGAATGGCGTTGGGGCCGGTCTCGCAGACCACGCCTTGCACTTCCTGGGACAGGATCAAGCCGCGCTTGATCAGGTGCTTAACGCTATCGGCCGGACAGCCGCAGAGAATCCTCAGGTCCGCTTCCTGAATCTCGACCCAGTGAATTCCCCGGGCAACCTGAATGTTTCTGATTTTCATGTCACCACTCCCCGGCGATGTCCTACACCCATATCCCCCCAATTTCAATAAGGCCTCTGGTATTAATTTAGTATATTATAATTAATGACGTTTTGGTTTCTGGCTTTTGGCGTCATTCCTGACCAGTCGGCCATTAAGCCTTGACGCAAGCCCCTCAAGCGCGTAAAAACCCGCCTTCCCAAAGGATCGATCAGGTTCAGGAGCAGTATCATGTCCCGTCGTTGCGTCATCACCGGCAAAGGCGTTCAGGCCGGCAACAATGTCAGCCATGCCAACAACAAGACGCGTCGGCGCTATCTGCCCAATCTGCAGGAAACCGCGACTTTCAGCACCATTCTGAACCGCATGGTCCGCCTGAAGGTGTCGATGCAGGGTCTTCGTACCATCGATCACAATGGCGGGCTTGACGCCTATCTGTTGGAAACGCCCAGCACCCGCCTGACGGTCGAGGCGCTCAAGGTCAGGCGCCAGATTGAGAAGGCCAAGGCCGCCAAGGACGCAAAAGCGGCCTAAGCTGCGGCACCCGCTGAAGGCACAAGGCCGGGGAAACCCGGCCTTTTTGTTAATTCTTGAGCCGCTGTGCCACGGACTCGAAGCTTTCCAGGCGGGCCAGCGGCCCCAGAGCGGCCAAAGTGGGTTTGGCCGACAGCAGGTGCCGTGCCGCCTTGGCCACCGCCTGCACATCCACCGCCTCGATCTTGGCCACGATTTCGGCCGGAGGAATCGGCCGCCCAAAGACCTGCATCTGACGAGCCAGGGATTCGCAGCGGGCCGAGGTGCTTTCCAAACTCATCAGCACACTGGCTTTCAACTGGGCGCGCGCGCGCGCCAGCTCGGGCGCCGAAACCGGCTCGCACATCTTGACGATTTCCTCGCACAGCACGGGCACCAACTCGTCCAAGCGGGCGGGATCGGTTCCGGCATAGACCGAGAAGAGCCCCCCATCGGCATAGGACGAGGTGTGGGCAAAAACAGAATAGGCCAAGCCCCGCTTTTCTCGCACTTCCTGGAACAGGCGCGAGGACATGCCGCCGCCCAGCAGGGTTGCCAGCACCGAGGTGGCGTAATAGCCGGGATCGGTGAAATCGACCCCAGGAAGGCCGAGAACAATATGGGCCTGTTCCAGGTCGCGTTCCTCGCGATACTCGCCGCCTTCATAGCGGGCAGGATCGGAACTGGCGGGGGTTGCGGAATCGAGTCCCGCAAACTGGCGTCCGGCCAGATCGGACAAGGCCTTGTGATCGACCTTGCCGGCTGCCGCCACCAGCAACCGGGGCGGCCCGTAATTGCGCCGCATATAGCCCTGAATGGCCGAACGGTCGAGGCCCTTGACGATGTCCTCGGTGCCCAGAACCGGGCGACCCAGCCCCTGGTCGGGAAAAGCCGCCGCCTGGAAATGGTCGAAGATGATGTCGTCGGGCGTATCCTCGGCCTGGCCGATTTCCTGCACCACCACGTCGCGCTCGCGGGTCAGTTCCTCTTCGGCAAAGACCGAGTTTTGCAAAATGTCGGCGATGATGTCGAGAGCCAGCGCCACGTCCTCTTTCAGCACCTTGGCGTAATAGGCCGTATGCTCTCGCGAGGTATAGGCGTTCAAGTGCCCGCCGACATTCTCGATCTCTTCGGCGATGGCGCGGGCCGAACGTCTGCGTGTGCCCTTGAAGGCCATATGTTCAAGCATATGGGCAACGCCGTTGATCTCGGGGCTTTCGTGGCGCGTTCCCGCCTCGACCCAGACGCCGATGGTGGCCGTCTCCACCTTGTCCATGGTGTCGGTGACCAACTTAAGCCCAGGTTTCACCTCGTCGATTCTGACCGTCATGGCTTTACCTTCGCGCGGATCAGGTCCTGAACGGCCGATAGTTTGTTGGGCGCTGCGGCACAGCGCTCCTTTTTCGTCATCAAACCCGCCAATCGCTCAGGCAACTGGGGGCGTATGCCGATGGCGGCTTCGATGGCGTCGGGAAATTTCGCCGGATGCGCCGTCGCCAGCGCCACCAAAGTCGAGCGCTTGTAATCGTGACACTCCAGACCAGCCGCAACACCGATGGCGCTGTGGGGGTCCAAGATCTGGCCGGTTAATTTGTGCAATCCCTTGATCGCCGCCCTGGTGGCGGCATCGTCCAGGCGCCTGCCTTCGAAAAGAGCGCGAATGGCCTGCATGGGCTTGGCAGGAAGACGGAATTCGCCAGAGGAGCGAAAGCCCTCCATCAATTTCTCAACAGCCGCCCCATTGCGCGCCAACGCCAGGAATAGCAACCGTTCGAAGTTCGATGACACCTGAATATCCATGCTGGGACTTAAGGTAGGAACGACTCGGCCCATTGTCATGGCCCCGGTCTCAAGAAAACGGGTCAGAATGTCGTTGGCGTTCGATCCCACCACCAGCTTGTCGATGGGCAGGCCCATTTTCCGGGCGGCGTAACCTGCAAAGACATTGCCGAAATTGCCCGTGGGCACGGCGAAGGTGAAGCTGCGCTCAGGCGCTCCCAGGGCCACTCCGGCTGCGATGTAATAGGCGATCTGGGCCATGATTCTGGCCCAGTTGATCGAATTGACCGCCGAGAGATTCATCGAATCCCTAAAGGCCGTGTCGTTGAACATCGCCTTCACCATGTCCTGGCAATCGTCGAAGCTGCCTTCGATGGCGATGTTATGAACATTGGACTCCAGCACCGTGGTCATCTGACGGCGCTGCACTTCGGAAACGCGTCCCCTTGGGTGCAGAATGACGATATCGATCGACTTGCGGCCCTTGCAGGCCTCGATGGCCGCCGAGCCGGTATCGCCCGAAGTGGCGCCAACGATGCAGACGCGCTGGCCACGCTTGGTCAGAACATGGTCGAACAGGCGCCCCAGCAATTGCAGCGCAAAATCCTTGAAGGCCAGCGTCGGGCCGTGAAACAGCTCCATCACCCACTGATTGCGCCCGATCTGCGACAGAGGCGCCACGGCGGCATGGTCGAAAACGGCGTAAGTTTCCGCCGTCATTTGCACAAGGTCGTCCGCCTTCATGGCACGCCCAACGAAGGGCTGCATGACCCTGGCCGCCACCTCGGCATAGGCCAGGCCACGCATGGCCTTGAAATCGGCCTTGGAAAGGGTGGGCCATTCCTCGGGGACGTAAAGCCCGCCATCACGGGCCAGACCCGCCAGCAGGACGTCTTCGAAGGTTAAAGCCGGAGCCCGGCCCCGGGTGCTGACATAACGCAACGCCTTCACTCCTCTACGTCAAGGCCCGGACAATAGCTTGCATGGGCTGGACTGCCAAGAACCTGATGCTAATGTAGGGGCAAAACCAACAACCAAAGAGCCGCGCCATGACCCAGCCCCTATGGACCCCAACCCCCGAGCAGATTGAAAAAGCCGCCATGACCGGCTTTGCCAAGGCGGCAGCCGCACGGTTCGGCCTGTTTTTACCCGATTACAAGGCCCTGCATGGCTGGTCCGCCTTGCACCCGGATCAGTTTTGGGACGCGCTTTGGGATTGGGCGGAAATTCGGGGGCACAAAGGCGGCATTATCGTCGAAAATCTGGACAGGATGCCCGGTGCTTGCTGGTTTCCTGAGGCTAGGCTCAATTTCGCCGAGAATCTGCTGCGTCGCAGGGATGATGGCGAGGCCATCGTCTTTCGGGGCGAAGACAAGGTCAAACGCCGCCTAAGTTGGCGCCAGCTTTACGATCAGGTCTCCCGCCTGATGGCCGCCTTGAAGGCGCTGGGAATAGGCCCTGGAGACCGGGTGGCGGCTTATCTACCCAATCTGCCCGAGGCCCCCATCGCCATGCTGGCCGTATCGGGGCTGGGCGCCATCTGGTCGTCGGCCTCGCCCGATTTTGGTGTTCAGGGCGTTCTCGACCGCTTCGGCCAGATCGAGCCCAAGATCCTGCTGGGCGTGGACGGCTATCACTACAACGGCAAGACCCATGATTGCCTGGGCAAACTCAAGGAAATTGCGGCGGGCCTGCCCTCGCTGCAAAAGCTGATCCTTGTGCCCTATATATCGGCAACCCCCGATCTTTCCGGCCTTAAGAACGCCATCCTGTTCGACGACTTTCTGGCTCCCCACCAAGCACGGGAAATCGTCTTCGAACGCTTCGCCTTCGATCAGCCGCTCTACATCCTTTTTTCCTCGGGCACCACCGGGGCGCCCAAATGCATCTGCCATGGCGCGGGCGGCACACTGCTTCAGCATATGAAGGAGCATCTGCTTCATTGCGACATCCGGCCCAATGACCGCGTCTTCTACTTCACGACTTTGGGCTGGATGATGTGGAACTGGCTGATGAGCGCCTTGGCCAGCCAGGCGGTTTTGATGCTCTATGATGGATCACCCTTCTATCCTTCGGGCAATGCGCTGTTCGATTTTGCAAGGGACGAAAAATTCACCCTGCTCGGCACCTCGGCCAAATGGATCGATGCCGTGGCCAAGGCGGGGCTGGAGCCGGCTAAGACACATGACCTGTCTTCCGTCAGACTCATCACCTCAACCGGCTCGCCGCTGTCGCCCGAAAGCTTCGATTTCGTCTATCGTTCGATCAAGCACGATGTCTGCCTGTCCTCGATTTCGGGCGGCACCGACATCGTTTCCTGCTTCATTCTGGGCAACCCCACCCTGCCCGTCATCAAGGGCGAAATCCAGTGCCTGGGCCTCGGCATGAAGGTCGAGGTGTTCGATGAATCCGGCAATTCCGTCATCGGCCACAAGGGCGAGTTGGTCTGCACGAGGCCCTTTCCGTCGATGCCGGTGGGCTTCTGGAACGATCCCGACGGCGCCAAATACCACAATGCTTATTTCGCCAAATATCCCAATATCTGGTGCCATGGCGACTGGGTGGAGATCACCGAAAATGGCGGCGTGGTGGTGTTCGGCCGCTCGGACGCCACACTCAATCCCGGCGGTGTACGCATCGGCACGGCGGAAATCTATCGCCAGGTCGAGCCATTGCACGAGGTGGTGGAAAGCCTGGTCATCGGCCAGGACTGGGACAATGACGTGCGCGTGGTGTTGTTCGTGCGCCTGCGCGACGGCGTGACCTTAAGCGACGAACTGGCGGCGCTGATCAAGAAGCGCATCCGCGACAATTGCACGCCGCGTCACGTGCCCGCCCGCGTCGTTCAGGTGACGGATATTCCGCGCACCAAATCGGGCAAGATCGTAGAACTGGCCGTGCGCGACGTGGTGCATGGGCGCCCAGTCAAGAATGTCGAGGCACTGGCAAACCCCGAGGCCCTTGACTTGTTCAAGGGGCGCCCCGAACTGAGGGAGTAGAGCATCGCGCGATCAGCGCCTCCAAAAACGCCAGTTTCCTTCGCCTTCGTCGTCATATAGCCCATGATCGGCCCCCTTGTGGCAGGCTAGGCAGTTCGCCTTGCTTTTCACCTTGGGGCTTTGGAAATCGGCGGGATTTACCTCGCCGGGGCGGTGCTTTTGCTGCCAGCGAGGTGTTTCTGTGATGCGCAGGGGCGATTCATGTGCTGGTACGCTGGCCGCCACCTTGGCCGATTCCTTGCCCAGCGCGACACCTGCGGCATGCGCCATCAAATAGGCCTCGATCTGCGCCCGCTTCACTTCCGGCAAGCTGGCATCCTCACCGAAGTGATGAGCAAGCTCCCTGGGCTCCATCACTCTCTTCCAGGAACGGGCGGGCAGGAATTCGGGCTGGAAAGCCATGTGGCACTCGCCGCATTCCCTGGTCACCAGGGAATCTGAAATCACCTGAACGCGCGGCCCATCGGCCAGGGCGGACGCCGCCCAGCCCAACCCCAGAAGGGTCAGAAGAATTGCTCTCACGGCATTTTCTCCCTGTCTGCTTTTATTTGACAGGAGGATACACGATTTCAGCCGCACTTTCACGCGCCCAGGTTCTGACTGGGTTAGGGCTTGATTTCCTCAGGAATGGCGATGCCCTGCTTTGAGAAGCGGCCCTGAGCGGCATCAACATGGCAGGATTTGCAATTGGCCTTGCCGCCGACGCTTTTGGTCTTGAAAGTGGCCTCGGGAATGTGCCGATGGCGGCGCTCCCAGTATTTGGCCTGGGTGATGCGCATCGGCACATCGGGCTTCAGCGTTGAGGGAATGCGCTGGCCGGGCTTGGTATCCCAGCCCAGTTCGGTCGAACTGACCAGCCAGTTCTCCAATTCCTGACGCTTGGCCTCTGACAAGGTTGCGTCATCGCCGAAATGGTCGTCAAGGCCGCCCATCACCAGACGCCACGAGGCCGAGGGCAGCAAGCTGGGATGGTGGGGCGTATGGCAGGACCCGCATTCCTTGACATAGCTGGGGTCCATCGCCAGTTGCGGCACACCCAGAGGGGGCAGAAGGGACAGCCACACACCGGCCCCACCCGCCGCTGCGGTCAGCAGAACGGCCAGGAGCGTGGCTGTCGCCGGACGCGCAAGCGGCTGGGGAAAAGCCGCTCCTTGCGCATCCTCGTGGCTGGGTTTCATCCCATGCCACATCGAGGCAATCAGATTTTCTTTCAGCAGGAAGGTTTCAAGCAGCACCCCGGCCACATGGATGCCAACCAGCCCCAGCAGAATATTGACCAGAATTCCATGGATTTCCCGAGCTGTGCGGCCCTGGGCGAAGGTGAGATAGTGCGCCAGCGGGCCGGACTTGTCGAAACCGCCCATGGCGGCCACGCCCGTCGCCACGATTCCCACCAGAACCAGTAGCAGGACGATAATCATGGCGCCACCGGCCGGATTGTGGCCGATGAAGCGCAGAGGATTGCCGGTCAGCAGCGACTTAATATGAGCCAGAACGTCCCTGGGGCCGCGCACGAAACCGGCAAAGCGCATGTGCTCGGAACCCAGAAGCCCCCAGAAAAAGCGAAAAATCAGCAAGATTCCAACGGCAAAGCCCAGAATCTCATGAAGCGTGATCATGCCGGGAGGGCCAAATTGGATGGTCAACCAAGCCCCTGCCACCGAGGCCAGCAAAAGCCAGTGAAAGACGCGGATTTCGACGTCCCAGACATGGATGTTTTTGTTGCTCATGGTCCCAAAACCCCTGCTGATCATTGTGATACCTTTTCATAGCCAAGCTGAAAGCAATCTGAACGGTTTTTCTCTTTCAGGAGTTTAACGAGAAATTGACAAGTTTTGACGAAGATGACGTGAAATAGGAGGAGCCGCCCCCGGCCCGGCCTTGCCCTGATTGACCCTTCGCCACATATAGGAAGCATGGTGCACCCTTTTCGTCTCCTCCCCAGCCTCCTTCTGATTCTCCTGGTCCCCACGGGCTGCGGCGGACCCGCCGACGGCAACAGCCGCGAGATGGCCAGATTCTCCGTGGTCTACGACCATTATGTCGATCCCGCCGCCGCCGTTTCTGAGCGGCGCGGACAGATGGACATTTTTAAGACGGCTCTGAGACGCGTCAACGATCTCTATGTCACGCCTGCCGACAACAAGCTTCTGGTCGATGCCGCCATCAAGGGCGTCGAGGAGATGAAGCCGAAACCGGCCTCCCTGCCGCCCGGCGAGCTGGTCGAGAAGGCGCTCAATACCATGCTGGCATCGCTGGACCCCCATTCCAATTTCCTGACGCCTGAACAGTACAAGGACCTGTCTTCCAGCACGCGGGGCGAATTCGGCGGCCTTGGCATCGAGATCGCCATGGAGAACGAGGAAGTGAAGGTGGTTTCCCCCATCGACGGCACGCCTGCCGCCCGCGTGGGGTTGAAAGCGGGTGACGTTATCACCCATGTCGAAGGCACCCCCATCAAGGGTCAGACACTGTCTCAGGTGGTCAGGCGTCTGCGCGGCCCCCCCGACACCACCGTGCGCATCACCATTCGCCGGGAAAGCGGCTCGCCCTTCCAGGTGGCGATCACAAGGGCCATCATCGTGGTTCAGCCCGTGCGCTGGCACATGGAAGCCAATGTGGGCTATCTGCGCCTGACCACTTTCAACGAGCATGCCGACGATGCCCTGAAATCGGCCGTGCGCGAAATCGAGCGCCAGGCCGGGCCCAATCTGAAGGGCTATGTGTTGGATTTGCGCAACAATGCGGGCGGCCTGTTGGATCAGGCGGTGCGCATCTCTGACGACTTCCTGGAAACCGGCGAAGTGGTTTCGGTGCGCGGGCGCAAAAGCGGCGAAGAGCATTACAAGGCGCGCGCAGGCGATGTCATCGGCGGGCGCCCCTTGGCCGTGCTGATCAATCCCGGCTCGGCCTCGGCCAGCGAAATCGTGGCCGGAGCCCTGCAAGATCACCGCCGCGCCATTCTCATCGGCACCACCTCGTTCGGCAAGGGCAGCGTACAGACCATCCTGCCACTTGATCATGGCGCCGCCCTCAAACTGACCACGGCCCTTTATTACACGCCTTCTGGCCGCTCGATTCAGTCGCGCGGCATCGAGCCCGATCTGCTGGTGACCGGAGACGCCGCCGAGGTCAAGCGCGAAGCCGATCTGACCAAGGCCCTGCCAGCCAGCGAGGCCAAGGGTCCGCACGCCCAGGCGCAATTGCCCGAAGCCTCCTGCCCGGCGGCCCTGGACCCCAAGGATAAGATGCTGGGCTGCGCCGTCGCCCTGATTGAGGCGGGTGGGCTCAAATCTTTCCTGGCGCTGCGCAACGCCCAGGCTTCGGCCTTGCCAGCCCCTTTGGCCCAATAGGCCCTGTGCCTGATTTCTCCCTGGAAGCCGCCGCGGGCGGGCGTGTCGTCGGCATCGATGAAGCCGGACGCGGCCCCTGGGCCGGGCCGGTCGTGGCGGGTGCGGTCATTCTGGACGGTGCCCGCATTCCTTCGGACATTGCAGCCGCCCTCGATGATTCCAAGAAGCTGAAGGCCGCCAAGCGTGAAACCCTGTTCGAGCAACTGATGGCAGCCCCCTGGGCCAGGGTGGGAATCGGCCAGGCGTCTTCTGGTGAAATCGATTCCCTCAACATCCTGCAGGCGACGTTCCTGGCAATGCGCCGGGCCTATGATGCGTTGGCCGAGAGGGCCTCGTTGGCACTGGTCGATGGCAATCGTCCCCCGCCCTTGCCCTGCCCGGTGCGCACGGTGATCAAGGGCGATGGCATCTCGCTGTCCATCGCCGCCGCCTCGATTCTGGCCAAGGTAACGCGCGACCGCCTCATGGCCGAACTGGCACTCCGCTATCCCGGATATGGCTGGGAAAGCAATGCCGGATACGGAACGGCCCAGCATCAGGCCGCCCTTAAGCGTCTGGGGGTCACGCCGGAGCATCGGCACAGCTTCGCCCCCATCGCAGCCTTGGTAGGTCGACCCCTGCTTTGATTCTATATATATGAATCAAGACTCTCGGCGGAATCCGGTTAAAAACAAGGCTTGACGCCGACTCTTTGTTGAATCACAGTCCGCCTCATGCAGAAGCTGCCATTGAATCAAGTCCTTGAAGGGGACTGTATCGACCTGATGAACCGCCTGCCCGCAGGCTCGGTCGATCTGGTCTTTGCCGACCCTCCCTATAATCTGCAATTGGCGGGCGATCTTCACCGCCCCGACAATAGCAAGGTCGATGGGGTCGATGATGCCTGGGACAAGTTTGCAAGCTTCGAAGATTATGACCGCTTCACCAGGGCCTGGCTGAAAGCCGCCCACCGGGTTCTGAAGCCCGATGGCGCGCTGTGGGTGATCGGCAGCTATCACAATATTTTCCGCGTCGGCGCGATCTTGCAGGATCTGGGCTTCTGGATCATGAACGACATCGTCTGGCGCAAATCGAACCCCATGCCCAACTTCAAGGGAACGCGCTTTGCCAATGCCCACGAGACGCTGATCTGGTGCTCGAAGTCCAAGGATGCCCGCGTCACCTTCAATTACGACAGCATGAAGGCCCTGAACGAGGGGCTTCAGATGCGTTCCGACTGGACGCTGCCCTTGTGTACAGGCGGCGAGCGCCTGAAAAACGGAGATGGCGAGAAGGCCCATCCCACGCAAAAGCCCGAAGCCCTGCTTTACCGCGTGTTGATGGCGACCACGCGCCCGGGCGAAGTGGTGTTGGACCCCTTCTTCGGCACCGGCACCACGGGGGCTGCCGCCGTACGACTGGGCCGCCATTTCATCGGACTTGAGCGCGACGCCGACTATGCCACCCTGGCCCGCGCCCGCGTTTCCGGTCTTACGCAGGCGGCTGAGACTGAATTGTTGGTGACACCCTCCAAAAAGACCGAGCCGCGCATTCCTTTCGGCATTCTGGTCGAGCGCGGCCTTTTGGCCCCGGGACAAATTCTCACCTCGCCCGACAAGCGTCATACCGCCCGTGTGCGCGCCGACGGCACGCTGATCTCGGATCGTCACCGCGGATCGATTCATCAGGTAGGGGCTTTGGTGCAAGGTGCGCCGGCTTGCAACGGCTGGACCTATTGGCTCTTCGAGGCCAAGAAGGGCAAGCTGGCCCCGATCGATCTGCTGCGCCAGCAGATCAGAGACGAAATGGCTTCGGCCTAATTTTTTTCGGCTCTTCGCCGTTTGATGTGGAATTGAGCCAGATGGCCGACATGAATTTTACCTCATCCAGAGGAGGGCCGAAGGCCCGTCTCGAAGGATGAGTATCTGTCAATGCTCGGATATTTTCCTTCGCCCACCCTTCGAGACAGCCGCTTCGCGGCTTCCTCAGGGTGAGGAATCATGAGAGCCTTTTTCCATTTGACACGTCGAAGTGCCATTTTTTCTAAGAACTTCGCCCGCTAGATACAGCGAGCCGCAGATCAGCACACGGGCGGGCGGGCCGCCATAACTGGCCAGCTTTGCCAGCGCCGCCTCGATGCCCTCGCCAGCCTCGGCGTACAAAAGCCCCTCGCCCTTGGCGATCATCACGATGTCATCGGGTGCGATAAAATCCTCACCCTCGATGGGTACGGCAATCAGCCGCTCGGCCCTGGCCGCCAGAGGTTTCAAATAGCCCTTGGCATCCTTGCGCTTCAGCATGCCGAAGATCATCAGAAGGGGGCGATCTTTCCATTCGCGGGCCTGAAGGGCAATCGCCTTGGCAGCATGCGAATTATGCCCGCCGTCCAGCCAAAGCTCCCAACCTGCGGGCAGCAGACTTGCCAACTTTCCCTGGGCTAACGGCTGCAAGCGGGCGGGCCATTCCACCGTTTTCAGGCCCAGCGCCATGGCCGATGCGGGAATGTCGAAACCCTCCAGCCGCTCGGCTGCCGCCAGGGCCAATCCCGCATTGTGCAACTGGAAAATTCCTTGAAGCGCTGGTGCCGCCATCGGGCCAATCGTGCCCGACTTTCCCTGGAACACCACGCCCTCGGGGTGGGTGCGCAGGAACCAGTCCCTGCCTTCCAGCCACAAAGGTACGCCGAAGGACAGCGAGCGGGCCTCCAGCACCTTCATGGTGGCGCGTTCCTGCTTGGCCAAAACGCAGCCCACGCCATATTTCATGATCGCCGCCTTCTCGGCGGCGATGGCGGCCAGCGTGTCGCCCAAATACTCCATATGATCCATGGCGATGGGGGTCAGCACAGTCAGGGCCGGACGTTCGACGACATTGGTAGCATCCAGCCTGCCGCCCAGGCCGGTTTCCAGAATCACGATATCGGCGGGCGTTTCAGAGAATGCCAGAAAGGCCGCTGCAGTGGTTGCTTCGAAAAAGGTAATGGGCTGGCCGTCATTGGCCTTTTCGATTCGCGTCAGCACGTCTTGCAAAGAGGCGTCGTCGATGGGCGAGCCCGCCAAGCGAATGCGCTCGTTAAAACGCACCAGATGCGGCGAGGTATAGACGTGGACACGGTAGCCTGCCGCTTCCAGAATGGCGCGAAGAAACGCCACCACCGAGCCCTTGCCGTTGGTGCCCGCCACATGAACCACGGGCGGCAGTTTCTTGTGCGGATCACTAAGCGCAGAGAGCAGCCTTAAGACACGCGAGAGGTCAAGATCGATCTCGGCAGGATGCAGATGCCGAAGGCGCGCCAGAATCTGTTCAGGCATCGGCCCGGGCCAGCATCAGCACCTCGCCGGCGGGACCCTTGTTGCGCAGAATCGAGAAGATACGGATCAACATGTCGCGCAACTGGTGGCGGTGCACCACCATGTCCACCATGCCATGCTCTTCCAGATATTCGGCGCGCTGGAATCCCTCGGGCAGTTTTTCGCGAATGGTGTTCTCGATGACGCGAGCCCCGGCGAAACCAATGACGGCCCCCGGCTCGGCGATCTGAATGTCGCCCAGCATGGCAAACGAAGCGGTTACGCCGCCCGTGGTAGGATCGGTCAGCAGCACAAGATAGGGCAGGCCCTTTTCTTTGACCTTGTCGACGGCCACGGTGGTTCTGGCCATCTGCATCAGGGATAGAATGCCTTCTTGCATGCGCGCCCCGCCCGAAGCGGGAATCAGCAGCAGGGGCGAATCTTGAATCACCGCCAGCTCGGCCGCCGCCACGATCCCCTCGCCGACGGCAACACCCATCGAGCCGCCCATGAAGTCGAAATCGAACCCGGCCACCACCACATTCATGCCGCCCATGCGGCCATGGGCCACGATGATGCCGTCCTGCTCGCCCAGGCGGGCGCGCGATTCCTTCAAGCGTCCGGCATAGCTTTTCAGGTCCTTGAAGCGCAAAGGATCGTCGGGCGTCTTGGGCAATTCGATGCGCTGATAAAGCCCCTCGTCGAACAGCATGGCAAGACGGCTTTTGATCGACAAGCGCAGATGCCCGTTGCAATGCGTGCAGACATTCCAGTTCTTTTCAAGATCGCGATGAAAGACCATCTGGCCGCAGGCCGGGCACTTTTGCCACAGATTGTCGGGAACGTCCTTCGACTTCACCAGTTTCTGGATCTTGGGCCGGATATAATTGGTGAGCCAGTTCATGGTTCTCTCTCCACTTGCCTATTGGCGTGCCGTACGCACGCCCTTTGCCAGTTCGGCAACGAACGCATGCACCAGGGCCGCATCGCCCCTGGCGACCTTTTCGACCACGGCCGAGCCGACCACGGCGGCATCGGCATGTCTTGCCACGGCAGCCGCCTGCTCGGGCGTTCGGATGCCAAAGCCCACCGCCACCGGTAGCGGGGTGAAGCTGCGGATGCGCCGAACGGCTTGCTCGATCGCTTCCTCACTGGCCGAAACCGTCCCGGTAATCCCGGTAATCGAGACATAATACACGAAACCCGAGGCCTTGGTCAGCACCACCGGAAGCCTTGCCTCGTCGGTGGTGGGGGCGGTCAGGAAGATGAAATCGATGCCGGAACGAGACAACGGCACCAGCAGTTCATCGGCTTCCTCGGGCGGCAGATCGACGATGATCATGCCATCGACACCTGCTTTCGCCGCGTCCTGAGCAAAGCGCTCGGGCCCATAGATGTAGACCGGATTGTAATAGCCCATCAGCACGATTGGCGTTTTTGCATCCTGCTTTCTGAAAGTCTCGACCATGCCAAGAACGCCCTTAAGCGTCATGCCCGCTTCCAGGGCGCGTTTCGATGCCTGCTGAATGGCCGGGCCATCGGCCATGGCGTCGGTAAAGGGCATGCCCAGCTCGATGATGTCGGCGCCAGCTTTGGGCAATCCGTTCAGAATGGCCTGCGATGTTTCAAGTCCAGGATCGCCCGCCGAGGTAAAGACCACCAGGGCGGCCCGGTTCTGGGCCTTTAAGTCGGCAAAGCGCTGGGACAGGCGGCTCATGACACGCCTCCCTCGCCCCGGAATTTGGCCACTGTGGCGATATCCTTGTCGCCCCTGCCGCTCAAATTCACCACCATCAAATGATCCTTGGCTAGGCTGGGCGCCAGGCGCTGGGCATAGGCAAAGGCATGGGCCGATTCCAGGGCGGGAATGATGCCTTCCAGGCGCGTCACCAAACCGAAAGCGTCAAGCGCTTCCTCATCGGTCGCCGAGACATAGGTCACGCGCCCGTTTTCCTTCAGCCAGGAATGCTCGGGCCCGATGCCAGGATAATCGAGACCGGCCGAAATGGAATGCCCCTCCTCGATCTGCCCGTCGTCATTCATCAAAAGATAGGTCCGGTTGCCGTGCAACACACCGGGGCGTCCGCCCGCCAGCGACGCCGCATGCAGCTTGTCCAGCCCATGCCCCGCCGCCTCGACGCCGTAGATCGCAACGCTCGTCTCGTCCAGGAAGGGATGAAACAGCCCCATGGCGTTAGAGCCGCCGCCGATGCAGGCCACCAGAGAATCCGGCAGGCGGCCCTCCTGGGCCAGCATCTGGGCCCGCGTCTCGTCGCCAATCACGCATTGGAAATCGCGCACCATGGCCGGATAGGGATGCGGCCCGGCCACCGTGCCGATCAGATAATAGGTGTCATCAACCCGGGCCACCCAGTCGCGCAGGGCCTCGTTCATGGCATCCTTCAGCGTGCCCGCCCCTGCGGTGACGGGGCGCACCTCAGCGCCTAGCAGCTTCATGCGATAGACATTGGGCGCCTGTCGCTCGATATCCGTGCAGCCCATGAAGATGCAGCAATCCAGCCCCATCAGAGCGCAGGCGGTGGCGGTGGCGACACCATGCTGTCCGGCCCCGGTTTCGGCGATGATGCGTTTCTTGCCCATGCGCTTGGCCAGCAGAATCTGGCCCATGCAGTTATTGATCTTGTGGGCACCGGTGTGGTTGAGGTCTTCGCGCTTCAGATAGATTTTGGCCCCGCCCCAATGGGCCGAAAGCCGGGAAGCGTGATAGAGCGGACTGGGACGCCCCACATAATGGGTGAGCAGATTGGAAAGCTCGGCGGTGAAGCTGGGATCGTTCCTGGCCTCGCCATAGGCTTTCTCGACCGACAGAATAAGGGGCATCAGCGTTTCGGCAACGAAACGGCCGCCGAAGATGCCGAAATGACCACTGGCGTCGGGGCCGCTGCGCAGGGAATTCTTGATCGGATCAGCCATGATTGGTCACTTGGTAGCGGGTGAACACGGCCCGAATTGCCTCGGGTATGGAAACCGGGCGTTGTGTAGCACGATCAGCGAAAACATGCACCCAATGTCCCATGGCCGAGGCTTGGCTTTCGCCATCGGCGAACAGGCCCAGCCCATAGCGTACGCTTGAGCGACCTAGATGTTCGATGCCAAGCCCCGCCACGATGTCGCCGGGATAGCCCAGGGCTTTTAGAAAGCGACACTGTGATTCGGCGGCCAGAACGATCTCGGCCTCGTCAAAACCTTGATAGTTTGCCTTCTCAGCCAGGAATTTCAAGATGACCGCCTCGAAGAAGCGGTAGTACTGAACATTGTTGAGATGGCCGAACATGTCATTGTCGGACCAGCGTGTCGGAAGATTAACCCGATAGGGGAAATCCTCGAGGCGAGGCGGCGGCAATCGCGTCATTGCGCCGTCCAGCCGCCATCCACGGGCAGCGAGATGCCGGTCATGTTGGAGGCACCGTCCGAGCACAAAAAGACGGCCAGCGCACCCAACTGATCGGGCATGGTAAAGCGCAGCGAGGGTTGTTTCTCGGCGAGCAAGCGGCGTCCGCTTTCCTCGATATCGATGCCAGCTGCCTCGGCCCTTGCTACGATCTGCGCTTCGACCAGGGGTGTGCGCACCCAGCCGGGGCAGATGGCATTGACCGTGATGCCCGTGGTTGCCAATTCCAAAGCGACGGTTTTCGTCAGACCCACCAGCCCATGCTTGGCCGAGATATAGGCCGCCTTGTTGACCGAGGCGACCAAGCCATGCGCCGAGGCGATATTGATGATGCGCCCCCAGTTGCGCTTCTTCATGCCGGGCACGGCGGCGCGAATGGCATAGAAGGGGGCCGAGAGATTGATGGCGATCACCGCCTCCCATTTCTCGGGCGGGAATTCCTCGATGGGGGCCACATGCTGGATGCCTGCATTATTGACCAGAATATCCACCGAGCCCAGCTTGGCCTCGCTTTCACGAATCATCGCCTCGATTTCCTGAGGCTTCGTCATGTCGGCGCCGTGATAGAGCGCTCGCACCTTGAATTCCTGCTCGATGCCTGCCCGCAGAGCCTCGATCTCGTCGGCCTTGCCAAGACCGTTCAGCACGATATTGGCCCTGCCCGCCGCCAGGGAGCGGGCGATGCCCAGCCCGATGCCGCTGGTCGAACCGGTGATGACGGCAGATTTTCCAAGAAGCGACATGCAGCACCCCACTTGACGCAAAAACGGGAGACGGCCCTTGCAGGCGGTCTCCCGTTATACCGGAACCTTCAAGCCCTAGCTAGGCTTCGGCGGCTTCTTCGTCCTCGGCCACCGGACCCGAATCCTGGCCCTTGGCCGAGGTATCGCGGTCCACCAGTTCGATCACGGCCATCGGCGCACAGTCGCCATAGCGGAAACCGGCCTTGATGACGCGGGTATAGCCGCCCTTGCGAGTCTTGTAGCGCTCGGACAGGGCAGCGAAAAGCTTGCGGACGATCACCTCGTCGCGCAGGAAGTTGAGTGCTTGACGGCGGGCATGCAGATCGCCCCGCTTGCCCAGCGTGATCATCTTCTCGACGATGGGGCGCAGATCCTTGGCCTTGGGCAGCGTGGTCTTGATCTGCTCATGCTTCAGAAGAGAAGCGGCCATGTTGGCGAACATCGCCATGCGGTGTTCGGTGGTGCGGTTCAGCTTGCGGCCGGATACGGCGTGACGCATGTCGCTTTACTCCTCTAAATCTGGCCTTCCGCGGAAGGGCCGATTGCACATCCCGTCGCCTCGGTTTTCCCTAAAGTGCGACAGGTACGGATCACAATGATCCAAAAAATCTATCGGCGCGACGCTGGGGTTGGCGGGGCGGCCAGCGTTGCGCCGATCAAAGAAATCAATACGGCTCTTCCAGCTTCTTGGCCATGTCCTCGATATTCTCGGGCGGCCAGCCGGATACTTCCATACCCAGATGCAGACCCATGTGCGACAGCACTTCCTTGATCTCGTTCAAGGATTTGCGGCCGAAATTGGGCGTGCGCAGCATCTCGGCCTCGGTCTTCTGGACCAGATCGCCGATATAGATGATGTTGTCGTTCTTCAAACAGTTGGCCGAGCGGACCGACAGTTCCAACTCGTCGACCTTGCGCAGCAGATTCTTGTTGAAGGGCAGATCGTCCTTGCTCTCTTCTTCCGAAGACAGTGTCGGCTCTTCGAAATTGATGAAGAGCTGCAACTGGTCTTGCAAGATGCGGGCGGCCAGGGCCACCGAATCGTCGGGCGTCACGGCGCCGTTGGTCTCGAGACGCATCGACAGCTTGTCATAGTCGGTGACCTGTCCGACGCGGGTGTTCTCGATCTTGTAGGACACCTTGCGCACGGGGCTGAAGATGGCATCGATGGGAATAAGGCCTATCGGCGAATCTTCCGGGCGGTTCTGGCTGGCGGGCACATAGCCCTTGCCGGTCTGAACCGTCAGTTCCATCGACAGCTTGGCACCTTCGTCCAGCGTGCAAATGACCAGATCGGGGTCCATGATTTCGATATCATGGCCGGTCTCGATCATGCCCGCCGTCACTTCGCCGGGGCCGATGGCTCGCAGCATCATGCGCTTGGGGCCTTCGCCGTGCATGCGCAACGCCAGCGTCTTGATGTTGAGAACGATGTCGGTCACATCCTCGCGAACGCCGGGGATCGACGAAAATTCGTGCAGCACACCCTCGATCTGGATCGCCGTGACGGCGGCCCCTTGCAGCGACGACAACAGAATGCGGCGCAGAGCGTTGCCCAGAGTGGTGCCAAAGCCGCGTTCCAGCGGTTCGGCGACGACGGTGGCGATGCGGCGCGGGTCTTCACCCGCTTCGACCTGAAGCTTGTTGGGCTTGATCAGTTCCTGCCAATTCTTCTGAATCACGAGCGGATCCTCATCCTGAAGGTGAGCCGGGATATGCCCCGGCAAGGCGGATCAACCAGCGGCCAGGGCCAGTACCGGGCCTTGGCCGCAATAATACTAGACGCGGCGGCGCTTTCTGGGGCGACAGCCGTTATGCGGAATGGGGGTTACATCGCGAATGGCGGTGATGGAGAAACCCACGGACTGCAAAGCGCGCAAAGCCGATTCGCGACCAGCCCCGGGGCCGGTCACTTCCACTTCCAAAGTGCGCATGCCGTGTTCGGCCGCCTTCTTGCCAGCATCCTCGGCCGCCACCTGGGCGGCGTAGGGGGTCGACTTGCGCGAGCCCTTGAAACCCTGAACGCCCGCCGAAGACCAGGAAATCGCATTGCCCTGTGCATCGGTGATGGTGATCATGGTGTTGTTGAAGCTCGCATTCACATGCGCCACACCCGAAGTGATGTTCTTGCGTTCGCGGCGGCGTGGGCGCGCGGCTGCTGCGGTTGCTGCTTTGGCCATATCCCGATCCTAAATCCTTGAAACCTGAAACCTACTTGGTCACTTTCTTCTTGCCGGCAATCGCCACCGCGGGGCCCTTGCGGGTGCGCGCATTGGTGTGCGTACGCTGGCCGCGCACCGGCAATCCCTTGCGATGACGCAATCCGCGATAGCAGCCCAGATCCATCAGGCGCTTGATATTCATGGAAACCATGCGGCGCAGATCGCCCTCGACCTGATATTCGCGGTCGATGAGTTCGCGCACGCGCAGCACCTCATCGTCGGAGAGCGTGTTGACGCGCCGCTCGCTGGTGATGCCCACCTTCTCGCAAATTTCCTCGGCCTTCCTGCGGCCGATGCCATGGATATAGGTGAGTGCAATCAGCACCCGCTTATTCGTCGGAATATTGACACCCGCAATACGAGCCAAGGCCCACTCTCCTTCTCTAACCCACGGCACTTAGGCCACTGACAAACGGCCAAACCTCCACGCCCGGTTTAATCCCCAGCCGTGGAAGGTGCGGCATTATAGGCGCGAATTCGCGCCTGTCAACCGACTCGAATCCCTTTGAAACACCTCGGTTTTAGAGGGTTTCCAGGACCCGCATGATGCTAGCGGCCACCGGATCGATGTTCTGCGTTCCATCGACCACCTTGAGAAGACCCGCCTTTTCATAGAATCCCACGATGGGCTGGGTCACGTCATGATAGGCCGACAGGCGCGTCCGCACTGTTTCCTCGTTATCGTCCTTGCGATGCGAGAAGTCGGTTGCGCCACATTTGTCGCAGACCCCTTCCTTCACCGGCTTTTGGAACTTTTCGTGGTAGCCCGCCCCGCACTTGGCGCAGGTGAAGCGGCCCGTGATGCGCTCGACAATGAATTCGTCGGGCACCCTGATTTCGATGGCCCCATTCAAGGGCTGGCCATTCTCGCTCAGCATCCGGCCCAGTGCCTCGGCCTGGGGAATCGAGCGCGGAAAGCCGTCCAGAATGAAGCCCTTGGCGCAATCGGGGGCCTTGATGCGATCGGCCACCATCTCGATGATGATTTCATCGCTGACCAGTTGCCCGGTTTCCATCACCGCCTTGACTTTGAGACCAACCGGCGAGGCGTCGGCCACCGCCTTTCTTAGCATATCGCCCGTGGAGAGCTGGATCATGCCGGTCGCATCCTCGATGCGCTTGGCCTGTGTGCCCTTGCCGCAGCCGGGCGGGCCGATCAGAACAATCCGCTTTACCACAGCCATCAGCGACCCCCCTTGAGTTTGGCCTTTTTGATCAGGCCTTCATATTGGTGCGCCAGCAAGTGCGATTGAATCTGCGCCACCGTATCCATGGTCACGCTGACCACGATGAGCAGACTGGTGCCGCCGAAATAAAACGGAACCGAATATTGCGAAATCAGAATCTCGGGAAGAACGCTGATCAGGGACAGATAGATCGCGCCGACCACGGTCAGCCGGGTCAGAACGTAATCCAGATAGTCCGAGGTGTTCTTGCCCGGACGAATGCCGGGAATAAAGCCGCCATGCTTCTTTAGATTCTCCGCCGTGTCGGCGGGATTGAAGACGACGGCGGTATAGAAGAAAGCGAAGAAGACGATCAAAAGCAGATAGATCGCCAGATACAAGGGATGGCCGCGCCCCATCAGGGCGTTGAAGGTAGCCATCCATTCCGGCCCGCCGCCTTGGGCCGAGAAGGTGGCGAAGGTGGCTGGTAGCAGCAAGATGGAGCTGGCGAAAATCGGCGGAATGACGCCCGACGTGTTCAGCTTCAAGGGCAGATGCGAGCTTTCGCCGCCATACATCTTGTTGCCGACCTGGCGCTTTGGATATTGCACAATGATGCGCCTCTGGGCGCGCTCGACGAAAACGATGGTGGCAATGACCGCCGTCACCATGATCAAGAGGAAGATGATAAACAGGGCCGAGAGAGCGCCGGTGCGGCCCAGTTCCAAAGTGCCCGCGATGGCGCTGGGCAATTCAGCCACGATGCCTGCAAAGATGATCAGCGAGGTGCCGTTGCCGATGCCACGGGCGGTGATCTGTTCGCCCAGCCACATCAGGAACATGGTGCCGCCGACCAGGGTGATAACGGTAACGAAGCGGAAGTAAAGGCCAGGCTCGGATACGGCGGCACCTTGGCTGCCGGTCATGCCCTCAAGCCCCACCGCAATGCCATAGGCCTGGAAGGTTGCCACCAGCAGAGTCAAAAGGCGCGTGTACTGGTTGATGCGCTTGCGGCCCGTTTCGCCTTCCTTCTTCAACGCCTCAAGCTGAGGGCTGACCGTGGTCAGAAGCTGCATGATAATCGATGCCGAGATATAGGGCATGATGTTGAGGGCGAAGATGGTCATGCGCGACAGAGCGCCGCCAGCGAACATGTCGAACATGCCAAGAATGCCGGCACCCCGGGCATTGTTGAACAGATCGGCCAGAATGCGCGGATCGACGAAAGGCAGCGGAATATAGGTGCCGATACGATAAACAATCAAAGCGCCCAGGGCGAACCACAGCCGCTTCTTAAGGTCGGTCGCCTTCGAAAAGACGCCCCAGTTCATGCTGGCGGCCATTTGCTCGGCGGCTGAGGCCATGGGGCGAACTCCCTCGTCCGGTTAGGCGGCTTGGGCTTCGGGCAAAACCAGCTTGCCGCCCGATTTCTCGACGGCGGCCTTAGCGGCTTCGCTGGCTTTGGTCACTTCAATGGTCAGCTTGGTCTTCAACTCGCCCTTGGCCAGCAGCTTGACGCCCGACTTCACATCCTTGAAGAATCCAGCGGCGATCAGCGCCTCGGCATTCACGGGCTTGGCGGCATCAAGGCGTCCGGCCTCGACGGCCTTCTGCACGGCACCCAGATTGACCGCAACATATTCGGTCGGGAATGGATTGTTGAAGCCACGCTTGGGCAGGCGGCGATAGATCGGCATCTGTCCGCCTTCGAAGCCGTGCACGGCAATGCCGGTGCGCGCCTTCTGACCCTTCACACCCTTACCCGAGGTCTTGCCCTTGCCGGAACCGATGCCGCGGCCAAGGCGCTTCTTCTTGCGGGCTGCACCCGCGTTATCACGCAGTTCGTTGAGCTTCATCTTCGGCTCCTAGCCCAGTTCCTCGACGCGCACCAGATGGTGCACGACGGTGATCATGCCGCGCACGGCCGGAGTGTCTTCCAGCTCTGAAACGCGATTCATCTTGTTAAGGCCCAATCCGATCAGCGTCTGACGCTGAACGGGAATGCGACCGATGGGGCTGCCGGTCTGCGTCACCCGCAGCTTCTTGCCCGCCGCTTTTTTCGCCGCCTTCGCCATGATCAAGCCTCCTTGGCCTGAGCGGCGGTCTGAACGCCATCGCGCCGCGCGGTGATATCGCCCACCTTCTTGCCGCGCTTGGCGGCAACCGCCCTGGGACCCATGAGGCCCTGAAGCGCTGCGAAGGTGGCCTTCACCATGTTGTGGGGATTTGAGGTGCCGATGCACTTGGCAACCACGTCTTGCACACCCATCGTTTCAAAGACGGCGCGCATGGGGCCGCCCGCGATGATGCCGGTGCCGGGAGGGGCCGAACGCAGCACGACGCGACCGGCGCCGAAATCGCCGCGAATGTCATGATGCAGGGTGCGGCCCTCGCGCAGCGCCACGCGGATCAGATTGCGCTTGGCCTGCTCGGTCGCCTTGCGGATGGCCTCGGGCACTTCGCGGGCCTTGCCCGTTCCATAGCCGACGCGGCCCTTCTGATCGCCAACGACGACAAGGGCGGCAAAGGCGAAACGGCGTCCGCCCTTCACCACCTTGGCCACGCGATTGATGCTGACCAGCTTGTCGACGAATTCGCTTTCTTCTCGCGATTCACCCTCAGGCCGATCAGACGGGCGCCCATGGCGCGAACCGCGTTGCGGCTTGTCGGCGCGATCACCGCGCTCGGCGTTGCGGGGCGACCGCTCGGAAGTGGTAGGACGTGCCATGAGCCAGGATCCCTTGCCTAATTAGAAGTTGAGGCCGCCCTCGCGGGCCGCCTCGGCCAGGGCCTTGACCCTGCCGTGAAACATGTAACCGCCGCGGTCGAACACCACGTCCTTGATTCCGGCGGCCAGGGCGCGCTCGGCGATCAGCTTGCCCACCTGGGCGGCAGCCGATGAGTCGGCCCCGGTCTTCAAACCGGTTTTCAGCGACTTGTCCAAGGTTGAAGCGGCAACCAGGGTGCATCCCTTGGCGTCGTCGATGACCTGGGCATACATATGCTGACCCGAGCGGAAGACCGACAGACGCGGGCGTCCGTAACCCTTCTTGCGAATCTGGGCCCGTGTGCGCGCCTTGCGGCGTTCGAAAAGGAACAATGCGTTCGCCATATCCGTCGTCCTTACTTCTTCTTGCCTTCTTTGCGCAAGATGGTCTCGGTGTCGTACTTGATGCCTTTGCCCTTGTAGGGCTCAGGACCGCGATAGCCGCGAATTTCGGCCGCAACCTGACCCACGCGCTGACGGCTGGCACCAGTGATGGTGATGGCGGTCGGCTTTTCGCAGGCGATCTGAACATCGGCCGGAATCGGGTAAACGATATCGTGGCTGTAGCCCAGTTGCAGTTGCAGATTCTTGCCCTGCACGGCAGCACGGTAGCCAACGCCGTTGATTTCAAGATTGATCTTGAAACCCTCGGAGACGCCCTTGACCATGTTGTTGACATGGGCGCGCGTGGTGCCCCACATCATGCGGGCCTTCTTGGTCGTGCTTCTGGGCTTGACCCAAACCTGTGTGCCTTCCATCGACACATCGACGTCATCGGTCAAAGGCAGCACGATCTGTCCCAGCTTGCCCTTAGCGGTCAATTCCTGGTTCGCGATAGTGACGGTAACGCCCGAAGGCACCGTCACGGGATATTTTCCAACGCGTGACATGGCTCCCCCTAGAAGACCTGGCAAAGCACTTCGCCGCCAACATTGGCGACGCGCGCTTCGGCATCCGACATGACGCCCTTGGGCGTCGAGAGGATGGAGATGCCCAGTCCATTATAGACCTTGGGCAGATCCTTGATCTTCGAGTAGACGCGCCGCCCCGGAGTGGAGATGCGCGCGATCTCGCGGATCACGGGTTCGCCCTCGTTGTACTTGAGCTCGATGGTGATCTCGTCGACACCCGGGCGGCGATTGCCGCGCGCGTAGCCACGGATGTATCCCTCGCGCTTAAGCACGTCGAGAACGTTTTCACGCAATTTCGAGGCGGGCGCTATAACGGAAGCTTTACGGGCTTGTTGCCCGTTGCGAATCCGTGTCAAGAGATCGCCAAGAGGATCGGTTAACGACATTGTTCCTGCCCCTCCTTACCAGCTCGACTTGACGACACCGGGGATCTGACCCCAGTTCGCCAAATCGCGTAGTGCAATACGGCACAACTTGAATTTGCGATAGTTACCGCGCGGGCGGCCCGTAAGTTCGCAGCGCAGCCGATACCGGCTGGCCGCTCCGTTGCGGGGCATCTCGGCGAGCTTCATGGTCGCCTCGAAACGCTCTTCCGCAGAAGCCTCACGATTCATGACCACTGCCTTAAGGCGCGTCCGCTTGGCCGCCTGGCTCTTTATCATGCGAGCGCGCTTCTTGTTCTTTTCAATGGAACTGAGCTTAGCCATATCCCTAGTTCCTAACCGGTCAGTTGGCGAAAGGCATGTCGAAGCCCTTGAGCAGTGCCTTGCACTCCTCGTCGGTCTTCGCGGTGGTGACGATGGCGATATCCATACCCCGAACCTTGTCAACCTTGTCGTAGTTGATTTCGGGGAAGATGATCTGTTCCTTCAAACCCATGTTGAAGTTGCCGCGCCCGTCAAAGCACTTGCCCGAGATGCCGCGAAAGTCGCGGATGCGGGGCATGGCGATGTTGAGCAGGCGGTCGAGAAACTCCCACATGCGTTCGCGTCGCAATGTAACCATGCAACCGATGGCCATGCCTTCGCGGATCTTGAACCCGGCGATGGCCTTCTTGGCCTTGGTCACGACCGGCTTCTGGCCGGTGATGGCGGTCAGTTCCGCGACGGCCAGATCGATCTTCTTGGAGTCGGCAGACGCTTCGCCAACACCCATATTGACCACGATCTTCTGCAGACGCGGAATCTGCATGACGTTGTTGTAGCCGAACTGTTCCTTGAGAGCGGCCTTGACCTTGCTCTCGTAGACGTCCTTGAGGCGGGGATTCGCCATTTTCCTCATCCTCTCCCTAACGATCGATGGACTCGCCGCTGCGCTTTGAAACGCGCACCTTGCGGCCGTCCTCGAGAGTCTTGAATCCAACCCGGGCCGGCTTGCCGTCCTTGGGGTCGATGTGGGCGAGATTGGAGACGTGAATACCGGCCTCACGCTCGACAATGCCGCCCGGATGCGATGCACTGGGCTTGGTATGGCGCTTAATCATATTCACGCCTTGCACAACGACCCGGCTTTCGCTCGGGATCGAACGCAGGACGTCGCCCTGCTTGCCCTTGTCCTTTCCTGCGATCACGACGACGCGATCGCCCTTTTTGATCTTGGCAGCCATCAAAGCACCTCGGGAGCCAACGAAATAATCTTCATATACTTCTTGCCCCGCAGCTCGCGCGTGACGGGGCCAAAGATGCGGGTGCCGATGGGCTCGCCCTGCTTGTTGATCAGCACGGCCGCGTTCTTGTCGAAGCGGATGGCCGTACCGTCGGCGCGGCGAATCTCCTTGGCTGTGCGAACGATGACAGCGCGATGCACGTCACCCTTCTTCACGCGGCCCTTGGGGATGGCCTCCTTGATGGAAACGACGATGACGTCGCCCACCCCGGCCACACGGCGCTGCGAACCGCCCAGCACCTTGATGCACATAACCTTGCGTGCGCCCGAATTATCGGCGACGTCCAGGTTGGACTGCATCTGGATCATATCGGTATTCCTTCCCTGTCCTTAGGCCTTGACCGCGGCAGCGCTGTCACTCAGCACTTCCCAGGTCTTGGTCTTGGAAATCGGCTTGGTTTCGCGGATACGCACCACGTCGCCAGTCTTGCACAGATTGTTCTCATCATGCGCGTGATACTTCTTCGAACGCTTGATGAACTTCTTGTAGATCGGGTGCATGACGCGGCGTTCGACCTTGACCACGATGGTCTTGTCCATCTTGTCGCTCACCACCACGCCTTGAAGAATGCGCCTCGGCATCTCTGGTTCTCCTTACTTCACTGCCGCTTGGGCTTTTTGGCCCAAAACGGTCTTGATGCGGGCGATTTCGCGGCGCACCTCGCGCACGCGGGATGTATTCTCAAGCTGGCCCGAAGCCCTCTGGAAGCGCAGATTGAACTGCTCCTTCTTAAGCGTGATCAGCTGTTCCTTAAGCTGATCGGGCGTCTTGGCGCGATGATCGGCTGCCAGAGTCATCTTAAGCCTCCATCATGCGGGTAACGATCTTGGTCTTGATCGGCAACTTGGCCGCCGCCAGCAAGAAGGCCTCGCGGGCGATGGTGTCGGACACGCCGTCAACCTCGAACAGAATACGGCCAGGCTTGACGCGGGCCACCCAGAATTCCGGCGTGCCCTTGCCCGAACCCATGCGCACTTCAGCAGGCTTCGAAGACACCGGCACATCGGGGAAAATGCGAATCCACACGCGGCCTTGGCGCTTCATGTGGCGCGTAATGGCGCGGCGAGCCGCTTCGATCTGACGCGCCGTGACGCGCTCGGGCTCCAGGGCCTTCAGCCCATGCGAGCCGAAGTTGAGCGCCGTGCCACCCTTGGCCAGACCCTTGATGCGGCCCTTGTGGGCCTTGCGAAATTTTGTGCGTTTCGGTGAAAGCATGTTCCTAGCCCTTTACGCGGTCACTGTGCGCGAGGTCGTCTGACCCTCGGCGGCCTGACGCTCGGTCGCCATCGGATCGTGCGCCAGCACTTCGCCCTTGAACACCCAAACCTTGACACCACAGGTGCCGTAGGTGGTCTTGGCGGTCGCAACGCCGTAATCGATGTCGGCGCGCAACGTGTGCAGAGGCACGCGGCCTTCGCGGTACCATTCCATGCGGGCGATTTCAGCGCCACCCAGACGGCCCGAGCAATTGATGCGGATGCCAAGCGCGCCCAGACGCATCGCCGACTGAACGGCGCGCTTCATGGCGCGGCGGAAAGAGACGCGACGCTCCAACTGCTGGGCGATGTTCTCGGCGACCAGACGGGAGTCCAACTCGGGCTTGCGGATTTCCAGGATGTTGAGATTGACCTCGGAACCGGTCATCTTGGAAAGTTCCTTGCGCAGGACTTCGATGTCCGCACCCTTCTTGCCGATGACAACGCCAGGACGGGCCGAATGCAGCGTCACCCGCGCCTTTTTGGCGGGACGCTCGATCACCACCTTGGCCACGCCGGCCTGAGCCAGACGCTTGTGCAGATATTCCTTCAGCTTGAGATCCTCATGCAGCATCTTGCCGTAGTCGCTGTCGGCGAACCAACGCGAATCCCACGTGCGGTTGATGCCGAGCCTAAGGCCGACCGGATTGACTTTATGACCCATCAGACCTTCTCCTTACGCTCACGCACGATGACGGTGAGGTTACTGAACGGCTTTTCGATACGGCCCGAACGGCCACGAGCGCGGGCGTGAAAGCGCTTCATGACGATCCCCTTACCCACAAAGGCTTCGGCCACGACCAAACGATCGACGTCGAGCTGGTGATTGTTCTCGGCGTTGGCAACGGCTGACTGAACCACCTTCTTGACCGCGCCAGCAATGCGGCGCTTGGAAAAGGTCAACTGCGAGATGGCGCTGGCCACCGACAATCCACGAATGGACTCGGCCACCAGATTGAGCTTCCTGGGACTGGTGCGAATCGAGGTGGCAAAAGCCTTGGCCTCGTTGTCTGCCAGATCGCGTTCGACGGCTTTCTTGCCCATGGCTTACTTCCTCTTTGCCTTCTTGTCGGCGGCATGGCCGTGGAAGGTGCGCGTCGGCGAAAATTCGCCAAATTTGTGGCCGATCATGTTCTCGGTCACCAGCACCGGAATGAACTTCTGTCCGTTGTAGACGCCAAAGGTCAGCCCCACGAACTGAGGGAGGATGGTCGAACGGCGCGACCACATCTTGATCACTTCGTTGCGTCCCGATGTGCGCGTCTTTTCCGCCTTCTTAAGAAGGAAGCCTTCGACGAACGGGCCTTTCCATACCGAGCGAGTCACGGTCCCGTCTCCTTATTTCTTCTTAGCGACGTGGCGACGGCGAACAATCATGCCATCGGTGCGCTTGTTGTTGCGAGTCCTCTTGCCCTTGGTCGGCTTGCCCCAAGGGGTGACCGGATGACGGCCGCCCGAGGTGCGGCCTTCGCCGCCGCCATGCGGGTGATCGATCGGGTTCATGGCAACGCCGCGAACGTGCGGGCGCTTGCCCAGCCAACGCTGGCGACCGGCCTTGCCGATCGAAATGTTCTGCTGATCGGGGTTCGAAACGGCACCCACGGTGGCGCGGCATTCGCCACTGACCAACCGCACTTCGCCGCTGGACAGCTTGACCTGGGCGCGCCCGGCATCCTTACCCACGAGTTGGGCGTAAGTGCCGGCCGAACGGGCCATCTGTCCGCCCTTGCCGGGCTTCATCTCGATATTGTGGATGATGGTGCCCACCGGCATGTTCTTCAAAGGCATGCAATTGCCGGGCTTGATGTCGGCACGATCACCGGAAATCACCACGTCGCCCACGGCCAGACGCTGCGGCGCCAGGATATAGGCAAGTGCGCCGTCCTCGAACTTGATCAGCGCGATGAAGGCGGTGCGGTTGGGATCGTATTCCAGACGCTCGACCGTAGCGGCACCCTCGGTGGTGCGCTTGAAGTCGACCATGCGATAGCTCTGCTTGTGCCCGCCGCCCCTGAACCGCACGGTAATGCGGCCATGATTGTTGCGCCCGCCCGACGAGCTTTTGCCCTCGGTCAGGGTTTTCTCGGGCTTGCCTTTCCAAAGGCCGGAACGGTCAACCAGCACCAGCTGACGCTGGCCGGGTGTGGAGGGTTTGTATGACTTGAGTGCCATGCGTCAGATTCCCGTCGAAACGTCGATGCTGTGGCCTTCGGCCAGAGTCACCATGGCCTTCTTGACGTCCGAACGGACCGCCTTCTTGCCACGGAAGCTCTTCGTCTTGCCCTTGGCGACCAGGGTATTCACCGCCTTGACCTTGACATTGAAAATGCCTTCGACGGCGGCCTTGATTTCAGGCTTGGTCGCGGCAAGCGGTACGCGGAAAGTCACCTGGCTGTGCTCGGAGCCCAGCGTGGCCTTCTCGGTGATGACCGGGGAGCGCACGATATCGTACATGCGTTCCTTGGAGAGCTTGACTTCAATCTTGCGGCTCATTTCAGGCGTGCCTCCAGGGCTTCAACCGCGTCCTTGGTCAGGACCAGCGTGTCGCGGCGCAGAATGTCGTACACGTTCGCACCCTGGCTGGGCAGCACGTCGATGCCGACGATGTTGCGAGCCGCGCGGGCGAAACCCTCATCGACAGCCAGGCCGTCAACGATCAGCGCCGAGTTCCAACCCAGCTTGATGAAGCGGTTGGCCAGTTCCTTGGTCTTGCCATTGGCCAGACGGGCGGTATCCAGAATGACCAGCTTGCCATCGGCAACCTTGGCCGAAAGCGCAGCCCTTAGGGCCAGCTTGCGCACCTTCTTGGGCAGGTCGAAAGCATGCGAACGGGGCTGCGGCCCAAAGATCACGGCGCCGCCACGGAACTGCGGGCTGCGCATCGAACCCTGACGGGCCGAACCCGTGCCCTTCTGCTTGAAGGGCTTCTTGGTGGTGCCGGATATCTGCGAAATGCCCTTGGTGGCATGCGTGCCGGCCTGACGCTTGGCCAACTGCCAACGCACCATACGGGCCAGAATGTCGGGGCGCTTGGGCAGGCCGAAGATCTCTTCAGCGAGATCGATCGAGCCAACCTTGGCAGCTTCCAGATTGATGACGTCGCACTTCATGGCGGCTTAGTCCTTTTTCTCTTCGCTGACTTCGGCAGCGGGGGCTGTCTCGTCAACGGCGGCGACTGCGGCGGCCTTCACGGAAGCGGGAAACGGCACTTCCTTGGGCAGCTTCCTCTTGGCGGCGTCACGGATCATGACCCACGAGCCTTCTGCGCCCGGCACATTGCCCTTGATCAACAGCAAGCCTTCGGCGTCGTCCGAACCCACCACCTTCAGATTTTGCGTAGTGATGCGCTTGTCGCCCCAATGGCCCGCCATCTTCTTGCCCGCGAAGGTCTTGCCCGGATCCTGACGATGACCCGTCGAGCCGTGCGAGCGATGCGAGATGGAAACGCCGTGCGAGGCTTCAAGACCGGCGAAATTATGGCGCTGCATGACGCCTGCAAAACCGCGGCCCTTCGAAGTGCCGGGCACGTCGACGAACTGACC
>JADFZV010000008.1 GCA_015232335.1 Alphaproteobacteria bacterium | reverse complement strand
GAATTCGCCCAAGGCCCGGCGCAGGCGCATCAGGCACTCGTTGCGGCTGGTGCCATGCACAATCAGCTTGGCGATCATGCTGTCGTAATTGGGCGGCACGCGATAGCCGGTATAAAGGGCGGAATCGACCCGCACGCCAAGCCCGCCCGGCGCATGATAGATGCCCACCTTTCCCGGCGAAGGCACGAAGGTTTCGGGATGCTCGGCATTGACCCGACATTCGATGGCGTGGCCCGAAAAGCGCACATCTTCTTGCGTATAGCCCAAGGGTGCGCCGGCTGCGATGCGCACCTGTTCGCGCACAATATCAAGGCCGGTGATCATTTCGGTAATCGGATGCTCGACCTGCAGGCGCGTATTCATTTCGATGAAATAGAACTTGCCGTCCTCGTAGAGGAACTCGATGGTGCCCGCGTTGCGATAGCCGATCTTCTTCATGGCGGTGGTGGCGATCGAGCCGATCGATTCGCGCATGACGGAATTGAGGGCGGGCGAGGGCGCTTCTTCCAGCACCTTCTGGTGGCGGCGCTGCAACGAGCAGTCACGCTCGCCCAGATGCACCACTTCGCCGTGATTGTCGGCCAGAATCTGAATTTCGATATGGCGCGGCTTGCCCAGATATTTTTCCATGTAGAGATCGGCATTGCCAAAAGCGCTGCCCGCTTCCGAGCGGGCCAGACGCCAGGCCTCCTCGATCTCCGAGGCGTCCCTTGCCACCTTCATGCCCTTGCCGCCGCCGCCCGCCGTGGCCTTCAGCAGGACCGGGTAGCCGATTTCTTCGGCATTGCGCCTTGCATCCTCCAGGCTTTCCAAGGCCCCCTCGGAGCCCGGCACCACCGGCAGTCCGGCCGCCTTGGCCGCATTCTTGGCGGTGATCTTGTCGCCCATCATACGGATATGCTCGGGGCTGGGGCCGATGAAGGTCAACCCATGTTCCTCGACCATCGAGGCGAAGTCGGCATTCTCGCTTAGGAAGCCATAGCCGGGATGAATGGCCTCGGCGCCGGTGATGGTGGCCGCCGAGAGAATGGCTGGAATATTGAGATAACTCTGGCGCGCCTGGGGCGGGCCGATGCAGACCGCTTCGTCGGCCAGACGCACATGCATGGCGTCCTCGTCGGCGGTTGAATGCACGGCCACGGTACGAATACCCATCTCGCGGCAAGCGCGGTGAATGCGCAGCGCGATCTCGCCCCGATTTGCGATGAGGACCTTTTCGAACATGACTACTCGACAATCACCAGAGGCTCGCCGAATTCGACCGGCTGACCATTGCCGACCAGAATCTGCGCCACCACGCCGCCCTTGGGGGCGCGGATGGGGTTGAAGGTTTTCATGGCCTCGATCAGCAGCAGCGTCTGACCCTCGATCACTCGGTCGCCCACCTTGATGAAATTAGGCGCACTGGGTTCGGGCGTCAGATAGGCCACGCCCACCATCGGCGAGGTCACGGCACCGGGATGCAAAGCAGCATCAGCAACGGCAGGTGCGGCAAGCATACCCGCCGGGGCATGGGAGCCGCCTGCATGCACGACTGTGGAAATCTGGCGAGCCACGCGCAAGCGCAGACTGCCCGTGTCATACTCGATCTCGCTCAAGCCTGTTTCATTCAACAGGTCGGCCAGGGTGCGAACGAGATCGGAATCGATTTTGGCGTTTTCCGTGGTCATGCTTCCTCTAACTCTTGTTAATCATGCGCGCCAGCGCTTCAAGCGCCAGTTCGTAGCCATGGGGGCCAAGACCCGAGATCAACCCTGAAGAAGCCGGGGTGACATAGGAGACGTGGCGGAAGGGTTCGCGGTTCAAAGGCTGCGACAGATGCACTTCGATGGTCGGCAGACGCGCGAAATTGAGGGCATCGAGCAGAGCGACCGAGGTGTGAGTGAAGGCCCCGGCATTCAAAACCAGTCCCTGCGCCTGTCCCTTGGCCTCTTGAATCCAGGTGACCAACTCGCCTTCATGATTGGTCTGGCGAAAAACCAAGCCCAGGCCCAGAGCCTTGGCGCGAACAGCGCATGAAGCTTCGATGTCGGCCAAGGTAGCGCGCCCATAGATTTCAGGCTCACGGCTGCCCAATAGATTGAGATTGGGGCCATTCAGCACCCAAACAGTGGGTCCGCCCCCCGATTTGGCCCTCGTTTTGGTCATAATGCGGTTATAGCACGGGGCCAAGGCGGTTCAAGCCTCTATCGACGTTTCCAGGCCATGTAGCTGCAGAGGATGCCTTGCTCCAGGGCCTTTTGTTCATAGCGCGAGGGCGCCCAGCCTTCGGGCCGAACGGCGGCATCCTGGCAGGGCGCGAAATCTGGCCGCGCCGCCATCTGCTCTCGGACCCAATCGACATAGATCGGATGGTCACTGGCGATGCGCAATTCGCCGCCCGGCATCAAGAGGCGCGCCAATTGGTCCAGATTGTCTGGGCCAATGAAACGGCGCCCGGCATGGCGTTTCTTGGGCCAGGGATCAGGAAACAGCACAAAAACCCGGGCCAGACAGCCATCGGGCAAGGCGGGCAGCAGGCGGCGCACATCCTCGGGAAAGATGCGGATATTTGTCAGGCCAGCGGCGGCGATATGCTTGAGCAAGCCCCCGATGCCATTCAGAAACACTTCCGAACCGATGAATCCCACGTCGGGATGGGTCTCTGCCTGTGCTGCCGTATGCTCGCCCGAACCAAAACCCACCTCCAGCCAGATTTCCTTAGGCGTAAAGGCAAACAGGCTGGCGGGATCAAGCCTTTCTCCTGTTTTGGGGGCTGAAATGGCCAGTTTTGGCAGCAAGGCATCCAGGGCGTCCTGTTTGCCCGCCCGAATGGGCTTGCCCTTGCGCCGCCCGTAAAAACGCGGAAGGCGGGAGCCGTAACCGGCCCCCGCCCCCGAATCGTCGCCTCTTGGCGTTTTAGGCGCCAAAGGCTTTCTTGAGCTGATCCGTCAGATCGGTCTTTTCCCAAGAAAAGCCGCCGTCCTGATCGGGGTGACGGCCGAAATGGCCGTAAGCAGCCGTACGGGCATAGATCGGCTTGTTAAGGCCCAGATGCTCGCGAATGCCGCGCGGGCTTAAGTTGACCAGGTCCTGAAGCACCGTGGATAGCTTGTCCTCGTCCACCTTTCCGGTACCGAAGGTGTCGATATAGACCGACAGGGGCTTCGAGACGCCGATGGCGTAAGAAAGCTGGATCACGCATTTCTCGGCCAGACCGGCGGCCACCACATTCTTGGCCAGATAGCGCGAGGCGTAAGCCGCCGAACGGTCGACCTTGGTGGGGTCTTTGCCCGAGAAGGCGCCGCCGCCATGGGGCGCTGCGCCACCATAGGTGTCGACGATGATCTTGCGCCCCGTGAGGCCAGCGTCGCCGTCGGGTCCGCCGATGACGAAACGCCCCGTGGGATTGACGTAGAAATGCGCCTCATCGCACATCCAGCCCTTTGGCAGAACGTTCAGCACATGCGGGCGCACGATTTCGCGCACCTCTTCCTGGCCGACATCGCCCGTATGCTGAGTCGACACAACCACCGAGGTGGCGCGCACCGGCTGGCCCTTTACATATTGCAGCGTCACTTGGCTCTTGGCATCGGGGCCAAGCTGGGGGGCGGCGCCGGAATGGCGGGCCTCGGCCAGCGAGCGCAGAATTTCATGGGCGTAATAGATCGGAGCAGGCATCAGCACCGGGGTTTCGGTGCAGGCATAGCCGAACATGATGCCCTGGTCGCCCGCACCCTCGTCCTTGTTGCCTGCGGCGTCGACGCCGACGGCGATGTCCGCCGACTGGGCGTGCAGCAGAATCTCGACCTTGGCGTTTTTCCAGTGGAAGCCATCCTGCTCGTAACCGATTTCCTTGATGGCGTGACGCGCCGCTTCCTCGATCAGGCCTGAGGTGACGGAAGCCGGGCCGCGCACTTCACCGGCCAACACGACGCGGTTGGTGGTGCACAGCGTTTCGCAGGCGACGCGGGCATAGGGATCGGCGGTCAGAAAGATATCGACCACGGCGTCCGAGATGCGGTCGCAAACCTTGTCGGGATGACCCTCGGAAACGGATTCACTGGTAAAAAGAAAATCGGCCTTGGACACGGGCGGCTCCTTCGGCATCAAAGGATGGAGAAAACGCCGAAGATCGGTCACGGCGCGTCGTGGGTTTTCCCAAGGATTGGGCCAAGCGTCAAGGTTTTTCGGAGAGCGCCCTGGCCAATTTGAGGATGGAGCGGCGGATGCTCGCATCTTGAATGGCGCCAAAGAAGCGCATCAGATCGCGGCCCTCGGGATCGAGCGCCGCCCTGGAGAGATGGGCGGCGTCTTCGAACAGTTCCGCAACCGTTACGTTGAGGGCGCGCGCCAGGGCATAAAGCAGGCTGGCCTCCAGCCTTCCCGTGCCATCCTCGATTCGCTTCAGTCGTGAGGGTGTGATGCCGACGCGACGCGCCAGATCGGCCCTTTCCTGGCCAAGCGCGGTCCGCAGGCCGACGATTCGGCGCCCCAGCAGGGCTTGCTGCTCTTCAGCTGTGGAGGAAGGGGGGGTGGAGGGACGGCGGGAAGGGGAGGAATGACGGGACAAGGCTCGACTCCATGCTTACACTTTGAAAGTGTTTCACATGGAGTCGAAAACGTCCATAAGCCGTTACGCGCAATGCGAAAAAATATCTCGCATTTATGTCGCGCAACAGTTGCCCTCAGTCGGCGCTGACTTCCTCTTCGCCCTCGACATTGGCCAGAGACTTGGCCAATTCGAACAGACGCCTGCGCACCGCCGGGTTGGTAACGCGGTAATAGGCCCGCACCAGCTCCAGCGTTTCGCGCTTGGTCATGGGATCATGCTCGAAATCGGCGGCCGGATCCTCGGACATGCCGAGAATTTTGCGCGGGCTGGCCGAGGCGCACTCTTCGGCCATCGACTCATAAAAGTAGGAGACGGGCACGCCAAGGACGACCGAAAGATCGTAAAGGCGGCTGGCGCCGACACGGTTGGCGCCGCGCTCGTATTTCTGCACCTGCTGAAAGGTAAGGCCCAAGGCTTCCGCCAGTTTTTCCTGGCTCATGCCCAAGAGAGTGCGGCGCAGGCGAACGCGATTGCCGACATGCACGTCAATGGGGTTGGGCTTGCCCGACGCCGTCCGGCCACGACTGGACTTGCGAGAGACAGGACCCTTATTCCGTGTAGGAGTTTTGGCCATGATATCTGAAACTCATTTCATGTTGATCCGCTACGTAGCCACTCTTATCAAGATCAAGTCTTGTCGTGGCTTTCCTAAAGTAAGACATACGCAAATATGTAAGTCAACCGCTTCCAGAACAACAGAATCGGGAAAACATCTTGTGACTAACCATGAATTTCAAGAATGTAAGCAGCATTAGCCAAATAATAACAAAGGGGCCTTCACCTAACACCGTGTAAATTGTCCGAGCATTCAAGGTTTTGGGTAAATCGGCATCCACAATACCGCTTTCCGACAAGCCCAATGAAGCCGTCACCCGGCCCCAGGGGTCGATGATTCCGGAAATACCGCTATTGGCCACGCGCACAAGTGGCAGCCCTTCCTCGATGGCGCGCATTCTGGCTGAGGCGAAATGCTGGTAGGGCCCCGTGCTCATGCCGTACCAACCGTCATTGGTCAGATTAAGCAGCCATTGCGGGCGATTTTCTGAATCCGTCACGGCCTGGGGGAAGATGACTTCGTAACAGATCAGCGGACCCACGGGCGGCAGTCCGGGAAGCTGAATGGTTCTGGGGCCTGGCCCCGGCGAAAAATCCGTGCCGCCCTGGGTGATTTTGGGCAGGGGCAGCAAAGCCTTCAGCGGCACATATTCCCCAAAGGGAACCAGATGGAACTTGTCAAAGAATCCCCGGATACGACCGGCATCATCCACCGCCTCCAGGCTGTTCCAGACCTGATAGGGTTGGGCATCGGGGGCCGAGCTGCGCACGGCGCCGGTAATCACCAGCCCGCCCGTGGGTGCTGCCTTGGCCACGGCCAGGCGTGCTTGAACATCGTGATCGAGCAGATAGGGCACGGCGGTTTCCGCCCAGATAACGTGAGTGGGCGGCACACCCGTTTCCGAGCGGCTCATTTCGATCAGGCGCAGCAGATGCTGAAAGCGCAGATCGCTTTTCCATTTGAGGGCCTGGGAAATGTTGGGCTGAACCAGACGCAGGCGCACCCCTTCCACCATGTCCGCCTCAGCACCTTGAAGGCGCCAGGCCCCGCCTAGAGCCAGCAGGGCCAGAAGCCCGAGGGGTGCTAGCGCCTTGATGCGGGCGTTAGGCGTATCCGTCCAGACCAGCGACAGCGCCGAGGCGGCCAGCACGGTCAGAAAGCCCAGGCCAAAGGGCCCGATCCAGGCCAGCGATTGTGCCACGGGCAGAACCCCCACCCAGACGCTGGCAATCAGATTCCAGGGAAAGCCCGTGAAGACAAGGCCGCGAATCCATTCCAGCAGCACCCAGGATGCCGCCAGCGCCAGGGCGGAAGCCAATCTTCGTCTTGCCACACACCAAGCCAGGAAGGTGGCGAGGCCCGTAAAGAGGGCCAGCACCCCCGACAGGCCGAACAACGAAAAGGGGATCAGCCAGCCGAAGCGCAAAGGATCGAGCAACAGCGCATTCGATATCCAGTAAAGCCCAAACAGGAAGAAGCCGAAGCCGAACCACCAGCCAGCTGCAAAGGCGGACCAGCGGTTCGCCGACCCCTGCAGCAGCCGCAACAGGCAGGAAAAGGACAGGATCAGCACCGGCAGGGCATGGAAGGGCGGCAGGGCCAGAACGGCCAGCCCCCCCAGCAGAAGCAGGACGCCCCTTTTCTTCCATCTTGAAAGCATGTCGAGCCAGGCGATGAGACGCGTCACGAGTCTTGTGGCTCCGTCGCGTCCAGGCTGGGCAGGTTGCGCAGGCGCAAGCGGCGTACGCGCCTGGGATCGGCCTCGACCACCTCGAATTCCAGACCCGAGCCGTGCTGAATCAACTCGCCTCGGGCGGGCACATGACCCGCAAGAGCAATCACCAGCCCCCCCAGCGTATCGATGTCGCCGCGCTCTTCCTTGGTCAGCACCGGTCCTGTGATTTCTTCAAGCGCCTCCAACGGCGCCCTGGCGTCAGCCTCATAGGAACCGTCCGAACGTTTCACAATATCGGGGGCGTTCAATTCGTCGTGTTCGTCCTCGATCTCACCCACGATCTGCTCGACCAGATCTTCGATGGTGATCAATCCGTCGATGCCGCCATATTCATCGACCACCATGGCCAGATGAATGCGCTTGATGCGCATTTCCAGCAAAAGGTCCAAAGCCCGCATGGCGGGTGCCACGAAGAGAACGCGCCGGATGATGCGCCCCAACTGGAAGGGCTGGCCCGAGGTCTGGCCCGAGGTCTGGACAGCCAGCACGTCCTTGATATGAACCATGCCCACCGTGTCGTCCAGCGTGCCGCGATAGACCGGCATGCGCGAATGACCTTCGCGGGTGAAGGTTTCCAATAGCTCGTCCAAGGGAATCTGCGAGGGCACGCCCACGATGTCGGCCCTTGGGATCATGACGTCATAGGCGGTGACGCCGCGCAGCCTCAGCACATTGCCCAGCAAGCGCCGTTCGTGCGCATCCAGCGGTTCTTCGTTTTCCTCGCGTTCCTCGATCAGTTCTTCCAGCGTTTCAAGCGCCGTGGGCTCGCTGGGTTTGGCGCGCACCGGCCAGCCGCCGAAGAGATCGCGCAACGCCTCTAGAAACCCGCCCTGTCCCCTGGCCCCCGAAGGAACCGGCTTGGTACTGCCATCGTTCATCTTGGTGTCTATCCCTCCCGATAGGGGTCAGGATACCCCAGTCCAGCCATGACGTCTTGTTCCAATCGTTCCATTTGGCGGGCCAGGGTGGCCTTGTGATGATCGAAGCCCAGAAGATGCAGCACCCCATGCACGACCAGATGCGCCGCATGCGCCTCGAAGGACTTGTCTTGTTGTTTGGCTTCGCGTTCCAGCGTTTCCAGGGCCAGCACCACATCGCCCAGAAAAACCGGGCCGCCGGGCGGCGAGGCTTCGGGCAGGGCCGGAAAGGAAAGAACATTTGTCGGTTTGTCAGGCCCGCGCCAGAGCTTGTTCAAGGTTCGCACTTCCTGATCGCAAGACAGCAGCAGGGCGATTTCGACCGGCTCCTTAAGGTCAAAAGCACCCGCCTTCAGGGCGGCCTTGGCGGCGGCACCCAGGGTCTTGGCCGGAGCCTTCAGGGCTTTTTTCCAGGCGGGGACTTCGATGCGCAGACTGATCGCGAGCTTGGCCATCAGCCGCGCTCCTTGCGCTGCTTTCTGGCGTCTTTGGCTTCATAGGCCTTTACGATGCGCGTCACCAGATCGTGGCGCACGACATCCTCGGCGCCGAAACGAATCACCCCCACGCCGGAAACGGCCTTCAAGGTCTCCAGCGCATCCGTAAGGCCCGATATCTGACCCGAGGGCAGATCGACCTGACTGGGATCTCCCGTGACCGCCATGCGCGAGCCCTCGCCCAGGCGGGTCAGAAACATCTTCATCTGCATGGGTGTCGTGTTCTGCGCTTCGTCCAGAATGACGAAGGCATTAGAAAGTGTGCGTCCGCGCATGAAAGCCAGAGGCGCTATTTCGATCTCGCCCGATTCCAGCTTCTTCTTGACCTGTTCAGAAGGCAGCATGTCGTAAAGCGCGTCGTAAAGCGGGCGCAGATAGGGATCGACCTTTTCCTTGAGGTCGCCCGGCAGAAAGCCCAGGCGCTCGCCCGCTTCGACCGCAGGGCGCGACAGGACGATACGTTCCACATCACCCCTGAGCAGATGCGCCACCGCCTTGGCCACGGCCAGATAGGTTTTTCCTGTTCCGGCGGGACCCAGGCCGAAGACCAAGTCATTCGATCTGAGTGCTAGGACATAGGCGGCCTGGTTGGGACTGCGAGGAGAGATAACGCGCTTACGTGTGCGAATGGCCAGACCCGAAACGTCTCCGGCCTTGCCCTCGGACAGACGCAGGGCGGCGTCGATATCCGCCGTTTCCAGGGGATGCGTCTCGCAAGTCTGTTTCCACAGACGCTCAAGCGCCTCCTCGACCTCGGCCACGCTGGCCGCCGGACCCTTCAGCGTCACCTTGTTGCCGCGCGACGTTGCCAGCACACCAGAGCGCCTAGTCAGACGATCGAGATGGAGATTGTGCGGACCCAGCATGCCGCGCAGCTTCGCATTGTCGGAAAAAGTCAGTTCCAGCGTTTTCATGCCGCCGCCAGAATGCCAGCCAGGCTGTTGGCATGGCCCTTGGTGATACGCACGCTGGCGATGCTGCCCATCAGCTCGGCGGGTGCTTTCACATGCACCGGCTGCATGAAGGGACTGCGCCCCAGAAGCTGCCCGGCATGGCGGCCCGGTCGGTCGAACAGCACGTCCATGCTTTGGCCCACCATCTCTTCGTACCAACGGTGCTGAATGGATATTAGCTTGGCCTGCAGGCGGGCTAGGCGCTCCGATTTTACCTCCTCGGGCACCTGTCCGGGCAAGAGCGCCGCCCCGGTTCCCGGGCGCGGACTGAATTTGAACGAATAGGCCAGCACGAAGCCCGCTTCGTCGATCAGATCCAGCGTGGCCTGGAAATCCGCCTCGGTTTCGCCTGGAAAGCCCACGATGAAATCGGAGGACAGGGCCAGATCAGGCCTGGCCTGCTTCAAGCGATGCGCCAGCAGGCGGTAGTCGTCGGCATCATGGCCGCGATTCATCGCCTTCAGAATACGGTCGGAGCCCGATTGCACCGGCAGATGCAGATAGGGCATCAGTTTTTCTTCTTCGGCATGGGCGCGGATCAGTTCCTCATCGACATGCGCCGGATGCGAGGTGGTGTAGCGCACGCGCCTGACCCCTTGGGTGGCGGCAACAGCGCGGATCAAGCGCCCCAAACCCCAGTCGCCCGATTTCCAGGCATTGACGTTCTGGCCCAAAAGCGTGATCTCGCAGGTGCCGGTTTCAGCCAGATGCCGGGCTTCCTTCAACACCTCATCCGCCGGCCTGCAATATTCGCCGCCCCGCGTATAGGGCACCACGCAATAGGTGCAGAAGCGGTCGCAGCCTTCCTGCACAGCAATGAAGGCGGCAGGGCCGCGCACCCCCGTTTCGGGAAGATGGTCGAATTTTGGTTCAGGGGTTATGTCGATATCAAGAACGCCGATGCCGCGAGCGCGCTCGGCCCTGGCCACCAGTTCGGGCAGCCGATGATAGGTTTGGGGACCGAAGACCAGATCGACCTGGGGAGCCCGTTTCAAGATGTCTTCGCCCTCGGCCTGGGCGACGCAGCCGCCCACGGCCAGAATCATCGAGCGCCCCCCCGCCTTCAGGCGCTTAAGGCGTCCCAGCTCGGAAAACACCTTCTCGGCGGCCTTCTCGCGGATATGGCAGGTATTGAGGATGACCAGATCGGCCCCGTCGGGTTCTTCGACCGGGACATAGCCCAGAGGGGCCAAGACATCCGCCATACGCTCGGAATCGTAGGCGTTCATCTGACAGCCATAGGTCTTGATATAGAGTTTTTTGGCCATTGGAGACAGCGATTATCTCACGAACTGCTGGGCTTGGAAACGGCTTCGGGGCGGCGCCCGGTAATGGCCCTGGAAACGCCGTGGCGGACCACGCGGTGACAATGCAAGGCCAGGGTCTTGCGCGAGGCGTAATCGGTCAGGCGCACGGGCTTGTGGAATTCCACCTCGACCTGGGCCTGACCAAGGCCCAGCACCTTCCACAGATGGGGCACCAGAGTCATGTCGCCATACCAGGCATAGAGGGGCCGCCAGGCGCGGCCCATCGGCACGCCGTTCAGCAGCGTATAGGTGATGGAAACCGGCTGCACCAGAATCGACTGGCCGCCGACCAGCGTTTCGGCGGCGGTGAACAAAGCACTCTTGAAGGGCAGAACGCGATGCCCGTCCGAACTGGTCCCCTCGGGAAAGACAATCAGCGACTGGCCCGCCTTTAATTGGCGCGTCAGTTTGGCCGTTTCGCCAACGGCCAGACGGGGGCGGCGCTGGATGAAGACGGTGCGCCCCAGCCAGGCGATCAGATTGATCCCCGGCCAGCCGGCCACCTCGCTTTTGGCAACAAATATCGCGTTCAAAAGGCCGCCCAGCACCAGAATATCCAGATAGGAAACATGGTTGACCACGAACAAAACGGGCTTTTCTTGCGCCATCTGGCCGAAAACAACGGGCTTAAGGCCTGCGATGCGGCAGGCGGTGCGCCAGTAGCGACGCGCGAAGGCGGCGCGCAAATCCCCCAGCGCAAAAATGGCCAGATAGGGCACCAGGCATAACAGCGTCCAGCAGATGAACAGTGATAAGCGAATAAAGGCGCTGATTTGGGAGATCATGGGGGGATATCAGCCTGTGTTGTCCGAAGGTCCGGCCGTGCGCTCGAAATGTTTGTAGTATTTTTCCGAAACCAGGTCGGTTTTCACGACGACCGCCACATCGGTGGTATTGAACTGATGGTCGATCACGGCTCCGTCGCCGACGAAACCGCCCAGGCGCAGATAGCCCTTGATCAAGGGAGGCATTTCCGCCTGCACCGCCTTGGGATCGATGCCGTCGAGGGGCACAAGATTCATCGCTGTGTAGAGACCAGGCAAGGCCCTGGGACGCAAGGCCTCGGGCGCCAGATGATGGCCATGCAGATAGGACAGAAGCAAAGCCAGCTTCGAGGGATCGGTGCCGGGCAGGCTGGCGCAGCCGAACATAATGTCGATGCCGTGCTTGAAAACATAGGCGGCGATGCCCGCCCACAGCATTTGCATGGTGCTGGCCCGCGCGCGGTAGGCTAGGTCGACGCAAGACCGGCCCAATTCCATGATCGGCTTGGGATGGGCCAGAAGCGGGCGGATATCATATTCGCTGGAAGAATAAAAGCGTCCCGCCTTTTGGGCATGTTCGCGGCGCATCAGGCGATAGGTGCCAACCACGCCCGCATTTACGCCGTCCCTTTTATGATCGATGACCAGAAGATGGTCGCAGACCTCGTCGAAGACGTCGAAATCGCGGCAGGCCTCGGCCATCTCAGTCGTAGGCACAGCCCCCATCTCGTCATAGAAGACCTGGTAGCGCAGGACTTGCGAAGCATCGACCTCGGCCGCCGTCTCGGCCAGCCTGACTTCGAGAGAACCTGCTTTCAGGGCGGGAATGGGATCAGGGTGCATGTCAGGCCTTCAGCCGACGCCTTCCTCGGGTTTAAGGGGAACGCCGTAGAGTTCGAGACGGTGCCCGGTCAACCGATAGCCCAGACGGCGCGCGATTTCCCGCTGTAAGGCCTCGATCTCGTTGCTTTGAAACTCGATCACGCGCCCCGTGCTGTTATCGATCAGGTGATCATGATGCTGGGTAGGCTGGCGCTCGTAGCGGGCGCGGCCATCGCCGAAATCGTGACGCTCCAGGATGTTGGTTTCCTCGAGCAGGCGCACGGTGCGGTAGACCGTGGCGAGGCTGATCTTGGGATCGATGGCGCTGGCACGGCGATAGACCTCCTCGACATCGGGATGGTCCTCGGCATCCGAGAGAACGCGGGCGATGACGCGGCGCTGGCCGGTCATTTTCAAACCCTGTTCGATGCAGCGTTCCTCGAGTCGCGAGGCCATGGGTCCTTCGTCTTGCCGTTGGGTGCGGCTATTATAGCTTGGGCGTCTTCATAAAGCAAAAGGGCGCCGACATGGGCGCCCTTGGTGTGACGGTTCGGTGAAATCAATCGTGGCGGCGGCGCTTGCGCGGCTTGGTGCCCAGGCCGATCTTCTTGGCCAGACTGGAGCGATGCTCGGCATAGTTGGGGGCCACCATCGGATAATCGGCAGCCAGACCCCAGCGATCCCGATACTGGTCGGGCGACATGCCATAGGCGGTTTTCAGGTGGCGCTTCAGCATCTTGAGCTTTTTGCCGTCTTCCAGACAGATGATGTATTCGGGCGTCACCGACTTCTTGATCGGAACGGCGGGCTGCGGACGCTCGACCACCGGGGCGTTGGTCCCGACATTGGCAAGCGCGCGAAAGACATCGTGAATGAGCGGCGTCAGATCGGAAAGCGCCACAGTATTGTTGGAAACATGCGCGGCGACGATGCGGGCGGTTAAAGCGAGCATTTCGTTTGAATCGTTTAAGGCGGACATTTATAATAGCCCCTGATTATGCAGACCTTTTCTCCCTACATCTTTTTCATTTTCTTTGCAACTCAAAAAAACAGTAATCAGGGAAAGATCATGTCCCTTTCATTCAATGCTGATTACTTCATCGACATCACAGCCGAAGTATGTCCCATGACCTTCGTTAAAACAAAACTTCGAATAGAAGCGATGAAACCTGGGGAAGTTTTAGAGATTCGCTTGAAGGGTGCTGAGCCTTTGATGAATGTTCCCCGTTCTTTGAAAGAATTGGGGCATCAAATTTTGTCATTTCTTCCCGAGGCCGCGGAAACGGCAGGGGGAACGCATCGACTGCTGGTCAGAAAGGCCTAAATTTCCATCAGCTCAGGCCCGCTCGTCCACAAGAGGAACGTGCGAACCCTTTTTTGGGGCCACAAACGGGACACAGCCATCCGGTAAAGATCCATCTGGCGCAAATATTGGGCAGGAACGGCGGATGGGACGGCGGGAACGCGCTGGTTGGTCTTGAAGTCGACCACCCAGACCTCGTCCCCTACATGAGCCAGCCGGTCCACCTGACCCGACAGCACCCGCCCTTCCAAAAGCCCGACCAGCGGCACCTCGGCCCAGGATTGCGGCCCGAACAGCAGCGTTGCCTGGGGAGAGTCCAGAACGCCCAGCACTTCCCCCAACAGGGATTGGCAGGCGTCTTGCGGCCAATGGCGGGCGGCATGCGCCAGATAGCGCAACCCCGCCACACGCCGCTCTGACTGCGCCAGGGCGGGCAGGGTTTGCAGCAGGCGATGGATCAGGCGCCCCCGCTCGAAGCGCTTGCCATCCTCGCCCGACAAGGGGGGCAGGGCTGGCCCTGCCTCGTCACCATCCGGCCGCGAGGGGATCAGGGGGCGCGTCGGTTCGGGTTCCGGCGCCAAGGGCAGCCGCGCCCAATCGGGCAGGCGCGATATCTGGCCGGTAGCACCCTGCTTGTCGTCTGAGCCCGGCGCACCGATCTGGGTTGAGGTCAGGCGGCGCGTGGCCGGACCCAGCCCTTCGGCATCATTCGCCAGCCAGTCATCTGGCACCTCGGGCGCATTCACGCGATCGAAGCCCTGCCGGATCAGGGGATACCAGGCCCCTTCGGCGGATTTTCCCGGGCGCCATCCGGCCATGATCAGGCGATCCTCGGCCCTGGTCATCGCCACATAGAGCAGCCGATGCGATTCCCGCCGGGCCTTGGCCTTGGCGGCTTCTATCGCCACCTTGAGAGGCTGGGGCTGATCGGCAGCGCGCGGCGCCCACAGGGGCAGTCCTTCAACGCCCCAGGCACTCCAGACCAGAAGGTCGCGCCCTGCCGGTGCCGTCAGCGTGTCGGGCAGAAACACGATGGGGGCCTGCAGGCCCTTGGCGCCATGCACGGTCATGACGCGCACGAAGCCCGCCTCGGCGGAATCGGAATCGCGCTTGATCTCGACATGCCCGGCTTCCATCCAGGCCAGAAAGCCGGAAAGCGAGGGAACATGATGACGCTCGAAGTCCAGGGCCAGCGACATGAATTCGTCCACCGCGTCCAGAGCTTCCTGGCCCAAATGGGCCTTCAATGTGCGCCGCCCCTTGAGAGGACCCAGAATATGGGCAAAGAAATCATGGGGTGCGGCGCGGTCGGCCTGGGCCAGCAGGGCCGAAAGCCAGGCATGGGCGGCGGGTTGATGTTGTGGCAGCCCTTCCCAGACCGTGCCCCTGCGGCCATGACAAACGGAAAACAGCTCCTCTTCGGACAGACCGATGAACGGCCCCTTTAACAAGGCGGCCAGATTGAGATCGTCCTCGGGCAATAGAACAAAACGGGCCAGCGCCATCAGATCGACCACCGCCAACTGATCGGTGACGATCATGCGATCGACGCCCGCCACCGGCACGTCTTCGGCCTTCAAGGAACGCACCAGATCCTCGGCGAAGCTGCCCCGCCTGCGCAGCAGAATCAGGATATCACCGGGCCGGACCAGGCGGTCCTTCGAGACCAGCCGTTCTTGCCCGATCATCGCCCGAATGCGCCTGGCCAGCAGGCGGGCCATGCGCAATTGCGGCGAATCGCCCCGAATGCGTTCGACCGGCGGATGCCAGGGGGCTTGTTCGTCAAGCGCCTTGGGCTCCAGGGGCGGCCATAACGCGACAGACCCGCCATCCTGGGCGCGAAAAGCCAGGTGGCGCTTGTAACCTTGGCCTAGATCAACTCCTTCCAAAGCCTCGCCTTCGGCGAACACGGCATCCACCGCTTCCAGCACGGCGGGGACCGAGCGGAAACTCATGACCAGATCGACCGGCTCCCAGCGTCCGCCGCCCGCAACAACCTGCTGGCTTAAGCGGGCGCGCATGGTCTCGAAGGAATCGGGATCGGCCCCTTGAAAGCTGTAGATCGACTGTTTGACGTCGCCCACCGCAAAGACCGTGCGCGGCTGAGGCCTGGCTCCCTCGCCCGCGAAGAATTCGTCCGAGAGGGCGGTCACGATATCCCATTGAGCCGGGCTGGTATCCTGGGCCTCGTCGATCAGCACATGATCGATGCCGCCATCTAACTTATAAAGAACCCAGGCGGTTCCGGCTTGAATCAGACGGCGCGCGGCCTGGATCAGATCGTCGTAATCAAGCCTGGCCCGTGCTTCCTTGAGATGCGCATAACCTTCGAGAATGGCATGGGCCAGCCGCAGCAGCGCCTCGGTCGATTGAACGACGGTGATGGCGCGGCGCTGCTCGATAACACCCATGATCCGCGCCTGCTCGCTTTCCAACACCACCGCGATTTCGGGCCAGGCGGCCTTGACCGGATTGGTGGCAAGGCTGGCCCGGGGCTCCTGCTTATCCGTCAGAAAGGCACCGGCATAGTCATCGAAGCAGCGGCTGCGCTCATCCTCGTCGCCCGCCAGAAAGTGCGCCATCAAGCCCGCCCGTTCCTTGTCGGTCTTGCTGCCCCGCGACAGATGCGAAACGGCCTGGCGGAGTGCTGCGCCATTGAAGGCCTCTTCGCGACAGGCGGCCTGGCGCAGGCTTTCCAGCGTCTCGCCTGCGCCAACGCCCAGATGCTGGCGCACCTCTGCCACGACGCCAGCCACGCCCCCCCATGTGGCAAACAGATGGGCCAGGCGGGTGCGGGCCGACGAGAGTTCGCGCACCAGATCGGCAAAACGCGTTTCGTGAATGCGCTCGGCCACCTGCTCCAGCGCCTTGGACAAGGAAGCATCGCGGCCAAGACGCGCTTGGGCCAGAACCGATTGCAGGGATTCGTCCAGCAATTGGGCCTGATCGCGCTCGTCCATCACGGAAAAATGCGGCGCCACGCCAGCCTCGATGGGAAAGCGCGCCAGCAGCGACTGGGCAAAAGCGTGCAGGGTTTGAATATGCAGGCCGCCCGGCGCATCCAGCACCTGGGCAAACAGACGCCTGGCCCTGGTCATGCGTAAGCTGCCGGCGGGCTCGCCCAATAGCTTTTCCAGATCCCTCTCTAGCTCTTCCTCGGGCAAGGTCACCCAGGATGACAGCCGCATGGACAAGCGGTTCGCCATTTCGGCCGCCGCCGCCTTGGTATAGGTCAGGCAGAGCAGACGGTGCGGCTTGGCCCCCGACAGCAGCAGCGTCAGCAGGCGATCGACCAGCACCTTGGTCTTGCCCGAACCAGCAGAGGCCGAGACCCAGGCCGAGGCATTGGCATCTGCGGCCCGGCGCTGATCGCGCTCGGTTTCCATGACGAGGGGAGTCACGTCGCCTCCTCTTCGCTTTGCCATTCCTGCCTGCGCTCCAGATGGACATAATCCGACCAGCCCGGCGCCTGGCCAGGCGTGGGGCAGGCCGGATAGGGCGTGTCGGGCCTTTGGTAAAGGGCGACCAGCGCCTTGAGGCCCAGAAGCGCCTCATCCGCCAGTTGGGCGATATCCTTTTTAAAAAGCTGTTCCTTGCCGCCGTCGCGTCCACCCGAGAGATGCCAGAAGGCCAGTTCGCTGGGATGGGGCGAACCCGCCCCGGCAAAGCCCCCTGTTTTGAGAATGACCGCTTCCAGCGGCAATTGGGGCGCGAACCCGGCCTGCACCTGTTTCCAGGAAGGGGGTTTTCCGGTCTTGTAGTCGATCAGCGCCGCACGGCCATCCGCCAACAAATCGATGCGATCAGCCTTGGCGGTGAGGACAAAGCCGCCCAAATCCAGCGTTCCTTCGCACTCGCCGAGGCTTTGCCGTATCAGGGGGCGCCGATGTTGCTCCATCCCGGCCACGAATGAAGCGATGCTGCGATAGCGCGGCCACCAGAAGGCCCAGACGCCGGGGGCGGCCAGGGCTTCTTCAAAGACCAGATGCCCCAGGCGCATAAGCTCGCCCTCGATATCCTCAGGCGATTCCTCCGGCCAGGCCTTGATGAATTTTTCCAGAGCGCCGTGGACCAGAGTGCCGTAATCCGAAGCGCCGGGATCGGCATCCAGGGGCTTCAAGGCGGACAGGCCCAAAATCTTCTGGGCATAAAGCGCATAGGGATCGCGCATCCAGGTTTCGATTCTGGTCACCGACAAGCGTTTGGGGCGCGCCGCTACCGGCGGACAGGGTGCGGGCGGTCCTGGCAGAACCTTCTTGGGCGCATCATCCAGGGCCAGCGCCCAATCGAGCGGTGCCTGCAAACGCCAGCCCTCGCCGCCAGCCTCCTCGGTCAGGCCCGCCGCATTCAAAACCGCCTCGAGGCGCTTGATGAAACGCGAGGGCACGGTGGGCGCACCCCGGGCGCGCAGGGATCTGGTCAACACCACGCTGGGAGCGGCAAGACCCTGGGCCACATCATGGGCGGCAAGGCCGATGCGCCGCTCGGGCGCTTCCAGCCCCAGGCTGGCCCGCATGGGCCGACTGAGCCAGGGATCAGCGGGCGGATCGGCGGGCCATGTCCCTTCGTTCAACCCCCCCAGAATCAGCAGATCAGCTTGTTGCAGACGCGCTTCCAAAGGCCCCCAGATGTGAAGGCGGGGATGAAGGCCAAAGCGCGGGCGCACCGTCGCGTCTTCCATCAAGGCGTCAAGCAGGGCGGGATAGGCGGCCCCTTGCAGGCTTCCCGCATCGCGGGCGGCGCCGGTCAGGCTGGCTGCGAAATCAAGTGCCGCCTCGCCTGCCTCGCCCGCCCACAAGCGCTCCGAGCCCGTCTCAAGATCGGTGGCCGCCAGCGCCTCGGCCAGGGCGATATGCAGGCTGACAAGATCGGCCAATGCTGCCTCGTCTTGGCGCATCATCTTGAGCAGGGGCTGTGCGGCCTCTTCCAGGGTTTGCAGCCAGGGATGATGGGGGATCAGCGTCTTCAGGCCCGGCGCCGGGCGCGGACCTCGGAGTGATTCGATTTCCAACCGGCGGGCGAGGGTGCGCAGACGCGCCGGTGGCATGCCAAGACCGGCCAGCGGATGCTTGAGCAGGGACAATAGGGCTACCGGTGCGAAATCCTCGCTCAAGGCCTGGGCGATCAGGCGCAGGAAGGTGCCGGGTTCGGTCAGGGCCAGGGGCTGGCCCGCCGAATCATTGACCGCAATGCCCCAGCGCTTCAACTCCGACGCCACCCTTCTGGCCAGATTGCGGTCCGGCGTCACCAGGGCCGCCGTCTGATCCGAAAATTCGGCGCTCCCTCGCAACAGAAGGGCGATGGCCAGGGCCTCGCTTCTGGAATCGGGCGCTTCCAGATAGCTCAGCCCCTTCAGGGCCTGGGCTGGAAGCGCATCCATCACCCGCCAGCTCTCGGTCAGGGCGGCGGGCAGAAAAGCCTGACTGATCAGCTCCAGGCGGGCCGCATGGGCAGGGGTCTTGCCGCTGCGCCAGGAACGCACTTGATCACGCCCGGTGCCCAACAGATCGAGCAGTCGCTTCATGCCGAATTGCGGATGGCTGGGTTCCAGCGCTTCCCAGGCCTCCTGGGCCAGCTTGAGATCGAGGCCCGGCAACACCACGGCCCCTTGCGGCAGGGCCGCGATCACCTTCAGCAATTCGGCGGTGGCTGGAACGCTGCCAGTCGATCCCGCCGCCACCACCGGCCCCTGGGGCGGGGTGGTGCGCCATGCCTCGGCCTGGGCCAGAATCAGGCGGTTGCGCCGCAAGGCCAGATCAAGCGCCCCTTCTTCTGCCAGAATGCCCGGCCAAAGATCGATCAACAGATTAAGAAAGGCCAGCACCTCGCCCCAATGGCTGGCAAAATCCTCGGGCACCAAGGTCTTCAAACGCTCGAAACCCACATTCTCGGTCTGCATTTGGTCGAGAAACCGCCCAAGCTCTCCGGCCAGCCGCACTGATTGATCCCAAGCCAGATTGGATCTCGAGGCCCGCACGAGGCGGGCCAGCAGTAATTTGCGGCGCAAAGGATCGATGGCAGGAGCCAGCTCGGCCTCGATGGCGCCATCCAGCACCAGTTCCGCTTCGTCCAGATCGCCCAGCGTCATCAGACGCGGCAATAGCAGAACGCCGTCGCCGTCGATGCGGCGCAAAAAGGCCTCTTTCAAGGAACGGATGGCGCGCCTGGTGGGCAGCAAGACCGTAAAGGAGGACAGGGTGATCGGGTCGAATTTCGCCTGCTCCAGCAACCCGTCGGCCAACGCGTCGACGAAGGCCAGGTCCGGGCTGATCGTGAAGACTTTCATGGCTCAGCCGAGAAGACGGCGCGCTTCGCCCAGCGCATCCGGCGTGCCAATGTGATACCAGCCGCCTTGATGCACCAGCCCGTACAGGCGCTGGTCGGCCAGGGCGCGGTCGTAAAGCAGGTTCAGCGAGAAGGGGCCCGGGGGAACATCGCTAAACAGCCTGGGATGCAGCACCTGAACGCCCGCGAAGACATAGGGTGCGCTGGCGGCTTTGCCCCTTCGTTGCAATCGACCATCGTCTTGCAAGAAGAAGTCGCCCGCCCCCTCGTAACCGAAAGCATTCTGTGTGGGCACCAGCAGCAGCAGCGCATCCATGCGCTGCGATTCCCAGGCCTGTTTAAGGCGCGTCAGGGCGGGCATGTCGCCAAGCCCATCCGTCCACAGAATATCGGCATTGGCCGCAAAAAAGGGCTGGTCGCCTAACAGCGGCAGGGCCTTGGCGATGCCGCCGCCGGTTTCCAGCAGTTCCCCCGTTTCGTCGGACAATTGGATTCGGGGCGTTTGGCGGGCCGCGACATGGCTTGCGATCTTGGAGGCCAGATGATGCATGTTGACCACGCATTCCTCGACGCCGACATCGGCCAGTTTATCCAGCGCATGATCCAGCAAGGTCTTGCCCGCCACCTCGACCAAGGGCTTGGGCGTGGTCAGCGTAATCGGGCGCAGCCGAAGCCCCAGACCGGCGGCCAGTGCGATGCCCCGCTTCATTGCGGCACCCCGCGAGAGCCCGCAGGAAGGTGCTTATCCAGCCAGACCTTAAGGCCCGCCAGAACGGGATGGCGACAAGACTGCTCGAGCAGGCGCCAGAGTCTGGGGATGTGGCGAAGATAGACCGGCTTGCCATCACGCTTGTAAAGGCGGGTGAAGATGCCGATCACCTTGCAATGGCGCTGAGCGCCCAGAATGGCCATCGAGGCATCGAAATCGTGGCGATCAAGGTTGGGAAAGGCCTTTAGATAGCGCTGGCGCATCGCGTCGGCGAGGCCTGGCGCCAGATCGCGTCTGGCATCCTCGACCAACGACACCAGATCATAGGTAACAGGCCCCAGAACCGCATCTTGGAAATCGAGCAGCCCGCAGGCAGCACTTTTCGACCTGCCTTCCAGCTCCATCAGATTATCGACATGGAAATCGCGCAGCACCAGCGTTTCCGGTACCGCGCGTGCCCTGGCGAACAGGGGCCGCCACAAGGCCTCATAGCTTTCGATGCAGTCCTGACCAGTTAAGGCACCCGGCATCTCGGGCATATACCAGTCGGTCAGCAGGCGGGCCTCGGTCATCAGCCGGGCATCGTCATAGGGCGGCACCAAGATTTCCGCCGCCCTGGGATGGTGGTGCAGATCGATCAGCACATCCACCGCCAGGGCATAAAGGGCGGCTTCGCAGGCCCCCGCCGCCAGACGGCGCGTGAAGGTGGCATCGCCCAGATCCTCAAGCAGCAGAAATCCCGACGCCACATCCTCGGCCAGCACAACGGGCGCCGACAGGCCCAACCCCACAAGATGGCGCGCCACGTTCAAAAAGGGCCGCACGTCTTCCTTTGGTGGCGGCGCATCCATCAGCATGGCATGTTCAAAGCCCCGGCTAAGACGGATATAACGGCGAAACGAGGCATCCCCGGGCAGGGGGCGACGCTGGGCATGGGCCCAGCCGCTGCCGTCCAGGAAAGCGTCCATCGTTTGGCCGCGTGCGTCCTGGCTCATGACAGGGGCCTGTCCTGCCAGCCGTCGAGTGTCAGGGTCCGCGTCTCGTCGCTGGGGCCGAAACCCAGGGTCAGGTGCAAGGAGCGCTCGGGCAGCAAGGCCCCCAAACGCTCGGGCCATTCAATCAGGCAGACAGCTTCCTGAAATCCTTCCTCGAGTCCCAGTTCCAAGGCGTCCTCGGGGCGCTCAAGGCGGTAGAGATCGAGATGCCAGAGCGGACAGCGCCCGCCCTCATAGACCTGAACCAGGGTGAAGGTGGGGCTGGGCACCTCTTCAGAGGGATTGGCCACAAAAGCGCGGATGAAGGCGCGCGCCAGGCTGGTCTTGCCCGCCCCCAAGGCGCCGTGCAACGCCAGAATGTCGCCCGGTCGGGCCAGGGCAGCAAGCCTTGCCCCCAGGCGGGCGGTGTCGTTTTCCGTGGCCAGATCGAAGCTTTGCATGCTTGGTTGTAGCCAAGCCCAGGAGCTTGAGCAAGCAGGGGATGAAATCCATCTCAAATGTGACTATTCTTGATGCCGTCATGCACCCTTATGAGAAAAAGCTGCGCCGCGCCCTTCGCCTCCGCCTGTTCGCCATGGCGGTAGGATTGGTCTGGGCGAGCTTGATGGGCTATAGCGAATTCATCATTCCCAGCTATGAGACCTATTTCGAGCAGCAGCGCTTCGAGCGTCAGTTGGCCGAATGCCGGGGTGCCAGGGCTTCGCAGCGCTATGACTGCAAGTCGGAGCTTCTGCTGGAAAAGCAGGCCAGCGAATTCATGGCCTGGACGAAACGCGTGGTCATTGTCTTCGCGCCGCCCCTGTTTCTCATCTGGCTGGTGACCAAAATGGCGCTACCCAAAAAGCCAACGCCGGGCGGACTGCACCGCAACCGGCCAGACCCGTCATCCCGCAAAGTGCCGTCCGGCGAGGAAGAGCCTTGAACCCGCGCTTTCAAGGTGCTGTCGTCATCGGCGCCGGGCCGGTGGGACTGTTCGGCGTTTTTGCCTTGGGCATGGCCAACATTCCCTGCCACGTCATCGACGCCCTGCCCGCCCCGGGCGGCCAATGCGCCGCCCTTTATCCTGAGAAACCGATCTACGATATTCCTGCCCAGCCCTTCATTCTGGGGGCCGAGTTGATCGAACGACTGACCGAGCAGGCCCGCCCCTTTAATCCGATTTACCACCTTAATCAGCAAGCCAATCTGCTAACCCGACTTGCCGATGGCTTCTGGCGGGTTGAAACCAATCAGGGCCTGGTCCTTGAGGCCCCCGTGGTGTTCATCGCGTCGGGGGCTGGCGCCTTCGGCCCCAAGCGACCACCGCTGGACGGACTGGAAGGGTACGAAGGGACCAGTGTGCATTATCTCGTGCGCCGGGCCCTCGACTTCAAAGACAGGCGCGTGGCCATCGCGGGTGGTGGCGATTCCGCCGTCGATTGGGCGATTTTGCTCTCAGACATGGCCGACAAGGTCTGGCTGATTCATCGCCGCCCCCAGTTTCGCGCCCAGCCGGGCAGCCTTGAAAAGCTGATGACCCTGGTTCAGGCCGGTAAAATCGATCTGGTCGCCCCCGGCCAGCTTTCGGCCCTAAAAGGCGACGGAAAGCGCCTGAGCGCCGTCTTGGTGGATGATCTGGCGGGAAACCAGCGCGAGCTTGATGCCGATACGCTGCTGTGCTTTTTTGGGCTTCTGGGCGATCAGAGCGCCATGTCGGGATTTGGCCTGGACCTTGAAGGCGGACGGCTTGCGGTTGATCCCGCCACCATGTCCACGAAGCTTCCCGGCGTCTTTGCCATCGGCGACATCGCCACCTATCCCGGCAAGTTGAAGCTGATCCTCTCGGGATTTTCCGAGGCGGCCCTGGCGGCCCATGCCGCCTTTCCCTTCGTGCATGCCGGGCAGGTTCTGCATGAAGTGCATTCCACGACAAGGGGTGTTCCTGGTACAACCCTTCCATGACCGGACCCCTTCTTGCCGCCCTCGATCTTGGTACTAACAATTGCCGCCTGCTTCTGGCCCGCTCGCTGAGCCAGGGCCGCTTTCAGGTGATCGACTCCTTTTCGCGCATCACCCGCTTGGGCGAGGGCCTGTCTTCAACCGGACATCTTTGCGAGGAGGCGCAAGCCAGAACCATCGAGGCTCTGGCCCTGTGTTCCGATCTGATGATCAAGCGTGGCGTCGAGAAATCGCGTCTGGTCGCCACGGCGGCCTGCAGGCAAGCCGCCAACGGCCAGCGCTTCGTCAAGCGCGTCCTTGACGAAACCGGCCTTGACCTTGAGGTGATCTCAAGCGAGGAGGAGGTGATGCTGGCCATGCTGGGCTGTCGCCCCCTGCTTGATCCCAAGGCGCGGTTCGCGCTGGTCTTCGATATCGGCGGCGGCAGTACCGAGATCGCCTGGATCGACCGCCAGAAGCATGAGAATCACGGCATCATTGCCTCGGAATCACTGCCCCTCGGCGTTGTCACTTTGTCCGAGCGCGATTCTGCGGCGCGCGCGCAAAGCCTGTCGGCCATGCGGTCGCGCCTGCAGGCCTTCGAACTGCGCCACGCCATGCTGGCTTACCTTCTTTCCGGCGAGGCCTGCATGCTGGGCACCTCAGGAACGGTCACCACCATGGGGGCGATCCATCTCGATCTTGGCCGCTACGAGCGCAGGCGCGTCGATGGCTTGTTGTTGACCAGAAGCGATCTGGCTGAAGTAACGGCACGCCTGGCCGCCATGAGCGAGAGGGATCGGGCGGCCCATCCCTGCATCGGACCCGAACGCGCCGATCTGGTGCCTGCGGGCATGGCTATTTTTTCCGTTCTCGACGATTTGTGGCCTGCCCCCAAGCTCGGTATCGCCGACCGCGGCCTGCGCGAGGGGCTTTTGTCCCTTATGGCGGCGGAGGCATCGGCATGAAACAGAATCTGAAATCGAAGAAGAAGCGGACACTCTCGCAACGCACCTGGCTGACCCGCCAGATCAACGACCCCTATGTGCAAGAAGCAGGCCGCAAGGGCTATCGCTCGCGCGCCGCCTTCAAGCTCGAGCAGTTGGATGATCGCTTTCATTTTCTGAAAAAGGGTGGGCGCGTGGCCGATCTGGGGGCGGCGCCGGGCGGATGGACGCAGGTGGCGGCGGCGCGCGTGAAAGCCGTCGAGCCCGGCGGCGGCCATGTCGCGGCGCTGGATATTCTGCCCATGGACCCGGTTCCCGGCGCCACGGTGCTGCTGGGCGATTTTCTTGCCGAAGAGGCCGAGGCCCGTCTGAAAGAGGCGCTGGGCGGACTTGCCGATGTGGTGCTGTCCGACATGGCGGCTCCCACCACCGGCCACACGCCGACCGATCATCTGCGTATCATGCATCTGGCGGAAACGGCCCTGGAGTTCGCCAAGGATGTCCTGGCGCCCGGCGGCTGCTTTGTTGCCAAACTGCTGCAGGGCGGGGCCGAGAAACTGCTGCTCGACGCCTTGAAACAAAGCTTCGCCACCGTGCGCCACGCCAAGCCCCCGGCCAGCCGTGCTGATTCCAAGGAGACCTATGTCGTGGCGATGGGATTCCGTTCACGTCCCCAGTAAATGCAGCACGATCTGGCGACGGTGCGCTGCCTTGCGATGTTCGAATAGATATATTCCCTGCCAGCTTCCCAGAACCATCCGCCCCTCGATGACCGGAATGGACAGGGACACATCCGTCAAGACGCTTTTGATATGTGCGGGCATGTCGTCAGCCCCCTCTGTGATGTGGCGCATCCAGGCGGCCCCTTCCGGCACCGAACGGCGAAACCATTCTTGGAGATCTTGCACCACGTCCGGATCGGCATTTTCCTGAATGGTCAGCGAAGCCGATGTGTGACGGCAAAACAAGGTCAGAAGCCCGCTGAGGATGCCCTGGGCCGCCACCCAGGCGGCGACCTCTCCAGTAAATTCATACAGCCCGGCCCCTTTGGTCGCCACCGTCAGAATAGTCTGGGCCTGCTTCATGGCGGCGTCACTTGGGTTCCAACCGCACGGCGCCGTCCAGGCGCACCACCTCGCCGTTCAGCATGACATTGTCCAGCATCGCCATGACCAGCGAGGCAAATTCCTGGGGCCTGCCCAGCCGCTGCGGAAAGGGCGTTTTCGATCCCAGGCTGTCTTGCACTTCCTGCGGCAGGCCGAACATCATGGGTGTGGCGAACAGGCCGGGCGCTATGCACAGCACACGCACGCCGAATTTGGAAAGTTCGCGGGCGGCGGGCAGGGTTAGCGCCGCCACGCCCGACTTTGACGAGGAATAGGCGCATTGCCCGATCTGGCCTTCAAAGGCGGCGATCGAGGTGGTGTTGACGATCACACCCCGCTCATTGTCGGACAAGGGTTCCAGCGTCGACATGTCCCAGGCGGCCAGGCGCATGGTGTTGAAGCTGCCCACCAGATTGACCGAGACCGTGCGGGCGAATCCCTCCAGCGAGGCAGGTCCCTCGCGCGAGATGATGCGGGCCCCGGTGGCGACCCCGGCGCAATTGACCAGAATGCGGGCCGGGCCGTGTTTGTCGCGGGCCTGTGCAAAGGCGGCTTCGGTGGCGGCGGCCTCGGTGATGTCGCAGCCGATGCCAAGCCCGCCGATCTCGGATGCGACCTGTTGGGCTGCCTCGGCCTTCAGATCGATCACCGTCACCTTGGCGCCCGCCTTGGCCAAAGCGTGCGCCGTGCCCTCGCCCAAACCCGATGCGCCACCGGTGACGATGGCGGCGATTCCTTTGACATCCATCTCAATCCCCTTTCGTTTACGTAAACGATAAATTTATAGCAGATCGCCATACAGGATTGCAAAACGAAGGACTCTTACCAGTCGCGGGCAAGGCCCGCGCGCGAGCCTCCTGGCGAGCGGGAGCCAAGGGCGCACAGCGCCCGCCCGGCGATTGAGGCTTGCATTAATCGGTCACGATTAATGCAAACTGGCATTAGATGTAACGGGAGGGGGCAGAGGTTTTTCCTCGTGCAAGGTGATGTACAGCGTGGCGCCCACGATGATGACGATGCCCAGCAGCATGCGCAAACCGGGCAGTTCTCCAAACAGAACCATGCCCAAGACGCCCGCGAAGAGAAGCTGGGTGTAATCGACCGGCGTGATGGCCTGCGCCTCGCCCACGCGATAGGCGCGGATCATCATATACTGACCCCACGAGCCGAATCCGCCCAGCGACATCAGAAGAAGAAGCTGATCGAGGCTGGGGGTCACCCAGACCCAGGCGGCCAGGGGCGCTATGCCGATTGAGGAGAGGACCGAGAACCAGACCAACACGGCCAGCGGGCGCTCGGTGGCGGTCAGCTTTTTGATCACCACCATGATCAGGGCAACGCAGGCAGCCCCTGCCAGCCCGATGGCGATGGGCCATGGCCCCGTGCCGCTGTCGGGGTCCAGCATGACCAGCACACCCAGAAATCCGCCTGCCGTGGCCAACCCGCGCCGCCAGCGGAAACGCTCCTTCAAAAGAAGCACGGCCAGAATAGGCATGAAGAGCGGCTTGGTGAAAAAGAGCGAGGTGGCAGTCGCCAGCGGCAGGACCGCCACCGTCCAGAAATTGGCCGACATGGCGATCAGACCCAGAACGGCGCGAAAGAGGTGAAGGCCGGGCCGGGTGATGGCAAGCGCCCCCCTGGGATCCGACAGAATAAAGGGCAACAGGGCGACCAGGCCAAAGGCACTGCGAAAGAGAACCACCTCCGAGGTGGGAATGGCCGGGCCCAGATATTTGATGACGCTGTTCATCAGCGTAAAGACCGCCGACGTGCCCAACAGCCAAAGCGCGCCGCGCTGATTGGGGGTAAATGCGGGCCTCAGAGACATAGAGCGGGTCGCCATCAGTCGACGCCATTAAACGGCTTCGATTGATGGCGTGAATCCGCTCTAGAAATTTGTTTTAGCGAAGGATTCACGTTTAACTCCGTGTCACCGGGGTGACTCGGAGTTATACGATCCTGCGCTAGAAGCCTGAGGAAGGCCTCAGCAGCGCAGATCTCGTCTGCCAGTGCCTGCAAACGTTCCTGCGCCTCTTCGTCTTCACCCCACAGAATGCTTTGATGATTTTCGTCGAGCTGGCTGGCCTCGATCACCTGATCCTTGCCTAAAAAGCCTTCCAGCAGAGCCATCCCCAGCAGCAGAGAGCCCGTGGCGGCCGTGACGACAGAAAGGGCGGTAAAACGCCAGTCGTCCAGCCGATCGAGATGACGAGCCAGGGCAGCCAGGGCCTGTTCGGGCTGGGTGATGGGGGCCAGGCCCTGCGTTGTCAGCAGGGCGGCATCGAGGGTAAGAGCAGCCCAGTCCAGCACCGGCTGCCAGAGCTTGGTCTGACGTACCACCAGATCGGAAGGATGAGCGGCGCGGTAGCACAGAAGATCGGTGTCGGCGTAACGCAGCAGGGCGTCTCGCATCGCCCCCCGCTCATCAGCAACGCGGTCGATGGCGGTGGCGGCCAGTTGCATGAGCGGCATCGAGGCAGGCTCGATCTTGTCACCCTGCGCCCCCCATTCGCTAGCAATCGCCTGAGCCAAGGTCTCGGTGGGCAAACAAAGGGCGCGGCCCTTGGGGGTGCGCACTTTCCTGCCATCCAACAGAACGGCGAAGCCGCCGTCGGTAATGCCGACGGCGGCCTCTTTGTAGAAACGCTTGCGCAGCGGGTTGGTCAACGGCCGAACAGGCCCTTGAGAGCGCCGCCCACGGCGCTCTTGGCCGCATCCGCAGGCTTCTGGGCCGGTGCCGCTGCCCCTGCGGCTGGCTTGGCTGCGGGCTCGGCCTTGGCGGGTGTGCCCTTGCCCAACGCCACCTGACAGGGTGGGCCGGAAACGGCACCGCTCGTTAGCCCCGTCTTGTCGAGCAGAGCCCCGCCCAGAACCGACAAGCCGCCGGTCGCCACGGCGGCCCCGGTCTTCAGGGCTGTCTTGGCGGCCTCGGCGGTATCGACGCCGACACTGGGGCTGCCCATGGTGCCGCTTAAGCGCACCATGCTGGCCAGATTGCCCACACCGACACCCAGCCCTTCCTTCACCGTGGGCTTGATGCCGAAATCGAGCCCCTCGGTCTTCAGATTGGCCGTGCCGTCGCCTACAACATCGAGCTTGTTGGTTTCAAGTGCGATGCCCTTGGGCGCATGCGCCATGCCGTCAACCACCTTGAAGCGCACGACGGAGCAGGCGATAGGCGTGTAATCCTCCTTCTTGGACATAGGATTGAGGCTGCTCATCAACTGGGTCAGGATGTCGCCGCCTCCCCAGTTGATCAGCGTATTGTTGACGCGCCCCTCGCCCATAACGATCTGGATGTCACCATCCAGCCCCGCCATCAAAGCGCGAACTGATCCGCCATTGCCCTTAAGGTCGATATTGATGTCGGTCTTGCCGCCGGTGAACATGTCGGACTGGCCCATGTCCTTGGCGATGGCTCCCGCCACCACATCCTTGCCCGATACGTTGAGATGCAGGCTTTGCGCGTTGGCATCCAGCGTCATGTTGGTCGCCACGTCGCCACCGCCCAGTTTCAGCGCAAAGGGCTTCATCTCAAGCCGCCCATTGGCCAGCAGGATCTTGGCGGTGATGCCGTCGAGTCCCAGCTTGTTGGGCAGAATCAATTTCCCGATCTTGATCTCGGCATCGGCATCGGCGGATTTCAGCCCCTCATACGGCAGGGGATCGGCGGGAAAAACGCGCCCGTCCGCCGATTTCTTTTCCGGCAAGGCATCCCCCTTGTCCGAAGCGGGGGCGATTTCCGACAGATCGATCAGAGCGGAGGAAAGACGGACCGTGGCCTTTGGCCTCTCACCCATCGCCACCTTGACCGAACCGGCAAGCATGCTTTTGCCCAATCCCAGCTTCAGATCATCAAGCGCATAGGCCTCTGCACCCCTGCCTAGCGTCCCCGTCACCTGAATGGGAACCGGCAGCACGAATCCCGCCTTGGCGGCCAGATCGAGCGGCCAGGGCTTGGAAGCCAGAAGATCGTCCAGCGGCCCGGTAGTGCCCTTCACTTCAAAGGCCTTGCCATCCAAAGCGCCCGCCAGGTCGATCGAGAGCGGACTGGACATCGACTTGGCCCGCAGGATCAGGCGCTCGATGGCGACCTGCATCGCTTGTTTGGCAACACCGTCGCGATTGACGAAGAGCGCTTTCTCGATCCGCACCTCCTCAATCGCCACCTTGGGCATGCCGCCGCCCTTGGCGGTATCCTCTTGCTTGGCGGCTTCGGCCTCTTTGACATCCGCCCGTCCCATCTCCCAATTGCCTTTGCCCTGGGCATTGGTCTCGATCAGGATATCGGGTTCAATAATGACCAGACGCTTGACCTGCACAGATTGCGACAGCAAGGGCAGCAAGGCGACCTCGGCCTCGAAGCGCTTGATCTTCACCATCTCGGGGCGCGAGCCACCCTGCATGTTGGACAGCGTGACATTCTCGACCACCAGGGCGGGCGAGAGCGATATTTTAAGCGCCATGTTCCCCGCGATGGTCAGATCGCGCCCGGTCGCCTTCTTGACCTCTTCGGCGATCATCGGCTTGTATTGGTTGACATCGATGGTGGCGAGATAGGCCAGCAGGCCGCCGATAACCAGCACCACCACCCCGACAAGGGCTCCCAGAATTTTTACAAGCTTCATGGCATCACCTCTTTTTTGCACAGATCACAGGTCGCCGATAGCGCCTGATAAGTCACTGAATTCCCGCAGGACCTGGACAGCCCCGGCCTTGATCAATTCATCAGCTTCGTGATAGCCCCAGCCAACGCCAATCGCCCTGGTATTGGCGGCGCTTGCCATCTGCATATCGAACCAGGTGTCGCCGATCATGGCGGTGCGCTGGGCCTCAGCCCCGGTTTCGGCCATGGCTTTCAGCAGCATGTCGGGATTGGGCTTGCCGGGCGCATCGTCGGCCGTCTGTACGGTGATGAATCGGTGCGCCAACTGGTGGCGCTCGAAAACGGCATCAAGCCCACGGCGAGATTTGCCGGTGGCGATGCCCAACAGACAGGCTTCAGACTCCAGAACATCCAGCGCTTCAAGTGCCCCCGGAAACAACGGCTCGACATAATCCAAGCGCCTTCGGTTGGCGGCGAAGGCCTGCTTGTAAAGCTCGGTCAGATGCAGATGCAGGGCTTCCCCGCCTTCGGGAATCAAGGCGGCAATCGCCTCAAGCAGAGGCAGGCCGATATTGCGCCGGATTTTTTCAGGGGGTGGCGCAGGCAAGCCCTCGGCCCGCCAGGCATCGACGACGGCGGCGACGATGTTGTGCTGGCTATCGATCAGTGTCCCGTCCACGTCAAAGACGACGAGTTTCATACCTTGCTGCCTCGGAAAACAACTTTAGAATAATAATAGCCTGATAAGGCCCGGCCCGCCAGATTCAAGATATGACGAAAAGCGATGGCTGGGTTGAAGCCCTTCAGGCGTTGTGGCGAATCCAGGGCAGGGACAGAACCTCGATGCCCTCTTCCTGCAGGGCCTGGGTTTCCTCGGGCTCCGCCTGGCCATAGATGCCCCGGCCCTCGGCCTCGCCATAATGAATGCGCCTGGCCTCTTCGGCAAAGCGCGTGCCCACATTCTCGCAGGTGCTTTCCACGACATGACGAAGCGCTGCCGCCAGCTCGGGCGAAACGGGCAACGAGACATCCTGGGTGGTCTGCGGCACGGCGGGGGCGGGCACAGACCCTGGCGAAGAAACCGCCTCCTCCTTGGGAGCTGCCGCCCCCTTGGAAATGCGGGGCGCCATGGGGGCCTTGGAGATTTCCTTGCAAGCACAGGTCGGGCAAGCGATCAAACCGCGCTTGGCCTGACGCTCATAGGCGGCGCCATCCTTGAACCAGGCTTCGAATTGATGTCCGCTGGGGCATTGCAGGGCGAAAAGAATCATATTTTCCTTTACCGCGCCTGAAGCTCAGGGGCAATCTTTCTTCCATGAAATGCAAGCATGCTCATCCTTGCGGTCCCAACGCCCCCTCACCCTGGGTGGAGCGCTTTGCGCCCTTGATTCGCGCCGAAGGTGCGGTTTTGGACGTGGCGGCGGGGGCGGGGCGCCACAGCCGCCTGTTTTTGCAATTGGGTCATCCGGTAACGGCCATTGATCGCGATACCAGCATGCTGGCCCCTGCGCCTGGCTTCGAGATCATCAAGGCCGATCTTGAAGGGCTCGACCCCTGGCCCCTGCCGGGCAGGCATTTTGCCGGGATCGTTGTCACCAACTATCTCTTTCGCCTGCTTTGGCCGCATCTTCTGGATTCCCTTGATGAAACGGGCATCCTGATCTATGAGACCTTTTCTGAGGGACATGAGCATTTTACGCAGGCCAAGCCACGCAATCCCGACCATCTTCTAAGGAGTGGCGAATTGCTGGAGGTCGTGCGGGGAAAGCTGTCGGTGATCGCCTTCGAGCAGGGCATCGTACAGCGCGACAAGGGACCGGCGGTGGTTCAGCGCCTCTGCGCCGCTCGCGGCCCGGGACCTCATGTCGTCAACCCGCCCGGCGCCTGAGGGGCAATCACAACAAATGCTGCCCGCCGGTGACGAAAACCTCGGTGCCGGTGACATAGGCGAAATCGTCCGAGCATAGGTTAAAGACCACGCCCGCCACGTCCTCTGTCGTGCCCATGCGTTCGAGCGGAATGCGCGGAATGAAGGCTTCGTAATCGGCCGAGACCATTTCCGTGCTGATTTCGCCCGGTGCCACGGCGTTGACCCGAACCCCCATCTGGGCGAATTCCACTGCCATTTCGCGAGTCAGGCCCGAGAGCGCCGCCTTGGAGGTCGAATAGGCCGAGCCTGCGAATGGATGCACGTAATGGCCAGCGATCGAGGTGATATTGACGATGGAGCCCTTGCCGCGATTGAGCGCGCTGGCAAATCCGCGCGCCAGCTTCAGGGGTGCGAAGAAATTCAGCTCAAACACGTCGCGCCAGCCCTGAATGGGACCGTTCAGCACGCCCAGGCGCTCCTTGAAGCTGGTCTTGGGCGAAACACCCGCGTTGTTGACCAGCGCATGCAGAGGTCCGCCGTCCAGAATCGCATTGGCTTGGTCGATAAAGCGCGCAACGTCGCCCTCGTCCACCAGATCCGTCGGGATATGGTGCGTCCAGTTGGGATTGCGCCTGCAATGATCGGGGACCTCCTGGCGCGAGCAGGAAATGACGCGCCAGTCTTCGGCCATGAAGCGCGCCGCCGTGGCATGCCCGATGCCCTGGCTGGCCCCTGTCAGGATGACGGTTTTCCTGCCGGGGGTCATCAGTGGGCGAACAGAACCGGGACGGGGCAATCCGCCACCACATGGCGCGTGACGCCGCCCATGATCAGTTGGCGCAAACGACTATGCGTATAGGCCCCCATGACCAGAAGATCGGCTTTGAATTTCTCCATTTCCTGCAGCAGGGTTTCGCCGGTTTGGCCGCCACGGGCGGCAAACACATGCAACTCGGCCACCACGCCGTGCCAGGCCAGATATTCCATGACCGAGCGGCCATAGGCGGCACGTCCCTCTTCCTCGCCGACCAGCAGGGCCACGGCAACCCCCTCCCTGGTCAGAAGCGGCAGAGCGGCGGCCAGGGCGCGGGCGGCCTGGGCGGAGCCGTTCCAGGCAAGGGCGATACGCCGACCCAATTGGGTCATCGGATGCCCGGTCATCAAAACCGGGCGGCCAGTTTCAAACAGGGCGGCATTGAGCATGGTGATGGCAGAAAGATCCGTCTCCCCTTCCGGCCTGGCGACCAGGATCATGTCGGCCAAGCGGCCACGGCGCGCCACCAGTTCCTCGTCAAGCCCGGTTTCCTCGAGGAACGAGGCAGAAAGCCCCGAAGGGCCGGGCGGGGCTTCGACCAGCGGCACCTTGCCTGCCGCAATCACCTCATTGAAAAGGGTGCGGGTACGCGCCGCCTTGGCCGTTGCCTCGCGCTCGGCCACTGTCATCATTTCCTCGATCATGGCGCCCGACATGCCTTCGCCCAGCAACGGAACGGCGCTGGAGGGATCGGCTTTTATGTGCAGGGCCGTGACATGGCTTTCGAACATGCGGCCCAGCGTGAACGCCGTCTCCAAAGGAGCCCTGCCCGTCACGTCGTCGACGACAGCGATGAGATTCTTGATATGGCTCATCTGCATCCTCCCCTATCTACCGGCCCATGATGCGCCGAAATCGAAGAAAATGAAAGTAGCGTCAGATTCTTAGCACTTTTTGAGCCAGGGCCAGCGTGTCCTCTTTGGTGCCCGAGCTGTCGATTCTGGGCCAGTCGAGACCACCCAGCTCATAGCCATGCTGCATCTCAAGCACTTGGGGCGTGGCGTCCGAGGCATTGCGGCTTCTTGTCCGCACGCGCTCCATCAACACGGCAGGGGGCGCTTCGACCCAGGCCGCGTCGAAGGGAACACCACAAGAGGCCGCCAGCGCGGGCAGGCGTTCGCGCTGCTCGGGTCTGGCGAAAACGGCATCAGCGATCACCGAATGTCCGGCTTCAAGCGCCGCCCTCGCCTCGGCGAACAGTGCCTCAAAGGTGCGGATCGTCATCTCGGCGCCATAGGCCTCGGGTGCTAGTCGCTCGAACATGGATTTGCCCATGAGGCGCTTTCGGATGACGTCCGAGCGCAGAACCAGTGCCCCCGGCGCCGCCCCCAGAAAGGGTGCGAGTTCGCGGGCCAGACGCGACTTGCCGCAGCCCGACAAGCCGCCCACGGCAATCAGGCGGGGCGGCGGCGGGTCGAGATAATCAAGCGCCTCTTCGAGATAGCGTTTCGATTCCGATAGACGCAAGGCTGCCTCGTTCGGCTCGTCGCATTGGGCAGCGCGCGTAGCCTCGACATGCGAGCGAATGGCAGCCCTTAGCGACAGAAACAGGGGCAAAGCCAGCAGCCCCCCGGTCTTGCCGCCCGCCCATTCGCCCGCAAAGGGCAGATAGTGGTTGAACAGCGCCGAGGCCAGCCCGCGATGTCCTCCGTGATCCAGATCCATCAAAAGAAAGGCCAGATCGAACAACGTATCAACCGAGGCAAATTCCTCGTTGAAGTCGATGGCGTCGAACAGCACCGGCTTGCCTTCGTGGCGAAAGACATTGCCCAGATGCAAGTCGCCATGCACATGGCGCACGAATCCGCCGCTTCTTCGCGCCTCAAGCATCGGCGTTGCTTTTTCCAGCCAGGCTTCGGATCGCGCCTTTAGCAGCAACGTGCGTTCGCGGGGCAGAGCTGTCAGGGCAAAGGTGGCGTCATTGGTGGCAATCACATGGGCCAACCCGGCGCGGCCCCCGAAGGCAGGCATGACGTCAGCCTTTACATGAAATTCGGCCACCACTTCGGCCAAATCCGTTACGGCATGACGATCCAGTGCCCCCCTGGCAAACAAGCGGTCCAGGCGTTCTTCCTGATCGAAGCGGCGCATGACCACCAGCCAGTCCACAATCTCGCCCGGCCTGCCCAGCGAAAAATCGCCCGCAGCGCCCAGGTAAACCGGTGCCACCTCAAGATAGAGATCGGGGGCGGTGCGCCGGTTGACTGCCAGTTCGGCTTGGCAGAATTTTTCCCGGGAGGCGAGGCTAGAGAAATCGAGAAAGGGCAGCTTGACCGCCTTCTTCAGCTTGTAGGCCCTGTCGCCCGCCAGAAAGACCGCCGAGATGTGGGTGTCGATCCGCACGACCTGTTCATTGGAATCGAGGCCATAGCTTTCTGGGCGGCCTAGAAAGTCCAGCAGCGCTTTTTGCGCCAAAGGCGCCGTCATTTGAAATCGTCCTTCAATTTGCGCAAGGCGGCAAACACCTTTTCGGCGGGCGCATCATCCAGGCCCAAAGCCTTGGCAATCTCGCCCCGGTCGGCCCGCAGGAACGGGTTGGTTTCAAGCTCGAGATCGAGCCGGAAGGGCACGGTTGGCAATCCCTTGTCGCGAAGTGCTCTGGCTTCATCGATGCGCTTTAAAAGCGCTGGGTTGCCGGGATCAACCGAAAGGGCGAAGCGCGCATTGGCCAAAGTGTATTCATGGGCGCAATAGACCAGCGTTTCGCCGGGCAGGTTCTTGAAGCGTGACAGCGAATGCCACATCTCCTCTGCTGATCCCTCGAACAAGCGCCCGCAGCCCAACGCGAACAACGTGTCGCCGCAAAACAGGCTGCGCTCGTCCTCGAACCAATAGGCCAGATGCCCCGATGTGTGTCCCGGCACCGCCAGCACCTGAGCTTCGTAACGCCCCAGGCGCAGCCGGTCGCCATCTTGCAATTCGCGGTCGATTCCTGCCAAGCGACGCGCATCCGAACCGGCTGCAGAAAATTTGAGGCCCAGCTTTTGTTGAAGCTTAGGCGCACCGCCCACATGATCAGCATGGTGGTGCGTGACCCAAATCTCGGTCAGGCGCCAGCCGTTCTGAGCAACGGCCTGTAAAACCGATTCGGCATCGCCCGGATCGATCACCACCCCTTCCTGGGCGGCCTCGTCCAGAAGGACGTGGATGTAGTTGTCGTTAAAAGCCGGAAGTTGATGCACGCTCAGCATGACCGCTCCACCTGTTCCTCGGGTCATAAGAATAGCATGAATGGCTCTTTCTGTTTTGCGCTATCATCTTCCATCGACCACGGACGCCAAGCAGTGAACCCTACCCCATCTTTGAAACCCAATCCTTTAAGCGGCTGTTTCGGCCTGATGGCCGTGCCGCTGGGCATGGGGCTTTTATTCGTGCTGTGGCTGGTCTTTCTGGGGCTGTTCGGATGAGGCCAGATCGTCGTGATTGCCCCTTTCAGTCTGACAAGCCACCAAGCCCGGGCCGCCAATGGGCGAAGCTTCTGGGGCTGATCTTGTTCCTGGGAACGCTGATTTGGCTGGGAAGAAATTGAAAAGGCCGGGACATGCCCGGCCTTTAACCATCTACCAAATTGGGGCAGATCAATTCAGCTTGGCGCCGATATCCTTGATCGATCCATCGATCAGGGCCTTGGCAGCACTGGCAGGCAGATTTCCGGCAATCGCCTTCTCGGCGGCCTGAACGGCGATATCGACCACGATGTCGCGCACTTCCTTGATTGCCTTGGCTTCGGCCTGGGCGATACGCTCCACGGCCTGCTGCTCGCGCCGCTTCAGCGTGTCTTCAAGGTCCTTGGCGGCCTGCTTGGCCAGCCGGTCAGCCTCGTTCCTGGCGTGAGCCACGATATCCTCGGCCTCCTTCAAGGCCTCGCGCTGCTTGCGCTGATAGGTGGCCAGCATTTCCTGGGCATCGTCCTTCAGCTTCTGCGCGTCCTCGATGCGGTTCTTGATCTTTTCGGCCCGAAGGTCCAGGGCCGAAGCCACGGCGCGGGCCACCGGCTTCATGGCGGCACCCACCATGACGAAAAAGGCGATGGCGACCCAGAATTCGGGGGCATGCCAGAACGGGCCGCTGACGGCGTGAGCGGCGGCCCCTTCGGAGGCCTGTGCGACAGAGATCAACATCAGCGGCTTCCCATCACGCTATCAACGGCTGAGCGGGCCAGATGAGACTCGACGGCGCCGCCGGTCAGACGGGCAGCAATATCGCCCGCAACATCGGCGGCAAGCTGGCGAACCCCTTCCACGGCGGCCTTGCGGGCTTCCATCACGCGAGCTTCGCCCGCCTTGATCTCGCCAGCCAGCCGCTCGCTAAGCGCACGCGAGCGCGCCTCGGCATCGGCCTGCAACTCTGCGGTCTTTTCGCGCAAATGCGCCTGGGCCTTGACCCTGGCATCGGTGAGCGCCTTTCCATAGGTGGCGATCGCCGCCTCGGCATCAGCCTTCAAAGCCGCCGCACGCTCGAGATTGTCGTCGATGCGCTGCTGACGCTCGTCCAGCACCGTTCCCACGCGGGGCACGATGACATAGGTGACCAGCAGATAAAGCGCCACGAAACAAACCGCCAGCCAAAACAGCTGGGGAGGAAACATGGCGACATTTAACTGGGGCATGTTCGACCTCTCGACTGCCCGGCCGCGTGAAGCGGCCGGGGCACTGGGATATGTTCGGGTCTTGGCCGAACAGAATCAGGAAGGCGATCAGCAGGGCGTAGAGCGCCACAGCTTCCACCAGGGCGAAGCCCAGAATCGCCAGACCGAAAATCTGCGAACGCGCCGCAGGATTGCGGGCGACCGACGAGACCAGGGTCGAGAAGATCTGGCCGATACCCGCTCCGACGCCCGACAGACCAATCACGGCCAGACCGGCACCAATCAACTTAGCGGCTGCTACTTCCATCGTTTGAGTTCCTTACCGTTAACGTTGGGCTGAAAATGACGAAACTGACTGCCTTAGTGCAGATGCACCGCATCGTGCAGATAAAGACAGGTAAGCAAAGTGAAGACATAGGCCTGCAGGAAGGCGACCACGAATTCAAATCCGGTCAGCGCCACATCGACCGCCAAGGGTGCCCAGCCGCCCAGGAAACCCAGCGGAATGATGAAGCCCGCAAAGACCTTCATCATGGTGTGGCCCGCCATCATGTTGGCAAACAGACGAATCGACAGGCTGATCGGGCGCGACAGATACGAGATGAGTTCGATCGGCACCAGGAAGGGGATCATCACCTTGGGCACGCCCGAGGGCACGAACAGGGTGAAGAAATGCGCGCCGTGCAGAACGATGCCGACGATGGTGACACCGATGAAAACCGTGATCGCCAGCGCGAAGGTAACTACAATATGGCTGGTGAAGGTGAAGGAATAGGGCAGCAGGCCCAGAAGATTGCCAAACAGGATGAAGCTGAACAGGGTCAGCACGAAGGGAAAATATTTGCGCCCCTCATGGCCCACATTCTCGCGAATCATGCCACCCACGAAATCGTAGGTCAGCTCGGCGATGGATTGCCAGCGCCCCGGAACCAGGGCGCGCCCGCTCATGCCGCGAATGAAGAAGATGGCGACAGCAGCGACGGCCAGCACCATCAGCAGCGAGGAATTGGTAAAGGACACATCCACGCCCCCGATATGCAGGGGAATGAGCGGCGTAATCTCGAACTGGTGCAGCGGACTGGCCACGCGCGAATCCTTTAATCTTTGTTTTTGCCGCCGTCATCCTCGTCGCGGTAACCCACCGCGTAGCCTTGGCCGGAAACCGCCCGCCAGACATTAAGAATCCCGGCGGCAGAGCCGAGGAAGAAAAACAACACCATCAACCAGGGCCGCGTACCGAGAAAGTGATCGAGCCCATAGCCGATCCCCACTCCCACGATCAGCGCCGACACAAGTTCGACGCCGATGCGCATCGCAGCCCCCAGACCCGAAAGGGCGGGCCTTTTTCCCGAGGCGTCCAGACCAGAGGCGCCAGCTTCGTCGGATTGAGCGGCGCGAATGCGCCTAAGCCTTTCTCCGACCTCGTTCGGTGTGGGGGGAGACGTATCTTCGCCCATGGCCGCCCACCTTCCGCAACGCCAAGCCTGTCCTCGGGCCGCAAAGCTGCCCCGAAAGCGGGTCGCACAATAGCGTCCCACCCCTTCGGGTGTCAAGCGCCAAAACCCTCTTCGTTGCGCCGCAATAATGCCCGCAAACCCCACTGTACATTGGCGCAAACTCAGCTTGCGTCGCGCAGTCTTTCGGCAGTGCGAAGATCGACCGAAACCAGCCTGGAAATGCCCCGCTCGGACATGGTGACGCCAAAGAGGCGGTCCATGCGAGCCATGGTCATGCGGTGGTGGGTCACCACCATGAAACGGGTTTTCGAGGTCTCGGTAATCTGCGACAACAGGGAACAAAAGCGGTCCACATTGGCGTCGTCGAGGGGGGCGTCCACCTCGTCCAGCACGCAGATGGGGGCGGGATTGGTCATGAAGACGGCAAACAGCAAGGCCAGGGCGGTCAGGGCCTGCTCGCCGCCCGACAGCAGGCTTAAGACCTGAAGCTTCTTGCCAGGGGGGCTGGCCATGATTTCCAGGCCCGAATCCAGGGGGTCTTCGGCCTCGGTCAGGGTCAGGTGGGCGCGCCCACCGCCGAACAGGCGCACAAACAAGTCGCGGAAATGCTGATCGACCGCCTTGAACGAGGCCAGCAGGCGCTCTCTACCCTCGCGGTTCAGTTCGGAAATGCCCTGGCGCAATCTTGCAATGGCGTTGATCAAATCCTCGCGCTCGGTCTTCAAGGAGCCGATCTGCAGGCCCAGTTCCTCGGATTCGGTCTCGGCCCTTAAATTGACCGGGCCCATGCCGTCGCGCTCGCGCACCAGGCGCTCCAGCTTGCGCTCCAGATCGTCGGGCTCGGGCAGTTTTTCATCGATGCCGATGCCGTGGCTTTCCGCAATCTGCTCGGGCGTGCATTCCAGACGTTCGGCGATGCGTTCGGCCACGCTGCGGCAAAGCTGCTTTCCCTGCTCGACCGCCGATTCGCGGCGCACCCGGTCTTCGCGCACCCGGGCCAGATCATGCTCGGCCGCCTTCAAATGGCGGTCGGCTTCGCTCAAAGACGCCTCGGCCACGGCCAGGGCATCGGCTGCCTCGCGGCGGCTGGCCTCGGCGGTTGCCTTCTCGCTTAAGAGACGCTCGCGCTTTTCGGCGATTTCGCCGGGCAGGGCGGCCAGACGCGCCTCCTCTGCCGTGGCTTCGGCACGGCGCGATTCCAGTTCGCCCTTATGGCGCAGGGCTTCTTCCAGGCGCGTTGTCCAGGAGGCAATATCCTGCTCGACCGCTTCCAATCGCCTTGTGCGCTCGCCCGCTTCGCGCATCAGGCGATCATGCGCCGCCCTTGCCTCCAGCAATGCCGAACGCTCGGCCCCCAATTTCTCGCGCAGATTGGCGGCAAGCTGGCGGCCCACCGAAGGATCGGGCAATTCCGCCACCTGCAGACCGGCTTCGTTCAATTGCGTTTCGGCCTCGACAACGTCATGGCCGGTTTGCTCGGCCTGGGCGCGAAGGCCGGCCAGCTTGCTGGCCCGCAACTGAGCGCGCTCCATCAGATGCGCCTGCGCCTTGACGGCGTTTTGCGATTCGGCTTCGGCTTGGCGCACCAAATCCCTGCACAGCTTCGCCGATTCGCCAGCCGCACTGGCCGCTTGCGAAGCTGCCTTTTCCTCAGCATCGGCCTGAGCGTGGCGAAGCTCGGCCTCTTGCATCAGGCCCTTGACCGCCGTCAGACGGTTGCGCGTCTGCAGGCGTGTGGCGGCGGCACTTGGCGCACCCGCGGCAATAACGAAACCATCCCAGCGCCACAACGCACCCTCGGCGCTGACCAGCCGCTGGCCGGGCGAAAGAGACGCCATAAGGGCTCGGCCATCCTCGACCAGGCCGGTCTGCGACAAACGCCTGGCCAATTCGGGCGGAGCCTTGACCAGATCGGAGAGCGGGCGCACCCCTGCGGGCAGGGCGGGCGGATGATCATAAGGATCGAGTTTTGACCAGCGATGCGGCGAGACCTCGTCGGCGGGGGCTTCCAGATCCTCGCCCAAGGCAGCCCCCAGGGCGGCTTCATAGCCCGAAGTAACGTCGATGGCATCGAGAACCGGTGTGCCTTCGCGCAGGCTGGCCTCCAGCAGCGCTTTCAGTCCGTCGGCTTCCGCCTTCAGACGCGCCGCCTGGGCCTGCTCTTCCTGCAAGCGCCCCCTGGCCGACAAGCGGGCCTGATCGGCCTGATCGCGCAGCCTGTCCGAGGCCTCGGCCTGATTGCGCGCCTCTTCCAGGGCCGTTACGGAAGCATCGACTCGGCCTTGAGCGGCGATGACTTCGGCATCCTCGGCTGCTTCGGCTTCTGAAACGCCGATCTGGCGGCGCAATTCTTCGACCCGGGCGGTAAGGCGCGCCAAGCGCTCGCCGATTTCCGACTTGCGCCGCTCCAGCGCATTGCGTCTTGCCTCTTCGGCGGCCACGCGCTCGGTCAGATGCGACAATTCAGCCTCGGTGACATTCACCTGCTGCGCTGCTTGTGACAGGTGCTCGCGAACCTGTTGCTGCGCCTCGGCCTCGCCTTCGCCAGCCGCGATCAGCGCCAGACGCTCGCCCGCCAGACGATCAAGGGCCTGCGTGCCGTCCTGGGCACGGGCCTCTTCGCGCGCTCCGTCCTCGGCTATCTGCAGCAAGCGCCTGGTGATTTCCGCCCTGGCCTCGGCCACGCGCTTTTCTTCGGCATCCAGTTGTTCGCCCGCCACCAGCAGGCGCTGGAATTTGGCCGAGGCTTCAGCCTCGGCCTGGCGCAAGGCGGGCAGAGAAGAGGCGGCATCGGCCTGACGGGTGGCGGCCTGAGCGGCAGCCGAGGTGCGTTCGCCCACTTCGACTTCGATGGCGCGCTGGGCTGCCTCGGCGCCGTCCAGGGCATCGATGGCCTGCTGCCAGCGCAAATGCAACAGCCTGGCTTCGACCGAGCGTATCTGGTCATTGATGGTGCGGTAGCGCGATGCCTGCTTGGCCTGCTTGGACAGGCTTTGCATCTGCGCTTCCAGCGTTACCAGCACGTCATCGAGCCGAGCCAGATTGGCCTCGGCCGCCTTTAAGCGGATCTCCGCCTCGTGGCGCCTGGTATGCAGGCCCGATATGCCAGCCGCCTCTTCCAGAAGCGAGCGGCGGTCGGCGGGCTTGGCATTGATGATGGCGCCGATGCGGCCTTGGCTGACCATGGCGGTAGAGCGCGCACCGGTCGCGGCATCGGCAAAGAGCAGGGCCACGTCGCGGGCGCGCACTTCGCGTCCATTGACCTTGTAGTGCGAGCCCTGGCCGCGCTCGATGCGGCGCATGACCTCAAGCCGGTCATGCTCGTTGAACATGGCCGGCGCCACGCGCTCTCGGTTGTCGAGTTCGATCACCACTTCGGCCAGATTGCGCGCCGGCCTGCTTTGCGTGCCGCCGAAGATGACGTCGTCCATGTCGGCGCCGCGCATCTGTTTGGCCGAGGTCTCGCCCATGGCCCAGCGCAGGGCTTCCACCAGATTCGATTTGCCGCAGCCGTTGGGGCCCACCACGCCGGTCAGCCCGGGCTCGATAACGAGCTCGGACGAATCGACGAAGGATTTGAAGCCCGCGAGCCGGATACGCTCGAACTGAATCATCCGCTCACTGCTCCTTGAGAAGGGCGGAGAATTGATCGTAGGGCATGGCGCCGGGATAGAGCTTGCCGCCGACCAGGAAGCTGGGGGTCGAGCGGATGCCATGGGCCTTTTGCACTCGGAACTGCTCTTCCAGAATGGCTTCTTCCAGCTTCTTGTCCTGGGCGCAATCGGCGATGCGCTCCTTGCTCATGCCAGCCAGACGGGCCGATGCCTCAAGTGCTGCCATGGGGTCGCGATTCTGAGACCAGCTCGACTGGCTTTTCATCAGAAGCTCGATGAAGCGGGCATAGGTCTCGGCCCCCTTGTCGGCGGCCAGACAACGGCCAAGGGCGGCGCCGCGCAGGGCCACCTTGTCCAAGGGAAAATCCTTGAAAACGAAGCGGACCTTGCCGGTCTCCACCCAATCCTTCTTGATCTTGGGCAGCGTCTCGATGTGGAATTCCGCACAATGCGAGCAGGTCAGCGAAAAGAATTCCGTTATCGTGATCTTGGCCTTGGCATCACCGATGGCGATTTCGCCCATGGGATCGCCAGCCCGGGCCGAAGGCGCGGCAAAAGCAAAGAGTGCTGCGATGAGGAGGGCATACAGGACAAAGCGGCGGGTCACGATCTGGTCTCTCTTTCGATTGGGGACCGGAGTTTAGAGCGCACCGCCCCCGGCGTCCAGAGGCACGGGGTGTGAAAAACGGGGACAATTCAGGCTATTTCGCCTTATTTCGCCGTGCTGGCCTTCAAAGGCGGCACTTCCATCTTGCCTGAGCGGATGGCTTCAACCTTTTCCTTCAGCGCCTTGGTGAGACCGCCTAAGCCCTGGCGCTGCAAAATCGAGCGGTAATCGGACTGCATGGTAAGCGCCATGCTGACCCCCTCGACGACGATGTCCACCGTTTTCAGAATTTTGTCGTCTCCGGAGCGCACACGCCAAGTCACCAGGATGGGGGGTTTGCCCACCCCATCGAGCAGACGGCTTTCCACAGAAATGACACCGGCCTCGTCGGGGGGTAGGGCGGCGTCAACTTCCAGCGTCTGACCGCCGTAATCCTTGAAGCGCTTGGCCCAGGTATGGACCTGATAGTCCAGGAAGACCTGCTGGAATTCTTTTTGCTGCGCTTCGTCAGCCATCTTGCCGACGCGCCCCGTGACGAAACGGGCCACGGCGGGAATGTCGAAATTATCGCTCATCAGCGAGCGCACACGCTCAGCGCGCTCTTCCTCGTTGACCTGAGCCCTGCCGATCTGATTGACCGCCCTGTCTGCCAACTTCGCCACGAAGGCCTTGGCTTCACTCGCGGCGTCGGCCAGCACCGGCAACGGCGCCAGCAGGCCGCCCAGCAGCAAAAGCGCCGGAAAGATTTTTCCGCCCCACCCGTTACGCATGGTTTGCTTCATCCATCTCTACAATACAAAAACACTCGACCGGGAGCGGCGATCCGCGCGCCGTCTCCCCGATCGAGTCTGTTTTTAGTGGGCCGCCTTGGTGCTTTCAGCATCCATGGCCGCCAGGCCGGGTGCGGGCATGGTCGGACCCTTCTTGCCGTTGCGAATATCGTCCGCCCGCTTCTGGCGGTACAGGCTGCGCAAGGAGGCATAGTAATCCAGCGAGGTGCGCTGCACTTCGTTCAAGGGCTCGAGATATTTCTCGCGCTTATCGACGGCCGTCACCGTGCCCTTGCCAACACTGGCGGCCAGCGGCAGGCCCGGAATGAACCAGTTTGTGGGATTGCCGACGAAATCGACCGCCGTGCCGACGGCGTCGCGCGGATTCGACGGCCCCAGGAGCGGCAGAACGATGTACGGACCCTCGCCAACGCCCCAGACCGCCAGGGTCTGGCCGAAATCTTCGTCGTGATGCTCAAGCCCGCCGCCGCCAGCGACATCGCCCATGCCAAGGAAGCCGAAGGTGCTGTTGACGCAGAAGCGGCCAATCGCATTGGCGGCGCGCAGGAACTCGCCCTGCAACAGATCGTTGGCGGCCACCAGAGGCTCGCTTAAGTTGGTGAGCACGTTGCGGATATTGGTGCGGAAATTCGCCGGCACATAGTCGCGATAACCCTCGGCCATCGGCTTGAGAACATTGTCGTCGATGCCCTGGTTGAAGGCGTGAAGATTGCGGTTCGTGGGCTCTGCCGGATCGTTGGTCTGCACCCATTCGGCCTGAGCTTCCTTGTCGCCCGCAGCAGGGGGCGTTGCGCAACCGGCAACCAGCGTGAGCGCGAGCAAAGAGACAACGGCGGAAGAAGTGATGGAAGAGGCTTTCTTGCTTTTCATGGTCCCCAGCTTTCGAACGGCATTACAGAGTACATGAGCAGGCTAACTGGCCCGCCCGGCTAAACCGCGCACTTCCCTCTACGGCATTTTCTGCCGCCGCGCCACCTGTCCAAGAGTACGCCTCGAACGGTAGATTTATACAATGCTGGGATTAACATATCGTCAAAACGGTGGCTAGGGGATAAAGCCCGGGCTGAAGCCCATTCGCACCACTGTTGCATACTTGCCACAGCAGCAAACCCTTGATATCGAGTCGTTCCAGCTTTGTCCTTGCCCAGAGCATAAAGACATGTTTATATCTCAATAATGACCAGCTCAGTCGCCGCCACACCCGCGCCCTTTCCTGGATTTGAGGCCCTGCTGGCCGGCCTGAAGGCCGCGGCCGATCCAACGCGCCTGCGCCTTCTGGCCCTGTGCGGCGCCGAGCCCCTGTCGGTCGGCGAGTTGGTGGATATCCTGGGCCAAAGCCAGCCCCGCGTATCGCGCCATCTGAAATTGCTGGCTGGCGCCGGATTGCTGGAGCGCAAGCGCGACGGCGCCCAGGTCTTTTATCGCCGGCCCACCCATTCCCGGCTGGCAGACACTCTGGCGGCCCTTTTGCCCCTGGCCGACGACGAGTTGGCGCGGGACGGCCAGCGCCTGAACGAATTGCGCCAGCGCCGAACGGAAAAGGCCAGCGCCTATTTCGCCGCCAATGCCGGGCGCTGGGATGCGCTTCGCTCTTTGCATGTCGATGACGCCGTGATCGAGCGCGCCCTTTTGGATTCACTGCTGCCGCACCACCCTCGGAAATTTGCCGATATCGGCACCGGCACCGGGCGCATGCTGGAATTGTTCGGACCCCACGTCGAAACCGCCGTCGGCATCGATGCCTCGCGCGAGATGCTGGACGTGGCCAGAATGAAGCTGGCCGCCAGGAATCTGCGCCATATCGAGCTTCGCCATGCCGACATAACGCATCTGCCCCTGGAAAGCGGGGCCTGGGATCAGGTCCTCATTCATCAGGTTCTGCATTTTCAGGCGCATCCCGCCCAGGCGCTGGCCGAGTCGGGGCGCATCCTGGCTCCCGGAGGGCGCCTGGCCGTGGTGGATTTCGCGCCGCACGACCTGGAAGTTCTCAGAACCGAGCATCAGCATCTGCGCCTCGGCTTCTCAAGAGCCGAGATCGAGGAGACCTTGCGCGATGTTGGCCTCATTCCTTACGACACCAGGCTCTTGCCCGGACGCCCGTTAGCCGTCACCATCTGGCTTGCGGCAAAGCCAACCTGATATAAGGATTACCCCCGTGACCGTTTCCGAACGCATTCTGCCGCTCAATGTCTCCGTTTCCTTTGAATTCTTCCCGCCCAAAACCGAGAAGATGCAAGAGCAGCTTTGGGAGAGCGTGACGCGTCTGGCCCCTTTAAGTCCCGGCTTCGTCTCGGTCACCTATGGGGCGGGCGGCTCGACGCGCGAGCGCACCCATGAAACCGTGCTGCGCCTGAAGCGCGAATCGGGCCTAGCACCCGCCGCACACCTCACCTGCGTTGCCGCCAGCAAGGCCGAGGTCGACGAGGTGGCCCGCCTTTACTGGCAGGAGGGCATTCGCCATATCGTAGCGCTCAGAGGCGATTCACCCGACGGCGGAACATACGCGCCGCACCCCGACGGCTATGCCTATGCAGTCGATCTGGTCCACGGCTTGAAGAAAATCGGCGATTTCGAAATCAGCGTGGCGGCCTATCCCGAAACCCATCCCGAGGCCAAAAGCCCCGAGGACGATCTGGACAATCTGAAGCGCAAGATCGATGCGGGCGCCACCCGAGCCATCACCCAGTATTTTTTCGAACCCGCGACCTATCTGCGCTTTATGGAACGCGTGCGCAAGGCAGGCATAACCGTTCCCATCGTGCCGGGCATTTTGCCGGTGACCAATTTCGCCCAGGTGGTCAAGTTCTCGAAAGCCTGCGGAGCTGGCGTCCCCGGCTGGATGGCCGATCTGTTCCAGGGGCTCGACGACGATCCCGACACTAGGCGCCTGGTGGCCGCCACCACCACCTCGGAGCTGTGCCGCGCCCTGGCCCATGAAGGGGTCGGTCATTTTCATTTCTACACGTTGAACCGCGCCGATCTGGTTTTCGCCATCTGCCATATTCTGGGCGTTCGCCCCAAGGAGTCTTGCCTATGAGTAAAATCCTCGAAGCCCTGAAAGACCGCGTCCTTCTGTGCGACGGGGCCATGGGCACCCAGGTGCAGGCGCGCACCCTGACCTTGGCCGATTATGACGGCCATGAAAATTGCACGGATATCCTGACCCGCACGCGCCCCGACGTGGTGCGCGAGATTCACCAGGCCTATTACCAGGCCGGGGCCGACATGGTGGAAACCAACACCTTCGGCGCCTCGCCCCTGACTCTGGCGGAATTCGGGCTTGAGGCCGAGGCCTTCGACCTCAACAAACGCTCGGCCGAGCTGGCCCGCGAAGCGGCCGAACTGTTCGCCAAAGACGGGCGCTTACGCTTTGTCCTGGGCTCGGTGGGGCCGGGCACCAAGCTGCCCTCGCTGGCCCATATCGATTATGCAACCCTGGAGGCCTCTTATGTCGTGCAGGTCCGGGGCCTGATCGCTGGCGGGGCCGATGCCGTTTTGATCGAAACCTGCCAAGACCCCCTGCAGGTCAAGGCCGCCGTCAACGGCGCCAAAATCGCAAGAAGCGAGGCCGGGACACCTCTACCCATTTTCGTGCAGGTCACCGTGGAAACCACCGGCACCATGCTAGTGGGCGCCGACATCGCAGGCGCTGCCACCCTGATGAATGCGCTGAATGTCGATTCGTTGGGCATGAACTGCGCCACCGGCCCCCAGGAAATGGGCGAGAATATCGGCTGGCTGGCCGCCAGTTGGCCCGGCCTGATTTCCGTGCAGCCCAATGCGGGATTGCCCGAAGTGGTGGACGGCAAGGCGGTCTATCCGCTGGCCCCCGAAGCCTTCGCCCGCTGGCACGAGCGTTTCATTCTGGAAGACGGCGTCAATATCGTCGGCGGCTGCTGCGGCACCTCGCCTGCCCACATCGCCGCCACGCATGCCATGCTGATGCGTCTTGATCCCAAGCGCCCCCATCCCAAGGCGCGTACATCGGTCTGGGTGCCGTCGCTGGCTTCGCTTTACGGCCAGGTGCCTTTGGTTCAGGAAAACGCCTTCCTGTCCATCGGCGAGCGCCTGAACGCCAACGGCTCGAAACAGTTCCGCGAGCTTCAGGCGGCTGCCAACTGGGACGGCATCACCGCCATGGCCAAGGAGCAGGTGAAGGAGGGCTCGCACACGCTGGATGTCTGCACCGCCTTCGTGGGCCAGGACGAGAAAGCGGCGATGACCGAGGTGGTCAGCCGCTTGAGGGGTGCGGTCACAGCACCCCTGGTCATCGATTCGACCGAGTTACCTGTGCTGGAAGCCGCCCTCGAGCTTTACGGCGGCAAGGCGGTCATCAACTCGATCAATTTCGAGAATGGCGAGATCGATGCGGAAAAGCGCCTTGTCCTTGCCAGGAAACACGGAGCCGCCGTCATCGCGCTTACCATCGACGAGGAGGGCATGGCCAAGGAGGCCGATGCCAAGCTTAAGATCGCCCACCGCCTTTATGATTTCGCCTGCAAGCGGCACGGTCTGGCCGCCTCGGACCTGTTGTTCGACCCGCTCACCTTCACCATCTGCACCGGCAATGAATCCGACCGCAAGCTGGCCATCGAAACGCTGGAGGCGATTAGGCGCATCCGTACAGAACTGCCCGAATGCGGCATCGTTCTTGGCCTGTCCAACGTGTCATTCGGCTTGAAGGCAGCGGCGCGTCAGGTGTTGAATTCCGTCTTTTTGGACCATGCCCTCAAGGCGGGTATGACGGCGGCCATCGTGCATACCTCCAAAATCCTGCCGTTGCACAAGATTCCCGCAGAGGAAGTGGCGGCCGCCGAGGCTCTGATCTTCGATCGCAAGCCCGAAGCGCTTAAGGACTTCATCGCCCTGTTCGAGGACAGGACGACCGTGTCGGTCAAGAAGGAGCGCCCGGAATCGGTGGAAGAGCGCTTGAAGCTGCGCATCGTCGATGGTGATCGCCAGGGCCTTGACGAAGACCTGGCCGAAGCCCTGAAGACGCTGGCTCCGCTCGACATCGTGAACCGCATCCTGCTGGATGGCATGAAGACGGTGGGCGAACTGTTCGGCTCGGGCAAGATGCAGCTTCCCTTTGTGCTGCAATCAGCCGAGACCATGAAGGCCGCCGTGGCCTATCTGGAACCCTTCATGGAGAAGAAGGACGGCAAGGCCAAGGCCTGTCTGGTGCTGGCCACCGTCAAGGGCGACGTTCACGACATCGGCAAGAATCTGGTCGATATCATTCTCACCAACAACGGCTACAAGATCGTCAATCTCGGCATCAAACAGCCGGTCAATGCCATCATCGAGGCAGTCAAGGCTCATAAGCCCGACGCCGTGGGCATGTCGGGCCTTTTGGTGAAATCGACCGTCATCATGAAGGAAAATCTGGAAGCCATGCGCGAGGCTGGCATCACCGTGCCCGTGCTTCTGGGCGGTGCTGCGCTGACCCGCAACTTCGTCGAAGCCGATTGCCGCGAAGCCTATGTCGAAGGCCGCGTTGCCTATGCCAGGGATGCCTTCGACGGATTGGATCTGATGGCCCATGTGGCGGCTGGGAATTTCGACGATTTCATCGCCGCCAGTGCGATTCATCGACCGGCCAAGAAAGCGGCGGCACCCAAGCCCCAGGCCGCGCTGGCCTCGCCCGCCCTGATCAAAAGCCGCCGGGCGGAACTGGCCGGGCAGTCCACAATCCCCACCCCCCCCTTCCATGGCGCGCGCCTGATCGAGCGGGTCGATCCCAAGGCCTTGCTGCCCTATCTCAACCACACCATGCTCTATCAGTTCCATTGGGGCTTCAAGAAGGCGGGGCGCTCGCTGGCCGAATGGAAGGAACAGGTAGAGAGTGAAGCCGGACCAATTCTCGAGCGCATGCTGAAAATCTGCGAGACCGAACATATTCTGGCACCGCAAGCCGCCTATGGTTATTTCCGCGCCAGGGCCGAGGGCGATTCAGTGATGCTGCTTGACGAAGCCGGAGCCCTGCTTGCCCGTTTCGCCTTTCCGCGCCAGGACGGGCCAGAGGGATTGTGTCTGGCCGATTATGTGCGGGAGGATGGCACCGACGTCATCGCCCTTCAAGTGGTGACCATGGGGCGCAAGCTTTCCGATACCGCCCATGCCTGGTTCGAGACCGACCGCTACCGCGATTATCTTTATCTGCACGGGCTGGGCGTCGAGATGACCGAAGCCCTGGCCGAGCATGTCCATAAGCGCATTCGCGAGGAACTGGGTTTTGCCAGCGAGGATGCCCGCGACATCGAGACGATGTTAAAGCAGAACTATCGCGGCTCGCGCTATTCCTTCGGCTATCCGGCCTGTCCCAATCTGGCCGATCAGCGTGTGTTGCTGAAACTTCTGGGAGCCGAGAGGATCGGCGTCACGCTTTCGGAGGAGGATCAGCTGGAGCCCGAGCAATCCACCTCGGCCTTCATTCTGCATCACCCCAAGGCGAAATATTTTCGCGTGTGAGGAAGCCATCGCAAGGCAAGCACGCCAAGGAACTGGAGGACGCATCCCGGCCCTGCTGCTGGGTTTGACGCTGGTCGCGCCAAGCTTGGCCCCGGCCCAGCATGTCGAGCCCACGGCCCCTGATCGCTTAGCGCCCATGATGGCCCCGGGCATTCTTCCCGGCGCGCCTTCCTTGCGCTCGCGCTGGCCGGATGCCTACGAATACACCATGCTGAGGCGCTCGAAGCTGCCCTACTGGAAGGCGGGCAAGGCCGATCCCGTGCTGGATCAGGCCTGCCGGACCGGGCAATTCATCCCGGTCTCGCCCCTGCGTCTGGCCGCCGTTTTCGACGGCAAGACAGGCCAGGCCGTGCTGTACATGATCCCCAAGGAGCGCCATGATCTTCTGATCGATCCGGGCAAATTGGCCCGCAGCGGCGAAACCTATTTCTTCTTCAGCCCCAACTGGGGCAATTGCGAGGTCTTTTACGAAGGCCCCCAACCGCCCCGCAAGAAGCCGACCGGAATGCCCAAGCCCAGGAAATAGCGCTGTTATGCCCATTTGTGAAATAGTGCTTGTTATCCTCGTGCTTCGAGACGGATGCTTCGCATCCTCCTCAGCATGAGGATAGTCTTTGAGGCAACAACACAATCCTCATCCTAAGTGCGAGCGGAGCGAGCCTCGAAGGATGGCCACCATGAGTCATTCGGCTCTTCGACGATTGATGTGGAATCGCTGACGCGTCTGAAATTCGCCTTAAAAACCGTCATGCCCGGCCTTGAGCCGGGCATCCACGCTTTTGCGAACCCAACATGGATGGCCGGGTCAAGCCCGGCCATGACGAGGGTAAAAGTTGCGGATTCCACTTGCCGCGTCGAAGAGCCAGTCATTCTTTCTGCATGCCTGTATTACAGTCCGCTGAGCAGGGTCTTGGCCTGGGCCAGATGATCAAGGTCATTCACCCGCTCGAGAAGCTGCACGGCATGTTCGGCAGCACGCCTGGCCGCCATGGAATCATGGCCGTATTCCAGCCGGGCCAGAGCCAGCAGGACCAGGGCCTCGCCCTTCAGATCGCCCGCCGCAGCAAACAGATGGGCCGATTTCTGATAGCCTTCGACAGCCAGGGCGCGCTCGCCCAGATCGCGGGCCAGTGTGGCCAACTCTGCCGTGGCCGCCGCCTCGTCCAGCACGTCGCCCGAGGCTTTGAACAAAGCCAGGGCCTGGGCCATCGCCTGATGGGCCAGATCGAGGCGGTTAAGACGTCGTTCGATGTCGGCCAGGGCCATCAAGGCCTGTCCGCCCGCCAGATCGTCACCGGCTTGACGCGCCAGCTTTTCGGCATCCTTGAAGGCGTCGAGCGCCAAGTCTTCCCGTCCCTCGGAAGAGGCCACCCCGCCCAGCCGCAGCTTGACCTGGATTTCACCTCCGATATCGCCAGCACCCTGATACATCCTGCCCGCCGATTCCAAGGCGATTCGAGCATCGCCAAGCTTCTTTTCGCTGCGATCCAGCTCGCCCAGAAGCACCAGGATATCGGCCTGGGCAATGGCATCGGCCTCGCCCGCCAGCAAAGCCCGGGCTTCGACCAGAAGCGCTCGCGCCTGCGCCAAATGACCCTGGCGATGCTCCAACTCGCCCAAACGGGCCAGGGAACGGGCCTCGCCGCCCTTGTCGTCCACCTCGTGGAAATGCAGCCGGGCCCGGCGATAGGCCTCGCGGGCGGGCGGAATCTCGCCTGCCGCCCAATGCTGTTCCGCTTCCATAAGGGCCGTTTCGGCCTTCGACCTGGGCATGTGCTTCTCCTGAGCGTTCCGGTGATGCCCAGTCTAACCACCAATTCAGTCTTTGCCAAATGCCCTGGGGCTCATTACATCTTGTTTCATGAGATGGTTCTTTCTTCTGCCCCTCCTTCTGGCCGCCCTGCCCGCTTTGGCGCAGAACGATGCCGCCTCCTGCGCCGAGCCTGCCCATGCGGGGGTAAACTGGCGGCGCTGCTATCACGATGGCCGCGCCCTGGCCAAAAGCGACCTTGGAGGCGCTAATTTGCGCGAATCGACCTTCCAGCGCACCGATCTGTCGCAAAGCGACCTTCGGGCCGCCAATGGCTACAGGGCCAAATTCATCAGCGCCAATCTGACCGCCAGCCGCTTTGACGAAGCCGACCTGACCGAGGCCGATTTCACCAAGGCCGAACTGTCCGGGGCCAGCTTTCGCCAGGCCGACCTGCGCCGGGCCCGCTTTTTCAGGGCCGTCCTCAAGGGAGCCGACTTCACCGGCGCCCGCCTGACCGGGGCCGATTTCCTCTATGCCGACCTGACCGGGGCGCTTTGGACCGACGGCAAACATGTCTGCGCCGAGGGCTCGCTGGGCCAGTGTAATTGAGAGATATTGAATTCTTGGCCTTCAGGCGCTAGGTTTGCGCCCCTTTACGTTAACAAAAACAAATCAAGGACCAGGATCATGGGTTATCGTGTTGCCGTTATCGGCGCCACCGGCAATGTTGGCCGCGAAATGCTGCAAACGCTGGCCGAGCGCAACTTTCCCGCAAGCGAGGTGATCGCGCTGGCAAGCGAACGTTCAGCCGGGCGCGAAGTGTCCTTCGGCGAGGACAAGGTTCTGAAAATCCAGGATCTGGCCAAGTTCGACTTCAAGGGTGTTGATATAGCGCTCTCTTCGCCGGGCGCCAAGGTGTCGGCGGTGCACAGCCCCCGCGCCGCCGCCGCTGGCTGCGTGGTGATCGACAACACCTCGCATTTCCGCATGGAGCACGACATCCCCCTGGTGGTGCCCGAGGTCAATCCCGAAGCGATCGCCAAATACAAAAAGCGCGGCATCATCGCCAATCCCAACTGCTCGACCATTCAGATGGTTGTGGCGTTAAAGCCCCTGCACGATCTGGCCAAGATCAAGCGCGTCGTGGTTTCGACCTATCAGTCGACCTCGGGAGCGGGCAAGGACGCCATGGACGAATTGTTCAACCAGACCCGCGCCATCTATGTCAACGATCCGGTCGAGCCCCATAAATTCCCCAAGCAGATCGCCTTCAACGTGATTCCGCAAATCGACATTTTCATGCAAGACGGTGCGACCAAGGAAGAATGGAAGATGGTGGTCGAGACCAAGAAGATCATGGACCCCGACATAGAGGTCAACGCCACTTGTGTTCGCGTGCCAGTCTTCATCGGCCATGCCGAATCGATCAATGTCGAGTTCGAAAATCCGATCACCGTCGAACAAGCTCGCAAAGCCTTGTCGAAGGCGCCGGGCGTCATCGTGGTCGATAAGCGCGAGCCGGGTGGTTATGTCACGCCTGCCGAATGCGCAGGCGAGGACGCCACCTATGTCAGCCGCATCCGCAAGGACCCCACGGTGCCCAACGGGCTGTCGATGTGGGTGGTGGCCGACAATCTGCGCAAGGGTGCTGCGCTTAATGCCGTGCAGATCGCCGAACTGCTGATCAAAGACTACTTGAAGAAGTGAGCGGCATGTCCGGCCAGAATCAGAGAGAAATTGACACTTTTCTGATCCTGGCCGACATCTCCGGCTATACCGATTTCATGACCTTCAACCGGCAGGAAATCAGCCACGCCCAACATATCGTGAGTGCGCTGATCGAATCCGTGCTTGACGCAGCGCACGAGCCTTTGGAAGCCAACAAGCTGGAAGGCGACGCCGTTTTCCTGCATGCCCCCGAAGGCCCAGAGGCGGGCAAGCGCGTGGCCGAGGCGGCCCTGGCCTTTTTCGATGTGTTCGACGCCAAGCGCCGCGAGTTGATTCAGGGCAATGCCTGTCCCTGCCGGGCCTGTGCGCGCATTCGTTATCTCGATCTCAAGGTTCTTGTGCATCACGGGCGCGCTTTGATCTATCGCCTGAAGCATTTCGAGGAATTGTCGGGCTTCGATGTCGTGCTGGCGCATCGCCTCTTGAAGAACGGTGTTGCAGCCAAGCGCTATCTGCTGGCCTCGCGGCCCGCCTGGGATCGGCTGGAAATGCCCGCCGGAACATCCGCCGAATCGCAAAGCGAAAGCTATGAGGGCGTGGGGGCGATCGAAACGCTGGTGGTGCGCATTCCAGCCGATCCCGCCCTGCTGCCGGAGGCCATCGCACCCGCCCGGGGCTTGGCTCGCTTGAAGGATATCTGCGTCAAGCACGCCGCCGAATTCCTGTTCCCGCTTCGCCTGCGCAAACCCCCGAAATGGGGCGATATCAGGCAGTAACATCCTGGCGCTGTAGTGCTTTGGCCATGCGGTCCTTGGCCGTGCCCTGGAAATGCAGGGCCAGCAGGCGCACAGCCTCTCCGCTTGCCTCGCTTGTGGCATAGGCCCGGCCCGCCTCGAAACGGATCTCCTTGACGCCGCCCGCCATTCTGAATCCCTCGGCCAGACGGATGTTCATATCCACCCGCGCCCCATCTTTTATCGCCGAGAGGTCGGCAAAGGGCCGACCAGCCAGAAAGCGGGGCAGCAGCGTCATGTCGGTCACCTGACCCGCGATCTCGGGAATGCCCTTCTCATAGGAGTGCATGAAAAAGCCGCACAGGTCGCGCAGGCCCGCCTGGGTCAGCAGCGCCAGATGTGGCCCCTGAACGCCGGTAAAGGCAAAATCATGACCGCCCAGTCTGGGGACCAGTTCAGTTTCGACATCGGCAAACAACAAAACGTCGGAATCGAGTGTCAGCAGACGCTCTGCCCCCTCGACCTCGGCCCAGTCCTTCAACAAGAACCAGCGCATCAAACAAAAGGCTTCGTAGACGTAATCATTCTCGCTGCGATGCCGGTAGCGCTCCAGGAACTCCCACGCACTGGCGGCCCGCCGCGTCATCGGCATATGGTGGCAGGGATCGAAAGCGTTGGTCGAATCACCGATCACCGCCAGCGGCGACGCAGGACTGGCCGCCAGTGCGCTAGCGATGCTTTGGGCGAAATGGGCGGGCGCATCCCAATGCACCCAGACCAGAGATGTTGCCGAAGGCGGGTTGTGGCGATGCCGGGCCTGGCCCGCCGCCACCTCAGCGATGCGCGTATTCTCCTCGCCCAGACCCCGGAGGTCCGCCACCTCTTCGCAGCGCGCCTCCAGGCTGCGGCGCAGATAGAGCCGGGCAGCACTTTCGTCGCGCAAAAGCCAGCAGACATCGGCCATCAATTGCCAGGTGCGGGCATCGGGAGCGGGGCTTGCGGCCAGAAAATCCAGCGCTGCCTCGGGCCGACCAGAGGCCGTCAAAAGGCGAGCGCCCAATTCGTCGGTGCGCACACGGGAACCGATTTGCCTGGCCGCCGTGATCGAGCGCAACGCAGCCGCCAGCCTGTCAGAATCAAAAATCGGCGAGATCAGGTCGGGCCTGGCCTGGGGATCGACCAGATTCTGACGCGTCCAATCGCGCCAGCGCCGGTCGGCCTCGCAAGACCGATAGGCCAACAACCCCTTCAGCGCATGCGATTCGGCATCGCTGGGGTCAAGGGCCAGCGCTTTCTCGAGGGCCGCCCCGGCTCCCCCGGCCTCCTTGAGATTGAGCCTGGCCGCCGCCAGGGCCCGCCAGACGGCGGCTGGGGCGTCCGGCCTTTCCGCAAGCTCAAAGAAGACGCTTTCGGCGGCCTTAATTCGGTTCTGGTTGAAAAGGGCATAACCCAGGCCCAGACTGGCCTCGGCGCTGTCCGGAGCCAGGACCAGGGCCTGGCGAAAGGCCGCCTCGGCGGCGCAATAGCCAAGAGCGGCGCAAAAGGGCCTCGCCCAGCAAGGTCCAGGCCTGGGCCGCCCGTTCGCCCTTGAACCCGGCCAAGGCGCTTTGGGCCGCATCCAGCCGCCCGGCCTCGATCAGATACAAGACAAAACTGATTTCCGCATTCTGGCGGGCTTCATCGCTCATAGGGACGTGTTATATCATGGAAGAAGATGAAGGAGAAAATCATGAGCGGCTTGGCATGCACCCACCTAGAGCAGCGCTCCTTTCTGGCCCTTGAGGGGCCCGAGCGGCGCGACTTCCTGCAAGGCCTGGTTTCCTGCGATGTCATGAAGGCCAGCCCTTCCCGCGCCCTTTACGGCGCCATGCTGACTCCGCAGGGCAAATTTCTCTATGATTTCTTTCTGATCGACACGGGCGACAGCTTCCTGCTGGAGGTCGAGGCCGGGCGCGCGGGCGAGATGCTGAAGAAGCTCACCCTCTACAAGCTGCGCTCGCAGGTGAGCCTGCGTTTGGCCCCCGAATGGATGTCGGCGGCAACCTTTGGCGAAAACGCCCTGGCGGGGCTGGGTCTGCCGGAAGAAGCCGGGGCCGCGCTTGCCTTTGGCGGCGGCTTTGCCTATGTCGATCCCCGCCTTGCCGAAGCAGGTGCCCGGCTGGTCCTGCCCGCTGAGGGCGGACTGGCTTTGCTGGAAGCAGCCGGATTTGGACGGGTGCCCTTCGCAGCCTGGGATCGTCATCGACTAGCACGCGCCCTGCCCGACGGATCGCGCGATCTGGTGCCCGACAAAGCCATTCTGCTGGAGGCCGGTTTCGACGAGTTGAACGGCGTCGATTGGAAAAAAGGCTGCTATCTCGGCCAGGAACTGACGGCGCGCACGAAATACCGGGGGCTGGTCAGGAAGCGCCTGCTTACCGTGCGCTATGAGGGTGCCGCACCCCCGCCCGGCAGCGAGATCAGGCAGGGCGAGACCGATGCGGGCGAAATGCGTTCCGGCATCGATGGGCTGGGGCTGGCCAAAATCAGGTTGGAAGCCCTGAACAAATCAGAGCCCCTGATGGCGGGCGGCAAGACGCTGACGCCCGAAGTCTGCGCCTGGATGGTGCTGCCCAAGGCTGAGGATGCCGCCTAGAGCGGGTCGTCTGAAATCGGAGCCGCTTCCCGGCTCCGATTGAAGGCGTGAATCCGCTCTAGCAATTTGTTTTGAGCTGCCGATTCACGTTTAACTCCGGGTCACCCGAGTGACTTGGAGTTTAACGATCATGCGCTAGAGCCTGCGGAATAGGTCGGCTCCTTACGCCTCATCCTTCGAGACAGCCGCTTCGCGGCTTCCTCTGGATGAGGCAACTCATTGACCTCAAATAATCCTCACCCTGAGGAGCGAAGCGTCTCGAAGGGTGGGGATGAGGTCAGAATGGGTTGCTAGAAGCCCGCTAATCCTCGACTGCGGCCTTGATCTTGGCGGCCAGGGCGGCGATCTCGTCCTTGTTGCCGGACTTCAAGCCCCAATTCATGCGTAGATCGTCGTCGCGCCCACGCGGGATGATATGGAAATGCAAATGGAAGACCGATTGCGCGGCACCCGCACCATTGGCCTGCAGCAGATTGAGCCCATAGGGCTTGGCTACCTGCTGCACCGCCCGGGCCACCTTGCGCACCGTCGTCATGGTATTGGCTAGGTCCTCGGGCTCGGATTCGAACAGGTTGGGCGCGTGGTTCTTGGGCACCACCAGACAATGGCCGGGATTGACCGGATTGATGTCCATGAAGGCCAGCGTGTTTTCGTCTTCGTAGATCTTGAAGCTGGGAATGACCCCCTCGACGATCTTGCAAAAAATGCAGTCATTTCCCATGGCGGTTTCCTCGAAATTTTTTCAATTCATTTTTGCGCCGCCCATCAGGCGACCGAAAGCGGGTTTTCCAACCCGCCCGGTGCCTGAGGGACAATATAAATTACGCCGTGCGGTCCTCGTGCGATCCCAGAGCCGCCTGAGCGGCAGCCAGACGCGCGATGGGCACGCGGTAAGGCGAACAGGACACGTAATCCAGTCCCACCTTCTGGCAGAAGTGAATCGAGGCCGGATCGCCGCCATGCTCGCCGCAGATTCCCAGCTTGATGTCGGGCCGGGTCTTGCGTCCGCGCTCCTTGGCGATCTTGATCAGCTCGCCCACGCCCTCCACATCCAGCGAGGCGAAGGGGTCCTGTTCGTAGATGCCCTTGGCGCGATAGACTTCCAGGAAGGGGCCTGAATCATCGCGCGACATGCCCAGCGTGGTCTGCGTCAGATCGTTGGTGCCGAAGCTGAAGAATTCAGCCGTTTCGGCGATCGACCCGGCCTGCAGGGCGGCTCTCGGCAATTCGATCATGGTGCCGACGTGATAGACCAGGGTCTTGCCCGCCTTGGCGAAGACTTCCTGGGCCATCTTGTCGACCGAGGCCTTCATAAGATCGAGTTCCTTCTTGGTGCTGACCAGCGGAATCATGATCTCGGGCACCACCGGCTCGCCGCTCTTCGACACGTCGACTGCGGCTTCGAAAATGGCCTGGGCCTGCATCTCGTAGATTTCCGGATAGGTGACACCCAAACGACAGCCGCGATGGCCCAGCATGGGATTGGCTTCATGCAGCGCCGCCGAACGTGCCTTCACGGTCGCCACATCGACGCCCGCTTCCTTGGCCACATCCGCCACCTCGGCCTCGCCCTGGGGCAGGAATTCGTGCAGAGGCGGATCGAGCAGACGGATGGTGACGGGCAGGCCCCGCATGATGGTGAAGAGATCGATGAAATCCTGGCGCTGGAAGGGAATCAACTTGGCCAGGGCGGACCTGCGTCCCGTCTCGTTGTCGGCCAGGATCATTTCGCGGATGGCGATAATGCGCTTGGGATCGAAGAACATGTGTTCGGTACGGCAAAGCCCGATGCCTTCGGCCCCGAACTTGCGGGCCGTGCTGGCATCCAGGGGCGTCTCGGCATTGGCCCGCACCTTGAGCTTGCGCACGGCGTCGGCCCATTCCATCAGCCTGCCGAAATCGCCGGTCAGTTCCGGCTGGATGGTCGGCACCTCGCCCATCATCACTTCGCCCGACGAACCGTCGATGGTGATCACGTCGCCCTCTTTGACCAGGCGCGCCCCCGCCTTGAAGGTCTTTGCGGCATAATCGACGCGCAACTCGCCGCAGCCCGCAACGCAGGGCCTGCCCATGCCGCGCGCGACGACGGCGGCGTGGCTGGTCATGCCGCCTCTGGTGGTCAGAATGCCCTGGGCGACATGCATGCCGCCGATATCCTCAGGACTGGTCTCGACGCGGACCAGGATGACCTTTTCGCCCTTGCCGACCCAGGTCTCGGCCTCGTCGGCCGAGAAAACCACCTTGCCCGAAGCCGCACCCGGCGAAGCGGGCAGGCCACGGCCCAGCACATCGCGCTTGGCCTTGGGATCGAGTGTCGGATGCAAAAGCTGATCCAGCGCCTGAGGCTCGACCCGCTTGATCGCTTCTTCCTTGGTGATCAGGCCCTCGTTGGCCATCTCGACAGCGACGCGAAGGGCCGCCTTGGCAGTGCGCTTGCCATTGCGGGTCTGCAGCATCCACAGCTTGTTCTGCTGGATGGTGAATTCCATGTCCTGCATGTCGCGGTAATGCTTTTCCAGCTTCAGGCGCACATCGTTCAGCTCGTTGAACAAGGTGGGCATCACCTCTTCCATGGCAGGCAGGTCGCTTTTTTGGGCCTGCTTGCCGGCCAGCGTGATCTGCTGCGGCGTGCGGATGCCCGCCACCACGTCCTCGCCCTGGGCGTTGATCAGGAACTCGCCGTAGAACAGATTTTCACCGGTCGAGGGATTGCGCGTAAAGCACACGCCGGTCGCCGATTCATTGCCCATGTTGCCGAACACCATGGCCTGAACATTGACCGCCGTGCCCCAGGATTCGGGAATGTCATGCAGATTGCGATAGGTGCAGGCGCGCTTGTTCATCCAGGAGCCGAAGACGGCGCCGATGGCGCCCTGCAATTGCTGCTTGGGGTCCTGAGGAAAGGGCTTGCCCAGCTTTTCCTGAACCTTTTTCTTGTAAAGCTCGACCACCTTCTTCCAGTCGTCGGCGGTCAGATCGGTATCCAGGCGATAGCCCTTGTCTTCTTTCACATGTTCCAGAATCTCCTCGAAATTATGCGAAGAGATTTCCAAAACGACGTTGCAATACATCTGAATGAAGCGCCGATAGCTGTCGAAGGCGAAGCGCTCATCGCCCGCGCGCTTGGCCAAGCCCGCCACGGTGATGTCGTTCAGGCCCAGATTGAGCACGGTGTCCATCATGCCCGGCATCGAGGCCCTAGCGCCTGAGCGCACCGAGACCAGAAGCGGGTTGACCGGATCGCCGAACTTGGCGCCGACGATCTTTTCGATATAGGAAAGACCCGCCGTGACCTGAGCGTCAAGATCGGACGGATAGGTTTCCTTGTTGGCGTAGTAGTAGGTGCAGACTTCTGTCGTGATGGTGAAGCCCGGAGGCACCGGCAGGCCCAGACCGGCCATCTCGGCCAGATTGGCCCCCTTGCCGCCCAGAAGGTTCTTCATGTCGGTGCGCCCTTCGGCGCTGCCTCCGCCGAACGTGTAGACCCATTTCGTCATGGCTGTTCACCCCTCGATCTTTGAAAAATCCGCTACCTGATCCATGGCTTCCCGAATGGCGGCCAAAAGCCGCAGACGGTTGGCTCGAAGTTCCTGATCGTCCGAGTTTACCGTAACCCGGTCGAAAAAAGCGTCCACCGGCTGGCGAAGGCCAGCCATCGCACGCATCGCGCCGATGAAATCCTCGGCTTTCAAGGCCTGGCTGATCGGGGCCTGGGCATGGCCCAAAGCCTCTGCCAGAGCCTTTTCCTCGGTTTCTTGAAGCCTGCTCGAAACGACAGGCTCACTATAGCCCTTATTGTCCTTCTTTTCCTCAATTTTCAGAATGTTGGCCGCTCTTTTGTAGCCGGTCAACAAATTGGCCCCGTCCTCCTGGGACAAAAAGGCCTGCAAAGCGCCCACACGGGCCAGCAGGCGGACCAGATCATCCTCGTTGCCGCTTGAGAAAACGGCATCAACCAGATCGTGGCGGACCTTCTGCTCCTTCAGATGCACCTTCAGCCGGTCAGCGAAAAAGCCCGGCAGATCGGCATAGGCGGATTTCAACGCACTTTCGTCCAAAGCCTCGCCATATTGATTGCCCGCCAGCATGAAGGCGGCGTTCAAGGGCAGGCGCAGCTTGTTGTCGATGATCAGGCGAATAACGCCCAGGGCGGCCCTGCGTAGCGCAAACGGGTCCTTGGAACCTGTGGGCTTTTCATCGATGGCAAAGAAGCCAACCAACGTATCCAGCTTGTCGGCCAGGGCGACGGCGATGGAAACGGCGTCGGTCGGGCAGCGGTCATTCGGCCCAGCCGGCGCGTAATGATCGGCAATCGCCTGGGCGAGGCTGGCGTCCTCGCCGTCATTCTGGGCGTAATAGCGGCCCATAACGCCTTGAAGCTCGGGAAACTCGCCCACCATGCCCGACGACAAATCGGCCTTGGCCAGACGGCCCGCCCTTGCGGCAAGACCCGCGTCGCAGCCGGGAATGAAGACGGCCAAGGCCTGGGCCAAGCGTCCCAGACGCTCGGCCTTGTCTTGCATGGTGCCGAGGCCCTTGTAGAAAACACGTTCCGCCAGCTTGGGCAGGCGCGATTCCAGCGCCACCTTCCGGTCTTGGTCCCAGAAGAATTTGGCATCCGAAAGCCTGGCCCGAAGCACACGCTCGTTGCCGGCCACGATGGCCTTGCCCTTGTCCTCGGCGATCATGTTGGAGACCAGGGCGAAGCGGGGCGCCAACGACCCGTCGGGCCTGGTCAGCGAAAAATACTTCTGATGGCTGCGCATCGAGGTGATCAGCACCTCGGGCGGCACATCCATGAATGTCTCGTCGATGCGACCCATCAACACCACCGGCCATTCGACCAGACCCGCCACTTCGTCCAGCAGGCCCTTGTCAGGGCGCAGGCTCAACCCCTCGGCCTCGGCCAGATGTTCAAGCTGCTTGGTGATGATGCGTTTGCGTTCCAGGGAATCCAGCACCACATAGACTGATTTCAATCGGTTCAGATAATCCTTGGCGTCGCGCACCTGAAAAGTCTCGGGCGCCAGAAAGCGATGCCCGCAGGTTTGGGCATTGGCCTGCAAAATGCCGGCTTGCGCTGTTTGTTCCGCCGTCAGAGCGCCCGGCTGTTCGAGCGTCTGGGGATCATAGGGCCGGTTTTCGCCGCGCCGCTCGATGACCAGGGGAATCGCCAAACCGTCGAAAACCGCCAGGATATTGTGCAGCGGGCGCACCCAGCGGAAGGAATAATCCGACCAGCGCATGGATTTCGGCCAGGCGAAACCGCAAATCGCCGATTGCAGAAGATCGACCAGAACATATTTCGTTCTGCGGCCCTTCTTCTCGATGTTGGCGATCCAGAATTCGCCCTTGCCGGTATCTTGCTTGACGCATTGGTCCAGCGAGGAGAGGCCTGCGGCCTTTAAGAATCCGTCGATGGCTGGCTGGGGGGCGCCAACGCGCGGACCCTTGCGCTCTTCCTTCACGTCGGGCTGGTTGTGCGGCAGGTTATGCACGACCAGGACCAGACGGCGGGGGGTGGCGAAGAATTCGATGTCGTGGTCGCCCACGCCCAGGCCGTTGGCATTGAGGCCCGCCATCACGCCCGCGGCCAGGCTTCTGGCCGCTTCCTCTTGCATGCGGGCGGGAATTTCCTCACTCAGAAGTTCCAAAAGAAGCTCGGGCATCTAAAGCTCCCCCTGGCTTTTCAGCCAGCCTTCGCAGCAGGCCTTGGCGAGAGCGCGCACACGCCCGATATAGGCCTGACGCTCGGCCACGCTGATCACCCCCCTGGCATCCAGCAGATTGAAGCGGTGGCTGGCCTTGATGCACTGGTCATAGGCGGGCAGAGCCAGATTCTGCGCCAGCAGCGCCTTGCATTCGGTCTCGGCATCTTCGAAATGGCGCAGCAGCATATCCGTTCCGGCATGTTCGAAATTATGGGCCGAATATTCCACTTCGGCCTGATGGAACACGTCGCGGTAGGTAACACCCTGTCCGTTGAAATCGAGATCGAAGACATTCTCGACGCCCTGGATATACATGGCCAGACGCTCAAGCCCATAGGTCAGCTCGGCCGCGACGGGGTTGCATTCGATCCCGCCAACCTGCTGAAAATAGGTAAGCTGGGTGACTTCCATGCCGTCGCACCAGACCTCCCAACCCAGCCCCCAGGCCCCCAGCGTCGGGCTTTCCCAGTCGTCCTCGACGAAGCGAATATCATGCTTCATGGGATCGATGCCCAGTTGCTTCAGGCTTTCCAGATACAGGGCCTGGGTGTTGGCCGGGCTTGGCTTCAAAATAACCTGGAACTGATAGTAATGCTGCAGCCGGTTGGGATTCTCGCCGTAACGCCCGTCGGCGGGGCGGCGCGAGGGCTGCACATAGGCCGCCTTCCAGGGTTTCTTGCCCAAGGCCCTCAGCGTCGTGGCGGGATGAAAGGTGCCCGCCCCCACTTCCATGTCATAGGGCTGCAGGATCACACAGCCCTGCCCGGCCCAGAAGGCCTGAAGGGTCAGGATCAGATCCTGGAAGCTGGTTTTCTTGCTGGACATGAAACCCTAAGGCGGGGGGTGAGCCGATGGGCGCCAAGCTACCCAAGGGGGGGGGCTTTGGTCAACCGGGATATGGACAGTCGGAACGTCCGCAATTCTTGATGCGCCCCGGCACGCCATAGGTGCCGCAGGCCGGGCAGGCGGCCAGATCGTCCGCCTGGACGGTCGGGCTCTGGCTGGGAGACTGGGCTCTTTTCACGGCTTCTGCCATGCGCCCGGCCAGTTCCTCGCGCAATTTATTGCGCCGGTCGACCAGCTTGAAGCCGTACCAGGCGGCGGCAACCAGCAGAAGGAGAAATAAAACTTTCATCGGAGTCAGCATGGAAACATCTTGCACCGATGAGGCGGCAAGGCCAAGGCTTTATGAATCCATGGAGCTTGATCCTGGGGGGGGACAAGCTATACTACGAAAGTAGCAGATTGTAGCAAGGTTGTGCCATGGGTATGCCAGTCCGCATCGACAACGAGCTTTATGCGAACGCCAAGGCGAACGCCAAGGCGGAATGCCGCACCATTTCCGGACAGATCGAATTCTGGGCGAAAGTCGGAAAGGCAGCACTGGACAATCCCGATCTGCCGGTAGATTTCGTGCGCGATCTCTTGATCGCAAGGGCCGAAGAGCGGGAGCTGGCAACACCCTTCATTCCCGAGGGAAAGGCCAGAAAGCGTGGTTGAAATTCTGCAGACAAGCGGATTTCACCGTGCCTACAAGCGTCTGCATCCCAACCAAAAAGCCGCTGTCGATGATGCCGTGGCCGCCATCGCCGCCGAGCCCACCCTAGCGCACGATCATTTAACTCGGATTCACTCAAGTGAATCCGAGTTAAATGTGAATCGTTCGCTAAAACAAATTAGTAGAGCGTATTCACGCCAGCAATCGAAGTCTGATGACGGCTCCGATTGCAGCCGATCCGCTCTATGCGAAGCGAAGAAGGGCGATCTGGCGGGTGTCTATGTCTATAAATTCCAATGCGTGGCCCAGCGCTTTCTGCTGGCCTACGAATACGATCCTGCGACCCGTCTTCTTCTTCTCGTCGGAACGCACGAGAATTTTTATCGCGACCTGAAACGTTAAAATTAGGAGACCTCAAGCTTTCTTGCCCAATTCGCCGATCTTAAGGCAGAATGGTCTCGTCTTCCCCCTTGGTTAAGGAATTGCCCTTGTCCCCCCATCATCGATCTCGCGAACTGGTCGGCATTCTGGCCGACAGGACAAAATTCGAATCCGCCGTCGAGGCCCTGCTGAAAGCTGGCTTTGATCGCGCTGACCTGTCCGTCCTGGCCTCGCACAGCTCGCTCGAAGCGGCCCGCCCCGAAGGGACCGACTGGCGCAAGCACCTGATCGGACTGGTCGGCGAAATGAAATATGAAGGCCCCCTGGTGGCAGCCGGACTGATCGCCCTGGCTGCCGGACCTGTGGGTGCCGCCCTGGCTGGCGTGGTGGCCGCAGGCGTTGGCGCCGCCGCCCTCAAGGAATTCTTCGACGAGGTGACCGCCACCCCTAATTCCAAGGAATTCGAGCGCGCCCTCGAGGCGGGATCGGTTATCTTGTGGGTCTCGGTCCAAGACGATCTGCGAGAAGGCCGGGCGCGGGCCATTCTTGAGGGGCAACAGGTTACCAATCTGCATCTGGTCGAGCGCAAAGAGGCCTGACATGGACGAGGGCGAAACCAGCCTGGACCGCGAATCCCTGCTCATGCATGCGCAGGGCAAGCCCGGAAAGCTGGAGATTGCCCCCACCAAGCCCTTGAACACCCAGCGCGATCTGTCGCTGGCCTATTCACCCGGCGTGGCCGCCCCTTGCCTGCGCATCGCCAAAGACCCTGATCTGGCCTATGACTACACGGCCAAGGGCAATCTGGTCGCCATCATCTCGAACGGCACGGCGGTGCTGGGCCTGGGCGATCTGGGGGCGCTGGCCGGAAAGCCGGTCATGGAAGGCAAGGCGGTGCTGTTCAAGCGCTTTGCCGACATCGACGGCATCGATCTTGAGGTCGATACAAGGGATATCGACGAATTCGTCAATTGCGTGCGCTATCTCGGCCCCACCTTCGGCGGCATCAATCTGGAAGACATCAAGGCGCCGGAATGCTTCGTCATCGAAAGCCGGTTGCGGGAATTGATGGATATTCCGGTCTTCCACGACGACCAGCACGGCACGGCCATCATTGCGGCGGCCGGTCTTTTGAACGCGCTGGACCTCACGGGGCGCGACATCAAGACCGTCAAGCTGGTGGTGAACGGGGCGGGTGCTGCCGGAATCGCCTGCCTGGAGCTGATCAAGGCGCTGGGCCTGCCCCATAACAACGCCCTTCTGTGCGACACCAAGGGCGTGGTCTATCAGGGCCGCACCGAGGGCATGAACCAATGGAAAAGCGCCCATGCCGTGCCCACCAAGGCCCGCACGCTGGAACAAGCCCTGGAGGGTGCCGACGTTTTTCTGGGCCTCTCGGTCAAGGGCTGCGTGACGCAGGCCATGGTCAAGGCCATGGCCCCCAAGCCCATTCTGTTCGCCATGGCCAATCCCGATCCCGAAATCACGCCCGAGGAGGCCCGGGCCGCCTGTCCCGACGCCATCATCGCCACCGGGCGCTCGGACTATCCCAACCAGATCAACAATGTCCTGGGCTTTCCCTACATCTTCCGAGGTGCTTTGGACGTGCGCGCCCGCACCATCAACGAGGACATGAAAATCGCAGCCGCCAAGGCCATCGCCGCCCTGGCCCGCGAGGACGTGCCCGACGAGGTGGACGCCGCCTATTCCGGGCGCAAGCTGCGCTTCGGCCCCGATTATATCATTCCGGTTCCCTTCGATCCGCGCCTGATCGCAGCGATTCCCGTGGCCGTGGCCCGGGCGGCGATGGAGTCGGGCGTGGCGCGCCGCCCCATCGTCGATCTGGCGGCCTATGTCAAAACCCTGTCGGCCAGGCTTGATCCCACCGCAGCGACCCTGGAAGCCATCGCGGAAAAAGTGCGGGCCAATCCCAAGCGCGTCGTCTTCGCCGAGGGCGAGGAAGAAAAAAGCATCCGCGCAGCCCTTGCCTTTTTGCATGCGGGCTACGGCACCCCCGTTCTGATCGGGCGCGAGGAGCGCGTTTCGGAAACCATCCGCCAGCTGGGCCTGCACGGCGCCGAAGAGCTGGAGATTCTGAACGCCCGTCTGTCGGATCGCAACGCCTTCTATGCTTCTTGCCTGTACGAGCGCATGCAGCGCCGGGGCATGTTGAAGCGCGATGCCGTGCGCATGGTCAATCTCGAGCGCAACATCTTCGCCGCCCTGATGGTGGCGGCGGGCGATGCCGACGCCCTGGTCACCGGGCTAACGCGCAGCTATGCCGTCGCCTTCGAGGAAATCACCCGCGTCATCGATCCCAATCCCGGCGAGTTGGTCTTCGGCACGACCCTGCTGCTGGCCCGCGGGCGTACGGTCTTCATCGCCGACACCGCCGTCCACGAGACACCCGACTCCCGGGTGATCGCCCATATCGCCCGCCAGACGGCCGCCCAGGCCCGGCGCTGGGGCCATGAACCCCGCCTGGCCCTGCTTTCCTATTCCAATTTCGGCAATCCGCCATCGGCCCAGGCCGAGCGCGTGCGCGAGGCAGTGGCGTTGCTGGACAAGGAAGGGGCCGATTTCGAATATGACGGCGAGATGGCCGCCGACGTGGCACTCGACCCCGAGATGATGAAGCACTATCCCTTCTGCCGTCTGACCGGACCGGCCAATGTGCTGATCATGCCGGGGCTTTATAGCGCCGCCATCTCCTCCAAGCTGATGCAGAAACTGGGCGGCGGCACCGTCATCGGCCCGGTGCTGACCGGCCTGGCCAAGCCCGCCCAGATCGTGCCCATGGACGCCACGGTCACCGACATTCTGCATATGGCGCTGCTGGCCGCGCATGATGCCCTCGACTAGGCCCTCGACGAGTTCCCCCGGCAGAGATCTGCAAGCCGCCCTTCTGCTGGCGGCGCCTGCGCTGATTCTTCTGATCCTGCTGGCCGTCCTGCACCAGATTCATCCAGGCGTAGCGGCGGCGGGCGGCCTGTTCGTCTTTCTGGTCCTGCTTCTTCTCATCCGTCGTCATCTCGCCGACCTCATGGCCGCCGAGGCGCTGGTCCGCTCCTATGACGACGGGCAAGCAAAGCCGCCGCTGATCCGCCCCGGGGGCTGGGCATCGGATCTGGCGGCAGACCTGATGCGCCTGCGCGCCAATTGGAGCCGCGAGCTTCGCTTGCAGTACGCCGTGGCGGGATCGCACGAGACCGTGCTGGATTGTCTGCCCGATCCCCTGCTGCTGCTGGATGACAAGCGGCGCGTGGTCAGGGCCAATCTGACGGCGCGCAAATTGTTCGGGCGCGATCTCAAGGGCCGCGACCTAGCCCAGTTCCTGCGCGACCCTGAGGTGCTGGACGCCGTGGACACTGTCTTGAACCAAGGACCGGGCCAGGAAGTCTCCTTCGAGTCGCCCGGCGCCGTTCACCGCATCTTTCTGGCCCGCATCGAGCCCCTGCCGGTCAAAGCGCTTGACGACGCCAAGGCGCTGCTGACCTTTCACGACATCTCGGCCCTAAAGCGCATCGAGCAGATGCGGGCCGATTTCGTGGCCAATGCCAGCCACGAATTGCGCACGCCCTTGGCCACGCTTTCGGGCTTCATCGAGACCTTGCAGGGACCGGCCAGGAACGATGCCGAGGCGCATGAGAAGTTTTTGGCCATCATGCACGAGCAGACCACACGCATGTCGCGTCTGGTTCAGGATTTGCTGTCGCTTTCCCGGGTCGAGCTGAACGAACTGACGCCGCCTACGGATGGGGTCAATCTGGCCGACTTGCTGTCAAGCGTAGCGGATGGGCTGCAACTGGCGGCCAAGACCAGGGACGAGACGCTGCTTTTGAAGATCGCCCCCGACCTGCCCCATGTCACCGGCGACGGCGACGAACTGATGCAGGTGTTTCAGAACCTGATCGATAATGCGATCAAATACGGACGCAAGGGCGGCGCCGTCACCATCGAAGCGCGCCTGATCGACAAGGGGCCGATGACCATGGGCGCCGAGGCGCGCCGGGATTGCGTCGCCGTCACGGTCGAGGACGAGGGCGAGGGGATCGACAAGGAGCATCTGCCCCGCCTGACCGAACGCTTCTACCGGGTGGACACGGCGCGCTCGCGCGCCATGGGCGGAACGGGCCTGGGTCTTGCCACCGTCAAGCATATCGTGAACCGCCACCGGGGTGCTTTGCAGATCGACAGCATACCTGGCACCGGCTCGCGCTTTACGGTCTATCTGCCGCACTTCAAAAAGGCGTAACCCACTTCATTAGAAGTGAAACAGTTACAGAAAGCCAAAACTATAACCAACTTAATTTCATGTAAAAGTCGTGCAAGTTTGATTATGATTATCCCGGCATTCTCCGAGAACACGGATCATGAACCCTTCGGGTAAAAACGGCACTTTTTTCCCTTCGCCTTTCCGGCGCCCGGTTTTTGTTTCCCTATTTCTTTGCCTGCTCTGGACCATTGCGGCCCTGTATGCGGTGACTCTTTATCGCGCCTGGCATTTCAACGAAGCGGTCAGCGACGATATCAAAAGCGCTGAAACCTTAAGCACCGGCATCGCCATCGGCATCGACCACAATCTGAGCCTGCGCCGCGGCATAGCGATCACCCTGGCCGAGGAAAGCCTGGTGCGCAAGCTGGCGGCAGGCCATTGCCAGCGCCAGCATCCGGTCGGACCCGAATCAGAGCCGGTCAACCGCTTCCTTGAGGTGGCCGAGGAACATCTGGGGCTGAACGCCTTGTGGATGGGCGATGCCTGGGGCTTCGGCATCGCAGCCGCTCGGTCCCGCACCTTAGTCAGCCCGCTCGGTGTTCATTACGCCGACCGTCAGTATTACCGCGAAGCCAAGGCGGGGCGCGTGGGATTCCAGTACGCCTTCGGCAGGACAACCAAGATCGGTGGCCTTTATTTTTCGGCGCCAATTCTGCTGGAAGGCCGGTTCTGCGGCTTCATTCTCACCAAGATAGACACTTCTTCGCTCTATCCCTGGATCGATCAGGCCGAGGCTGTTCTGGCCGATGCAAACGGCGTGATCATCGCCGCCTCCGACAGAAACCTGGAAATGCGGCTGCTGCCCGGTGCCTCCGTCATGGCCCTAAGCGAGGCTGAACGCAGGCAACAGTACGGAAGAACCGATTTCCAGCCCCTGTCCGTCGCTCCCTGGAAGGGGGGAGAGTCGCGGGGGCTGGTGCGCCTTGAGGATCAGAAGGGTCCCATGGTGATGTCATCCAGAAACCTCGAAAGCTTCCCCCTTTCCCTCACCGTCTTTCGCCCCATCGGCAAGCTGGACGAGATCGATCATGACACCCGGCTTCTGCTTCCGCTGGCCGTGGGCCTGGGCATCCTGGTGATCATCGTTCTGGCGGCCTCCTGGGGCTATCTGGGATATGTCAAATATTCACAAGCTTTGCTGCGCCAGAAGAAGCAGCAACTGGACGAGGCGCAGCGGCTGGCCCTGCTGGGAAGCTGGGAGCGCGACATGCAAGCCGGGCAGCTCACCTGGTCAGAGGAATGCCGCTTCATTTTCGAGGGGGATGCAGATCAGGAAACGATCACGGCCGACGCCTTCGCGTCAAGAATTCATCCCGACGACCGCAAGGCCTTCGAGAAAGCCTTCCGGGATTCGCTCGAAGCGCGACAGCCCGGCAGTTTTGAGCACCGCCTGGACCTGGGCGGCGGGCGCGTCAAGTTCGTCCATCAGCGCTGGCACTGCCAGTTCGACGGCCAGGGTTCTCCGCTTCGCTGCTACGGCTTCGTTCAGGACATTACCGAGCGCAAGGGCCTGGAAGAGGAGTTGCGCCGCTCAAACGCCGAGCTTGAACAGTTTGCCTATGCCGCCTCGCACGATCTGCGCGAACCTTTGCGCATGGTCAGCAGTTTCGTCTCGTTGCTGGAGAAGAGGTACGCCGGCAAGCTGGACCAGGAGGCCCGCGAATTCATTGGCTTCGCGCGCGACGGCGCCAAGCGCATGGACGCCCTGATCAGCGGGCTGCTCAATTATTCGCGCACCGGCCAATCCCGGGAACCCTTTCAGCGGGTCGATCTTGCCCAGACCTTGCAGGAAGCGCTGCTCAACCTCAAGGCCACCATCGAGGCCTGTCGTGGCCAGATCGAGATCGAAACTGCTTTGCCCACCGTCATGGGCGACTGGTCCGAATTGGTCCGTCTTTTCCAGAATCTCGTGTCGAACGGGCTGAAGTACCATGCTCCCGACCAGACGCCGGTGGTGCGGATCGGCGCAGAGAGGGCCGGTGGCGAGTGGGTGATAACGGTGAGCGACAACGGCATCGGCATCGCACCCGAGCAGCACGAGCGCATCTTTCGCATCTTCCAGAAGCTTCACACCCCAAGCCAGTATGAAGGCGCCGGAATCGGCCTGGCCGTGTGCAAGAAGATTGTCGAGCAGCACCAGGGCCGCATCTGGGTCGAAAGCCAGCCCGGCAATGGCAGCAGGTTCAGCTTCACCCTGCCCGCGATGGAATAAGCGCACGATAGAGCGCGGTGGCGTGATCATCGAAGGTGACGAAGATCACGCGTTCGAGATCGGGGTATTTCGCCAACTCAGCCGTCACCGTCGCCACGGCAATGCGGGCGGCGCGTTCCAAGGGAAAACGATAGACGCCGGTCGAGATTCCGGGAAAGGCGATGTGGCGGGCCTTAAGCCTGCCCGCCTCTTCCAAGGTACGGCGATAGCAGGAGGCCAGCAGGGCCTCCTCACCGGTAAGACCGCCCTGCCAGACCGGGCCCACGGTATGAATCACCCATTTGGCAGGAAGGCCGTAGCCCTTGGTGCTTTTGGCGGAGCCGGTGGGGCAGCCCCCCAGCCCACGGCACTCCTCCAGCAGGCCGGGTCCGGCGGCCAGGTGAATGGCGCCATCGACGCCGCCCCCGCCCAGCAGCGACTCGTTGGCGGCGTTCACGATGGCGTCCACCGCCAATCTTGTGATGTCGCCCTGGTGAATGTCCAACCGGGCCGACACGCAACCTTAAGCCTTCGCCCGCTCGATGCCCTGGCGGATGAGATCGAGCGCTTCCTCGGGCTCGCCCCAGCGCTTGACCTGCACCCATTTGCCCTTTTCCAGATCCTTGTAGTGGGCGAAGAAATGGGCGATCTGCTCCAGCATGATCGACTGAAGATCGCGGTACGAGCCGACATTGGAATGATAGGGATGCAGCTTGTCGACCGGCACGCAAAGAATTTTCTCGTCGATACCGCCCTCGTCTTCCATCAGCAGCACACCGATGGGGCGCGAGCGGATGACGACGCCGGGAATCACCGGGATATTGCCCAAAACGGCGGCATCGATGGGATCGCCGTCTTGGCTTAGCGTGTGCGGAATGAAGCCGTAATTCATCGGGTAATACATCGCCGTGTGCAGGAAGCGATCGACGAAGATGGCGCCCGATTCCTTGTCCATCTCGTATTTCACCGGGCTGCCGCCCATGGGAATTTCGATGATGACATTGATTTCGTAGGGCGGATTCGATCCGATGGGTATCTTCTTGACGTCCATGACTGACCTATTGGTTTAGAGATTCACGCGCCGGAACATAAGGCAAAGACAAGGCTTGCGCTACCGCTTCGTAGGTAAGGCGTCCCTGATGAACATTGAGGCCCGCCAGAAGATGGGGATCCATCAGCAGCGCCGTCTTCGTGCCATGGTCGGCCAGGGCCAGCACGAAGGGCAGGGTGGCGTTGTTGAGCGCCTGAGCCGAGGTGCGGGCCACTGCACCCGGCATGTTGGCGACACAGTAATGCACGACACCCTCCTCGACATAGGTGGGAGCGGCATGGGTGGTGGGACGGCTGGTCTCGGCGCAGCCGCCCTGATCGATGGCGACATCGACCAGCACCGAACCGGGCCGCATCTTGGCAAGCATGGCCCTGGTGATCAGCCTGGGGGCGGCGGCACCCGGCACCAGCACGGCGCCGATGACCAGATCGGCCGAGACGACATGACGCTCGACGGCATCCAGCGTGGCATAGACCGTGGTCAGCGAGGCTCCGAAATGATCGTCCAGCTCGGCCAGACGGGGCAGACTGGTATCGAGCAGGGTGACGCGGGCTCCCAGCCCGATAGCCATGCGGGCCGCGTTCGATCCCACCACGCCGCCGCCCAGCACGACCACATTCGCCGGCGCAACGCCGGGCACGCCACCCAGCAGAATGCCCGCCCCGCCCTGTTCCTTTTCCAGATGATGGGCACCCGCCTGCACCGACATGCGCCCCGCCACTTCGCTCATGGGAGCCAGCAGAGGCAGGCGGCCCTTGGCGTCGGTGACGGTTTCATAGGCGATGGCGGTTACCCCATTGGCCAGCAGGCCCTTGGCTTGTTTGGGATCGGGGGCCAGATGCAGATAGGTGAACAGGGTCTGGCCGGGCCGCAGATGATCAAGCTCCGAGGGCTGCGGCTCCTTGACCTTAACGATCAGATCGGCCTTTGCAAAAACGGCGGGCGCATGCGGCAGAATTTCCGCACCAACTTCGATATAGGCCTTGGCGTCGAATCCGGCACCCAAACCGGCGCCATTTTGCACCACCACCTGGTGGCCGTGATGAATCAGTTCGCGCACCGAGCCCGGCACCAGACCAACGCGGTATTCATGGGTTTTGATTTCCTTGGGAACGCCGATGATCATGCCTTGCCGCCTCGTTTGATGTCTTTGAGCGACGCCGCCCGAAGTCCCAGCACCAGTGCTGCATAGACCGCCAGACCGGCGCCGATGGCCAGAGCCAGCATGACCACCTGCCCCATGAAATAGGCGCCATCGGCGATGGTTCCGATCCAATAGGTCACACTTCCCATCAGCAGGGAAGCCAGCAGCATGCGGGGCACGCGGCTTTTCAGGCGGTCATCGGGCAGGAACCATCCTTGCCTGCGCACCTTGCGATACAGAAGGCCGACATTGAGCCAGGCCGAACAGGCCGAGGCAAGGGCGATGCCCACCACCCCCAGAAACGGCATCAGGGCAAAGGCAAAGCCGATATTGGCCAGCATGGCGATGCTGGCGATCTTGACGGGTGTCGCCGTATCTTCGCGGGCGAAGAAGGCGGGGGTTAGGCCCTTGATCAGCACGAAGGCGGGCAGGCCCAGAGAAAAGGCGGCCAGCGCCTTGGCGGTGGCGATGCTGTCATTGGGACCAAAGGCGCCTCGCTCGAACAGAACCTGGGTGATCGGCAGGGCCAGCGTTGACAGGCCGAAGGCGGCGGGCAGGGTGATCAGCAGGCCGAATTCCAGCGAACGGTTCTGGGCCGATTGCGCCGCCCCTTCGTTGCCCGAGGCCAGGTGGCGGCTTAGGATCGGCAACAGCGCCGTGCCGATGGCCGCCCCCACGATTCCCAGCGGCAACTGATTAACCCGGTCGGCGTAGTAAAGATACGACACCGCCCCCTCGGCCACCAGCGAGGCCAGCATGGTATCGACCAGCAGATTAAGCTGATAGATGCCAGCCCCCACCGCGCCCGGCAGAATACGCCGCATCAAAAGCTTGATCTCGGGGGTCAGGCGCGGACGCTGGATGCCGAACCTGACGCCTTGGCGCTTGCAGGCCCAGATCAGCCAGGCCAGTTGCAAGAGGCCCGCCAACGTGGTGCCGATGGCCAGCGCGTGGCCAGGCGTGGGCGTCAGGGGAACCAGCAGCAGCAAGGCGCCGATCAGGGTGAGATTGAGCAGAATCGGGGTGGCGGCGGCGGCGGCGAACTTGCCCAGCGCGTTCAGCACGCCCGAGAGCAGCGAGACCAGCGAGATCAGCAGCAGATAGGGAAATGTGATGCGGGAAAGCAGGATGGCCAGATCGAACTTTTCAGGATTGGCGACAAAGCCCGGCGCAAAGACATACATCGCCAAAGGCATGATCAGCTCGAACAATCCGACGAAAAGGGCAAGAGCTAGGGCCAGGACGCTTAAAGCCTCAGCCGCGAAGGACAAGGCCCTTTCGCGTCCCCCTTTTCCTTCCAGATCGCGCGCGAACAGGGGCACGAAGGCAGCGTTGAAGGCGCCCTCACCAAACAGACGACGAAACAGATTGGGAAATTTGAAGGCGACGAAGAAGGCATCCGAGACCAGGCCCGCCCCCAGAATCTGCGCGGTCAGGATGTCTCGGGCAAATCCGGTGAGGCGGCTGAGACCCGTATAAAAGCCGACCGTGCCGATGGCTTTTTGCAGCGACATGGCTCAGGCCGCCGCCGGGGCCTGGGCGGATTTACGTCGGGCCGGAGGGCCGGGCGGCGAAGGATGCGCCGGATCGAGCGGCGTCAGCGGATCGGACACGGCAGCTGCCAGCGCCTTTTTCAACTGCTTCAGTTTTTCCTCGTGATCCACCTTCATGCCGAAGACGTCCTTGACATAAAAGACGTCAACCACGCGCTCGCCATAGGTCGAGATATGGGCCGATGAAATCTGCAAGCCCTGGCCGGTGATGGCCGAGGTGACGTCATAGAGAAATCCCGGCCGGTCGCGGCCATTGACTTCGATCAGCGTGTGGGTGCGGCTGGCCTTGTTGTCGAGGATGACGCGCACGGGTACGCGAAAGGCGCGGGCGCGGGCGGGCAGGCTGCCCCGCTTGGCGGCCAGCTCCTTGGCCAGGCGCACGCGCCCCGTCAGCGCCCGCTCCAGATTGCCTTCCAGCTTCTTCAGCCGATCAGGGGCTTCCAAAGCGCCGCCTTCGGAATCCTGCACGCCGAAACTGTCGAGCGCCATGCCGTTGGCCAGCGTCACGATCTTGGCATCCACGATGCTGGCCCCCGAAAGCGCCATGGCGCCTGCGATCTGCGAGAACAGACCGGGATGATCGTCGGTATAGACGGTTACTTCGGTGACGGCATGCGCCTTGTCGATATGGAGGCGGAGGGTCAGCCCCTGCTTCTTCGCCTCGGCCTCGCGAATCAGGCGCGCATGGTCGATCTGATCCTCAAGGTCGCAAGACAGCCAATAGGATTGGTAGCCCCTGGCCAGATGAGTCTCGATCTCTTCTGGCGTCCAGCCATCCTTGGAAAGGGCTTGCGCCAGCGTTCTCTTGGCCGCCTCGGCCCGCTCGCTTTTTCCCTCGCCCGGAGAAAGTGCTCCACTGATCGCCTCCTCGGAACGGTAATAGAGTTCGCGCAGCAGGCCCGCCTTCCAGTTATTCCAGACGGTGGGGCCGACGGCGCGGATATCGGCCACGGTCAGAATCAGCAAAAGCTTCAGGCGCTCGGGCGATTGCACGATCTCGATGAAATCGGAAATGGTTTTCGGATCGTCGATATCGCGCTTGAAGGCGGTCTGGCTCATCAGCAGATGATGGCGCACCAGCCAGGAAACCGTTTCGGTTTCCTCGTCCAAAAGGCCCAGGCGCGGCCCCAGCTTCAAGGCCATCTCGGCTCCCAGAGCCGAGTGATCGCCGCCCTTGCCCTTGGCGATGTCGTGCAGAAGAGCGGCGGCGTAAAGGGCGCGGCGCGACGATAATTGGTGAATGACCGTATGCGCCACCGGATGTTCCGTCTTGAACTCGCCCTGCTCGATGCGGTTCAGAATGCCAATCGCGCGGATGGTGTGCTCGTCGACCGTATAGACATGGTACATGTCGTACTGCATCTGCGCCACCACGCGCCCGAAGGCAGGAATGAAGCGACCGAAGACTCCGGCTTCATTCATCTTGCGCAGCGTCTCGTCGGCACCCTTGGGACTGGACAGCGTTTCAATAAAAATCGCATTGGCTTCGGCCGAATTGCGCAGCGCATCGACCGCGCGGATATTCTTGGAGATCAAGCCCAGGGCCTTGGGATGAATGTCGAGCCCATTTTCCTGGGCTCTGCGGAAAATCGAGAGCAGGCGGATGGGTTCGCGCTCGAAATCGTCATCATGCGTTACGTTAAGGCGCCCGCCCTCGACCTTGAATCCGTCGATCGACTTCTTGAAGGCCAGCCGCGCCAGAAGCCGCCCGCCCTTGGGGCGGCGCTTGTGGCTTTCTTCCAGAATGGCGCAGACGATGCGGGTAAGATCGCCCACATATTTGGCGATCAGAAAGTAATGCTTCATGAAACGCTCGACCGAGCGCGCACCGGTGCGCCCGGCATAGTTCATGCGCCTAGCCAGCTCGGGCTGCACGTCGAAGGTCAGGCGGTCTTCCTCGCGCCCCGTCAGGTAATGCAGATGGCAGCGCACGGTCCACAGGAAATTCTGGGCCTGGGTGAATTTGCGCGCCTCGGCCGCCGACAAAACGCCCCGGGGCACCAGATCGGTCACATCCTCGATGTAATAGAGATATTTGGCGATCCAGAGCAAGGTTTGCAGATCGCGCAACCCTCCCTTGCCTTCCTTGATGTTGGGTTCCAGCACATAGCGCGAATCGCCCAGGCGCTCGTGGCGGGCATCGCGTTCGGCCAGCTTGGATTCGGCAAAGGTTTCGGCGGTGGATAACGCAATCTCGGAGCGGTAGCGCAGTTGAAGCTGTTCGACCAAACCTTTTTCACCCCACAACCAGCGCACTTCCAAAAGTGCCGTGCGGATGGTGAGATCATTCAGCGCCTGGCGCAGGCATTCGTCGACCGAGCGCGTGGCATGGCCCACGGTTAGGCCCAGATCCCACAGCATGTAGAGAATATATTCGACCAGTTGCTCGGCATAAGGCGTCGGCTTGGCGGTGGGCAGCAGGAACAACAGGTCGATGTCGGAATGCGGGCACAACTCGCCCCTTCCATAGCCGCCCTGCGCCGCCATCGCGATCTGTTCGCCCTGGGTGCGCACGCCTTGGGGCAGCACGAACTGAACGGCGAAATCATAGATGACCCGGATGATCTGGTCGATCAGATGGCAGTTGGCCCTGACCGTATCGGCGCCCGAGGCGTTATGGTCCTCGAAGCGCTGGCGCACCTCGGCCCGGCCCGAGGCCAGGGCCTCTTTCAGAATTTCAAGCGCCTTGGGACGCAGCTTGGCGCGCGCCGTCTCGCCATCGCCTGCCAGCGCTTCCAGGCGGGCAATCAAGGACTTGCGATCGATGATGGCCCTGGGATCGGTGATCTTGTTCATGGCAGGGAAGATATCATTCGAAGAGATCGGCTGTCGATGAAACAGGCGGCTTTTCAGGCGTGATCAAAAATTCACCGTTCGGATCATGCGCCTTGAACCGCCCAAGCGCCGTTGCGCGATTGCTGACGCCATAGCAATAGGCGCAGCCATGCGGGCAGGTGTCATAGGCGCCGATGTCTCTGCTTTCAGCGCAGCCGCAATCAGGCCTTGTGCCCCTGAACTTAAAGGGAAATTCCCTTCCGGCAATCCCTCTCAGCCGGTCTGGATCGATGCAGCGGGCGGGTTGGACACCTTCAGAGATCAACTCCGGCTGGCAGCAGACGGAGAGGCGCATCCCTTCTGCTCCGGCAATTCCGGCCAGCCTGGCGATCAGGGCTCGCTTGGCAGAATTTTCAGGGTTCTGCCAGGAAAAACCGTGTTTTTGCACTGCTGCTGTCAGATTGCGGCTGGTTTTCTGGTAAATCTGGGCAAAGGACACCACCACCTCGTCACAAGCGCCCCGCAAGCCCCTTGCAAGGGCTGCGAAATTCTCAAGATGCCACTCGGGTGTGGTCAGGCTGGTGATCAAAATAGGGTCGTAACGCCAGACCAGGACCCGGGGGCCGAATCGCTCGGCCACCTGCCGCATGGCCCGAATCGCTCGGTTGGCATCCGCCACCCTCTCTTCCAGCGCCTTGGGATAGCCGGTCAGGGTCTGGGTGACGATAAAGGGATAAGCCTGTGCGCAAAGCGCGTCCAGCACCGGCAGAAATGGCTCTATGTTCCTGGTCCAGAACACAAATCCATCCACATCCGGCTTGCGCAGGGACAGGGTGGATGGTTTGCCGCCATAGGGGTTTTCAACCCGCACATAGCCCGCCTTCAGGCGGTTTCTGAACCAATCGCCGTAGAAGGCCGGAATGTCTGTGCGATAGCTGGCTGAGAGGATCATCGTGCGGGGCTGCCAAAGAGGGATTATACTGGACCGATGCTCAAGCTCAAACGCGTTCCCATCGATACCCAGCGCGAATATGTGGCTTTCCTAAGCCGCGATTGCGCCGTTTATCGTGCCGAGGGCTTCAAGGCCCTGGCCAAGATCGAGGTCATGGCCGACGGCAAGCATGCCCTGGCCACCCTCAATGTCGTGGAAAACGGCCTGATCGTGGGGCCCGACGAATTGGGCCTGTCGCTGCAGGCTTTCGCCTCGATGGGTCTGCCCGAAGGAACCGAGGTCTCGATTCGCCAGGCCAGCCCGCCAGAAAGCCTGGAAGCCGTGCGCGCCAAGATCAGGGGCCAGACGCTGGAGCCTCAGGACTACAAAGCCATCATCGAGGATGTGGCGGCGCATCGCTATTCCCAGATGGAGCTGGCGGCCTTTCTGGTCTCGCTGGCCGGATTCATGACCACCGGCGAGGTGCTGGCCCTGACCAGGGCCATGGCGGGTACGGGCACCCGACTGTCCTGGCCCGATCCGGTGGTGGTGGACAAGCATTGCGTAGGCGGCCTGCCCGGCAACCGCACCTCGATGATCGTGGTGCCCATCGTAGCCGCGCACGGATTGCCCATTCCCAAAAGCTCGTCGCGCGCCATCACCAGCCCTTCGGGCACCGCCGACACCATGGAAGTGCTGGCCAATGTGGATATTCCCCTGCCCCGACTGCGCGAGATCGTAGGGGCCGAACGGGGCTGTCTGGTCTGGGGCGGGCATATGAATTTAGCACCCGCCGACGATGTGCTGATCTCGGTCGAGCGGCCCTTGAACGTGGACACGCCCGAACAGATGGTGGCCTCGATTCTGGCCAAGAAGGCGGCGGCTGGCTCGACCCATCTTCTGATCGACATTCCCGTAGGACCAACGGCCAAGGTACGCAATCAGACCGAAGCCATCCGTTTAAGAAAACTGTTCGAATTCGTGGGCGGCGCCATGGGCATGCAGTTGGTGGTGATCATGAGCGACGGCTCGCAGCCCATCGGACACGGCATCGGCCCGGCGCTGGAAGCTAGGGACGTCATGCAGGTCTTAAGGCGCGATCCCGCGGCACCTCAGGATCTGCGCGAGAAATCCTTGGAACTGGCGGGCCTGCTGATCGATTTCGATCCCAAGGTAAGGGGCGGCCAGGGCTATGCCATCGCCCGCGAGATTCTGGATTCGGGCCGGGCGCTGACCGCCATGGAGCGCATCATCGCAGCCCAAGGCCCCAGCCATGTGCCCTCGGCCCTGGGTAAATTCACCGAGGAGATTCCGGCAACCCGCGCAGGCACGGTTTCCTCGATCGACTGCTACCGCATCGCCCGCATCGCAAGGCTGGCCGGAGCCCCTATGGACAAGGGCTCGGGGCTTGATCTGTTCAAGCGCGTGGGCGACCGGGTGGAAGCGGGAGAAATTCTGTACCGCATTCATGCCGCCAACAAAGCCGACTTCGCCTTCGCCACGGCCTTGGCGCGGGAAAACAACGGGTTCGGGTTGGGGTGATGCGTCTCTATTCTATGAATGTTTGCGAGATCTGACTTGAGTAAATCGGACCCCTCCTTTGCCGCAGCCGTTCAGCTTTATCAGTCCGGCCAGCTTGCGCAGGCTGAAGCCCTGTGTCGGCGGATTCTCGGCAGCTCGCCCAGGCACCCCGACGCCAATAATCTGCTGGGTGTCATCCTGCTTCATCTCAGCCGCCCACAGGAGGCTGCCGTTTTTCTAGGAGCGGCTCTCAAGGAGCGTCCGTCCAATCCGGATTGCCTGATGGCAATGGGCGTGGCTCAGGCCATGCAGGGTCAGGCTGAGGAGGCCCTGCGCCATTTCGAAAAGCTTGTCCGCGCCAGGCCGGATCACGCGGATGCGCACTATAACCGGGGGCTAGCACTGTCCGCGCTGGGCCGCCACGATGAGGCGCGCCAAGCCTTCGCCAGAACTCTGTCCCTCAGCCCCCGCCACCCCGGCGCCCTGATGGGTCTGGGATCATGCCTGGCCCGACAGGGACAGTTCGGTAAGGCCGTCGAAGCCTTTGCGAGCGCAGACCGGCTGTCGCCTGGGCAACCCGAGATTCTCGAGAATCTCGCCCAGGCCCTGCTTGATGCAGGCCAGCGGGCTGAAGCCAAGGCCGCCCTGGGCAGGGTGCCAGAGGGGGCCGCACAACGGCCGCGCTGCCTGTTTCTGCAAGCCCAGATTGCGAAAGGCGAGGGTGATGCGGCCCGCGCCCTCGGCCTGATGGACGCCGCCATTGAGCGCGATCCGGCTTTTCTGCAAGCCAGGATCGGGCGGGCCAATCTCTTGCAGGCCCTGAACCGTTCCGACGAGGCCCTGGCCTGCATCGACGAGGCCTTGGCACTCGATCCCGGATCGTTCGAGGCGCATCTCGGAAAAAGCGCCATCCTGCTGGATCTGGAAAGGCCACAATTGGCCGAGGCATCGGCGAGATGGCTTGTTACGCTGCAGCCCGAGGCTGCGATCGGACATCACGCTTTGGGGAATGCCTGCGCCCGTCAGGGAAGGGCTGATGTGGCCGAGGCGGCCTATCTCCAGGCACTTAAATTCGATCCGGCCTTCGACATATCCCGGATCAGCCTGGGAGCCCTGCTGATCGGCCAGCGCCGGTTCGATGCCGCCAGACAAATCTGCGAGATTGCCCTCCAGATGGGTCGCCGCCACGCCTCGATCTTCTGCAATCTGGGGCTGGCGCTCTACGAACTTGAGCGACCGGACGAGGCCGAGAGCGCCTGCCGTATGGCCCTCGAGATCGACCCTGATCATATCGACGCCCTGATCAATCTGAGCCTTGTCCTAACAAGCTGCGGCCGACCTCGCGAGGCCGCGGCCTTCTGCGAACGCGCCATTGCCCTGGCTCCGTCCACCGCCCTGGCGCATGGCAATCTTCTAATGGCGTTGGGCTATGACCCAGAGGCGGGACTGGGCGACATGTTGGCCGCCAGCAAAAGATTCGCAGCATGTTTTGCCCGACCGGATGCGGCCAGAACCGGACTTGGCGCATTCGCCGGGAATCGGCGCCTGCGCATCGGCTATGTGTCCTCCGACTTCAACATGCACCCGGTCGGTTTCTATCTGGGCAAGGTGCTGCCCTTCCACGATCCGGCGCGGGTCGAGCTGTTCTGCTACGACAATTCGAGAGCGCACGACGCGCAGACCGAGCGCCTGCGCGCCCATGCCAACCATTGGCGCGACATCACCAACCTTTCCGACGGCGAGGCGGCAAGGATGATCCACGGCGATGGGATCGATGTGCTGGTCGATCTATCGGGGCACACCGCAAACAATCGCCTGCCCGTCTTTGCACACCGTCCGGCCCCCGTCCAGGTTTCCTGGATGGGCTATTGCGCCACAACTGGTCTGGAAGAGATGGATTACGTCCTGGCCGACGCGACCGTGGTGCCCGAAGCGGAGGAGGCCTATTTCACCGAGAAGGTCTGGCGCCTTCCCGGCTGTTATCTCTGTGTCGATCCGCCGCCTTTCGATCTGGACGAGGGCGAGCCGCCCATGATCGCCAACGGCTTCGTCACCTTCGGCAGCTTCAACAACCGCGCCAAGATTTGCGAGGGCGTGATCGATCTGTGGGCGGGGATTCTGAAGGCCGTCCCCGGATCGAGACTGATGCTGAAATATGTGAGGATCGATGCCCCTGCTGTAGAGGCCGGACTTCTGAGCGCCTTTGAGGCGCGGGGAGTCGACAAATCCCGTCTGACTATTGAGGGGCGCGCTCAACGCCAGGATTTCGTGGCGGCCTACCGCAAGATCGACATCGCCCTGGACACCTTTCCCTTCGGTGGCGGCGTCACCACCGCCGAGGCGCTGTGGATGGGCGTTCCGACCATCACCCTGCGCTCGGACCGCTGGTCGGGCAGGGTCAGCGAAAGCTTTCTTCGCGCAGCGGGCATGGCGGATCTGGTTGCCGCCAATGCCGACGCCTATCTGGAAAAGGCCGTGGCGCTGGCCGGGGATGTTGAGGCGCTCACCTCTTTGCGCCGGGAAGCGCGCGGGCGCATGCTGGCCTCGCCTCTTTGCGACGGCGCCGCTTTTACCCGAAAACTTGAGGATGCCTTCCTGAAGATGGCCCGTGGCAGCGGCGCAGATTGAGGGGGATCGGGAGACAGGACGGAACGAGCCCGCCTGCCTCCCTGCCAACCCCGCCGGAATTACGCGCGGCGGAAAGCGATGAGCGAATCGTTGATCCGCTGGCCGCTACGGGCATCAACATAGACCTTGGTCCAGCCCTGCTCGCGGGTCAGAATCTTGGCTTCATAGACGCCCTTGCGGATGAGCTTGACAGGAGAGACGTGCAGGACGCCCTCGGCAACGAGCTGGGCGCGCACGTCCTGGCGGCTCTGCATCTTGGAAACCGGCGTGCTTGAATCGACGGCGGCGAAAGCGAACGAAGGAACGAGAGCGATGGCCAGGGCCAGAGTGGTTTTCTTCAACATGGTGACTTCTCCGAGTGGGGTTGGTTTCGATGACGGGAGAATGGCGGAACTCAGGGTTCGCCGCAGTGCGCACCGTCACACGTCATCTGTGATTTTCATCACAGGGAGAATCAGTTCTGGAAGGTCTTCTCTTTGAACCCGCACAGATCGCGGATAAGGCAGTCACCACATCTTGGATGGCGCGCCTTGCAGATATAGCGCCCATGCAGGATCAGCCAGTGATGAGCGTGATCCATGAATTCAGGCGGCGTGATTTTCATCAACCCCGCCTCGACCGCTTCGGGCGTTTTGCCGGTCGCCAATCCGGTGCGGTTGGCAACACGGAAAACATGCGTATCCACCGCCATGGTGGGTTCGCCGAAAGCGACATTCAGCACCACATTGGCCGTTTTGCGCCCGACACCGGGCAGGGCTTGAAGTGCTTCTCGGTCGCGCGGAACCTCGCCGCCATGGCGTTCGATCAACAGACGTGACAGCTCGATGATGTTGGCGGATTTGGCGTTGTAAAGACCGATCGACTTTACATATTCCTTCAAGCCATCCAGCCCCAGTTTCAACATCTGGGCGGGGGTCGTCACTTTTTTGAACAAGGGTGCCGTGGCCTTGTTGACGCCCTTGTCCGTCGCCTGGGCCGACAGCACCACGGCCACCAGCAGCGTATAGGGATTGACGAAATCGAGTTCGCTTTTTGGAGCGGGGTCTTGCGCCTGCAATCGACTGTAAAGCTCGCGGACTTTCTTGGGCGTCATAAGCCCAAGACATCCTTCATCGAATAAAGCCCGTGGCGCCTGCCCTTGCACCACAGGGCGGCCCGCACGGCGCCCTTGGCGAAGATCTGACGGCTTGATGCCTTGTGGGTGATCTCGAAACGCTCGCCCTCAGCGGCGAAAAGCACCGTGTGGTCCCCCACCACATCGCCGCCCCTGAGTGTTGCGAAACCGATCTCACCACGAGGGCGCACGCCGGTCTGGCCGTCCCTGGATTTGCAGGCCACCTGATCAAGCGAAACGCCCCGGCCCTTGGCCGCCGCCCGGCCCAGGCCAAGCGCTGTGCCCGAGGGCGCATCCACCTTGTGCCGATGATGCATTTCCACGATCTCGATGTCGTACATGTCGTCCAGCACCCGGGCCACCTGCTCGACCAGGGCGGCGGCCAGGGTGACGCCCACGCTCATATTGGGCGCCATCACGATGCGGGCCTTTTGCGCCTGTTCTTCGACCTGGCGCGATTGGGCCTCGCTCATGCCGGTAGTGCCGATGATCAGCACCTTGCCCAGACTGGCCGCGATCTTCGCATGTTCGACGCTGGCCGGCGGCACGGTGAAATCGATCACCGCATCGACATGCTGGAACATCTCGGCAGCACTGGCCGAGACGGCGATGCCCAGTTTTCCGAAACCGACCAATTCGCCGATATCGCGCCCGACGGCGTCGGTGCCTGGTCGCTCAGTGCCACCGGCCAGATGCGCCCCTGGGGTTTGCAGCACTTCGCGCACCAGCATCTGACCCATTCTTCCAGCGCAGCCGACGATTCCGATTTTCATGTTTGCCCTCAAATCCCCGTGAAGATGAAATCCAGCGCCGCCAGAATGTCATATCTTTGATCAGCAAGCGACCCCACCTTGGGGCCGAGGGTCTTCCTTTCAATCGCCGCCAAATGGACGGCTTCTAGAATATGGGGCTTTCCTTCGACGACGAATCGCGTCGACAAACTGCGGTGACCTTTGATCTCGGCATGCTCTTCTGCCACCAGAGGCGCCACGATCACCGTATTCAAGCTGTCAAGAAAATCGGTCTGCAAATCGAGGAAATAGGCCACGCGTGTGGGGCGGCCGGGGAGATAAAGATCGAATTGCGCCATCAGAACCGCCTGTAGCCGTCGCTCCACAGCCCGTTTTTCTCGACAGAGCGGTTGTAAGCTTCGATGGCGTCGCGGTTCTCTTCCTGCCAGCGGGCTTTTCGGATGGCGCGCACCTCTTCGGCCAGCTTTTCTTCCAGCGAGGCCGACAAATTAAGCCCCGCTTCGCGGGCTTGACGCAGAAGGTCCTGATTCACGGTGACATTCACCGCTTTCTTGCCCGCCTTGGGATCGTAGAGCTTGTTGATGTTATTCATGATGCCCATCCGTCATGCGCATGCCTGACCCACATATAGCATGCGCATAAGATCGGCGCACCTATTCCTTCAAATCGTCCCACAACTCCTTGACCTTGGAGAAGAAGCCGGTGGATTCGGGGCTGGTATCCTGGCCCGCCCCTTCCTTGTCGAATTCCTTCAAGAGGTCCTGCTGCTTCTTGGTCATCTTGACCGGGGTTTCGACCATGGCCTGGATGAACATGTCGCCCCTGGCCGGGCTTTTGAGAATCGCCATGCCCTTGGCCTTCAGGCGGAACTGATGTCCGGTCTGAGTGCCGGTGGGGATGGTCACCTTGGCCCGGTTGCCATCGATGGTAGGCACCTCGATCTGGCCGCCAAGCGCTGCCGTGGTCATAGGAATGGGCACGCGGCAATAGATGTTGGCGCCGTCGCGCTGAAAGAAGCGATGCGGCTTGACCGACAGGAAAATGTACAGATCGCCCGCCGCCGAGCCGCGCAAGCCCGCCTCGCCCTCGCCCGCCAGACGGATACGCGTACCATCCTCGACGCCCGGGGGAATATTGACCGACAGGGTCTTTTCCTTGCGCACCCGGCCCGAGCCCGCACAGGGCTTGCAGGGATCGCTGATCACCTTGCCCATGCCGTGGCAGGTCGGACAGGGTCGTTCGATGGTGAAGAAGCCTTGCGTGGCGCGCACCTTGCCGTGGCCGTTGCAGGTGGCGCAGGCCGTGGGCTGGTTGCCGCCCGCCGAGCCGCTGCCCTTGCAGGCATCGCAGGGCACCGAGGAAGGAACGCGCACCGAGGTGTTGAGCCCCTTATGCGCCTCTTCCAGCGTGACATCCATATTGTAGCGCAGATCCTGGCCGCGCCCCGGCTGGGCGCTGGCCCGGCGCCCGCCACCCATGAAATCGCCGAACATTTCGTCGAAGATGTCGGCGAAACCGGCGCCGCCGAAATCATGGGCTCCGCCGCCGCCACCGCCGCCCGGCCTGAATCCGGCGCCGCCCTGCTCAAAGGCGGCAT
>JADFZV010000089.1:1073-2639 GCA_015232335.1 Alphaproteobacteria bacterium | reverse complement strand
CACCAGTTCATAGAAATCGCCGTCAGTGAGAACGACATTGGAAGGTGCGCCAGCAAGAGGCTCGACAATCTGCTTGATGACCTGTTCGCGCCGGTGCTTCAACTTGACCAGTATTCGACGCTCTGGAAAAGCTGCGGACAAGGCAAGAATCGTTTGAACAACCTTTGCATTGGCAGGATCAATCGATACCAGAACCATAATATCCTTGTTGTCGCTCAGCATGACCTGCGGGACAGGTCGTCCAAACGATCCAACAGGAATCACGTGCATCCCCGCTGGCCAGACCGGCTTGCAGTATTTCTGGTAATGATGACGGCCAAAAACGAAGTAGGTGTCAAAGTCAATGTGCCGCCATTGCGGCGAAACAAGGCTGCATACGTCAATGCCATGATTAATCCCGATAGACTGGCCGCCCGTCTTTCGCAGTTCCTGCGCGCGCAAAATATGTTCGACATTATAGTCATCGCGGCCCCAGAAATATCGGAAGCGATTTCTTGTCAGGAAGGCGCGCATTTGGGCGCGCCGCCAAGGCAGCGCAGCCGCCATGTAAAACAGAGGAGGGGGCAGACTTGAGAGGTGGTGCCGAATAGACGCTGCGCGCTTGAGCAACAGCAGAACCAGTCCGGGGACATGAGTCAGGCCGATCCTCGTTTGATCCAAGCTTGTCCAGGAAAATGGCGGCAGCAAACGGCGCGCCTCCACTTCCTGTGTCTTGTTGCGCAGCACAACCAATAGCTCGCTTGCCCGCGCCCCCATGGTCATCTTCCATAGGTCAACATCACGCGGATCGGCGGCGAAGTCGCAGCCCAAATGCCAAGTCTGTGCCTCAGTCTTGCGGCTCAGCCTTGCCAGTAGCCAGAAAACCCCCCCCACTGTGAATGCCAGCCAGAGCAGGGTGTTGATCAGAACGGTCAGCCGGACAGCGTTTCTGGCGGGCAGGGGCAAGGCTTTGCCATAATAGGCCTGATACAGAGCTGCCGTCTCCGGCTCAAGTCCAACGATGCTGCCTCTGTCATGGAGGCTTAGGTGGTGCAGAATCTGCATGATCGAGTAGCGCGTTGAGATATACAGGCAGGCAAGATGGCGAAAGGGTCTGGCGTCCTCGCCCAATCGCTCCTCTGCCTTGGCAAAGTCAAAATAACCGGCGAGCCAGGGCTCTGTCTTCAAAAAAACATCCGAGCGAAGCGCATAGAAGTCGCTGTCTCTATGCGGACGCAAGGATTCATGACGATCAAAAACATCCTTGGCCCAGTTCCTGCGAATGAACCAGTCGCGCATATGCGAAACAAGTCCTCCCATGCGGGGAACAATCGCGGCAGAAGGCAAGAGAACCGGCTGATTTCCCGACAGGGCATGCCATAAAAGCCTAGGCAGCGACAGCTCATTGGGAATCAGAAAAACAGTTCCCGCCTCCGTGTGAGATGCCTTGAACGCTTTGAAATCAGACAAGCGATCGGCCCTGATGGCTGCGTTTCCACGCGGCCTCGAAGGAATCAAGTAGCCTGTAACTGCCCTCGCTCATCAGCTCTCTTATGCCGATCAGCTCCACGGCATTAAAATTCTTGC
>JADFZV010000089.1:0-1008 GCA_015232335.1 Alphaproteobacteria bacterium | reverse complement strand
GCCTCCATACTGGGCTTCCAGGCTGGCCCGGTGCACGGTGAACCATTCCGAACCCGGATAAGCGGTAGCGAAATGCGGGCGCACCTGAATGCCCAGGCGATCGAAGGCGGCCATGTTGTCGCGGATGGACTGAAAATCCTCATCCGGGAAGCCAATAATGACATTTGGCACCGGGCGTATGCCCGCTTCCAGCGTCCAAAAGAAGCTGCGCTCATTGGTGGCGGGGGTCGAGCCCTTGCCGACAGTCTTTAAAACATGCGGGGCAAAACTTTCGTAGCCGTAGACCAGGTGGGAACAGCCGGCAGCGCGCATAGTCTTCAGAATTTCCTTCGTGCATAGCGTGGCGTGACTGGTGCCCGACCAGTGAATGCCATTCCAACCATTCATGATCCCTTGCTCGTCGAAGCGGGGCTTGGGGGCCAAACCGCATTCGTGCCACAAGCGGCAAATATCTCGCATCCAGGTGCGCCCCGAATGCTGGTCCATGGTCATTAGATTTTCGTCCAGGAAGAGGACGTAATCAATGGCGTACTTGTCACGCATGTGCTTAACCATGCGCACGATGTATTCCGGGCTGTGATAGCGGATGGTTCGCGTATAGGTGCCGGGGCGGTCGAAGGAGACAGACATTTCGCCAGCTTGGTTGGTCTCGTAGCGCATGTCGCCCGCAATGCCCAGGTGGTAGCAATATCGGCAGATCATCGAACAGCCATAGCTGACATTGATGTCCAGGCGTCGCTGGGCCAGCATGCCCTCAGGCGAATAAAGCATCTGGCTATTCTTGAAGTAAACTTCCTCCAGAGGAAACAGGTCCCAGGCCGGATAGGGAAGAACATCCAGGTCCTCCAGCAAGGCGCGCTGCGGACTTAGAACGGGCTTTCCCTCGGAGTTGCGCGATATCGTGCCTGCAATGCGGTGCCAGTCGCGGCTTTTGGCATCGACCATGGCCAGCATTTCCGGAAAGGTAATGAAACCCTCGCCAACACACCCGACATCAACCTCAGGCAA
>JADFZV010000088.1 GCA_015232335.1 Alphaproteobacteria bacterium | reverse complement strand
GCAGATGTTCGCGCGAGAACAGGTTGGCCCACATCGGATGCAGATAGCCCTGATGACGCACACGGGCGATCTTGGTGGGCACGTTGAACAGGGAATGCGCCACCTGACATGCGATCATGTTGACTTCCGTGTAAATTGGTGCTAATTCTGAAGACAAGGTTCGATGCCCGGTGGGCATCAGGATTGGCACAACAAAAGCAACCGCCCAAAACTAAAGGAAAATCCCTATGCCCACGGAAAAATCGCAAAACGTCCAGGACGTTTTTCTGAACTATATCCGCAAGAACAAGACGCCGGTCACCGTTTTCCTTGTCAACGGCGTGAAACTGCAAGGCATCGTCACCTGGTTCGACAATTTCTCCGTTCTGCTGCGGCGCGACGGACACACTCAGCTTGTCTACAAGCATGCCATTTCGACCGTGATGCCGGGCACACCCATTTCCCTCTTCGAGCCGCCGATCAAGGAAAACGGCGACGAGTGAGCCCCCTTTGAGCGACAAGGCCGAAGGCTCTGACAACAGGGCCTCAGCCATCCGTGCGCTTGTCGTCCATCCCTATCTGAAGGGAGGAGCGGACAAGCGCGACCCCGACTCACGCCTTGACGAGGCCGTGGGACTGGCTCAGGCCATCGCTTTGTCTGTTGTTGCCGCCGAGGCCGTTGCGCTGTCCAAGCGTCGCCCATCCACGCTTTTGGGTGAGGGGACGGTCCTGCGCCTGAAGGAGTTGGTGGAAGAGAAGGAGATCGGGCTGGTTATCGTGGATGGGCTGGTCTCGCCCATTCAGCAGCGCAATCTTGAAAAAGCCTGGGATTGCAAGGTGATCGACCGCACCGGTCTGATCCTTGACATCTTCGGCGCCCGGGCCCGCACCAGAGAAGGCACGCTTCAGGTCGAACTGGCCGCACTCACCTATCAGAAAAGCCGGTTGGTGCGTTCCTGGACCCATCTGGAACGCCAGCGCGGCGGCTTCGGCTTCCTGGGCGGTCCCGGTGAGACCCAGATCGAAACCGACCGGCGCCTGATCGGCGAGCGCATCGCAAGGCTTAAGAAGGAGCTGGAAGAGGTCAAGCGTACGCGCGATCTGCATCGAAAGGCGCGCAAGCGGGTTCCTTACCCGATCGTCGCTCTGGTGGGCTACACCAACGCCGGAAAATCAACCCTTTTCAATAGGTTGACGAAGTCTGACGTTTTTGCCGAAGACCTGTTGTTCGCCACCCTCGACCCCACCATGCGCGGCCTTAAGCTTCCTTCGGGGCGCAAGGTGATTCTCTCCGACACCGTGGGCTTCGTTTCCGATCTGCCGCATGAATTGGTGGCGGCCTTTCGCGCCACGCTGGAAGAGGTGCGGGAAGCGGATTTGATCGTGCATGTGCGCGATCTGGCCCATGCCGAGACCGAGGAACAGAAGTCGGATGTGGAAAGCGTTTTGAAGGAATTGGAGCTAGGCGACGCCTATCAGGCCCGCATTATCGAGGCCTTGAATAAGATCGATCTGCTGGAGACGGAAGCGCATGATGGCGCCTTGGCGCTGTCGGCCCGCTCGGCTTCAAAAGTGGCCGTCTCGGCCCTTTCGGGCGAGGGCTGCAAGGCCCTGCTTGAGCGCATAGACGCCTTGATATCCCAGTCGATGAACCGGATTAAGGTTACGCTAGATCGGGCCGATGGCGCAGGCCTGGCTTGGCTTTACGAACATGGCGAGGTGATGAGCAGCGAGGAGGACGAAACCCAGACGCATCTCGTGGTCCGCCTGGATGAAGCCAATCTTCAGCGCTTGAAGGCGCGACCCGGAGCGAGGATTGATGATTGATCTGGACCAGGTTTCAAAAATCATTCGAACCGTCGCCGAAACCGTCATTCTGCCCCGCTTTCGCAATTTGAAGGAAGGCGAGGTGCGCACCAAGACCTCGGCCCGCGATTTTGTCACCATCGCCGACCTGGAAGCGGAAAAGATGCTGACCGAAGCGCTGACCGCTCTGCTTCCCGGTTCCTGCGTGGTGGGCGAGGAGGGGGTGGCCGCTGACAAATCGCAATTGGACCTGTTGCAAGGCGAGGCCCCGGTCTGGGTGATCGATCCCGTGGACGGCACGGCAAATTTCACAGAAGGCAATCCCAGCTTCGCCGTCATGGTAGCCCTGGTGAAGCGTGGCGAAACCCTGGCTGGATGGATTCATGATCCCCTGGGCAACCGCACGGCCATGGCCAAGAAGGGCGAGGGGGCCTGGATGGCAGGCAAGCGCCTTGCCGTCGCCGCCCCTTGCCCGATCAACGAAATGACGGGGGCTTTTTATTCCAAGAGCAAGCAGCCCCGGTTGACCCAGGCGGTGGCCAGACGCCGCTGCACCGGCTGCGCCGCCTTTGATTATCTGGGGCTGTTGGACGGCTCCAGCCATTTCGTGCTGTTCTCCCGCCTAATGCCCTGGGATCATGCGCCGGGTGTGCTGATCCATGCCGAGGCGGGTGGCTATTCCGCCCTCACCGATGGCCGGGCCTATGCCCCCGTGTTCATGGAAGGCGTCTTCATCGCGGCTAATTCCCGGGAGTCTTGGGAAGCTGTGAAGGCGTTGGTGGATTGATATCCTTGGCGCTGCGACGTTGTAAGTGGAATTTGTTGGGATTGATTGCCGACTTAGTTTTCACCTCATCCTTGTAACTTGAATCCCGCTGTTTCGGCTACACTGTCGGAAGCGGTAGCGGGAGAGATGCCGTCTCATCCTAGGGATTTGAAGCCCGTTCCTCAGCTCGGCAACTCTCCTGTTTTTCTT
>JADFZV010000087.1 GCA_015232335.1 Alphaproteobacteria bacterium | reverse complement strand
CCTTGCCAGCGGAAGCCATTTCACGGGTTTGTCGCGTTGCCTCGTCAGAGATCAAGCAAATCGAGGGGCGATCATTGATGCTGCTGGAGGGAAATCACGTTCCCGTGCGAGGGCTTGGCGAGCTTTTGAAATTGGATGACGCCAATGTCGGCCTTAAGGATGGAAATTTCCTGGCCGTCATCGTCAATTCGCCGCGCGGTCCCGTTGCCCTTGCCGTTGATGCCGTTCTGGAAGTCGCAGAGGCGGTGGTCAAGGAGGTCGGTTTTGTCCTTCCGCATGGCAGCGTTGTATCGGGTGCCATTTTGCAAGCGGGCGGCCATGTCGTCATTGTGCTGAATGCCTTCGAGCTTATCATCGGCACGGAGGAGGGCGAGGCCCTTCCTGTTCTTTCCAGAATGGAGCAGGCGGCTGAAGCGCCCGTGCCGGAAATTCTGGTCGTCGATGATTCCATGACCACCAGAACCTTGGAAAAAAGCATTCTCGAAGCCCATGGCTACAAGGTCCGGGTGGCTGTCGATGGATTGGATGCTCTGATTCAGCTTCGGGCCAATCCGGCCAGCCTGATTGTGGCGGATGTCGAAATGCCGCGCATTGATGGCTTCGCGCTTTTGAAGGAATTGAAGCACGACAAGAAACTTTCTCATATTCCGGTCATTCTCGTGACATCTTTGAAGCGTAACGAGGATATCGAGCGCGGCTTCGAGCTGGGTGCTGCGGCCTATCTTGTCAAACAGAGGTTCGATCAGAACGAACTTCTAGAAACCATTCGTCAGATTTTGTAGGCCCGCATGCCAAGCCGCAAGAAAATCCGCGTTCTGGTGGTTGAGGACTCCTTGGTGGTACGGGAACTTCTGTGCCACATCATCGGCCAGGATGATCGCCTTGAATTGGCAGCGGCTGTTGCCAGCGCCGAGGAGGCCCTGGATATTCTCGAGAAGGTCAAGCCGGACGTCATTTCGCTCGATATACGTCTGCCTGGGATGAACGGCTTGCAGGCGACGCTGGAAATCATGGCGACGCGCCCAACGCCGATTGTTGTGGTTGCCGCCGATGTTGATGGCGACGAGTTGAACATCGCCATGAACGCCTTGAAGGCGGGCGCTCTTACCGTGGTCGAAAAACCTGTCGGCGTTACGAACGAGGCCTATCAGGAGATGGCCGAGAATCTCTGCCGCCAGATTGTGATCATGAGCGATGTGCGTGTTCTAAAGCAGGCGCGCCGACGGGGCTTTAATTTTGCTCCCAGCAGTCTGCCAGAGGCAGATGATGTTTACGAGAAGCCATCGCACGCACCTAAGGCCCCTCTCAGAAATAAGGGAGCCCCAGTCATTCTGGGAATTGCCGCTTCCACCGGTGGGCCAAGTGCTGTCAGCCAGCTTTTGACCGGATTGGGCAGAAATTTTCCTCTTCCCGTCCTGCTGATTCAGCATATGACAGATTCCTTTCTTCCGGGTTTCGTTTCCTGGCTGGGCGAGACGACGCCTTTTAGATCCTGCTTTGCCCAGGAAAATGAAAAGCCGCTTCCTGGATCGCTCTATCTTCCGCCCGCCAACACGCATTTGGTGGTCAGGGGCGGGCTTTTGGCCCTGAACCGAGGCCCCCTGGTGTCGGGACAACGTCCATCGGCGACGGTGTTGTTTAATTCGATGGCGGCTGATTACGGAAGCCATGCCATCGGTGTCGTTCTGACCGGCATGGGAGATGACGGCGCCGAGGGGCTGTTGGCCATGCGACGCGCCGGTGCCTATACGCTGGCCGAGGACCACAGCACGGCTGTCGTTTACGGCATGCCGCAGGCGGCCGAAAAACTGGGAGCCGTGCGCTCTTTGCTGCCGCTGGATGTTATCGCTGCCCGAATTCACGATCTGATCAAAGAGCCATCGGCTGGAGCCCGCTCATGACAAAGCGCATTATGGTGGTTGAGGATTCGCCGACCCAGGCCATTCGCCTGCAATATGCCTTGGAGCAGGAAGGCTTCGATTCAATCTGCGTTACCTCGGCCGAACAGGCGTTGGAAGCGCTGAACATGCTTTTGCCCGATCTTCTGATCGTCGACTATCATCTGCCTGGTGCCAGCGGTGTCGAACTGTGCCGTCAGGTGCGCATGAACCTGAAGACGCAAAGCCTGCCTATCATCATGTTGACCGCCGACGATACGGCGGCGGCCGAACTGATCGGTCTGGACAGCGGTGCCGACGATTATCTGGCGAAATCCGATGATTTCAACATGCTGATCTTGCGGGTTCATGGCGTTTTGCGCCGCTCGGCCCTGCCCGAGGCCGTTATCAGGCCCAGCGAGCCCTTGTTCCACCAAGCGCAGATTCTGCTGATCGACGACAGCCCTACCTATCTCGAATATTTGAAGAGCTCCCTTGTCGAGGAAGGATATGTCGTCGATGCCGTGGGCAACGGGCCTGAAGGAATCGTCTTGGCTGGCAAGAACAGCTATGACTGCGTTCTGGTCGATCTGGTCATGCCATCCATGGACGGCACCGAAGTTTGCCAGGGACTGGTTTCTCTGCGCAGGCCCGAGGACCCGCCCATCGTCATTCTGATGATGAGCGCCCATGAATCGCGCGAGAACGCCATTCGTGCCTTGGAATCGGGGGCCGACGACTTTGTCGGAAAATCCACCGACATGGCCATTTTGAAGGGACGCATTCGAGCCCTCTTGCGCAATCGTTTCTTAAGAAAACAGACCCAGCGCATGATCGACGAGGCCAAAACGCGCGAGACCGAGCTGGAGCGCATGGTCGAGGAACGCACGAAAAGCCTGCAGCAGGAGATCGAAGAGCGTCGCAAGATCGAAGAGGATTTGCTGAACGCCAAGGAGGCGGCCGAGGAATCAAGCCTGGC
>JADFZV010000086.1 GCA_015232335.1 Alphaproteobacteria bacterium | reverse complement strand
CTCCTAGATGCCGTGATAGCGGATGCCGGGATCGGTCTTCAGGTCCGCCCGGATCTGGCTGGTGGGATATTGGGCCACGACCTGGGTGATGGCATGTTCGGGATTCATCAAGTCGCCAAACAGCATGGCGCCGCGTCCCTTGGCATGGCAGGCCTCGACGCAGGCGGGAACGACTCCCGCATCAACGCGGTGGACGCACAAGGTGCAGGCCTCGACGCAGCCCTTGCCCCTGGGATTGTGCGGCGCCTGTCCGGTTTGCGCTTCATGCGCAAACGAGCGGGCCTTATAGGGGCAAGCCATCATGCAATAGCGGCAGCCGATGCAGATATGGCGATCGACCAGAACGATGCCGTCGGCGCGCTTGAAAGAGGCGCCGGTGGGGCAGACATCGGCACAGGGCGGGTTGGTGCAGTGCTGGCACATCACGGGCAACGAACGGGTAAAGCCGGTCTTGGGCTCAGCCAGTTCCACCTTGCGGATATATTGGGGATCGCTGGCCGGACGGCCATGGCTGGGCAGGCGCATCTCTTCCTTGCAAGCCGTAACGCAGGCCGTGCATTCCTGATCGCAGCGATTGGTGTCGATCAGAAGCCCCCAGCGCACGCTGGGCTGGGCCATGCTGTCTTCGGGCCGGGCCTTGGAAGGTGCGGGCGCTGCCACCAGGAAAACACCCGGCGCCAGCAGGGCGGCCGTTCCGGCAACAGTCTTCAAAACGTCGCGCCGCGTTTGTGAGATTTTGCACCCGCTCATTGCGGACCCTCCGGCTTGGTGTCCTGGGCGGGAACGGTTTCTTCCGATGGCGCCGTCTCGGGCATAGCAGCTTGCACTCGCTTAGGCTCGGGGCGCGGATTATGGCACTCGAAGCAATCGACGCTGACGGCGGCGTAATCATGGCAGACGCGGCAGAAATGCTTGTCGCTGTCGATGCCGACGGGCTGGCCGTCGGTTCCGGAAACGGCATGGCAATCAAGGCAGGCTTTCAGGCCGCTGGCCGTAGCACGGACGCCCTGATGCATGGTGGCATCGCGCCGGTGCAGCAGCATGGTCATGTGCGTGCGGCGCATGGCGGCAGGCTCGGCCAGGCATTTCTCGCCCGAAGCCTTGGGCAACTCGGGCGGCCCGGCAAACGAGGGTGCCGCCAGGAAAGATAGCGTCAACGCCAGAAGCAATGCCGCCCAAAGCCGCATCTTACTCTCCCAACCCCATCTGGATGTAGCCGGTGGGGCAGACGTCCATGCAGATATGGCAGCCCACGCACTTGGCGTAATCGGTATAGACATAGCGCCCAAGCGCCCGCTCGTTCTTCGGCGTGCGGCTTACCGCCGTCTGCGGACAGAAGACCAGGCAGTTGTCGCATTCGAAGCACAGGCCGCAGCTCATGCAACGCTTGGCCTCGGCCACCACTTCAGCGTCGGTCAGTGTCTTCAAACGTTCGTCGAAATTGCCAATCACCTGATCGGCTGCGATATGAACCTCGTTACGCTTGTTGCGCTTGGTATAGCTGAAATGACCCAGGAACAATTCGTCCGACGGCACCACATCCTTGGTCGAACGATCCTCGTAATTATGCAGCGCCACCTTGGAATCACAGGTACCGCGCATGCCATCGCCCGAAAAGACCTCGGGCTCGTGCCCCATGTTGCGCAATACGTCGATCAGGTTGAAGTGATGCACGTCAACCTTGGGGCGCTTGCCGAATTCCTCGCCCTTCAAATAGGTGTTGATGCTCTCGGAGGCGATCCAGCCGTGGCCAATGGCGGTGGTCAAAAGATGCGGGCGCACGATGTCGCCGCCCACGAAATGCTTGTCCTTGCCGGGCACCTTGAAATGCTTGTCGGCATTGATGAAGCCCTTGCCGTTATCCATGGCTTCCAGGCCTTCCATGTCGCCCTTCTGTCCGATGGCCGAGACGATGAGATCGCATTCGATCTCGAATTCCGTACCGGCCTGGGGAATCGGCGTCATTCCGTCCATGGTGCATTTGCACATTTTGAGCGCGCGAGCGCGACCGCTTGAATCCTTCAGCACCTCAAGCGGCATGATGCCGCCCTTGATGTCCACACCTTCGCGCTTGGCGTCTTCCACTTCGCGCTCGGCGGCAAACATCTTTTCCACCGGGAACAGCGAGGTCAGCGTTACATTGGCCCCTTCGCGGGTGGCAGCTGTCGCCACGTCATGCGCTGTCTGGCCCAGCACGACATGCTCGACGCGATCCTTGTCGTGGACCTGGGTGATGTGTCCCAGGCGTCTGGCCACCGAGGCCACGTCGATCGAGGTATCGCCGCCGCCGACCACGATGATGCGACCGGTGACGAACTTCAAACGCCCCTCGTTGAAGGCGCGAAGGAAAGCCACACCCGAAATGCAGTTGGGTGCATCGGCGCCAGGAACCGGCAGACCGCGCCCGGCATGGGTGCCGATGGCCCAGAAGATGGCGTCGTTGTTCTTTTCCAAATCGGCCAGTTGAACATCTCGGCCTACGCGGCAATTCATCTTGGTAGCGACACCCAGATCGAGAATGCGCCTGATCTCGCCATCCAGCACGTCGCGGGGTGTGCGATAGCCAGGAATGCCGTAACGCATCATGCCGCCCAACTCGGCGCGGTCATCATAGATGGTGACACTGTGGCCCATCTTGCGAAGCTGATAGGCCGCCGACAGGCCGGCCGGGCCGCCGCCGATAACGGCAATCTTCTTGCCAGTCTCTTGGCTGGGCTTGGGGAAGGCCAGCTTGTTCTCGAGCGCCCAATTGCCGATGTAATGCTCGACCGAATTGATGCCGACGTGATCTTCGACCTCGTTCCTGTTGCAACCATCCTCGCAAGGGGCCGGGCAAACGCGGCCCATCACGGCGGGAA
>JADFZV010000085.1 GCA_015232335.1 Alphaproteobacteria bacterium | reverse complement strand
ACGTGAAGACGCCGATAGCCGACCGGCGGCGCTCCGCCGACAGCTCACGCAGGCGTGTACGGATGGCGCCATCGTCTGGTCGGCGCGATCGATATCGAACGCCGCTGCGATCCGTTCCCAATGCTCTACACGCCCGCCGCTCGCTCACCCCATGAGCTTCCTGCAGATGCATGCGGCGCATGCCAGCCGCGTTGTCGCCTTGCATGTCAAGGAAGGCCAGGATGTGGCACCCGGCCAGTTGCTGCTGGAACTGGACGCCCCCGATCTGGTTCATAAGCGCGATCAGGCGACGCGAAGCGCCCATGAAATGACTTGGCGGCTTCAGCGTTCCGGAACCAGCGCAGACCATCTTGAAGAACGGCGCGTCGCCGAGAGCGGCCTTGAATCATCGAAGGCGGACGAGACTGGCGTCGAGGCCTTACTGTCGCAGGGAAAGATTGTGGCTCCCTTTGCGGCGCGCGTCCTCGACCTCAACAACAGCCTTTCTCCAGGGCGCTGGCTAGGGCCGGATGAGCCGCTGTTTCTGCTGGCGGGATTTGCAGGCGACGGGATCGAGGCCATGGTCGGCGAGTCCGACATGGGCCGCATCTTTGAGGCCGCCAGCGCTGTCTTCATTCCGGAAGACCCTGCGCTGCCCCACTTGGAGGCGAAAGTCGAAGCTATCGATCCAGGCAGCCAGAAGCGTCTGACGCTGCCCTATCTGGCCTCGGTTCACGGCGGCGGCGTGGCGGTGGACGAGGAACCCAGCACCGGAAACTTGATCCCCCGGGAGACTGTTTTCAGGGTGCGCTTGAAGCCGACGGAAAACGCCAGCCTGCCGCCAAGGGCCATTCGCGGCACCGTGCGCATCGACGCGGACAGGCAGTCCCTGCTTCTTTCCACCCTGCGCCATGCCATGGCTGTGATGCTGAGGGAGAGCGGGTTCTAATCGTCGCGTTAAGCCGGAATCTGAGATTACCTGTCCCGATAACCGCCCCTTCGATCTGTCCCGATTTTGTCCCGATGGGCGGCGGACAAGAGGTAAAAAGTATCAATAAATCAGTTAGATATAGGCACAGCCATGCCACCCCGGAGGGGTGCCGACATGATGAACCTTCGCACCCTTCTGGAAAAGTCCCCTGATGCCGATCTTCTGCGAGATGATCGGCTTTGCCGCCCACCGGTTGATGGAGCTGGAGGTCGAGGGCGTAACGGGGGCTTCGCACGGCGAACGTAGCCTGGAGCGCATGAACCAGCGCAACGGCTACCGGGACCGGCCCTGGGAGACGCGGACGGGCACGGTGGAGCTGCGTATCCCCAAGCTCAGAAAGGGCAGTTACTTCCCGGGATTCCTGGAACCCCGGCGGATGGCAGAGAAGGCGCTGACGGCTGTGATCCAGGAAGCCTATGTCCAGGGCATCTCGACGCGTTCGGTCGATGATCTGGTGCAGGCCATGGGCATGAGCGTGCTTAATCGATACGCCCAAGCCTGTAAAGCCGCTCGCCGCTGCGGAAGATAGGTGGCGCGGTTGTACACTCCAGCCACCCCCGCCTTGGACCCGCTAAGGTGATTGAGAATCGCTTCGACTACGTGTGGCTCGACGCCTAGTGATTCGTGGGCGTGAGTCGCAAACGTCCGGCGTAAATCGTGCAGCGTCCAGGCCTGCAAGTCCTTCTGGCCCGCTTGTTTTCTGTCCGTCGAAATCGATTTGTCGAGCGCCGATTTAGCGCGACTGTAGCCGCTAATCGGCGTTTTTCCGGTCGTCGAAAAAACGTACTCGCACCCCCGGATTCGAGGGGCGGATTTGATAATTTCTGCCGCCGAATTAGAAAGCGGGATTATGTGCGGTCGATGGTTTTTTGTCCTCGCCCCCGGTAGTTCGATTCGAGGTTCCGCGCCGTCTAGTCCGTGGATTTCTGACCATTTTAGGCTACCGATTTCGTCTCTGCGCTGGCCGGTCAGGAGCAAAAGGCGGAACATCTGATGCGGGATGCTGTCAGGACGGAGCGCTGCCAGAATTTCGGCGATCTCTTCAAAAGTCAAAACGCGCTCGCGGCTGCGTTCAGCGCTGGGCTTCCTGACCCCGCTGGTAGGGTTGATCTCGATTTTGTCTTGCTCGACGCACCAGCCGAAAAAAACCGACCAGTAGGCTAGGGATCGGTTAGCGAGAATCGGTCTTGTCCGGGCGATCTCGGCCAGTTTATCCCGGATGTCCGATCGCGTTATCGAGGATATGGGACGGTTTTGCCAGTTCGCAACGTCAGGCCCAAGTAGGGCAGTTCTGTATTGTCGTTGGGTGCTTAACCGCTTCTCGGCAACATACATTTGGAGAAAATTCCCCACTGCATTTTTAAAAATGTCGCGGCTTGCCGACTCAATCTCTTCTTTGTTTCGTCGTGCAACTTGCCCTGGGTCTTGGCCGGTTCTGGCCGCCTGCATCGCCGCCGATGCCGCTTTTCTTGCATCAATCAAGGTCATATCTGGATAGCGCCCGACCCTGATTCTTTTAGTGGCGGACCACTTGCCTTCATTTAAAGTTCTTACGTTGACGACCCATGTTTTGGTTCCGCTTTCGTTGATCCTGCATCCAAAGCCGGGCAGAAGCGTGTCCCAATAATCGACCCTGCCGGTCGCGGGGACTGTCAAGCGTTTGACGGCGATATCGTTAAATTTTAATTTGGGCATCACCCCTCCCTGGGCATCATTGGGCATCAGATTTAGGTGATTGGCCGTGAAATGCGTTGCAAAGTTCCAGGGCTAAAAATACGCTAAAACCCCTTAATAATCTACACTTATCGGCCTTGTAGAAATGGTTCTGCAAGGTCGTGAAAAGCTGCAGTACGCGACTCTTAATCAGCGGGTCGTAGGTTCGAATCCTACAGCGCCCACCACTACAAAAAGCCTGTTAATCCAATC
>JADFZV010000084.1 GCA_015232335.1 Alphaproteobacteria bacterium | reverse complement strand
CTTGTCGGTATCGAGAATGGCGACGATGCCGCCGTCTATCGCATCGGCAACGGCATGGCCTTGGTGGCCACTACCGATTTTTTCATGCCCATCGTCGATGATCCCGTCGATTTCGGACGCATCGCCGCCACCAACGCCCTTTCCGATATTTATGCCATGGGGGCAAAACCGATTCTGGCCCTGGCCCTTCTGGCCATGCCGCTCGACAAGCTTCCGGATCAGGTTATCCGCGATATCGTGCGCGGCGGTCACATGGCTTGCGAAGCGGCGGGCATTCCGCTGGCGGGCGGACACAGCATCGACTCCGTCGAACCGATTTACGGACTTGTCGCCTTGGGACTTGTCAACGAAACGAAAATTAAGCGCAATGACAGAGCCAGAGCTGGCGATGTCTTGATTCTTGGCAAGCCACTGGGCATTGGCATTCTGTCCGCCGCCCTTAAAAAGGGGGAATTATCTGCTCGCGGCTATCAGGCCATGATCGAGTTGACCACCCGGCTGAACAGCGTGGGCATGTCGCTGGGCGAATTGGACGACGTCCACGCCATGACCGACGTTACGGGATTCGGCCTGCTCGGCCACTGTTTTGAAATCTGCCGCGGAAGCGGCCTTTCGGCCAGGATCGATTTCGCGGCTGTTCCCCTAATTTCCGAGGCGCGCCAGCACGCCATCAACGGGATCGTCACCGGGGCCTCAGCTCGCAACTGGTCCAGCTACGGCGCACAGATTGCGCTGGAACCGGGAATCTTGGATTGGCAGAGGAATCTTCTGACCGACCCGCAAACCAGCGGTGGCCTACTGGTCGCCTGCGCCCCGGATAGTGTCAGCGACGTCCTGTCTGGTTTTCACGCCGAGGGCTTTGCCGATGCCGCCGTGATCGGAAAACTGGAGGTGGGCAAAGCCGGAATTTCTGTTTCGATGTGAATTCAGTCGCTCAGCTTTGACAAGCTAGCCAGCAATACCTTGCCCGCTTCGCCGCCCTCTCCGGTCAATTTGCTGCTTTCCACCAACAAGACGGCATCGACATAAATGCCGACGATCTCGGCCGTGCGGGCTGCGGGTGCTTCGATGGGCGCCAGATATTTCTGCAGCGAATCACAGATTGAGGTGACCAATGGGTAGTCGAACTGACCGCCCTGGCCTTTCATGTCGTGCGCCAGAAAACGGATATCATCCATCACCGGCTTGGCCAGGCTTTGCTTGAACTCTGCCGTCATCTGCTTGAGATTGGCGCAATCCCTGGCAAGAAACTTGGGATATTCAAGACCGATCTTGTCCACCGCCGCCACAGCCTTCTTCAGCGCCGCGTCCAGATCCACCTTCGAAAGCGGCGCCTTTTTCTTCAACGCCTCCGAGGGCGGATCGATGATCACATCGCTTTTGGGTGTTTTGTCACGCGCGCTCATTATGATGCCGTCGCTGAAAAAAGATCGTCATCCATGTTTCTCCGTTTGCGCCCCTCGTAAACTTTATCGTTATGGCGATGACGACATGGCCCGATGTAATTCTTTGCCCGAATGAAGGGGCGCGGTCGCAGAATGACATTCTCAATTCGCTTGTAAAGCTCGCGCGCCGAAATGGGCTTGGTCAAAAACTCGGTAACACCCTGATCGCGGGCCAAGCGCACATTGGACGGGGTTGAATAGCCCGAAACCATGATGATGGGAACGCTGCGCTTTTCGGCTACCGGCTGGCGACGGATCAGTCGCACCAGTTCCAATCCGTCGATGGGCCGCATCTCCCAATTGGTGATCACGATATCAACAGCCTTGTGTTCAAGCAGAGCCAGACCATCGGCACCCTCTTCCGCCTCAAGAAACTTTCTGCCGCCAAAGCAGCGCAGGAACTCCTTGATCAAAGAGCGCATATTTGGATTGTCCTCGACCAAAAGAAAGGTGAGGTCGGAAAGATCGAGTATATTGTGAGGCTTGCTCGCCATCCCAGGCTCATCTAACTTTCAAGTGCGTTTGACCAAGGATAGCCTTGAAGTCGCGCATTTTCTACTTGATAGATAGGGAAGGGGGATTTATCGCAAGCCGCTAGCCAGTACGGCGCTTGAACAGATTGATGTTGGGAAGCGGGTTGAATTCGGAAATGTTGGCAGACGGCTTGCCGAACAGGAAGCCCTGCACATAATCGCAACGACAGTCGCGCACGAAGGAAAGGGTTTCCGGCGTGTCGATCATCTCGGCGATGGTTTCCACCCCCAGACGGGTACACAGCTCGGTCAAGGCCGACAGAAAGGCGCGCCCCTTGGGCGCCTTCTGAGCGTTCTTGACCGCAGAACCGTCGATCTTCACCACATCCACTTCCAGGGCCGACAGATATTGGAAACTGGCGGCACCGGCGCCAAAATCATCCAAACAAACATGGTGGCCCTTCTTGCGCAGGGCCTGAATGAAGGCATTGGCGGCTTCAAGATCGCTCATGCGCGAGCTTTCCGTAATCTCGAACATCAATTTTCCCTGTGACCAGGGATTGTCCTTGATCAGCCTGTGCAGGGCCTCGACATATTGCGGAACGCCGATCGAAAAGCCCGAGATATTCACCGCCACGCGATACTTGTTGTTGTTGCGCGGCATCTTGGACAGCCACTCGACCACTTTCTTGGCCATGGCCAGATCGAAATCGTGAATAAGGCCGGTTTCCTCGGCAAAGGTGATGTAACGATAGGGCGATTCGCCCGGTGCCGAGGTATCGAATCGGCACAGCGCCTCGTAATGATGCACATCGCCATTCTTGATGTCGATGATGGGCTGAAGCGCTACGTAGAATTTGCCTTCAGAGACGATGCGTTTGAATCCGTTGACCTCGGCGGCTCCCTTGGTGACCAGGGTCGTGATATTGGTCGACAGTTCGGCCAGGCTGAATCCCTTGCCCGATTCACGCTGAAAACTGTTCATGGCGTAAAGCAGGCCCTTGGCCATGTCTTCCTGGCTTAAGGTCTCGGCCCCTTCCATGTCCAGGCTGGCCGCATCGATTTTGACGCCATCACCCTTTGGATCGGCAGCTTTGGCAAGGTCTTGAATTTGCGCCGTCAGTTCCGCCAGGTCCAGCGAGGCCTGATGGACCAGGGTGAATTTGTCGTCACCGATCTGCGTTGCCGAATCGCCATCGACGGCATTGGCGCGCAGGGCCTCGCCAACGCGAGCCAGCAGTTGATCCGCGGCCTGTCCGCTCAAACGCCCCTT
>JADFZV010000083.1 GCA_015232335.1 Alphaproteobacteria bacterium | reverse complement strand
TAAAGCGCGTAACTCAGCAGGTCCTTGGTGATCTGCTCAAGCAGATCCAGGGGACTTTCGTCGGTCAGGCGAATATTGGCCTCATTCAGCGTATTGACGAGAATCTGGTGCTGACCGTCTATTTCCGCGCTGCCGGTCGCCAATTGCTCGTTCCATACAATCAGTTTCGCGTCATTCATGGCCGGTATGCCTTTCCTGGTTTCACTCATGTCTTCAGACGTGCCCCGCATGCGGCAGGACGGCGCGCACACGGCGAAGTTCCTGGATCAAGCCGTCGCGGGCCTTTTCAAGCTCCGCCTGCGTGATGACGACGGCGTCGCGGTCACCCATTTCGACCTCGCCAACCAGACGCTGGCCCAGCTTATGCAAGTTAGCGTGCAAGGACTCTATGTCTCCGAAGGTCCTATAGCCGCCATATCGGCTGAAACCCTCGCCATAATACCAGAGGCCGAAGTGACAGCTGCGATGGTCCAACAGCAAGGAATTCCCATTTTTGCCCGTTTCTGCAAAATCGATCAGCTGCTCGACCCAATGCCGGTGATTGGCCTCGGCCAGCAACAACTGGAAATCTCCGCGGCTGGGGCGCGGATTCGAGGCCAACTGCCAGCGCGGATCGGGCTTGAATTGTCGCGCCCAGGCGCTGAATGCCTCGGGCGGAAGCGGACGGGACAGGACGTAGCCTTGCATGGTCTCGCAACCCAGCTCCAGCAGCATCAGGAGCTGGTCGATATTCTCGACGCCTTCGGCCACGACATCGCACTGAAAGGCCATGGCCATGGCCACGACGCCCTCGACGATGGCCAGATTGGCGGAGTCTTCCAGCATATCGGCCACAAATGTCTGGTCGATCTTCAGCGCCGCTGGCGCCAGGCGCTTGAGATGGACCAGCGAAGAGAAGCCGGTTCCGAAGTCATCAAGGGCGAAATGGATGCCCATTTCGTTGCAGGCCTTTAGAATATCGGCGACGGAGTTGGTGTCCTCGAGCGCCGCATTCTCGACGATTTCAAGTTTCAAATGGCGGTAGGTCTCGCCGGGATAGGGCTGGATCAGCTCTTTCAGGCGTTCGATGAAATTCTTGCGGTGCAGCTGACGGGCGGACAGATTGACCGCGACGTCCAATTCCAGGCCTTGTTGGCGCCAAAGCGCGATTTGGCTCAAGGATTGCGCAATCGCCATTTCGCCCAGGTGGATAATCAGGTCGTCACGCTCGATCAGGGGCAGGAACTCGCCCGGCGTCAAATCGCCCAGAAGGGGGTGTCGCCAGCGGATCAGCGCCTCGGCGCCCAGAACAAGGCCTTTGCGGCAATTCACCACCGGCTGATAGAGCAAGAAGAACTGTCCGCCCTCAAGCGCCTCGCCCATCTTGCGTAAGGTGGCGTGATTGGCCTTGCTGCGCTGGTCGGCGCCGGGATCGAACAGAGTAAAGCAGTTCTTGCCAGACTGTTTGGCCTTGTACATGGCTTGGTCGGCATGGCGCAGCAATTGATCGGAATCCACTCCGTCATTGGGAAAGATCGTCACCCCGATGCTGGCCGATACCTGAACGACGGCTCCCGTCACCGAATAAGGCATCGACACTGCCTTCAAGATGCGTTGAAGCGCAGTCTCGCATTCCTGAACGGTCTTAATGCCTCCCAGCAGCAGGGCGAACTCGTCGCCGCCTATGCGCGCCGCCGTGTCATCGCCACGGATGTTTTCAACTAGGCGAGTTGCAACCTCGCGCAACAGCTGGTCGCCGGCTTTATGGCCATAGGTATCGTTCACCGCTTTGAAGCCATCGAGGTCAAGCATGCACACGGCCAGGAATTCGCCGCTGCGTCGGCTGGTGGCAATGGCTTGGCACATTCTGTCGGCCAGCATGATTCGATTGGGCAGACGCGTTAGCGCGTCAAAATGCGCCAGCTTGCGCAGATGGCGTTCATGTTCCTGCGCCATCGACACGTCGCGGAAAACCATCACCGCGCCCTTGCCGCCGCTGCCGTAGTCAAGCAATCGAATGACATATTCGGCGGGAAATTTGGTGCCGTCCCTGCGGCAAAATAGGTCGGACTTATGCTCGTCATTGTCTGGACCTGCCAGCAGCTTGTGGACTTCGCACTCCTCGCTGCTATGCGGTTCGCTCGTCAGGGCGTGATGAATCAGGTCATGAACCTTTCGACCAACCATTTCCTCGCCGTCTTGACCCAGCAGAGCAAGGGCGGCCTGATTGACGAAGGTGACCCGGCCCTGCGCGTCAAGCCCTAAGATCGCCTCGCCCGCTGTATTCAGCAGCAGATGCAGCATGTCCTTTTGTTCGTTGAGCAGTTTCTGATTTTCCGCCAGCGCCCTTTGTTGGCTGTGCAACAAGCGCTCGGCCCGGCGGACAACCAGCACCAGAGCGCCGTACAGGGCGGCAAAACATGCGAGGATGAGCGCTGCGGCCTTGAGCATGGCCCCGGACAGACGCTCGCGCGCGGCGCTGACGTCGAAATACAGCTCGAAGATGCCTTGCGTGCGGCCGTCGGCACCGATGATGGGTCGGTAGGTTTCGACGACATGCACGTCGTTGGCAACGCCCGTGAAACCTTCGAATCGGTCCTTGAAGGAGAGGATACTGGAGGATCGACCGGCCAGGGCTTCCTGAACGGCCTTGTCGGCAATGGCCGAACGACCGATTTCGGAAGTAACCGGCGAATAGATGATGGTGCCGCTGTCATTGAATATCTTGATTTTCGAAATCGGCTGGCCTTCGACCTGGGTGCGCAAAGCGGCGTCAAGCACCTGAAGTTCGCCACTACCAGCCCAGGTTTCGGGGGGCTCTTTCGACAGGGCAGATATGGTCGGCAACAACTGCGGCCAGAAAGACCGGGCAAAGACTTCGGCCAGATGCAGATTGGCTTCCTCGGCCAATTGAACATGCTCATGCGTCTGATCCATGCGGTAAGCCTGGACCAACAGGGCTGCCGAAACCGTCACGGCCACGGCGCTAATGACCGAGAAATATCGAAGAAGCCTGAACATCCGCCCCGCAATCTTTCTTTTATCTGAAACAATTATGTTCAGCGGCGCAAATATAGACAAGATAAAATCGTGAAAATAAATTGTAGGTTGATGTTGACTGATTTTTCCTTAATGACGATTGCGTTGCCACACAGGGTGAATGCCGGCCAGAAAGTCGCCGCCCCACACCCATCGCATCGAGAAGGCTTTTTGGCTTCCTCCGTCTGTGGCGAACTTATTGCCTGAAGAACAGTCTAAACAGGCATCGTCCGTATTCTCT
>JADFZV010000082.1 GCA_015232335.1 Alphaproteobacteria bacterium | reverse complement strand
CTGCGAATCTGGTGCGAGGTCCGATAATTGATTTTCAGTGTCTGCGAGCGCCCGCGAATATCAACCCCCAGCGACCGCCAAGAAAATGGTTGTTGGAAAATCCGCTGGCCCAAATCGCCCGCGAAAAACAACCCTTCGGAATTCTTGTTCCCCAGCGAGGACAAAAAGCGTAATTCGGCCACACCGACATCCTGAGCCTCGTCGATAACGACAAAATCGAAAGGCGCAGCATTTACAAAATGAGCCGACAGTCGGGAAAAAAGACCCGACCAAGTGACAAGACCCAATTCCATCAACTGGGAACGAAGCTTCGAGAACACCGCCCACAGGTTCTCCCGCTGCTTGGGGCCGAGCCGTGTCTTGCGGCCCAGCCGTGCTACGTCGCGATATCCCTTCCAACTGTCGATCTGCCAGGCATCCACGACATCCGTCCATTCCGACAACAGGAATTTTCGCGAATAATCGAGACCAAGAGACTTGCTGATGTCCTCCAGCAAATCGGCTATCTGCGCAGTTTCTGCAAACTCTGGCGACCCAAAGGCGCTTTCATATAGCTCCCGGCCAATCGCTTGAAGTGAACGAACTGTGATACGGCTAAGAACCTCCGGCTCGTTGCCTGTCAGTCGGCCAATTTTGACCTCAAGCGCCTTGGCGAGGGATTCCGAGAAAGTGGTCAGCAGCACCTTGGCTCCGGCATTCCTACGCGCCAGGTGGACGGCGCGATGCAGGGCGACGATGGTCTTGCCCGTTCCGGCCGAACCAGAAATGCGGGCAGGTCCACCATAGCGCTTCTCGACCACCTGCTTCTGGGCGGGATGAAGGAAGATTGTCCACTTCTCCCAGGGATAATCGAGGGCGCGCTGCAATTCCTCGACATTGTCCAGCACCCGGAAGCGGCGCAGGGCATCGGGATGGGCAAACGGGTCGGCATCGTCCGCGATGGCGGAAGGCAGACGCAAAACGCCATTGGCGGCATAGTCGAGCAGCGCTTCCGACGCCTCACCCGGCAAGTGCTCTGCCAGATCGAAGAAATTGTTCTCGGTGGCGGAGTTTTTGGGGGATATGGCTGATAGGCAAAGATCGTCAGCAACTTAGTTCCTTCACGTCGACACGATGACTTCGGATTGGCGATTACCATTTCACTAGGTGGTTTGCGGTCGCCCCTCGATATTGCATGATTGCATAGCGAAATTGTGTAAGTATATTTACACAAACATATTGATATGATAAAAATATCTTCATTATGAAGAATAATTCGCCATGCCAAGACGTCAAAGACGCCCTTTCGAGCATAGGGGCGGCGATCAAGCTTGCCCGCATTCGCCGGGGCATTCGGGCGCAGGATATGGCGGCGCGCTGCTCGGTCAGCCTTCCCACCTATCGCAAGGTCGAGCGCGGCGATCCGACCGTGGTTTCCGGCGTGCTGGCCTCGGCCCTTTGGGTGCTGGGCCTGGAGAAGCGGCTGGCGACGTTGCTGGCGTCCGATCCGGTCGGCGAAGAGTTGGAAGCCCGCAAGCGGCCCAAGCGAGTGGCTGGTCCCAGCAAGATCGAAGGGCTTGATCTATGATCCCGGCCCTTATCGTTTATGTGCATGTGAGGGGGGCTTTCAAACCCGCTGGCATCTTGGAAAGGATCGGACCCGACTGGCCGCCAAACGCCCGGGGGGCGCGTTTCCGCTATGGCGACTTGTGGCTGAAAGATCCCGACGCCTTTCCCATCGATCCCTTGAACCTGCCCTTGCTCAAGGATTGGCAGATGTGCCGCGAGGGCTGGCAAATCCATTACGCCTTTCGCGATGTGGCCCCCGATGGCTGGGGGCAGCAAGTGCTGCTGGCCCAGTTCCCGGGCGAACGGATGGGCATCATCGAATTTTTAGCCGCATCGGGCGACGACAAGGTTGGGTGCCTGGGCTTTGGCCCTCTGGTGAAAGGCAAGGTGGCGCAATCGCCTTGCCGCTTGGCCCCGGATGGAAGCCGAATTCCCGAAAGCCCGGTCCGTTCGCTGCAAGACCTTCTTGAGGCCGCCGAAGCGCTTCACGAAGGCAACCCCTTGCCGCAGCATTTGCAGGCGCTGCTGGATCGGGGCTCAAGCCTGGGCGGTGCCCGGCCCAAGGCCAGCTATCGCGACGAGGCTGGAAAACTGTGGGTGGCCAAGTTCCCGCCGCGCGACGGATCGGACGCTTATGAGCATCCCCGTGTCGAGGCGGCTTGCTTGGACATGGCCGAGGCTTGCGGCATCCCAACGCCCGCCCGCCAGCTTGTGCTTCTGGGATCGACGCCCATCTTGCTGACCGAGCGCTTCGACCGGGTGCAGACGCCAAACGGGGAACACCGCCTCGCTTACCTCTCCGCCCAAGGCGTATTGGATGCGGCACCAGATGAGTTCTATCTGAGAAAGAAATATGCCGATCTTGCGGCGGCGGCTCGCCGCCTGGGCCAGACCGATGCTGGTCCCGATGTGTTCCGGCGTATGCTTTTCAACGTCGCCATCGGCAATACAGACGACCACGGTCGTAACCACGCCTTCATCCGGCACATAGATGGCAAGTGGCGGTTGTCGCCGGTGTTCGATCTGGTGCCGCACAGCCGAAGCAACAAGATGGTGTTCGGCCTGGCCTCCGGCCACGTTCCCGATATGCAAGACGCCTTGGCGGCCTTCCCATCCTTTGGTCTTCGAGAAGAAGAAGCCCGCGCTATATATAATAGGGTTGTCGATGTCGTTGCCTCGTGGCGGCAATACATGAAGGCAAGGGATGTCAGCGACAAGGATATGGAAGCTATCGCCTCGGACCTTGCCGATTTCGGGGGTTTAAGGCAGGATTGACGCATGGACAACCACCAAGACATCGATGAACGCAGCCTTGAGCTTCATCTCCTGATTGCGCAAAAGATCAGGCAGAACCCTGCCCTGTTCAACAAGGCAAGGGCAACGCTTGCTCGTTGGCGTGGTGTCGTCTGCCAAAGTTCTCAGCCATATCTGGATGAATGGGAAGCCTTGATGACAGAGGGGCTTGAGGCCTGCCTGTCGGTTGCCGTCGAGCGGTCGCAAAGAGCGGCGGCCCTTCGCCAGGCATCCCCCTTCACGGGTATCTTGACCAATCAGGAGCGCTTTGCCTTTCTGAAGTCATGGAAGACAGGCCATGCGGCGTAGGGATCTTGAGCACCTCATCCGTGCATCGGCGGCAGTGACCGACCAAGACGAACTTGTGGTTGTCGGCAGCCAATCGATCCTTGGGGCGGTGCCCAATGCCCACGAGGATCTGCTGCAATCCATGGAAGCAGATGTCTATCCTCTGCGCCAACCGGAGTTGGCCGACTTGATCGATGGAGCGATTGGCGAATTGTCGCCGTTCCACGACCGGTTTGGCTACTACGCCCAAGGCGTAGGTCCCGAGACGGCCACCCTGCCTTCCGGCTGGGAAACCCGCTTGGTGAGGATTCAGAATGAGAACACGAACAACAAGATCGGCTATTGCCTGGAACCCCATGACCTCGCGGCATCAAAGCTGGCGGCTGGTCGTGATAAAGACTGGCCATTTGTCGCCAAGCTGCTTGAATTGAAAATCGTG
>JADFZV010000081.1 GCA_015232335.1 Alphaproteobacteria bacterium | reverse complement strand
GACGACAAAAAGCGCTTTTCCGAAAACGAGTTGGTTGAGGTGGTGAAACGTATGGCCGAGGCGGGCACGACGTCCCTGGCCAGGCCCTTCCTGATCAAGTTGCTGGATGGGGCAGACACCCCCGGCTTGAAATCGATGACCGTTGAATTGTCAGGAAAATTAGGCCGCGTCGATCTGACAGTGCATCTGGCCAGGCGCGCCGACCGGGCCGGGGTGACCTTGGGCCAGTTCGGCTGGCCGCTGCCGCCCTATGATATTCCGGCGGGCGGCCCGGAAAAACCCCTGCTGCTAGCCCTGATGCGCCAGGAAAGCGGTTTTCATGCCGAAGCGGTCAGTTCCGCAGGCGCCAGGGGGCTGATGCAATTGATGCCCGCCACCGCAAAAAGGCAGGCCCAGGTGATGAAGATCAGCTACAGCCCCGCCCGCCTGGTCGACCCCTCCCTCAATATTCGTCTGGGGACGGCCTATCTGGATGGATTGCTGACCGACTTCAAGGGCTCCTACATCATGGCTTTGGCAGGCTATAATGCTGGGCCGGGGCGCGTCACCAAATGGGTGCGCGACTTCGGCGATCCCAGGCAAGCCGACGTCGATGTGGTGGATTGGGTCGAGATGATCCCCTTTAACGAAACACGGGGCTATGTTCAGCGCGTCATGGAAAGTGTGCAGGTCTATCGGCGCCGCTTGGGCTCTGAAACCTCTACCCTGGCCTTGCTGATCGACCTCAAGCGACCGCAAGGAGAGCCCTGATTGGACTGTCTTCGCAAGGCCAAGCTTCTTGTTTTCGATGCCTACGGAACCCTGTTCGACGTGGCCGCTGCCGTGCGGCGAATGGCCCCGTTTCTAAAAGGAAAAGACAGCGAACTGGCCCTGCTTTGGCGCCAAAAGCAGCTTGAATATACCTGGCAACGCAGTCTGCGCGCCGATTTCGCCGATTTCGAACAAGTGACCGCCCAGGCTTTGGGCTGGGCCTTGGAAAGCCTGGAACTTGATTCAGGTGAACTGAAAGCGCCCCTGATGGCGCTTTACCGCGAATTGGATGCCTATCCGGACGCCCGGCAAACCCTGGAAAAGCTTAAGCAAACCGGACGGAAGACGGCCATTCTGTCCAACGGCTCGAAAGCCATGCTGGCAGCAGCGGTCACCAGTGCGGGCATCGGCCCCTATCTGGATGCGGTTCTGTCGGTCGATCCCTTGCGCATCTACAAGCCCCATCCCTCGGTCTATGCCCTGGTGGGAGCGCATTTCGCCGTTACGCCCGAACAGGTGGCTTTCGTGTCGGGAAATTACTGGGATGCCTCGGCGGGAGCCGCCAACGGTTTTTCCGCCATCTGGATCAACCGAACGAAAGCTCTGCCCGAACCCCTGCCCGGCCAAATCAAGGCCGTGATCCAACAGTTGTCAGAACTTCCGGGCCTGCTGGCTTGAAGAGATCAGCCTGCCGCGGCCTTCAATTCGGAGGAGGCGAAGGTCAAGGTCGGAATGGCGGCGGGGTTATCTTCCTGATCCAGCTTGGCCGTGTCGATGCGACCGCAATGGCCTTCCAAGAAAGCGCCGGGCTCGATGGCGAGGCTTTCATGCGACACATCACCCACCACGCGCGCCGTAGCCGCCAGGAAAACCGAGCGGGAACGGATCTGCCCGGTCAACGTGCCATGCACACGCACCGTATCGGCAATGATTTCGCCGGTCACGGCGCCAGACTGGCCAATGACCAGAACCTGACAACGGATATCGCCCTCGACCGCGCCATCGATATGAATCTCGCCCTTGCTGAGCAGATCGCCCACCATGCGAAGATCGGCGCTGATGATTGAAGGTGGCACGGGTTTTGACATGTCGCTGGACTTCGCCGAGGGAAGGGAGACGGGGCTGGCCTGAACCGAGCCGTTGGTCGTCTTATTGCTGCTCCTTGAGAACATATCGTCCTGCCTTTATGAACCGCATCGGATCGCGGGGTCTGTCATCGATCCGGACCTCGTAGTGAAGATGGGCGCCCGTCGAGCGCCCGGTATTGCCAAGAAGGCCCAGCGCAACGTCCGGCCCGACCTTCTGACCAACCTTTACCATAATTTTATCCAGATGTGCATAGCGCGTTTCTACACCGAGACCATGATCAACCTTGACCATGCGCCCATAGCGCCCGCTCCAGCCCGCAAAGGAGACGCGCCCCAGGGCCGAAGCCTTGACCGGGCTGCGCATCGGCGCCCCCATATCAACGCCTTCGTGAATACCCGTTTGCTCGTTGATGGGATCGTTGCGGGCGCCAAACGGGCTGTTCAGCGAGAAAGCGCCGACCGGCGAAACCATGGGCAGCACCTTCAGAAGGGCGTTCAGACTGTCCCAGCGGTCGATGCGGTGATTGAGGGCGGCAAGATCAGCCCTGATTTCCGAATTTCCAAACTCGTCCTTAGGCAGCGGGATGAAGGGGCCGCCCCGGCCTGATTCCTCGCGATGCGACACCACCATGCGGTTGACGTCGAGACCGGTCATGGAAATGGCTTTTTCAAGCTGGCCGGAATTGCCCAGCGCCACTTCGCCGAAACGGCGCAGAAGCTTGACATGCGCCGTGCGCACATCGTCCAGCGTCAGTTCCAGATTCTTGGCCTTGCCGGCATATTCCTGATGCTTGGCTTGGGCGAAATCGCGGGCTTGGATCATCTCCTTCAAACCCTTGGCCATCGAAGCCAGCCTGTCGGGAAGCGGTACCGCCTCATCCATCACCGAAGCCGCCGACGACCCTTGAGCCTTGGCAATATCAACATGCAGATCGCGCATTTGGCGGCTAAGATCGCCCCTGGCCTTGTTCTCGCGCTCGATCGTGTCTTTGGCCGTATCCAAAGAAGCGCTGGCATCAGCCAATTGACGGGAAAGCAGGACATTGTCGTCGGCCAGACGCTTCGTCTTGGCGTCGCGATGCTCAAGATCACCGTTCAAGCCCGCGACCTGTCGCTTCAAATCATCGATTTCCGACTGAAGGGCAAGGCGCTCCACCGTCAGAACTGACAGTTCATGCGACTTCAACGCCATCAACGTGCCAAAGCCCAGGGAAAAACCGGTTGAAAGAACCAGCCACGCTCCAACGCCCAGCGAAGCCGCAGCCAGGAAAATCTGGCGCGAACGCGTTAGGGTCAGGCAATTGACCGAACCGCCCGTGCGCAGCAACAACTGCCGCTCGGGAAACCAGCGCTCAAGGCGCAGGAACATTTCCGATCTGCCAAATCGTTGGGGGTCGAACATGAAGCGGGCAGTCTCCCCTAGTGCCGTTTCCTTCACTCAATTTGAACCGCACCGGATAACGACGCGATCCATTTCAGCACCTCCGACCGGGGCTTTGGATTTTCTTCCAAGGCGCCTCTTCTTTGTCGGACACTCTAACAAAGGTGCCGTCCCTGGTCCCCATTTCAGACCAAGGCAGGAAACCCTAGCCAAGCGGGCACCCGGTGGCAAGCGCCAAGATGTCGAAACGTGTAATAAAGTGAAATAATTAAATTACTTCATTGTTATTCAGCGTGTTGCATGCAGTTGCTTATCTTAACTATTAAATAGACGCGATTTCCGTTTGTGGTAGAATGAGAAGACCCTACAGCCGAGCCCTTTCATCGCATGTCTCAGAATTTGACCGCAATCCTGGCCACCTGGTTCGGTATCGGGCGTTTGAAGCCCGCCCCGGGAAGCTGGGGATCGCTGGCCGCCCTGCCCCTGGCCTGGTTGTTCTGGAGCCTGTCCGGCCCCCTGGGGGTTCTACTGGCGGCCCTGGCCGTGACCCTGTTGGGCGTCTGGTCGGCGGAAGCCTACAGAAAGGCCATCGGCAGGGAGGATCCATCCGAGGTCGTGATCGACGAGGTGGCGGGCCAGCTTCTGACCCTGGCCGTCGTCCCTCCCGATTTTCTCGCCTACGGAATTGGGTTTCTCTTTTTCAGGGGCTTTGACATTCTGAAGCCCGGCCCCATCGGCTGGGCGGATCGGCATGTCAAAGGCGGGCTTGGCATCATGCTCGACGATCTTCTGGCGGGTCTGGTGGCGGGAGCATTGCTTTT
>JADFZV010000080.1 GCA_015232335.1 Alphaproteobacteria bacterium | reverse complement strand
CACGGACGAGGCGATTTTCAAGGATTCTCTGTATTTGGCTACCGTGCGCCTTGCGATATCGATGCCTTCCTTTTTCAGGATTTCAACCAGCCTGTCGTCGGACAGAATGTCCTTGGGCGCCTCGGCATCGATTAATTCCTTGATGCGATGGCGTACCGATTCCGCCGAATGGGCCTCGCCACCCTCGGCCGAGGCGATGGCCTGGGTGAAAAAATATTTAAGCTCGTAGATGCCGCGCGGGCTCGACATGTATTTGTTCGAGGTAACACGGCTGACCGTGCTTTCATGCATGCCGATGACATTGGCGATATCGCGCAGGACCAGGGGCCTTAAGTGGGCAACACCATGTTCGAAGAAAGCCTCCTGCTGGCGCACGATCTCGGTCGCCACCTTCAGAATGGTCGTGGCCCGCTGATGCAGGCTTTTGACCAGCCAGTTAGCCGACTGGAAGCGCTCGGCAATAAACTGCTTTTCCTCGCGCTTTTTGGCGCGCTTGCTGATTTCGCTGTGATATCTCGTATTGATCAGAACGCGGGGCAGCGTATCGTTGTTCAGCTCGACGATCCAGCCGCCACCCTTGATTTGGCGCATCAGCACATCGGGGACGATGGCCTGCGTGACTTCGTGATCGAAGGCCAGGGCAGGCTTGGGATCAAGGGCACGGATTTCGCCGATCATGTCGGCCAGATCTTCGGCATCGATGCCGCAGATTTTCATCAGGCCCGTCATGTCGCGCCGGGCCAGAAGTTCGAGATTGTCCAAAAGGGCCTGCATGGCAGGGTCCAGCCTGTCCTTGTCCTTCAACTGAAGGGCCAGGCATTCCTTTAGGCTGCGAGCGAAGATGCCCGGGGGATCGAAAGCCTGCAGGCGCGAAAGAACGTCCTCGACACGGGCGGGCGCGCAATCTAGCCTTGCTGCAACATCGGCGATATTGCCGGAAAGCCATCCTGCCTCGTTCAGCATGTCGATGAGATGCAGGCCGATCATGCGATCACCCGCATCATTGATGTCCAGATTAAGCTGGTCGATCAGATGATCGCGCAAACTTTTCTGGCTGGCCACGGTCTGGGCCAAATCGGACTCATCGTCCAGAAAGTCGGAGCGCCCGCCGCGGCCCTCCCAGGAACCCTGCCAGCCTTCGTCCACATTGTCGGAAGCGCCGTCGTGATTGAACTGGTTGTCGACCTCGATATCCAGGGCGGAATCCTCGGATCCCGGCGCCTGATCGACCAGGGGAACCTCGACGTCGCGGCGAATCTCCTCATCGCCTCGATTCTCGGTCTCGACCAGCCTTTGATCGTTCTCGCTGTCCTCGCGCTCCAGCAGCGGGTTCTGTTCCAGCTCCTGCTCGACATAGGCCGACAATTCGAGATTGCTCAGTTGCAAAAGCTTGATGGCCTGCTGCAATTGGGGCGTCATGACCAGCGTCTGGGACTGGCGCAGATCAAGGCGGGGGGCGAGAACCATGGCTGGTCTTACAGACTGAATTTTTCGCCCAGATAGACCCGGCGCACATCGGCGTGCGCCACGATCTCGTCGGGCTTGCCTTCCATCAGCACATGGCCTTCGTGCAGAATGTAGGCGCGGTCGATGATATCCAGCGTCTCGCGGACATTGTGGTCGGTGATCAAGACGCCGATGCCCCGGTCCTTCAGATGCGCCACCAGATCGCGGATGTCGGAAACGGCGATGGGATCAATGCCAGCCAGGGGTTCGTCGAGCAGAATGAAATGCGGACGCGAAGCCAGCGCCCTGGCGATTTCGACACGCCTGCGCTCGCCGCCCGAAAGTGCTACGGCTGGCGCGTCGGCAAGATGGCTGACCGAAAACTCGCTCAAAAGCGCGTCTAGCATATGCTCGCGCTTTTGGGCGTCGGGTTCGGTCACTTCCAGAACAGCCATGATATTGTCGGAAACCGTAAGGCCTCTGAAGATCGAGGCCTCCTGCGGCAGATAGCCGATGCCCAGGCGGGCGCGCCGGTACATGGGAAGATCGGTGATGTTCTGCCCATCCAGCTCGATCGAGCCGGAATCGGGGCTGATCAGCCCGGTGATGCAGTAAAAGCAGGTGGTCTTGCCCGCCCCGTTGGGACCCAAGAGCCCCACCGCCTCGCCGCGCTGAACGGTCACGGTGACGTCGCGCAAGACCGGGCGGCGTTTGAAACGTTTGCCGATATGGCGCGCCACCAGTCCGCGCCCGGCGGCCTTGCCCGGAACGTTGATTGGCGACAGAGGTTGGTCGAGATCGAGGCTCATCACTTTTTCTTGCGCCCGCCATCCGGCATCAGAATGCCTTGAACGCGAGTCCCTTGGGCATTGCCCGGGGGTGCCGGGAACAGGCGGCTGATTCCGGTGGCCAGATTGACCTCGGCATAGCCGCCATTCAACTGGTTCTTGTCTCGGGTGATCTTGACGTTGCCGGTCAGCGTCGCCAGTTGCGTGTCGGTGAAATAGACGCCCTTGTCGCCGGTGGCGATGTCGGTGGGCGTTCTGACCAACACATTGCCGAAGGCGTCGGCCCGCTTGATTTCCAGCTTGCCGTTCTTGTCTTCCTTGAGGTCGGCGGTAATCGTATCAGCCTTAAGGCGCTTGTCCTCGTGCTGAATGAAGGCATCGCCCCTGGCAACGGCCACGCGCTTGGCTTCCCAATATTCCAGGCTGTCGGTGGCGGTCACCGTATCGGTAAGCGTAACCAGCTTGGCCATGGGCTTGCCGCGCACCACCAAGACGACGTTGTCAATGTCATAGACGGCCGAGTCGCCAAAAACCTTCGTGTCGGCAGAGTGGATGCGCACATGCCCCAGCGCCTCTAGCTTCCAGATTTCCGTGCCCCCGCCTTCCTTGCGGTCCCGGTAATGCGCGATCAGTTCGTCGGCCAGCACCGTCACATTGTTGCGAATGGCCTTGGCATTGCCCCTGGCGATGAATCTCTGCTCGCGCTGCATCCATTCGATGCCATTGTCCGACGTGATGTCGATCGAGCCCTCGGCGCTGTTGCTGGCGAAATCGAGACCGGCGGCAAACAGCGCCTTGCCGAGGGGCAGCGCCAAAAGAACAAGCAACAAAAGACCACGCACCGCCAGACTCATCGCTTTGGCATGCCTGCTTTGGGGTCGAGAACAAGATGCGACTTGCCGATAAAGACGATGCGCGAGCCCTTGTCGTACAAACGAAAGCCCTCGGCGGTCAGCGCGCCGAAGGGGCCTTGTCCACGCACCGGATCGTCGCCCGAAGCCGAGCCCATTTTCAAATCAGCCTGAGCGCTGGTGGTGTGAATCTCATAGCCCTTGTCATGGAACAGATTGACGTTGCCCAAAAGGTCCAGCGTGCTGGAAGGCTGGCTGTAAAGCCCGTTGTCGGCGGACAGGGCCAGCCACTGTCCGTCATGGGTCATGATGTCGGCCTTGGGCGATTCCAGTTCAACTGCCTTGGCACCCCTGGAGGCTTCGTTGGCCATGTCGGCGGTCACGCTGAAGGGCTGGTTGTTGGTGTCGGTGCCGAAATAGCGCGCATTGACCATGGACAGCGTATCGACATCCTTGGCGTTGATATTGGAAAAGCTGACCCGGAAGCGCTCGTCCCGGCCCACAATTTGCGGCCAGATTAGAACCAGTCCCAGCACCAGCGCCGCCACGGCGGGCAGCAGCACCTTCATCATGCCGACAAAGCGGGTGTATCGGGGATCGCCTTCCTTGATGTCACCAGCGGCCAGAAGGTCGCGCGAGCGATGCACCGTTTTCAGGGCCATGCGGCTATCGACGTGAACCATCGCCTCGCCCTCCTCCCTAGGCCACGCCTGCCCTGAGGCAGTCGTGAATGTGCAAGATGCCGACGGGCTTCTCGTCATCGACCACAAACAAAGTGGTGATGGCGCTGGTATTCATGATGCGCAGCGCCTCGGCGGCCAGCATTTGCGGGCGCACGGTCTTGGGGCTTGGCGTCATCACTTCCTTGGCCGTGCGCTCCAGCATGCTGCTGGCCATGTGGCGGCGTAAATCGCCATCCGTCACGATGCCCATAAGCCGTCCGTCCGGCCCCACGACGC
>JADFZV010000007.1 GCA_015232335.1 Alphaproteobacteria bacterium | reverse complement strand
GATTTTCTGCGCCTTGGCCGCATCGTTCCAAAGGGCGGGGTCTTCAGCGGAAGCGTTCAGTTCTTCCAAACGGCGGACGGCTTGATCCCAGTCAAAGATGCCTCCTCAGCAGTGCCATCGACTGCTGAATCTTTTGGGCCAGGGCTTCGGTTTCGGCTTTCATGCTGGGGGGTATAACAAAGCTACGGACTTAATACAACCCGCCAGCCGTCGGCGTTGAGGAACTGTTGTCCTCGTGAACTTCGCCTTCCATGGGCGCCATGCCGACTCCTTCCAGAACGCTGCCTTCGGCGCCGGGCGCCTGATCGGGCTTGAAGGCCTCCAGAATGGCGTCTTTCTCGCCAGGTGCCGCCGGACGTCCCGTGGCGTGGCTGACTCGCACCAGACGAATGCCGGGGGGAATGCGGAAAGGCGTGGCGGGCTTGTCGGAAAGGGCTTCTTTCATGAAATCGCGAAAGATGGGGGCCGCCACGGCCGAGCCGGTTTCCTTTTTGCCAAGGGTCAGCGGATCGTCGAAGCCCGTAAAGACGCCCACCACGAAATCGGGCGAGAAGCCCATGAACCAGGCGTCTCTGAAATCGTTGGAGGTTCCGGTTTTGCCCGCCAGGGGCTTTCCGACCTGCGAGACGATGGCGCCCGTGCCGCGTTCGACCACGCCTTGCAGCATCGAGATCATCTGATAGGCGCTTAAGGGATCGGTGACGAATTCGCGCGAGTCGGGAATGACCGGAGGGGGCTGATTGGTCCAAAAGGCGGCCTGACAGCCATCGCCACGCCGGTTGTCGTGCCGGTAGACGGTTTTGCCATTGCGGTCTTGAACGCGGTCGATCAGCGAGGGGGTGACGCGCCGCCCGCCATTGACGATCATGGCATAGGCGCTGGTCAGATTGAGCACCGTGGTCTCGCCCGCCCCCAGCGCCATCGACAGAACCGGTTGCAGGTTGGGGGTGATGCCGAAGCGCTGGGCATAATCGGCAACCTTGTCCATGCCGATGGCCTGGGCCAGACGCACGGTCATCAGGTTTCTGGATTTCTCGATGCCGGTGCGCATGGTCGAGGGGCCGTAGAACTCGCCCGTGTAATTTTGCGGCTTCCATTTGGGAAGGCCCGGGGCCTGCTCCATCACAAAGGGCGCGTCGAGAATCAGGCTCGAGGGGGAATAGCCGGCATCGAGTGCGGCCAGATAGATGAAGGGCTTGAAGGAAGATCCGGGTTGGCGCATGGCCTGGGTGGCCCGGTTGAACTGGCTGCGGGCATAGGCGAATCCGCCCGAAAGTGCTAGCACGCGCCCGGTATGGGGGTCCATGGCAACCAGAGCGCCTTCGATCTTGGGGGGTTGTCGCAGGGCGAAGCTGCGGGCGGGATAGGCCGTGCCGTCGGCGCTGGCTCTTACCGGCTCAACCGCCACCACATCGCCCGGTTTCACCACGTCCGAGGCCCGTTTGGGGGAAGGCCCCACTTCCTGCTCTTCCAAGGCGGGGCGCGCCCAATGCAATTCCGTCCAGGGAATGCGCCCCCGCTGTCCGTCGATCAGGCCGATATCGGCGTAATTCTCGCCGACGGCCAGCACGATGGCGGTTTCCCATGGATCGATGCCGCCGGGAGGCGCTACCTGAGCTAGTTGGGTCGTCCAATCCGCGCCAAGCTGGACGCGGCCTAGCGGGCCACGCCATCCGTGGCGGCGGTCATAAGAGATCAGGCCCTGGCGAAGCACGCGGTCGGCGATGACTTGCAGTCTGGGGTCAAGGCTGGTCCTGACCGAAAGCCCCCCTTTGTAAAGCGTCGTCTCGCCATAGCTTTTGGCCAGCCTGCGCCGCACTTCCTCGGCAAACCAGTCGGCCCCCCGCACATAGATGTCGTCGGGCCTGGGGCGCATGACCAGGCGCTCGGCCTTGGAGGCCTCGGCTTCGGCGGCGCTGATGACGCCGTCTTCTTGCATGCGCTCAAGCACCCAATCGCGCCGTGACTTGGCGGCATCGGGAAAGCGCTGGGGGTGGTAGTTGTTGGGCGCCTTGGGCAGGGCGGCCAGATAGGCCGCCTCAGCCAGGGTCAACTCGTCGAGCGGCTTGTCGAAATAATGCAGCGCCGCCGCGGCAACGCCATAAGCGCCGATGCCGAGATAGATCTCGTTCATATAAAGTTCGAGGATGTGATCCTTGGTGAATGCGCGCTCGATTCTGAAGGCCAGGATCATTTCCTTGACCTTGCGCTCGATCGAGACTTCGTTGGTCAGCAGGAAATTCTTGGCCACCTGCTGGGTAATGGTCGAGGCGCCAACTGGGCGGCGAGCCCCCCCCAGGTTTTTCACATTGACGATGACGGCGCGCAAAATGCCCAGAGGGTCAATGCCGGGATGGGTGTAGAAGCTTTTGTCCTCGGCCGACAGAAAGGCGTCGATCACTCGCTTGGGAATGGCCCCGATGGGTACGAAGGCCCGCTTCTCGATGGCATATTCCGTCAGCAGACGCCCGTCTCCGGCATGGATGCGGGTTGAAACCGGGGGCTGATAATCAGCCAACTGGGCAAAATCGGGCAGGCCGCGGCCATAATGATAGAACAGGGCCAGCCCGCCCGCTCCGGCCATCAGACCACCCAGCAGCACTAGCAGCACCAGAATTCCCAGCAGGCGCAGCAGGCGGATCATGGGGGGCTGGCCTTGCGAAGCTGATCGAACTAGGCGTCGAGGCCCTTGACGACCGCCAGGGACAGCTTGGCCCGATAGGCTTCGGTCTTCAAAAGCTGTTCCTCGCGGGGGTTGGACAGATAGCCCAGTTCAAGCAGCACGGAAGGAACGTCCGGCGCCTTCAGAACGGCAAAGCCTGCGAAGCGGTGCGTGTTCGAGAGCAGCTTGACCTGCTGGCCCAATTCGGCCACCGTTTTTCCAGCAAAGCTGGCCGACAGATTCATGGTTTCGCGCTGGGCCAGATCGATCAGGATATTTGCGACCTCGGGCGCCTCATGGGACAGGTCGATACCTGCAATCAGGTCGGCCTTGTTTTCCTTTTCGGCCAGAAGCTCGGCCTCGGCGTCCGAGGCCTTTTCGGACAAAGTATAAACCGACAGGCCGGAAAGCTGCTCGTTCCCATGGGCATCGGCATGCAGCGAAATGAAGAGGTCAGCACCCGCCGCACGGGCCTTGGCCACGCGATCTCGCAGCTTCAGGAAAACATCGCGGTCGCGCGTCAGCACGGCCTTGAAACGCCCCGTCTGCTCGATGCGTTCTTTCAATTCGCGGGCCATGGCCAGAGTGATGTTCTTTTCATAGACCCCGCTGGCCCCGATGGCGCCGGGATCAATCCCGCCGTGCCCGGGATCAAGGGCGATCACCGGAATCGCCTTCACAGGGGGGGGGCTGGCAGGGGCCGCCGCTGATTGGCCCGTCGGCTTGGCGGCGGGCTTGGCGCCCAAGGCAGGGGCCTGAACGGGTTTGGATTGAAGATCGGCCCGGGCGGCCTTCTGGCTTTCCTTGGCGCTGGAAGGTTCCAAGTCCATGACAAAGCGCCAGGATGTCCCCTGGGCGGGTGCTAGGTAAAAGACCTTGGTTGGTTTGGCCGGGCGGGCCAGCTCCAGAACAAGACTCTGCCCTCCCTCCTTATATACGGACCGGATCAATCCCAGCCCCTTCTTGGGAAGGGGGGTGGCAAGACGCCATTCCAGCCCCGGGAAGTCGATGGCGATTCGATCCGGCCCGGCAAGGGTGCGGACTTGATAGGGGGCTTCCTGGGTCAGATCAAGCACAAGCCTTGTCGTCTGGCCATGGTCGCCTAGCCGAAAACCCAGGGCTGCCGGGGCGGTTTGGGCAAAAACATCCGTCCCAAAGGCCAAAAGGCCCAGAATGACAGCCGCATATGCTTGAAAACGTGAAGCCCAGAAACGCATCGCTTGCTCAAATCCGCCCGTTGAGGGCAGATATACCCCCGCTTTCGCCCTGGCGACAACCCTGATCCCCCGCCTTGTAAAAGAAAGTTGCTGTAGGCGATCAGGATCGTTATGTTAAATACCGTTACTGCCTAAAGGTGGGGCCGCCCCGCTTAGGATATGTCCTAAGCTGTTGGCAGGCAGCCCCAGGCTGGCGGATTTCTTCAAGGAAATCCGTGTATTGGCCGGATGCACGAGGGCGGGACGCATCTTTTCATTGAATTTCGAGGCCTGTCTTGCCGCCCATTTCAACCTTCCTCCCATCCAGCGAGTTGACGCGGATTGGCGGAGCTTTCGGCGCGCGCACCGGCCTTGCCACAACAACCGCCGTGCCTGCGGGCGTGATCGCCTGCCTGCCGGTTCACTGGAGATTCCCCGTTAATGGCAAAGCGTATGTTGATCGATTCCACCCATCCCGAGGAGACCCGGGTGGTGGTAGTGAATGGGACGCGACTTGAAGAATTCGACGTCGAAACCTCGACTAAGCGGCAGATCAAGGGCAATATCTATCTCGCCAAGGTGGTTCGCGTAGAACCCTCGCTGCAGGCGGCGTTCGTCGAATATGGCGGCAACCGGCACGGTTTCCTGGCTTTTGGCGAAATTCATCCCGACTATTATCAGATTCCGGTCGCCGACCGCGAAAAGCTGATCGCTTTGCAGCAGGCCGAGGCGGCCGAGGCGCATCACGAGGGTGAAGCCGAGGAAAATCTCGACACGCTGGGTGGCGAGGACGGCGTGGAGGAGGCCGAGCGCCGCCGCCGCCAGAGGCTTACCCGCCAATACAAGATTCAAGAAGTCATCAAGCGCCGCCAGATCATGCTGGTTCAGGTGGTCAAAGAGGAGCGCGGCGGCAAGGGTGCGGCGCTGACCACCTATCTGTCGCTGGCCGGGCGCTATTGCGTGCTGATGCCCAACTCGCCCAGGGGCGGCGGCGTTTCGCGCAAGATCACCAATATGGCCGACCGCAAGCGCTTAAAGAAGATCATGGCCGATCTCGAAATTCCCGAGGGCATGGCGGTCATCGTGCGCACGGCTGGTTCCGAGCGCTCGAAGGCGGAGCTGAAGCGCGACTACGAGTATCTTCTGCGCACCTGGGATTCGATTAGGGAACTCACGCTGAAATCCACGGCGCCCGCGCTGATCTATGAAGAAGCCAATCTGATCAAGCGTTCGATCCGCGACCTCTACGCCCGCGACATCGACGAGGTGCTGGTTGATGGCGACGAAGGCTACCGCATGGCCAAGGACTTCATGCGCATGCTGACGCCCAGCCATGCCAAGAAGGTACAGCCTTACAAAGACCCGGCGATGCCTTTGTTCCAGCGTTTTCAGGTGGAAAATCAGCTCGACGCCATGCACAGCGCCACGGCGCAGTTGCGCAGCGGCGGCTATATCGTGATCAATCCGACCGAGGCCCTGGTGTCGATCGACGTCAATTCCGGTCGGGCGACGAAAGAGCGGCACATCGAAGAGACGGCCTACAAGACCAATCTGGAGGCCGCCGACGAAATCGCCCGCCAGCTTCGTTTGCGTGATCTGGCCGGTCTGGTCGTCATCGATTTCATCGACATGGACGAGCGGCGCAACAATCAGAATGTCGAGCGTCGTTTGAAGGATGCGCTGCGCAATGACCGGGCGCGCATTCAGATCGGGCGCATCAGCCCCTTCGGGCTTCTGGAAATGTCGCGCCAGCGCCTGCGCCCCAGCCTGATGGAGACCAGTTTTCTGCCTTGCCCGCAATGCATGGGAACCGGCCATGTGCGTTCCGTTGAATCGACGGCGATGCATGTGCTGCGCGTCATCGAGGAAGAGGGCATCAAGCGCCGTTCGGCGGAAATCACCATCGCCGTTCCGGTCGAAATCGCCCTTTATATTCTTAATCAGAAGCGTCAGGCTCTGACCGATATCGAAGGCCGTCACGGCTTTAAGGTGTTCGTTACGGGCGATGTGACCCTGGTTTCGCCGCAATATCGCATCGAGCGTATCAAGCCCCTGGTCAAGGGCGAGGAAGGACTGTTGCGCCCGGTTTCCTCCGAAACCCATGCCGCCAGCGTTAGCGAGATCGAACCCGAGGCGGAAGAGCCGGAGATCGAGGAAGACGAGGAGGAAGAGGAAGAGAGGCAGGAATCGACCGCCCGCGAGGCCGGGGGGGCCGAGGCCGAGAGCGGCGACAAGCGCGGCAAGCGCCGCAGGCGCCGTCGTGGGCGCCGCCCCGACGGCCACGCTCCCGAAGCGTCGGCAGGAGCCGAGGAAGGCGCTGCCGAATCCGGCGAGCCCAGCGAAGGTGACGAGGACGGCGAGGGCGAAGAAGGGCCTGCAACCTCCAGCGAGCCCGGCGAGGATGGCGTGAAGCGCAAGCGTCGCCGCGGGCGTCGCGGCGGAAGGCGCAGGCGTGGCCGTGAGAACGGCGAGCCGGGTGCAGCGCAGGAAGCGGGTTCGGAAGAATCCGCCGCTTCTGCCTTCGAGCCCGAAACCGTGTCAGCGGATGCGCCGTCAGGCGCGCCGCCGCTGCCCGTGATTCGCGACGAGCCGCCGGTGCCCATGTTACGTCCGGAACCCGTCATGCCCATGGTGGTGACAGAAGCTTCCCCTCCCGACACAGCACCGCCCGAAGAAGACGCTTCGGCCAAGCCGCGTCGCAAAGGCTGGTGGAATCAGTTGATCGGCTAATCCGCCAGTTACGATGACAGAAAAGGCCGGGCGTTTCCCCGGCCTTTTTTTGTACATCCCTGTCTGTGACCCATATCACAGGGAATCAGTCTTAATTTCGCCTTTTTCGTCATCTAGCGTTCAGCTAGCGAAAGTCATATTGAGGCAAAGTTGTTTTGCCGATGTGAAATGGCAGGAGGTACCAGGGGATGTTGAAATATGTGGCTGCCGTCTTTGCAATGACGGCGATCTTGACGGCGGGTCTTCCCGCCTCGGCAAAGGGAAAAGTGGGGGCGCCCGCAAGCAAATCAGCCGCGCTGACCAAGGACAAGGCCGAGAAAAAGCAAGTCCCCTCGCGAGGCTTGTTTCTGACCCTGCTCGCCCCCTTGGCCGGAAAGGCGATTGGCTATGTGGCCGGCTCCGTCTTCGAAAACACTTTTATGAGTGGCAATGATTCCTCGGTTCCGCCCGAGGCATTTTTTGGCAATGTCTCCTTCAAGGAAAGATCCAACGGCTCGATCATCTTCTCGGGAAAGGCTGCAGAAGAGGTTCATGGCGGTCTTGCCTTTGAAGTGTTGATTGCCGACGGCGAGGGGGCTTTGAGGGCCGTCGATCCCGCCGCGCACGGCTTTGTCACCGGTGACAAATTCAACGTTCGCTTTATGAGCAATCTGCCTGGCCAGGTTGCCGCCTATAATGTCAACAGCGAGGGACGTGAGACCCATCTGGGAGCCTGGACCGTAGCGCAAGGACAATCCGTCCAGCTTCCGGTTAGCGGTTCCTTTCAGTTTCAGGGCCAGTCGGGGAACGAGCAGTTGAAGCTGGTTCTGACGCCTTGCGAAACATCGACCCAAAGCCGCGACATTGTGGTCGCTGCCGCTGGTCCGGATGTCGGGGGGCTTTTGGGAAAATGCGGCACACCCGCCGTGGCCACCCGGGAAATCACCGAAGTGGGCGTTACGGAAAATACCGGCTTTGCCTTGTCGCCCGTAACCGACGACGAAAAGAAGCGCCAGCGCCTCGATGCCAGAACGGTCAGCTTGAACTTCCTGCATCGCAGGCCTGATGCCAAGGAAGATACCAAGCATTGGCTGGTAACGCCCGAGGAAGCCACTCAGGCAGCAGGCGCCCCTTCCAGGGACATGATCACCGCGATGAGCGATCCCGGCGGGCCGAAGGTGGAAATTCGCAGCCCCGGCAAGGTGACCGAGGTCAAGCTGCCGGTCAATATCGAGGTGACCTTTCAGTCCCAGGGCCAGACGCAGGTCGATCTCAACAGCCTTAAAGTGACTTATGTCGGACTTTTCGATCTCGATATCACCGACCGGCTGTTGCCTTACCTGACCAAGGACGGCATCAAGGCCGAGGACGCCGATCTGCCGGTGGGCAAACATGTCATCGACATTGCGGTCAGGGATAAGGAAGGGCGACGCACGGTCGAGCGCCTTTCCTTCAAAGTCCTCAATTAACACCGGGCATGGTGGGGAACGCAGATGACGAAAGGTGCCCTGACCTTAAGCCTGATCGCCGGATTGGCATTGGCTGCTGCCCTGCCAGCTCAGGCCCAGGCGGAAAAGCGAAAAAGCACGGGTGCGGTGCTGCTGGCGCCAGCCAAGTTCAAGTCGCTGCCCACCATTCAACCATATCGGGCCTATCTGCCGCCCAGGGCCGATCTGTCTGCCTGGTTTCCGGCACCTGGCGAGCAGGGCGATCAGCCCTCCTGCACTGCCTGGGCAACCGGCTATGCGCTTCGCAGCTACTATGCGAACCGCCTATCCACATCGCCCAAGGTGGCACCCGCCGCCCTCAGTCCCGCCTTCATCTACAACCAACTGACCGAGCCCGGAAAGTCCTGCTCTCAGGGGCTTGCCGTGCCGACCGCGCTCGATTTTCTGAAGAAGACGGGTGTTGCGCCGATGACGGCCTTTTCCTACAACGAAAAATCCTGCGATCAGCGCCCCTCGCCGGAAATCGTCGAAATGGCGGGCAGTTTCCGCATTGATGATTGGAAAACCGTTAATCCAAGGCGGCTGGATGACATCAAGGGCGAGATCGCCAACGGCAATCCCGTTGTGGTCGCCATGCATGTGACGAAGAAATTCGAGACCTATGTCGGTGAGGCTCCCTTCGATGATACGACGTGGAACGAGAATACGCACGCCATGGTCCTGGTGGGCTATGACGAACAGAAACGCTCATTCCGCCTGATCAATTCCTGGGGCGACGATTGGGGCGACAAGGGTTATGGCTGGCTCTCCTACCGCACCTTTTCGGCCCTTGTCCCCGAGGCCTATACGGTTCGCCTGTCGCAGGAGGTGCCTGCAGCGCCTCTGTCCTCTGAAACCGTGGAAATCACCAACGCTGAGGAGCCCAATGTTCTCAGGCTGCCGCCAAAGCCCGAGTCTCAGCCCAGCGAACCGCCTCTGCCCGTGCCGGTTAAATTCGAGCCGGTCGAGCCCGAGCCTCTGGCGCCCGCCCCTTTGGCATCCAATCTGACTCCGCCGCAGCCTGCGGCTCCTCCGGCGGTGGAGGCAATTCAGAAACTGGGAAAACAGTTGAAATGCGCTGGCCTGGAGAGCAGCAAGGATGAAAGGGGCGTCGTCCATGTCAGCGGATTTGTTGCCACTGAAGCCGATCGCGACCGCGTCTTCAGTCTTGTGGATAGTGGCGCAAGCAGCCAGAAGACCGAACTTGATATTCAAGTTGAGCCCTGGCCCCTGTGCGAGGCCCGCCAGACCTTCAACACTCCGCTGAGCGCAGCGCAGGGTCTTTCGCTGAAGCTTAGGGACGGGAATGCCGAGCAGCCGCTCAAATCGGGCCAGAAGATTTCGCTGGAGGTGACAACCCCTGACTTTCCCAGCTATCTTTACGTCTCTTACATTCAGGTGGACGGGCAAGTCGTGCATCTTCATCGCTACCGCGATTCGGGCAAGAAACCCTTGGCTCCGGGAACGCGTCTGGTTCTTGGAGGAGCGGGTGAATTGCGCATCGGTGGCCCGAGATTCGGCAATGAAGTCGTGGTCGCCATCGCATCTCCCTTGCCGCTGCTGGCGCTTGACCGCGTGGCATCCGAGACGGAGCGTGACTATCTGACCGAGTTTCGCCAAGCCATTCTGTCGCAGCAGGCGGGCAGAGGACAGGGGGCCGTGGCGGCATCAATGTTGCGTTTAACGACAAAACCTTAAAGGTGCTGGAATGCAAAATATCATGGAGATAGCAACTTCCATCGCAAAAAGGGCGGCACTTTCAGCCTGTCTTAGCTTCCTTGCCGTATCCTTGGCAGGTGCAGCCGATCAGCCGACGAGCGGAGAAATCGCGGATAAGCTTTCCAGAAGCTCCGCCATGCCCAAAAGCCGCTCGCTGGTACTGGACAAGGCCGGTGATCGTGGCATTATCAACGCGGCCGAGGCTGCCGAAGAACCGGCGGCCATTGATCTGGTCGTCAATTTCGAGTTCAATTCGGCGGAGTTGACGAATGACGGCACCGTGCTGGTGGGCAATCTGGGCAGAGCGCTCAAGGACGAGCGGCTTGCCGGGCAGCGTTTTCTGATCGAGGGCCATACCGATGCCGTGGGCAGCGATGGCTTCAATCAGGGGCTATCGCTTAGGCGGGCGGGCCGGGTGCGCCAGGAGCTGATTTCGCGCTTTGGCGTAAAGCCAGCCAGGATCGAGGTTCAGGGGTTCGGCGAATCCCGACTGCTTGACCCCGAGCATCCCGAGGCCGATGTCAATCGGCGGGTGCGCGTGGTCAATTTAGGTGAAAAGGGGGCCAAGAAATGAGTCGTCTGTCTCGAATATTTCCTCTTCTCGTGGCCTGCGCCATTCCGTGCGCAGCCCTGGCGCAACCTCTTTCCCGCGATATCGGCGTTGGTCAGCAAAACGAACTCGCAGCCCCCACGGGAGCCGAGCGGCGGATTGCGCTGGTCATCGGCAACAGCTCTTACAAGACGGCCCCGCTGCCCAATCCGGTCAATGACGCCCGCGCCATGGCGGGCAAGCTCGAAAAAATGGGCTTCGAAGTCATTTTGAAGGAAAATGCCGGGCAGCGCGACATGAACCGGGCCGCAACACAGTTCGGACAGAAGCTGAGCAAGGGGGGCGTCGGGCTTTTCTACTACGCAGGCCACGGCGTACAGGTGAAGGGCCGCAACTATCTGGTTCCGGTCGATGCCATGATATCGTCGGAGTCCTCGGTCCATAGCGAATCCGTCGATGTCGATCAGGTCTTGCAGCAACTGACCGGCGCCAGACTGTCCGTGGTCATTCTCGATGCTTGCCGCAACAATCCCTTCGAGCGCAGCTTTCGCGGCTATGCCGGCGGTCTGGCGCAGATCGACGCGCCCAAGGGCACCTTCATCGCCTATGCGACGGCACCCGGCAAGGTCGCCAGTGACGGCGAGGGCGGAAACGGCCTTTACACCCGCGAACTTCTTAAAACGCTCGATATGCCCGGCCTAAGGGTCGAGGACATTTTCAAGCGGGTGCGCATTCAGGTGGCTCGCGTTACCAACGACATGCAGATACCCTGGGAAGCCTCGTCACTGACGGGCGACTTCTATTTTACGCAGCCTGCGGAAATCGGCGCGATGCCGCTGCCCCCCACGGGCAGCGCGTTCTCGCTTGAGGATTTGAAGAAGCAGGAAAAGGCCGCCCAGGCTGGATGGAAGAGATGGCAAGGTGAGATGAAAACTGCTTACGATGAGGCAGCCAAATTCTCAGGCCCGCCCGATCTGAAGCTTGCCGCTTGGGACAGATTCCTGACTTCCTTCGACCAGGACAATCCCTATTCCAGCGACGACGAGACGCTGCGCAGCAAGGCCTCAACCTCCAAGGCGGCGCTTGAAAAGAACCAGCCCCTGGCAATGAAGCAGGACTTCAAGGAAGAGGCTCCTCCTCAGCCTCAGCAACAAGTCGCGGCGGCGCCCCCTCCTGCGATCAAGCAGGAAGCCAAGACGCTGAGCGGCAATACCCTGGGCTATTATCAGTGGGCGGAAACGCCTGTTGCGATGAGCCGCATCGGCACCAGCAGCGCCTGGCCCTTCTCATTGCGCAAGGTCGAACAGTCACAGTTGCCCGACCGGGTGCAGGAGCGGATTTTCTTCAAGGAAGGCGGCTTCCTGTTTTACGAGGAGCTCTATTTCGGAGGCTTTCGCTTCGAGCCCATGGACAAGCTTCTGGTCGACTTTTTCTCGGTGGTGTTCAAGGAACGTGGCATTCCGCTGGAATCCGCCGGGACCAGCGCCTATCGCCATAACAATCGCGACATCACCCAGCTTTCGGCATCCAACAGCCGGGAAACCTGCCTGGCCATGGTTACCTTCGACAAAACCAGCTTGGTCGAGGGGCCGTACAATTCGCCGGGCAACAAGTCTCTGTTCGGAATCCGCTGCGTTGAAAACAGCTCGCCCGAACTGTCAGCACTTTCCAAGCGCATGCTTCAGGTTGCCCAGAACGTTGTTTTCGAAAAGGGTGGGCGAAATTTCGCTTTGGCTGCGGATGGGGCGCAGCGGCACTGACGGTTAGGCAAGTCTCGCGCTGAAGCGATAGCCCAGGCCGGGTGCCGTGACGATCAACGCCGGGTGCGCCAGCTTTCGGCGCAGACGGCTGATCAGAACATCGATCAGACGCTCGGAAGGTGGCTCGTCATTTCTACTGACGGCATCGAGCAACTGGCTGCGCGAAAGCACGCGCCCGGGCGCGTGGGCCAGTGCAGAGAGCAGATTGAACTCGGCGGGCGACAGGATGATCTGTTTGCCCTTTTGGTCGAGAAGTGTGTGCCCCGCCAGATCAAGCGTGAAACCTTCGAATAGAATTTTATCGCGGTTGCGCCCATTGGCGTAGGCCACGCTGTGATCGCCTGTACCCGCCCGGTTCAGCAGGTTGCGTATGCGCAGGCAGAGTTCCTGCGGGTCGAAAGGCTTGACCATGTAATCGTCGGCGCCGATTTCAAGGGCGGCCAGACGATCATGGCGCTCCGTGCGTGCTGTCAACACGATGATGGGTATCATCGATCGCGCGCGCACCTGGCGGGCCAAGGTCAGGCCGTCTTCGTCAGGCAAGGTGAGGTCGAGTAAAATGAGGTCGATGCGCTCCTGGGACAAGAGGCACAGCATCTCGCGGCCATTCATGGCGCGCCAGACCTTGAACCCTTCCTTCTCCAGATAAGCCGACAGCAAGGACTGAACGAACTCGTCATCCTCGACGACCAGAAGGTGACCTGCGCTCACAATCTTCTCCCGCGTTGGTATTTTCTAGATTTAGCCCCATTCACAGCAAATTCACAAGTCATTTATCCACACGTAATGTGCGGGCTTTAGCTTTTTGCCGCTTCGAGCTGCCCGTCTTGGCGCCGTGTCCTTGGGGGGATGCAGGCTTTTTGCGTCGAAGTACAGCAAATAGGGGGTGTTCGCCCGGGCCGGAGAGCTTTCCGCCCGGCTGTGACTCGTGCGTCAAAAAACATCTTTCTCTACATTATTCGAAAGGTTAAGGTACCGCCAAAAGCAGAGGATGGAAGCGGGTTCATATTTCTGCTAGGAGCACTATTGTCATGCCCTTGATGCAATGGAATGAGCGGATGAGCGTCGGTATCGAGCAATTCGATAACGACCATAAGAAACTTGTCTCGATGCTGAACAATCTGTTTGACGGCATGCAAGCGGGCAAAGCCAAAGATGTGCTTGGCCCCATCCTTGACGAACTGATCGACTATACGAAAACGCATTTCGCTCGCGAGGAAGAGGCGATGGCTCGATTCAGCTACCAGGAATTCGCCAGCCACAAACGCGAGCATGACGACCTGACCCGTCAGGTTATCGATGTGCAGACAAAATTTCATCAGGATTTGACCGCCTCGCTCAGCATGGAGGTCATGAACTTCCTGAAGAACTGGCTGGTCAAGCACATCCAGGGCACGGATCGTAAATACACGCCCTTTTTCCACAGCAACGGCGTCAAATAGCCCATTCGTAAAAGTCGGGCGTCTGGCCGGCCTTAAGTCGCGCTTCGTAATTGAAGGGGGGCTTTGGGCCGTTGGGGAAATGCGGGGTCAGGCGGCTTTTGTAGGTTTGGGCCGGATCAAGCCCCTTTAATCCACACAGATAGCCAAACCAGCGCGTCCCCGCCGCCACATGGGCTGTTTCGTCATCCAGAATCCGGGCCAGCACGGGAATCACCTCGGCGTGGCCGTGGCGTTCCAGATGTTTCATCGTGGCGGGCGTAGTATCAAGCCCCCTTGCTTCCAGAGTCATCGGCACCAGGGCGAGGCGGTCCATAAGATCGTTGCGCGTTTTGTCGGCGGCCTGCCACAAGCCGTCATGGGCTGGCAGATCGCCGTAAGAGGCGCCCAGACCTGCCAGAAGCTCGGCCAAGGCGTCGTAATGCAGGGCTTCGTCCAGGGCCACTTGCACCCAGTCGTCGTAGAAGGCTTTCGGCAAGTCGTTCTCGGTGAAGCGTGCGATGATGTCCCATGCCAGATCGATGGCGTTCAGTTCAATATGCGCCAAGGCATGCAGCAGGGCGACCCGGCCACGAAGGCCCGCCTTCGAGCGCCTGGGCATGGCCGTGGGCGGCATCAGTGCGGGCTTGGCAGGTCTGGCTGGGCGGTCGGGAGGGTGCCCTTGCCCAACGCTTGAAATCTGGCCGGATTGCCACAGGGCAGCATGCTTACTGGTCAGCAAGGATTTGCCCGATGGGTCCGGCATTTCCAGAACCGTTTGCGCCAAGGAGGCCAGGCTGCTCAAGGAAAAGCCCCTCTCGTCACAACAGTTCCAGCGCCTTCAAAATCTCGGCGGCATGGCCGTCCACCTTCACCTTGCGCCAGACGCGCCTTACGAGTCCCTTGGCGTCGATCAGAAAGGTCGATCGCTCGATGCCCAGGCTCTTTTTTCCATACAGTGTCTTTTCCTTCCAGACGCCATAGGCTTGGCAAAGTGTGGCTTCGGAATCGACGATCAGGGGAAAGGTCAGGCCATATTTGGCCTTGAAGCGTTGGTGCCTTTCCGCAGAATCGCGCGAGACGCCGATGACGCTCGTCTTGAAATTCGAAAATGCCGCCAGCCCATCTTGAAAAGCGCAGGCCTCGGCCGTGCAGCCCGGCGCGTCGTCTCTGGGATAGAAATACAAGATGACGGGTGAACCCTTGAAGCGAGACAGCGTCTGCATCACGCCTTGATCATCGGGAAGAAGGAAATCCGGCGCGGGAAGGCCGATATCAACGGTCATGCGGTTGTTCCTATCAGGGCTTCGAAAAGGGCGCGGACATTGCGCCCCGCCTCGTTCATCTGGTACTCCAGGCTGGTAAAATCAACGGCTCCGGCGGCTTGCACCAGCAAGGATTTCAGCCCCTCGGGCGCCGCTTCGTGGCTGAAGGCGTCTTCAAGCGTCAGGCGCAGAATGCCCTGAAGTGCTGTCCACAAATGCAAGGCATCGATCAGAACCCGGTGCTGCTCGCTGGTCAGGCAGCCTGTCGCCTGCAGGTGATCCAGCGCGGTGCGCGTGGTCGGAGACAGAATGCCGGGATGGCGCCATGCCTCTTTCAGTTGGAGATACTGCGCGATGAACTCGATATCGATCAGCCCGCCCGGCCGGTATTTGATGTCCCAGGGCGACAAACCCTTGTGCTCGCGGGCGATGCGAACGCGCATATCGGCGACATCGGTTTTCAGTTTTCCCGCGTCTCTCTGGCTTTGCAGCGCCTTGGCGATGACGGCCTCGATTTTCCTGGACAGATCAGAAGGGCCGGTGATCAGCCGGGCGCGCGTCAGCGCCTGATACTCCCATGTCCAGGCCGCTTCCGCATGGTAGCGCGAGAAGGATTCGAGGCTGGTGGCCAGGGGACCGGCGCGGCCCGAAGGCCTAAGACGCATGTCCACCTCGTAAAGACGCCCCTCGTTGCCAAGTGCTGTCAGCGCGTTAACCAAGCGCTGGGTCAGCCGCGAATAATAGCTGGGCGGGGTCAGGGGGCGCGGGCCGTCCGATGAGTCCGCGTCGTCGGGTGCGTCATAAATCAGAATGAGATCGAGATCCGAGGTGGCGGTCATCTCGCGGCTGCCCAGTTTTCCAAGCGCCACCACAGCCAGGCGCGCATCCTTGATTCGTCCATGTTGGCGCGCCTGATCCTCTTCGATCAGAGGCATCAGGCAGGCCAGCACCGTCTCGGCAACGGCTGAAAAGGCAGATCCGGCATCTTCGGGCTGTATCAAGCCCTTCAACATCTGCACACCCACGCGAAACTGTTGATCGCCCGCCCAGCGGCGGGTGAGATCGAGCGATTCCTCAAAACCGAGCGCGCTGTCCACCTGCCGGTCCAACTCGCCCTTCAGCACGGCTGGCGGCGCCAGGGGATCGAAAAAGCCCTGCGTTAGAACCGCGTCGAGCAGGGCGGGATGACGGCTGAGATGACTGGCCAGGCGCGGCGCATCGCCCATGATTCGGGCGACCAGTTCCAGAAGCTGGGGATTGGCCGCCATCAGGGAAAACAATTGCACGCCAGCGGGCATGCGGGTCAGAAAATCGTCCAGCTTCAAGAAGGCGTTGACGGGCTGGGCGGTTCTGGCCAGGGCGGCCAGCAGGGCCGGGGTCAATTCCGTCAGAAGCTCGCGGGCTCGGGCCGAGCGGGTGGCGCGGATGCGTCCATGATGCCAGCCCCTTATGGTCGAACAGACGGCTTCGGCATTGGCAAATCCCATGCGGGTAAGCGTGGCAAGCGTTTCCGGATCGTTGTCGGATCCGGTGAAAATCAGGCTGCCTTCGCTGGTGCCCAGATCGGGAGCTTCCTCGAACAATTTGGCATAATGCTGCTCGACATGGTGCAAATGGTCATTGAGCGCCGTCCGGAACAGGGCCGGGTCGGCATAGCCCATGAAGGCGGCCAATCGGTCGATCCCCAAAGAATCGGCAGGCAAAGTCTGCGTTTGGCGGTCGTCGATCATCTGCAGTCGATGTTCGAGCGTTCTTAGGAAGACGTAGGCCTCTTCCAGCCGCTGGGCGGCCATGGGCTCGACCTGTCCCGCCGCAACCAGGGCACACAAGGAATCCAGGGTTCCGGACAGTCTGAGGGCCGGATTGCGCCCTCCCCAAATCAATTGCTGGGTCTGGGCGAAGAATTCGATTTCGCGAATGCCGCCCCGGCCCAGCTTGATATTGTGCCCCTCGATGGCGATGCTTTCATGGCCGCGATGCGCGTTGATCTGGCGCTTGATGGAGTGAATATCCTGAATGGCGGCAAAATCCAGATTGCGCCGCCAAATGAAGGGCCTGAGGAAATTCAAGAAGCGTTTGCCCGCTTCCTTGTCGCCAGCGCAGGCGCGCGCCTTGATCATGGCGGCGCGTTCCCAATTCTGGCCGAAGGCCTCGTAATAGGTTTCGGCGGCCGTAAGCGACAGGGCAAGAGGCGTCGATCCCGGATCGGGCCTTAGGCGCAGGTCGGTGCGAAAGACATAGCCGTCGCCCGTGCGTTCTTCCAGCATGCGCACAAGCTGGCGGGTCAGGCGCACGATGGCGGCTCCCAGCATGTCGCCCGACTTGGGGTGGCAGGCTTGGTCGTAAAGAACGATCAGATCGATGTCGCTGGAATAATTAAGCTCAAAAGCCCCCAGCTTACCCATGGCGATCACGATGATGCCCGAGCCGCTAACCGGGTCTTCCTTATCGGCCAAATCGATGTCGCCCGCCGCCTGGGCCAGGCGCAAAAGCAGGGCGAGGGCCGAATCGACGGCCAGATCGGCTAGGTCTGAAAGTGATCGCGTTACCCGCTTTAAGCTCCAAAGCCCTGTAATGTCAGCCAACGCGATCAATAAAGCCGCCCTTCGCTTGGCAATCCGCAAAAGACGCATGGCTTCGTTTTGGTCTCTGACCGGGGTCAGTTCGGCTTTAAGGGCTGCCCAGAAGCCCTCCCAGGCCTGATCCGGCCCCAATTCGGCAAAGGCTTGAACCATGGCGGCTTCGCGCAGGGCCGCCTGGGTCAGAAAAGGGGAGTGGCCGAACAGGGCAGAAAGGAGGGATTTACCCTTGGAATCTGCGGCCAGGGCCGTCATGAAGGCCTTCAGGGCGGGGTCTGACGTCTCCTCGGCGGCCTCAGCCCAATGGGCGAACCCCAGATGTAGACGTTCGGGCGCCCCTGGCGCCGGAAAACAGTCAATATCGAGTGAAAATGGAAAAAGCAGCATTTGCAATCTGGCGATTTTCCCTCACACTGCCCCGATCCAGTCGGATGGTCAAGAGAAGCAGGGAGGAAGGACCGGCGTGATTCATCGCACGGTGCGCGGCGTATTCCAGGGTTTTGGGGCCTTGGCCCTGTTGGCCCTGGTTGCCGTCCCTTTGTTTGTCTGGCGTTTGAGCGAGGGCCCTGTCAGCGTGGCCTTCCTGACCCCCTATGTCGAAGAGGCGCTGTCTTCCCCCGACAAGGCTTATTCCGTTCAGCTTGACGATACCGTGCTGACCCTGGACGACAACCGCTATCTCGATATCCGAGCCATGGGGGTTCGCCTGATTGGCCGCACCGGCCAGACGCTCGCCAGCATTCCCGAGATCGGCATTACACTCAGCCCAAAATCCCTGGCCCGGGGCGTTCTGGGGCTGAGGCGCATTGCCATCGTTCAACCCGTGCTGAGGCTGACCCGGGGAGGCGACGGCAAACTAGACCTCGATTTCGCAGGCGTTGCTGAAGGCCAATCTCTTCCGGTCGATCCAGTCTCGCAAGATGGCCAGAAGAATTTGATCGATACGCTTTTGGAAGAACTGATCTCGCCTTTGGACCCGAATCGCACGTTTGGCGTTCTCTCCAGCCTGCGCATTCAGCAAGCCGATCTAACCTTGGTCGACAAGCTGAACGATACCGTGTGGCATGCCCCTTCGGTCGATCTGCAGATCACAAGGGGTGGCGAGGGAATTTCAGGCAGCGGAACGGCTGAGCTGACTTTCGAGAATGGTGCGGCCCGTGTCGACCTTGGCTTGAATTTCGAACCAACCAGCCGGCTGCTGTCGATCAGTTTCGGCTTCGACAAGCTGGCTCCGGCCCATCTGGCCCGGCTGATGCCCGAGCTTTCGCCCCTGACCGCGATCGATCTGCCCCTGGCGGGTAGCGTGAAGACCGAGATCGAGATTTCGACCGGTCTGGTCGGGCGCATCGTTTTCGATATGGCGGGCGGCGCCGGTCGTTTGGTTTTGCCTGAACCGATGTCGGAAGAGGTGCCGGTCTCGTCCCTGAAGCTGAAGGGAGCGATCACCGACGGCGGCAACAGGACCGACTTGGAAGAGTTTTCACTCAATCTGGACGGGCCAATTCTGACGTTGGGGGGCGTCGTCGATAGAAAGGATGGCGAGACGATCGTTCAAGGCGAGGCCAATGCCAAGGATGTGCCAACCAACCGGCTTAAATATTTGTGGCCCGAGGCGCTGGCGACCGATGCGCGCACCTGGATTGTTGCTAATTTGACGGAGGGCCTGGCCAAGGACGTCACGGCGCGCTTTGCCTTCAAGATGGATAAGCAGGGGCAGATCGTCCTGACCGCTCTTTCCGGAGGGGGCGATGTTGAAGGGGTGCGGGTCAATTATCTGGCGCCGATGCCGCAGGCGGAAAATGTCTCGGCCTATATGAGCTTCACGCCCAACTCGTATCACCTGGACATCAAGGACGGCTCGGTCTTTGGCCTCAAGACCAAAGGTGGGCGCCTTAATTTCACCGGACTCGATCAACCCGACCAGTTCTTGGAGGTCAATCTCGATATCGAGGGGCCGTTGGAAGATGCGCTCAAATTGATCGACAGCAAGCCCTTGGGCTATGCGCAGGCTCTGGGAATTGATCCCGAGCGCGTCAAGGGACAGGTTCGCGGCCATTTCTACACAAGCTTTCCTTTGCTGAAGGCGCTGACTTTCGACATGCTTGTCCTTGAAACCAAGGCACACCTCGAAAATCTCGAAATGCCCAAAATGCTGATGGGGCTGGACATTACGGGGGGTAGCGGGGATTTGCGCGTCGACCCCAAAGGGCTTGATCTGGTGGGCAAGGTCCTTCTTGCCAATATGGCCGCCGATCTGGAATGGCGCGAGAATTTCACCAAGTCGGCAGCTTTCCGCAGCCGCTACCGGCTTAAGGGATTGTTGGATGATGTAGGCAGGGCGGCGATGGGGCTCGATATGCCGCCTTTCACGCCGTCATGGCTGGAAGGGCCGGTCGGTGTTGACGCTTTGGCGACTCTTCAGACGGGCGGCAAGGGCGAGGCGCTGTTGAAGCTGGATCTGACGCCCGCAAGGCTGTCGCTGCAGCCAGTCAATTACAGCAAAGCGCCGGGGGCCAGGGGCAATGGCGAGGTGCAACTGACCTTCAGCCGCAAAGGGTTGGCCGCCGTGCCCCGCATCCAGGTCATGGCCGAGGGGCTCAATCTGACGGGCGGCGTACAGTTCGCGGGAGAAGGCGGCCCGCTTAAGCGCGTCGATATCACCAGGCTGCATGCGGATCGCAGCGAAGCCTTTGGAAGCCTTGCCGTCGAGCCATCTGGGCGAATCACGGTCGATGTCAAGGGCGATGCGCTGGATGCCAGTGCCCTCTTGAAGGACGATGGCGCGCCTGCAGATCGCAAGGCGCCGCCGATGGCGGTGCAGGCTTCCTTGAAGCGGTTGTGGATCAACGAGAAGGGCAGCCTGGAAACCGCCCAGGCCAGCTTGTCGCGTAGCGAGGGGCTTTGGCGCAATGTGACGGCAGAGGGCTTGGCCGGGGGCAAGCCCTTCCGGCTTTCCATCCTGCCCGATGGGCGCGAGCGCCGCCGCTTGATCGTGGTTTCTCCCGATGCGGGGGCCACCATTTCAGGACTTGGCATTCTTGACAATGTCACGGGCGGCAAGCTGGAAATCGGCGGCATCTACGATGATACCAAGCCCGAATCGCCCCTGGAAGGCACGGCCCGCATGTCCGACTTCAATGTCGTGCGCGCCCCCGTTCTGGCACGCATTCTGACCGTGGCGGGCATTACCGGCATCGTCGATGCGCTGAAAGGCGAAGGCATCAGCTTTTCTCGCCTCGAAGCGCCCTTCATTCTGTCTCGCGGCAGGCTTTACCTAAGCGAGGCCCGGGCCTCTGGTGCGGCTCTGGGCGTTACAGCCAAGGGCAATGTCGATATGACCAACGACGTTTTCGATCTGGAAGGAACATTGGTTCCCGCCTATGCGGTCAACAGCCTGCTTGGAAATATCCCTCTGGTGGGCGGCATCTTCTCGGGCGGCGACAAGGGTGGTGGCGTTTTCGCCTTCACCTATTCGCTGAAGGGCCCCGCCGACGATCCCAGCGTCAGCGTCAACCCCCTGGCCGCCCTGGCGCCGGGATTCCTGCGCAATCTGTTCGGCATCTTCGACAAGGGCCCGACGCAGGCACCGCCCGAAGCGAAGAAACCCTGAGTCAGGCCAGCTTCACCAGCGCATGTTTTTTCCTACCCGCCGAAAGCTTGGCGGGGCCCGAGGCGAGATCGGCTGGCGTCAGCTTCTTCATCTCATCGGTAACGGCAACATCGTTCAGCTTGACCCCGCCGCCCTTGATCAAACGGCGCGCCTCGCCGTTCGAGGCGGCCAAGCCCGCCTTAACCAGCAGGGCGTAGACCGTCTCTTCGCCCGAGAGCGATATCGTGGGCAGATCCTCGCCCATGGTTCCTTCCTCGAAGGTCTTGCGGGCTGTCTCAGCGGCGGCCAGTGCGGCTTCCTCTCCATGCGCCATGCGCGTGGCTTCGTTCGCCAGAATCTTCTTGGCCTCGTTGATGCCCGAGCCTTCCTGTGTTTCCAGACGATTGATCTCGTCTTCGGGCAGTTCGGTGAACAGGCGCAGGAAGCGCCCGACATCACCGTCCTCGGTGTTGCGCCAGAATTGCCAATAGTCATAGGGGGGCAACATGTCGGGATTGAGCCACACCGCGCCCGCCGCCGTCTTGCCCATCTTGGCGCCCGACGAGGTGGTGAGCAGCGGCGTGGTCAGGCCGAATAACTCGTGGCCCTTGGCCCTGCGGCCCAGTTCAACGCCGTTGACGATATTGCCCCATTGGTCCGAGCCGCCCATCTGCAGCAGGCAGCCATGGCGCCCGGCCAGTTCCACGAAATCATAGGCCTGGAGAATCATGTAGTTGAATTCAAGGAAGGTAAGCGGCTGCTCGCGCTCGAGACGCATCTTCACGGAATCAAAGGTCAGCATGCGGTTGATGGTGAAGTGGCACCCGTATTCGCGCAGAAAGGTGATATAGGAGAGTTGATCAAGCCAGTCGGCATTGTTGACCATGACGGCGTCTGTGGGGCCGTTGCCAAAGGTAAGGAATCTTGAAAAGACCGTTTTGATGCCCGCCATGTTGGCGGCGATGTCGGCATCGCTCAACAGCTTGCGTGACTCGTCCTTGCCCGAAGGGTCGCCCACCTTGGTGGTGCCGCCGCCCATCAGCACGATCGGCTTGTGGCCCGACTTCTGAAGCAGGCGCAAAAGCATGATCGAAACCAGGCTGCCCACATGCAGGCTGGGCGCCGTGCAGTCGAACCCGATATAGGCCGGAACCACGCCCGCCATCAGGCGTTCGTCCAACTGGGTCTCGTCCGTGCATTGATGGACATAGCCCCTGGCTTTGGCGGCGTTCAGGAAATCCGAGCGAAGAGAGGTCATGAGTGGTATCCTAGGGACTGGAAGGCGGGTTTCCTACCACGAAACAGGGATGGGGGACAACGGATGTGGGTTTTGGGTTTGATGAGCGGGACCAGCATGGACGGCATCGATGCCGCTCTTCTGGAAACTGATGGCGAGCGGGTTACGGCATTTGGCCCCACCCTCACACGACCCTATGACGAGCCTTTCCGCGAACGTCTGCGCGATATTCTGGGCCTAGACGATCCTCCGGCGGATCTGGTCAGAGACCTTACCTTGCACCATGCCGAAGCGGTCAAGGCGCTGCTGGGGCAGGCCGGACAGGGGGCGGATTTGATCGGCTTTCACGGCCATACCGTTTTGCATAGGCCCGAGGAGGGAAAGACCCTGCAGATCGGCGACGGGGCTCTTTTGGCCAAAATGACGGGGATCGACGTGGTGGGCGATTTTCGTTCTGCCGACGTGGCCGCCGGGGGACAGGGGGCGCCCTTGGTGCCGGTTTACCACGCGGCCCTTGCTGCCTCCTTGGAAAAACCCCTGGCCGTGTTGAATATCGGGGGGGTGGCGAATGTCACCTATATCGGCCCCCATGGAAGCGTTCTGGCCTTCGACACCGGCCCCGGCAACGCCCTGATCGACGATTGGATGCTGGCCATGACCGGCTATCCCATCGACGAGGGCGGGGCCTTGGCCCAGGAAGGCCGGGTGGACGAGGCTGCCGTTTCTGAATTCATCGACCATTCCTGGTTCGCCGAGCCGCCGCCCAAATCGCTCGACCGCGACGAATTTGCCCTTTTCGCCAAAAGGCTGGTGGGGGGTATGTCGCCCGCCGATGGGGCCGCCACGCTCTGCGCCTTAACCGTGGCCGCCGTGGCCCGGGCAGAAAAGCATCTGCCCAGGGTGCCCAGGCGCTGGCTGGTCTCGGGGGGTGGGCGCAAGAATCCTGTGTTGATGTCGGGTCTGCGTGTCGGGCTGGGGGTATCGGTGGAGCCGGTGGAAGAGGTGGGCTGGAACGGCGATGCGCTGGAGGCCCAGGCCTTCGCCTATCTGGCGGCGCGCAGTCTGGCCGGGCTGCCCATTAGCTATCCCAGTACAACCGGCGTGAAAGAACCGATGACGGGCGGGCGGTTGTTCAAGGCGGGGTGACGCCTACGCCGCCTTGGGTTTTTCCAGCGACTTGTCGAGATAGCCCCCGATGATGCCCATCAGGTCGGCCAGTTGTTCCGTGTAGAAATGGCTGGCGCCGGGGATGGTCTTATAGGTCACTTCGATCCCCTTCTGGCTGCCCAGCTTGTGGGCCAGCTTGGCGACGGCCGCCTCGGGCACCACGTCGTCCACGGTGCCATGGACGATCAGACCCGACGAGGGGCAGGGGGCCAGGAAGGTAAAGTCATAGATGCTGGCGGGGGGCGATATCGAAAGAAACCCCTCGATCTCGGGGCGGCGCATCAAAAGCTGCATGCCGATCCAGGCGCCGAAGGAATAGCCCGCGATCCAGCAACTGGTGGCGTTGGGATTATAGGTCTGCAGCCAGTCCAGCGCAGAAGCAGCGTCCGACAGTTCGCCCTGGCCGTTGTCGAAACGGCCCTGCGAGCGGCCGACGCCCCGGAAATTGAAGCGCAAGGTGGAAAAGCCACGGTCCACAAAGGCATGGTAGAGCGTATAGACCACCTTGTTGTTCATGGTCCCGCCCCGCTGGGGATGGGGATGCAGCACAAGGGCGATTGGCGCACTGGCGTCCTTGCCGTGGGTGTATCTACCTTCGAGACGGCCCTCGGGGCCCTGGAAAATGACGTCGGGCATTGAACTCCTGAAGCGCTGCACCCCGCCTTAAGCCCCTGTGAAACCAGGAACCCGGTCATGGGCCTGTTAAGGAAATTCCCTTTTCCGGCCATACTTGACCAGACTAGTCGGGCAACCTATATTCCCTATTACCGACTAGGGTCTTTCGGGAATGCGTCCCAAAGGCCTTGGCGGCAGGCGCGTATCTATAGCACGGCGGGTAGCCAGATGTTCAAGAGGCTTCAAGAAGATATTGCATCGATTGTCGAGCGCGACCCGGCTGCCCGTTCGGCGCTTGAGGTGCTGTTCTGCTATCCCGGCATTCACGCCCTGTTGTTTTTTCGCCTCTCTCACTGGCTTTGGGCCAATGAATTCAAGCTGTTAGGCCGGATGGTGTCTCAGGTTTCCCGAATCCTGACCGGGATCGAGATTCATCCCGGTGCTACCATCGGGCGGCGCCTGTTCATTGATCACGGGATGGGGGTGGTCATCGGCGAGACTGCCGTTATTGGCGACGATGTGACACTTTACCATGGCGTAACCCTGGGCGGGACCAGCCTGCACAAGGGCAGGCGCCACCCCACGCTGGAAGATGGCGTCATTGTAGGCTCTGGGGCTCAAATCCTGGGGCCGCACGTCATTGGCCAGGGGGCTCGCATTGGCGCCAACGCCGTTGTTCTGTCCGACGTGCCCAAGGGTGTGACCATGGTGGGCATTCCGGCAAGGGTCGCCATGCGCCGTTTGAAGAAGGACGAGGAATCCACCTTCCATGCCTATGGACTGACCAGCGAGCATTTGCCCGATCCGGTGGCGCGCTCGGCTGAAACATTACACCGCCAGGTAACGGCGCTGTCGCAGCGCCTTGAGGAGCTGGAGCAGCGTCTGGCTGCCGGTGAGCCTGAAAAAGAAGATCATTCCGCATCGCCGGCACATGAATCGCGCGCCGCAGGGCATGGCTGACAAAGACAAGAAGCAGCCCCCGGGCATTCTGGAGAAGGAGACACGCCTGTGAAACTGAGTACAAAGGGACGCTACGCCGTCATGGCGATGGTCGATCTGGCCACCAAGGGGCAGGGCTCGCCCGTCGCTCTGGCGGATATTGCTGATCGCCAGGAGATTTCGCTCTCCTATCTCGAACAATTGTTTGGCCGGTTGCGCAAGGGCGGAATCGTGAAAAGTGTTCGCGGCCCAGGCGGCGGCTATCTCTTGGCCCGTGCTGCCAATCAGACCCGCATTTCAGACATCGTGCTGGCCGTCGACGAGCCTTTGCAGACCACGCGCTGCATGCCCGGACAGCCCGCAGGCTGCCACAACAACAAGGGCCGCTGCCTGACCCACGATCTGTGGGAAGAATTGGGCAATCAGATTTATCTTTTCTTAAGCTCGGTGACGCTGGACGATGTTTGTCAGCGTCGTGTGCTGGGGACCAGCGGCGTTTTCCATGCAGGAGCCGCCGGCGCTCAGGCTGCGGAATAAGGACAAGCCTTTATGACCCATATGCCCGCCAACGACCTGCCGCGTCCGATCTATCTGGATTATCAGGCCACCACGCCTTGCGATCCCAGAGTGGTCGAGGTCATGCTGCCCTATTTCACCTTGAAGTTCGGCAACCCGCATTCGCGCAACCACATGTATGGCTGGGAGGCAGAGGAAGCAGTTGAAAAGGCCCGGGCTCAGGTGGGGGCCATCATCGGCGCTTCCGACAAGGAGATCATTTTCACCTCGGGGGCGACGGAATCGAACAATCTGGCGATCAAGGGCGTCGCCCAGTTCTACAAGGAAAAGAAGAACCACATCATCACCGTGGTGACCGAGCATAAATGCGTTTTGGATACTTGCCGCCATTTGGAACTCGATGGTTTCGAGGTGACCTATTTGCCCGTGAAGACGGATGGGCTGATCGACCTCGATCAACTGAAGTCGGCCATCAAGGACACGACGGTGCTGGTCTCGGTAATGGCGGTCAACAACGAGATCGGCGTCATTCAGCCGATGCATGAGATCGGCGCCATCTGCCGCGCGGCGGGCGTTTTTTTCCATACCGATTGCGCCCAGGCGGTGGGCAAGATACCGCTTGATGTCGATGCCATGAAGATCGATCTGATGAGCATTTCTGGCCACAAGATCTATGGCCCCAAGGGGATCGGAGCGCTTTACGTGCGCAGGAAACCCCGCGTGCGCCTGATGGCGCAGATCAATGGCGGCGGCCAAGAGCGCGGCATGCGCTCGGGCACTCTGGCAACGCCTCTGTGCGCCGGAATCGGCGAAGCCTGTCGTATTGCACAGGCTGAAATGGACGTCGAGGCCAGCCGCCTGACGGCTTTGCGCGACCGCTTCTTGAAGATCGTGATGAGTGGTCTGCCCCAGGTTTTTGTGAATGGGCATCTGGACAAGCGCATTCCAGGCAATCTCAATCTGTCTTTCGCCTTCGTCGAAGGCGAGGGGCTGATGATGGCGGTCAAGGAACTGGCGGTGTCGTCGGGATCGGCCTGCACCTCGGCCTCGCTGGAGCCTTCCTACGTGCTGCGCGCCCTGGGGCTCGAAGCAGAAATGGCCCATACCAGCCTGCGCATCGGTCTGGGGCGCACCACGACGGAAGCCGAAGTGGATATTGCGGCGAGTCTGCTGGTCGAACGCGTGACGAAATTGCGCCTTCAGTCCGCTTTGGGAAATGGCAGAGGCCGGGATCGACATCAAATCGATCCAATGGGCCGAACATTAAGGAGTACGTCTCATGTCATACAGCGACAAGGTCATCGACCACTTCGAGAACCCCCGGAACGTGGGTTCTCTCAACAAGGACGATGCGCATGTCGGCACCGGTCTGGTAGGTGCTCCCGCCTGCGGCGACGTCATGCGCCTGCAAATCCAGGTAAGCCCCGAGGGCATCATCGAGGACGCCAAGTTCAAGACCTTCGGCTGCGGCTCGGCCATTGCGTCCAGCTCATTGGTCACCGAATGGGTCAAGGGCAAGACCTTGGACGAGGCATCGTCGATCAAGAATACCGACATCGCGCAGCATCTAGCCCTGCCGCCCGTCAAGATCCACTGTTCGGTGCTGGCCGAGGATGCGATCAAGGCGGCGATTACCGACTACAAGACCAAGCACGGCCCCGCCAAGAACGGCGAAGCTGCACAATAAGGATCAAGATATGACAGCACCGGCTCCCATCTCCATCACCGATGCAGCGGCAGAGCGCGTCAAGGCATTGATCGCCAAGCGCGGCAAGCCCACGGTCGGCGTTCGCATCGGCGTTCGCTCCAAGGGCTGCTCGGGCATGTCCTACACGGTCGAGTTTGCCGACGAGAAAAGCCCCTATGACGAAACCGTCGAGGACAAGGGGGTCACGATCTTCATCGACCCCAAGGCCACCTTGTTCATCCTGGGCACCGAGATGGACTATGTCGAGGAACAGATGAAGAGCGGTTTCGTTTTTCGTAATCCCAACGAGAAGGGGCGCTGCGGCTGCGGCGAATCCTTCCACGTCTGATTGATCTTGTGAAATATGAACATTGAAGCCCATCACACGGATGGCCTTGAGGCCTGCGTCGTCGAGTGTTGGTCGTGCAAAGGCCCGGCCAGCCCGCGCGCCCTGTTCTGCTCGGTTTGCGGCGCCGTCCAGCCGCCGAGACCGATGGACCATTTCCAGCGTCTGGGCCTGATGCCCGGCTTCGATGTGGATCAAGGAGAGCTTGAGCGCCACTATTTCGGCTTTCAGCGCCGCCTGCATCCGGATCGCTTCGCCGCCCGGTCGGCCAAGGAAAAACTGATGAGCCAGCAGCAGGCCATGGCCCTCAACGAGGCCTATGAAACGCTGAAGGAGCCTTTGAAGCGGGCAGCCTATCTTCTGAAACTGAAGGGCCGCAAGGCCGATGCCGAAGACAGCGCTAAGCCTGCCGATCCCGCCTTGCTCATGGAGCAGATGGAAGCCAGAGAAGCCTTGATGGAGGCCGATTCTGCCGAGCAGGTTCAGGCCATTCTGGCCAGAACGGAATCGGATATCGCCTTTGCGGTCGATGATCTGTCTCAGGCTTTTGCCGCCGAATGCCTGGAAGGTGCGGCCAAGCTGGTGATGCGTTTGAAATATCTTATGCGCCTGTCCGACGAGGCGCGCGGACGCAAGTCCAGAATGACGCGAGGAACGCTGTGAGCGATATGCTGTTCGACATCTTCGAGCCGGGCGAAACGCCGCTGCCGCATGCCGGCGACGAAGTGGCGGTGGGCATCGATCTTGGCACCACCAACTCGGTGGTTGCCATTTCCCGCCAAGGCAAACCCGAAGTGCTGCGAGACGACAAGGGCCGCGCCATCATTCCATCTGTCGTGGCCTATGGCAGGGATGACGAGGTGGTCGTTGGCCATGAGGCGCGCAATCTGATTCTCGACCGTCCGCAAGATGTGGTCAGCTCCATCAAGCGCCTGATGGGCCGGGGCATTGAGGATATAAAGGCGGTGGCCGGGCAGTTGCCCTTCGAGGTCGATGGCGACGCAACCGGCATGGTCCGGCTTAAAGTGGCCGGACGCACCCTGTCGCCTGTCGAAATTTCCGCCGACATTCTGAAGGCTGTCCGCGCCCAAGCTGAGGCCGCTTTGGGCAAAAAGGTGCCCAAGGCGGTGATCACCGTGCCCGCCTATTTCGACGATGCTGCAAGGACCGCCACTAAGGACGCGGCGCGTCTGGCCGGAATCGAGGTGTTGCGTCTGGTCAACGAGCCAACGGCGGCGGCCCTTGCCTATGGGCTCGATCAGGGCGCCGAGGGGCTGTATGCGGTGTATGATCTGGGCGGCGGCACCTTTGACGTCTCGCTGTTGCGCATGGAAAAGGGCGTCTTCCAGGTCAAGGCCACCGGAGGCGATGCGGCGCTGGGCGGCGACGATATCGATCACATGATCGCAGAATTGTTTCTGGCCGAGCGCGGCGTCACCTCGCTGGATGCGGGCAGGGTCAAGCAAGCGCTGATGACGGCCCGCGTGGCCAAGGAGTGTCTCACCTCGCGTTCCGAGGGCGAATGGATGCTGGAGTTCGACGGCAAGGTCAGCAAACATGCGCTATCCCGTCAGACGCTGGAGGCGATGATCTCGCCCCTGATCGAACGCACCATCACCATCTGCCGTCAGGTACTGGAAGATGCTGCGGCCTTGCCCGAGGACGTCAAGGGTGTGGTGCTGGTCGGAGGCTCGACCCGGGTTCCCCTGGTCAGGAAGCGCGTCGCCGACCTCTTCGGCACACAACCCTTGGCCAACATCAATCCCGACGAGGTGGTGGCGGTGGGGGCAGCCCAGCAGGCCGAGGCGCTGACCCACGGTTCCGACACGCTGCTTTTGGACGTGACACCCTTGTCGCTGGGTCTCGAGACTATGGGCGGCATCGTCGAGAAGGTGATTTTGCGCAACACGCCGATTCCAGCCGCCCTGGCTCAGGAATTCACCACCTATCAAGATGGTCAGGCGTCGATGATGATTCACGTCGTTCAGGGCGAGCGCGAATTGGTGGCTCAGAACCGTTCCCTGGCCCGTTTCACGCTGTCGGGCATTCCGCCCATGGCCGCCGGGGCGGCGCGCATCCGGGTTACTTTCACCGTCGATGCTGATGGGCTGTTGACGGTCAGTGCTTGCGAAACCACGACAGGGGTGGAATCGCAAGTGCAGGTCAAACCGTCTTACGGAATTTCGGAAGAAGAAATGGCCGAGATGCTGAAGGACAGTCTTGAACACGCCAAGGACGACATGGCGGCGCGCCTCTTGGCCGAGGCCAAGGTGGATGCCAGGCGCAATCTGCTGGCTGTGCGTGCAGCACTTTCGCATGATTCGGATCTGCTCTCGCCTTCAGAACGGGAGGGGATCGACCGGGCCATCGCAACTGTCGAGACGGCTTGCGAGGCCAGTGATCGCGAGGCTATTCTGGCCTCGGCCGAAGCCCTGGAAACCGCCACCAAGCCCTTTGCCGAAAAGCGCATGGATCGCGGCATCAGGAAGGCCCTGGCTGGGGTCAGCATGGACAGCCTGGAAAAACGCGTGGGGGAGTGACAACGGTTATGGCGAAAATGACGTTTATCGACCGGGACGGAAAGCCGCATGACGTCGATGCGCCCGAAGGCCTGTCGGTCCTGGAGATCGCGCATCGCAACCATTTCGACCTGGAAGGTGCCTGCGAAGGCTCTCTGGCCTGTTCGACCTGCCATGTCGTGGTTGATCCAAAATGGTATGGCAAGCTGAAGGATGCCAGCGACGACGAGGAAGACATGCTCGACCTCGCCTTTGGCCTGACCCAGACATCGCGCCTGGGCTGTCAGATCGTCATGACCAAGGACTTGGACGGGCTGGTGGTGACCCTGCCCAAGGCGTCGCGCAACATGATGGTGGACAAGAAGAAGTGAGATTGGAGCGAACGCAGGTTCATCGTTCGCGACCAGCGGCCATTGAGGCCGCGGCCAAGCCTGCGGGACGCAGGCGCCCGGCTAGGGACAAAAAGAAGTGAGCAAACCCCTTAAGTGGCAGGACGTTCACGACATCGCGATCGCGTTGGAAGACGCGCATCCCGACGCCGACAACGTCAATCTGCGCTTTACCGATCTGCATAAATGGATTTGCGCGCTCGAGGATTTCGCCGACGATCCCCTGAAGTCGAACGAGAAGATTCTCGAAGCCATCCAGATGGCCTGGATCGACGAGCGGGAGTAGGACGGCTTTTCTGCAGGGCGATTTCGTTGTAGGATTGCGCCATGACGATGATCGATATTCCCAGAGAGTTCAAGTGCCGCGCCCAGGCTGCCCTGCCTGGCCGGGTTGATCGTGTCGTGTTGTTTGGTTCTCGGGCCAGGGGGGACGCAACTCCTCAGTCAGACTGGGACATGGCCGTTTTTCTGAAGAACGGGGCAGACAGCCGGGATTTATGCACCCTTGCCGACACCGCTTACGATCTGATCTTGGAGACCGGCGAGTTCATTCAGCCGTTGGTCTTCCCTGCAGACGGGCCAGTTTCCGACTTGGCCATCCTGCGCCAGATTGAGCGTCAAGGCGTTGTGGTGTGAAGGAAGAAGTGGATCTGCATTTACAGAAGGCACGGTCCTTTCTGACCCAGATGCAGGGGCTTGAGCCCGGCACCATGGCAGAAACGATGGTCCACCAAGCCTATTATGCCATGTTCCATGCTGCAATTGCCGTGCTGCTTCGTCGCGGGGAAGAGGCTCCCCTTCGCCACGCCATGGTGGTCGGGCGCTTTGGACAACTGATCAAGGACATGGATGAGAAGGCCAGGCAAATGGGCCGCGCCTTCAACCGTGCCCATGATTTGCGCCTGGCGGCTGATTATGCCGTGGGCAATAAGGTTCTTGCCGAAACGGCGCACGGACTGACAGAGGACGCCAAGAGGTTTGTGGTCTTTTGTGAAAGCTTGTGCCGTTGATTTCCGAAGCCTGGATTGACGAGCGGGAATAGGGGGTCAGTCCCTGATCAACTTCGCCCCCGGCCAAGCCTGGGGATGGCATCTGGCATAGCGGAAGGGATAGGCGAAATCGGCTCCCAGGGCCTCTGCGGCTCGCCAGACCCAGCGCGGATCGTCCAGAAAGGCGCGGCCCAGCGCGATCATGTCGGCCTGGCCGTTTTTCAGAACCGCTTCGGCCTGCAAAGGGTCGGCGATCATGCCGACGGCGCGCACCAATATCCCTGTTTCCTTGCGGATGCGCTCGGCCAGGGCCAGTTGATAGCCGGGCTGGGTGCCGGGAATGGGGGCGTCGGGCACCATGCCGCCCGAGGAGACGCAGACAAAATCGTAGCCCAGGTCTTTGACCTTGCCGACATAGGTCACGGCTTCGTCGATGGTGAAGCCACCTTCAACCCAGTCGGTGGCGCTGATGCGAAATCCCAGGGGCTTGTCCTCGGGCCAGACCTTGCGCACGGCGCCAAGTACCTCTAGCGGGAAGCGCATGCGGTTTTCCAGCGTGCCGCCAAAGCGATCCGTGCGCTGGTTGGCCAGCGGCGATAGGAACTGGTTCAGAAGATAGCCGTGCGCCGAATGCACCTCGATGGCGTCAAAGCCCGCTCGTTCGGCGCGCAGGGCCGCATTGGCAAAGGCTTTTACCAGGCACTCAAGGTCAGACTGGGATGCCTCTGACGGGGCGGCCCATCTGTCGGAAAAGGCAATGGGCGAGGGACCGATCAGAGGCCAGCCGCCCTCGTCCGGCGCCAGATAGGAAGTGCCGGTTTTTAAGGAGGTCGAAGCCTTGCGCCCGGCATGGGCCAGTTGCACCGAGATCAGCCCGTTGCCGAAGGTTTTGAGGGTCTTTACCAAGTCGGCGAAGGCGGCCTCAGAAGCGTCATCATAAAGGCCAAGGCAGGCGGGCGAGATGCGCCCCTCGGGCGAGACGCCGGTCGCCTCGATGACCAGCATGCCGACACCGCCAGCAACCAGTGTTCCGTAATGCATCAGATGCCAAGGGCGGACCAGCCCCGCCTCGGCGGCATACTGGCACATGGGGGCCACGACGATGCGGTTGGGCAGGGTGGCCTTGCGGATGGGCAAGGGATCGAACAGAAGTGACATCGGCATTCCTCCCAAGCAAAGGGAAAAGATTATCCCTTAAGCCGTTCGATTCTGGCGCCGCAGGCGGCCAGCTTTTCTTCCAGCCGTTCATAGCCGCGATCCAGATGATAGACGCGGTTGACGATGGTTTCGCCCTGGGCCGCCAGACCCGCCAGCACCAGCGAGACCGAGGCCCTGAGATCGGTCGCCATAACCTGGGCGCCGGAAAGCCTGGCCGAGCCGCGCACGATGGCCGAGGCGCCATGCACATTGACCTTGGCTCCCATGCGCACCAATTCGGGCACATGCATGAACCGGTTCTCGAAGATGGTTTCGGTAATCATGCTGGCCCCCTTGACGGTCGCCATCAGCACCATGAACTGGGCCTGCATGTCGGTGGGAAAGCCGGGATAGGGCTCCGTCATGATGTCAACGCCGACCAGATCGTTTTCACGCGCCGAAACGATCAATCCTTTGGTCCCTTCCTCCAGAACCACGCCGGCATCGAGCAGCACTTTCTCCACCGACTCCAGCGTATCGCGCCTGGCTCCCACCAGTTCGATCCGTCCCCGGGTGATGGCGGCCGCCACGGCGAAGGAACCGGTTTCGATGCGGTCGGGCACCACGGCATGTGTGGCCCCATGCAGGCTGGTTTGTCCCTGGATGCGCAGGCTGCCGGTGCCGATGCCCTCGATCTTGGCCCCCATGGCGACTAGGCAGTGCGCCAGATCGCTCACCTCGGGCTCGCGGGCGGCGTTCACGATGACGGTCTCGCCCTGGGCCAGACAGGCCGCCATTAACGTGTTTTCGGTAGCACCCACCGAGACTTTGGGAAACACGACATGCGCCCCCTTCAGGCCCTTAGGCGCTTCTGCGAAAATATAGCCTTCCTTCAACTCGATCTTGGCGCCCATCTGCTCCAGCGCCATCAGATGCAGATCGACCGGACGCGTGCCGATGGCGCAACCACCGGGCAGCGACACTTTGGCCTTGCCTTCGCGCGCCACCAATGGCCCCAGAACCAGAACCGAGGCGCGCATGCGCCGGACCAGATCATAGGGGGCTTCGGTGCTGGTGATCTTGGCGGCATTGAAATCCATCACGCGCCCGGCAAAGCCGCCCTTGGCCGAATCGGCGCCGTTCAATCCCAGCATCACGCCATGCTGGGCCAGCAGATTGGCCATGGTCGAGATATCGGCCAGATGGGGCAGATTGGAAAGTGTGAGGGTTTCGCCGGTCAGCAGGCTGGCCGCCATCAGGGGCAGGGCCGCGTTCTTGGCGCCGCCGATGGAAATGCTGCCCTCGAGCGGCACACCGCCCAGAATGCGAATACGATCCATATGAAAAACGGGTCCTTACAGCTTGGGAAGGGTAACGCCGGTCTGGCCCATATATTTGCCCGATCGCTCGGCATAGGAGACCTCGCAGGGGCTGTCGGCCTTCAGGAAGATGAACTGGCAGGCTCCTTCATTGGCATAGATGCGTGCCGGCAGGGGCGTGGTGTTCGAGAATTCCAGCGTCACATGGCCTTCCCAGCCGGGTTCCAGCGGGGTGACGTTGACGATGATGCCGCAGCGGGCATAGGTGCTTTTGCCCAGGCAGATCACCAGAATGTCCCTGGGAATGCGGAAATATTCCACCGTGCGGGCCAGGGCGAAGCTGTTGGGAGGGATGATGCATTCCGGCCCCTCGCGCTCAACGAAGCTTTGCTTTGAGAAATTCTTGGGATCTACCACCACCGAATCGACATCGGTGAAAATCTTGAATTCCGGCGAGACTCGGGCGTCATAGCCGTAGGACGAGACGCCATAGCTGATAACGCCTTGATTTTTATCGCCCTGGCGGATCAGGCGGTCTTCGAACGGTTCGATCATGCCCACTTTGCGGGCCTGCTCGCGAATCCAATGGTCGGGCATGACGGACATGGTAGAACACCCCTTTTGTTGGACATCTTGTAGCCCAGCCCGAGCTTTCGATCAATTCCTTGTAGCGTCGGCAAATGAGCTTCGCTAGGGTGCGCCCATGACGATGCTTGCCCCCATTCTCCTGGCGATCCTTCTGGTTTTCGCTATCGCCTTGGCGCTCTTGGGTCTTTATACCCTGAGGCTGCGCGCCAGACATAAGCAAAGGGGGCTTTTCGGCAAGCCCTGGCCCATTCCCAGCATCAAGCCACACGAGCTGGCCCCCGTCTTTTCCACAGGCCCCTTCGGCGCCACGCTGAAAGCCGAGGTCCGATTCGTCGGAAATGCCGATGTTCCGGGTGGAACCTCGGACCTTGAGAGCTGGATTCTGGCGGGTTTGGCCAAGGGGGCGATGGAGATCTTCGAATTCGGCACCTGCACAGGCCGCACGACCTATCACCTTGCCGTCAACAGTCCCCCCCGGCGCCAAGGTGACAACCCTGACCCTGGGTCCCGGGCAGCATGGCAGCTACAAGGCCGAAGGGGGCGACGATGAACCGGAAACCCGCATGGCCCTGGTCGAATCGACCAATACGAAGTTTCTTTACTCCGAGAGCGAAGCCGAGCCGAAAATCACCCAGCTTTTCGGCGACAGCAAGGAATTCGATCCCGAACCCTGGCTGGGGCGCTGCGATCTGGTTTTCGTCGACGGCTCGCATGCCTATTCCTATGTGGTCAGCGACACGCAAAAGGCCCTGGCCATGGTCAAGCCGGGCGGGCTGGTTCTGTGGCACGATTACCGGGGGCCGCGTCGCATCAAGGGGGTTTGGAAGGCCTTGAACGAGTTGGCGGACCGTCTTGACCTTAAGCACGTCAAGGATACGTCCCTGATTGTCTGGCGAAGGCCTGCCTAAAATCTTCAACCAATCGGCGGCAAGGAAAATTTTTCCCCCATCCCGGCAAAAATTGCCGGGCGTTAACCTCTTATTCACGACGAAAGAGCAGACTCGAGGCTAGAAAACTCCCTTGACGCCAAGGGGTGCGCACCAACGTTTCTTGAGGAACGAGGCCTGACGTGAACGGCTTTCTGCAGTCTCTTCGCAATCTGGGTCCGGCACGGCTGGCAGCCATGGTTGGTGTGGCCGTTGGCATGATCGGTTTCATCATCTTCATCGCCGCCCGCGTCAGCTCGGCGCCCATGGAATTGCTGTATGGCGATCTGGAAGCAGCCGATGCGGGGCGGGTCGCCACGAAGCTGGATGGCATGAAGATTCCCTTCGAGGTGCGTAGCGGCAATCAGATCTTCGTGCCGTCCGACCAGGTGGGCAAGCTGCGCATGCAATTGGCCGAGCAAGCACTTCCCGCAGGCGGCGTTTCGGTGGGTTATGAGATTTTCGACAAGTCCGATCCCCTGGGTTCGACCAGCTTCATGCAGAATCTGAATCTGGTGCGCGCACTGGAAGGCGAATTGGCGCGCTCGATCAAGTCGGTCGGCAATGTGAAAAGTGCCCGTGTTCATCTGGTCATGCCAAGACGCGAAATGTTCTCGCGCGATGTCCAGGAACCCTCGGCCTCGATCATTCTGAAGATGGGGGGCAGCGGGCGCCTGAATGCCCAGCAGGTGGCCGGAATCCAGCACTTGGTGGCCGCCGCCGTGCCCAGGTTGCAACCTTCCCGAATTTCCATCATCGACGACAAGGGCACCTTGCTGTCTCGCGGCTTCGAAGATGGCCAGCAGGTGATGAACCGCAACGCCGAGGAAATGCGTATTTCCTACGAGCAGCGAATGGCGCGCCAGATCGAGGATCTGATTGAGAAAACAGTAGGATTTGGTAAGGTTCGGGCCGAGGTGCGGGCCGATATCGATTTCGACCGCATGACGGTCAATGAAGAGAAATTCGATCCCGAATCGCAGGTCGTCCGCTCGACCAGAACGATCAGCGAGGACGTGCAGGCCCAAGATCAGGAATCATTGCCGGTAACGGTGGGGCAGAATCTTCCGGATACGGCGGCCAACCAGGCCGGGGCGACCAGGGCCCAGAACAAGGAAGCCCGCAACGACGAACTGGTCAATTACGAGATTTCCAAGAAAACCATCAATCAGGTGCGCGAAACCGGCATCGTGAAGCGACTTTCCGTCGCCGTGCTGGTCGATGGCGTATACAATGGGACGGGCGAGCAGCGCGCCTATGAGGTGCGCAAGCAAGAAGATCTCGATCAGATTTCCACACTGGTTCGTTCGGCCATCGGCTTTGACGACAAGCGCGGCGACAAGGTCGACGTCGTCAACATGCGCTTTACCGAAGGGCTTGAGGATCAGGCCAAACCGATCGATCTGGTCTTCGGATTCGAGCAAGCGCAGATCATGCGCATGGCAGAGATCCTGGTCTTGAGCGTGGTTGCAATTCTGGTCATCTTGCTGGTGGTGCGCCCGCTGGTGACCAGAGCCTTCGAAACGACCTCGGCTGCCGCAGGCGAGGCTGGGCGCAAGCTTCTGGGCGAGCCGGGCATGGCGCCCGCCTTGTCTGGCCCTGGAATGCCTCCTGTTCCTGGCGTCCCCATGGATGAGGAGATTGAATCCCTGGACGAGCTGATCGATATCGATAAGGTGGAAGGTCGGGTCAAGGCATCGTCGATCAAGAAAATCGGCGAAATTATCGAGAAACACCCCGAAGAGGCGCTGTCGATTATCCGCAATTGGATGTATCAGGAAACGTAAGGCCGGGAGAGATCAGCAGTGGCGCGCATCAAGGAAGACTATCGGACGCTGACCGGCCAGCAAAAAGCGGCCATTCTGATGCTGGCTATCGGCGAGCAGAATTCGTCCAAGATGTTTGCCATCATGGACGACGAGGAAATCAAGGAACTGTCTCAGGTCATGGCCAACCTGGGCTCGGTCAATGCCAGTCTGATCGAGCGCCTTTTCATCGAATTTGCAGACCAATTGGCCTCAACCGGCTCTCTGGTAGGTTCGTTCGAAAGCACCGAACGCCTGTTGATGAAGGGCCTGCCCAAAGATCGCGTCGATCTGATCATGGAGGAAATCCGTGGTCCCGCCGGTCGCACCATGTGGGACAAGCTAGGCAACGTCAACGAGCAGGTGTTGGCCAATTATCTGAAGAACGAATATCCGCAAACCGTGGCGGTTGTCCTTTCAAAGGTGAAATCGGACCATGGCGCCCGTGTGCTGTCGCTCTTGCCCGAGCACTTCGCCATGGAAGTGGTGATGCGCATGCTGCGCATGGAGGCCGTGCAGAAAGAGGTTCTGGATGGCGTCGAAAAAACCTTGCGCACGGAATTCATGAGCAATCTGGCCCGCACGGCCAGACGCGATTCGCATGAGGTGATGGCGGAAATCTTCAACAATCTTGACCGCAACACCGAAGCCCGCTTCATGTCGGCCCTGGAGGAACGCAACCGCGAATCGGCAGAGCGCATCAAGCAGCTCATGTTCACCTTCGAGGATCTTACGCGCGTCGATTCGGCGGGCATTCAGATTCTGCTGCGCAATGTCGAGAAGGAAAAGCTGGGCCTGGCGCTCAAGGGTGGTTCGGACGCCGTCAAGGAACTCTTCTTCAAGAACATGTCCGAACGCCTGGGCAAGATGCTGAAGGAAGATATGGAGGCTCTGGGCCCTGTTCGCCTGAAAGACGTCGACGAAGCGCAGACCGCCATCGTCCAGGTTGCCAAAGACCTAGCCTCCAGCGGTCAGATCATCATCTCCGAGGGCGGCGCCGAAGATGAGCTGGTCTATTGATGAGCGCAGAGAGAACAAAGGATGCCGGAGTGGCGCAGGTGCGCAAATTCCTGTTCGACCTGTCCTTCGATCAGGCGCCGGTCAAGCAGGCGCCCAAGCAGGAGGATACGCAATACGAGGAAGAGCCGGAGCCCGAGGCGCCGCCACCTCCAGTCTTTTCGGAAGAGGAATTGCTGCAGGCCAAGGAAGAAAGCTATGCCCAGGGGCGCGAGGATGGCCTCAAGGAGGCCGAGGAGAGCCGGTCCTGGCAGGAAAGCAATGCGCTAAGAGCGATATCGGAGCAGTTGGCAGGGCTGTTTGCCGCCGAGAAGCGGTCGGCAGAAGTCAATCAGCGCGCCGCCATACAGGTGGCCCAGGCCATGCTTCGCAAACTGGCTCCATCCTTGGCTCGCAAAGAAGGGCTAAGCGATATAGAGTCCTTGATGCGCGAATGCATGATGCGCCTCGGCAAGGAACCCCGCGTCGTGGTGCGAGTGACGGAAGAGCTGGCTGAGGCGGTGCGCGCCAAGGTCGATGGCCTGGTAATCGAGAGTGGGTTCGAAGGCCGGGTGGTGGTGATTGGAACGCCTGGGCTTGATGTAACAGACTGCAAAGTGGAATGGGCGGATGGCGGCGCCGAGCGCGACCTTACCCGCCTGATAGAAGAAGTCGATGCTGTCGTCGAAAAATATCTGATTCCCGAGGGCGATGATGCCGTTTCGGAAGACGTTTGATCAGGATTGGAGGAAGTCATGGCGGACAATCTGGAACTGAACGAGTTGAGAGGCGATCCCGATGAAGAGCGGATTGAGCTGCCCGATGTCCCGCGCTCGTCACGCGATCTTGAAGCCGTTTACGACATTCCTGTCCAGGTATCAGCCGTTCTGGGCAAGGCCACAATGCAGGTGCATCAGTTGCTGAAGCTGGGCCGCGGCGCCGTGGTCGAACTGGACCGCAAGGTAGGTGAAGCCATCGACATCTATGTCAACAACCGGCTGGTCGCGCGTGGCGAGGTGGTGGTGGTGGAAGACCGCTTGGGCGTTACCATGACGGAAATCATCAAGGCCGACAGAAGCTGACGATCTATAAGGAATCGGGGATATCATGCGCCTGCTCATTATCGGCTCTTTAGACGGACAGATCGGGGCCGCCAGCCAGATCGCCATCAGCCGCGGCGCCAAAGTGTCGCATGCCGACGATGTCGCGCAAGGATTGGAGGTTCTACGTTCAGGCAAGGGCGCCGATCTGGTGATGATTGATGTCAAGCGCGACGTCAAATCCCTGGTCGATCAGTTGGCCGCCGAGCGCATCATCATCCCTGTCGTCGCCTGCGGCACCTCGACCGACACCCAGGCCGCCGTGCGGGCCATTAGGGCCGGAGCCCGGGAATATGTCCCCTTGCCGCCCGACGCGGATCTGATTGCCGCCGTGCTGGCTGCCGTGGTCGAAGAAAGTCATGCCATCATTTCTTCCGACCCGAAAATGGCCTCTGTTCTGAAATTGGCCGATCAGGTGGCGCCATCGGACGCCTCGATTCTGATCACGGGCGAGTCGGGCACCGGCAAGGAACTGATGGCGCGCTATATCCATCGCAAGAGCAAGCGCTCATCGCACCCCTTTATTGCCGTCAACTGTGCTGCTATTCCGGAAACCCTGCTAGAATCTGAGTTGTTCGGCCATGAGAAGGGCGCCTTCACCGGGGCTGTGGCCAGAAGGCTGGGAAAGTTCGAAGAGGCCCAGGGCGGCACGCTGCTGCTGGACGAAATCAGCGAAATGGATGTGCGGCTGCAATCCAAGCTGTTGCGCGCCATTCAGGAGCGCGAAATCGACCGCTTGGGCGGCGGCAAGCCGGTCAAGGTGGATGTGCGCATCATCGCCACGACCAATCGAACCCTGCAAGATGAAGTCAAGAAGGGAACCTTCCGTGAGGATCTCTACTTCCGCCTCAATGTCATGACGCTGCTGCTGCCTCCTTTGCGCGAGCGTCCCAAGGACATCGAGGTGCTGGCCCGCCACTTCGCGAAGTTTTATGCGCAAGCCAACGGCCTTCCCGAGCGCTCGATCAACGACGAGGCGCTGCTTCAGTTGAAACGCTTTACCTGGCGAGGCAACGTGCGTGAGCTGGAAAATGCCATGCACCGCGCCGTGCTGCTGGCTTCCAATGACGTCATCGGGCCAGAGGCCATCGTGCTGACGGGCGCGGAGGGTGCGCCGCCACCCAGTGCCGACGCGGACAATTCGGACCGGCCAACCCAGAATCTGATCGGCCGCACCGTGGCCGAAGTCGAGCGCGAGTTGATCCTTGATACGTTGTATCATTGCCTGGGCAATCGCACACATGCCGCCAATATTCTGGGCATTTCCATCCGCACGCTCAGGAACAAGCTGAAGCAGTATGGCGAGGAAGGCTACAAGGTACCGCCGCCCGGCGAGGGCGAACGGGCCGGACTCTGAGATCTAGGAGCTGGGAATGGCCGAGGCGCCCATCGAGGTCGCTGCAGGAGACGATGCCGATGGCGGAGCGCGCGGCGGCTTCGGGCTGAGCGCTGGCTCTATGGGGCCTGTGCTTAATCGCTTCACGGCGGCAATGCGCCGGGGCGATATCGCCTTTGCCTTGGCGGTGGCGCTGATCCTTGTGGTCCTCATCCTGCCCATGCCGCCCTGGCTGATGGACATTTCGCTGGCGCTGTCCATTACCTTCTCCGTTCTGATCCTTATGGTCTCGATCTTCATCGAGCGGCCTTTGCAGTTTAACTCGTATCCAACGGTTCTTCTGCTCGCCACCATGATCCGCTTGGCGCTCAATATGGCGACGACGCGCCTGATTTTGTCAAAAGGCCACGAGGGAACGGCGGCCGCCGGTCATGTGGTCGAGGCCTTCGCTGGCTTCGTCATGAGCGGCAACTTTGCCATTGGTATCGTCATCTTCGCCATTCTGCTGATCGTCAATTTCGTTGTCATCACCAAGGGCTCAACCCGTATTGCCGAGGTGGCGGCCCGCTTCACGTTGGACGCCATGCCGGGCAAGCAGATGGCGATCGATGCCGATCTGTCATCGGGCCTGATTGACGAAGGCACGGCCCGCAAGAGAAGAAAGGAACTGGAAGAGGAAAGCGCCTTTTACGGCGCCATGGACGGTGCCTCGAAATTCGTACGTGGCGATGCCGTGGCCGGTTTGATGATCACCTTCATCAATGTTATTGGCGGCATCTTCATCGGCGTCGTCCAGATGGGGCTGCCTTTCATGCAGGCCTTGGATGTCTATACCAAGCTGACCATTGGCGACGGATTGGTCAGCCAGATTCCGGCGCTCATCGTCTCCACCTCTGCCGGTATGTTGGTTTCCAAGGCGGGCCTGTCCGAAACCGCCGACAAAGCCTTGGCGCGTCAGTTGGGCGGATATCCCAAGGCCCTGGGCGTCAGTTCGTTCCTGGTGGCCATGTTGGGTTTCATGCCGGGCATGCCGCTGCTACCCTTCTTGGGGCTGGCGGCCATAACCGGTGGTCTGGCCTGGAAGGTCGATCGGACGCAGCGGGTAAAGGTGGAGCAGGAAGAAGCCGTTGCCGAAGCACAGACCCGTCAGGAAGTGCCGGTGGCGGAAGAGCCCATTTCCTCGGCGTTAAAGATCGATCTGGTGCGACTTGAATTGGGCTATGGCTTGTTGTCGCTGATCAACAGCCCCAAGGGCCAGCGTTTGACCGAGCAGATCAAGGCCTTAAGGCGCGCCCTGGCTGCCGACATGGGCTTTGTCATGCCCAGTGTGCGCATTCAAGACAACATGCAGCTTCCGGCCAACGCCTATGTGATCTACATCAAGGAGGTCGAGGCGGGCCGGGGCGATCTGCGTCCCGACATGCTGCTGGTCATGGATCCCAGAGGCGAGGAAATCACCATCCCCGGCGAGAAAACGCGCGAGCCGACTTTTGGCCTGCCCGCACTTTGGATCGATCTGACCTCGCGCGAGGAGGCTTTGTTCAGGGGCTATACCGTGGTCGATCCGCCGACGGTGATCACCACGCACCTGACCGAAGTGATCAAGGACAATATGAGCGAGCTGCTTTCGTTCGCCGAAACGCAAAAGCTGATGGACGAGTTGGACAAGGAGCATCAAAAGCTGGTGGCCGATCTCATTCCCAGCCAGATTTCCGTGGGCGGCGTGCAGCGCGTGCTGCAGAATCTGCTGACCGAGCGCATTTCCGTGCGCGATCTGCCGACGATTCTGGAAGGTGTTTCCGAAGCCTGCGGCCATACGCGCAACGTCATGACCATTACCGAGCATGTGCGCACCCGTCTGGCCCGCCAGATCAGTGATTCGAACACCTCCGATCAGGGCTTCATTCCGCTGGTGACCCTAAGCCCGGAATGGGAGCAGTCGTTTGCCGAATCGCTGATCGGGGCTGGCGAGGAAAAGCAGTTGTCGATGGCGCCTTCGCGTCTTCAGGAATTCATTTCCAAGGTGCGCCAGAATTTCGAGCGCTTCGCCATGCAAGGCGAAACGCCGGTGCTTCTGACCAGCCCAATGATCCGGCCCTATGTGCGCTCGATCATCGAGCGCTTCAGGCCGATGACGGTCGTTATGTCGCAAAGCGAAATTCATCCCAAGGCCAAGATCAAAACCCTGGGGCAGATATGAGTGGGTTAGCGGACATAGAGTCTTTCGAAGGCGCCCGGCGCTTGAGGGGCAATATAGATGCGCCTTAAAACCTTCACCGCTCCCGGCATGGCCGAGGCCATGCAAACCGTCCGTCGGGAACTGGGCGACGAGGCGATCATCGTCTCGACTCAGAAAGACCCGGAAACGGGCGAAGTGCATATCACGGCCGCCCTTGAAGGGTTCGATGTCGATGAGGATGCCATCGAGCGCATGTTGGGCGGCGGCATGCGCCCCTTCATCTCAGAAGCGGTGCGCCAGGCACTATCCTTTCACGGGGTTCCCGGAAAGCTGATCGAGCGTCTGGTGGTGGCCACGGGTGCGGTCGAATCGGAAGATCCCGTCATGGCTTGCGCGGCTGCCCTTGACGCCACATTCGCCTTTGCCCCTCTTCCCGACAAAAGCGCCCCCCGGCCCTTTATGCTGATCGGCCCGCCTGGGGGCGGCAAGACAATCACGGTGGCCAAGCTGGCCGCGCGTTCCGTCATGAAGGGCCGCAAGGTCGGTGTCATCACCACCGATTCAATGCGGGCGGGCGTGGTCGAGCAGTTGGCTTCCTTTACCCGGATCATGGATATCGAGCTTAAGGTGGCGCGCGGACCCGAGGCTCTCAGGCGCATGCTGGAAGACAATGCGGGCATCTACGATCTCGTTTTCATCGATTCCCCGGGCCTTAATCCCTTTCAGGAACGCGATATAAGCTATCTCGGCGATTTGCTGGAAGCGGGAGGGGTTGAACCCATTCTGGTCATGGCGGCGGGCGGAGATGCATCCGAGGCGGCCGAGATGGGCGAAATCTATTCGGGCCTGGGGGTCACGCGCCTGCTGGCGACCCGGTTGGACGCCACGCGCCGTCTGGGCGCCATTCTGGCGGCGGCGGATGCCGCCGAGGCGATGTTCTCGGAAGTTGCCGTCAGTCCGCATGTCGCCAGTGGTCTGGTGGCCATCAATCCGGTGTCCCTGGCCCGTCTTCTGATCACCGATCCCGACGATCACGCCGTTCAGTCGCTGGATGAATCTTCCTCCTATTCCGAGGCCTTGTCATGACGCTTACCCCCCAAGCCCCCACGCTCGCCCACCGCCCGTCCGTCAGGCCCAAGGGGCGCAACATGACGGCTGTTGCATCCGGCAAGGGCGGTGTCGGCAAGACGTGGTTCTCGATAACGCTTTCGCATGCTTTGGCCCGCAAGAATCAGCACACGCTGTTATTCGATGGCGATCTGGGTCTGGCCAATGTCGACATTCAACTGGGCCTGATGCCTAAACAGGATCTGGGTGGTGTGATTGCCGGACGCCTGACGCTCAATCAGGTTGCGACCAACTTCACCGAAGGCGGCTTTGACGTGATCGCCGGGCGCTCGGGCTCGGGAAGCCTTGCCAATATTCCCCTAAGCCGTCTGCAACTTCTGACCGACGATCTTGTGCTGCTGTCGGGCGCTTATGATCGGGTGATTCTCGATCTGGGAGCGGGCGTTGAAAAGACGGTGCGCATGCTGGCTGAAACGGCGGCAACCGTTCTGGTGGTTTGCACCGACGAGCCAACCTCGCTGACCGATGCCTATGCCTTCATCAAGGTCATGCATATGGAACGACCGGGGCTTGATTTGCGCATCGTCATCAACATGGCCAATTCGATGCGCGAAGGCGAACGCACCTTTGCCACGCTTAAGAAGGCCTGCGAGGGCTTTTTGAAATTCAGCCCGCCCCTGGCTGGCGTTATCCGCAGGGATGTCAAGGTGCGCGATTCCATTCGCAATCAGACGCCGCTTCTGATCCGCTCGCCCAATTCCGAGGCAGCACAGGATGTCGAGGCGATTGCCGAACAATTGATCGGGTCAAGTCCAGCATGATCCCGCCGGTCGTCCCGCCTGACTTGTTGCAGCGTATTCAGGATATGCAGAATACGCAGTCGGCTCTGACGGCAGCGGCCAGCGCCCAGACGCGCAGCCTGCCCTCTGATATCTTCAATCTTCTGCCCGGCAGCACCTTCAGCGCCACCATTTCTCAGGCCGATGCCCGTGGATTGCTGACGCTCTCGACCGATGCTGGCAGCTTTCAGCTTCGCCTGTCGGTTCCCCAGACGATGCTGCCGGGAAGCACGATGACCCTGCAACTGTCGCAGATTGGCGATCAGGCAGCACAGTTTCGTATTCTGACGTTGGATGGACAGCCCATAGCACCGCCCCTGGGGCAGGGCACACAGCTTTCCACGGCGGTGTCTGCTGCGGCCAACACCCAAGGCGGCACGCAGGCCCAGGCCGAGGCGGCGGCCCTGCAGTTTCGCACCCAAAACGTACAGCCTGCGGGGATTCAGGCAACGGTTCTGACGCCTCCCGATCCGACGCAGATTCAGCAAGCGACCATGAACGAGCCCTGGCAGCCCGGCACACAACTTGCCGTGCGCATCGTGGCGGTGTCGCCTCCGGCCCCCTCGTTGGCGATGGCGGGTCAGGCTGCGGCGGCGGTGCAACCGGGCAGTCTTGTGCCGCCCTTGCCGGGCACGACGGCAATTGCGCAAGCGGCGGCAACACAGACGGCGGGTGCTGTGGCGGCCCCTGGGGCCGGAGCGCAGTCGCAAGGCCCGCGTGACGCAGCTCTTCAATTCGGGATGAACACCCCGGATCGCCAGCCCCAGGCACCGGCGCCGCAAGCGCCACCCGCACCTGCGCAGGGCGCACCATGGATGTCGACCAGCCGCGATAGCTGGGCACCCTATTCGCCCACCTTGTTCCAGACACCGGCTAATCCCAGTTTGGGAGCGCCACAAGCACAGGTGCCTTTGCTTTTAACGGGAACTGTGGCGCCCAACACCGCCAACGGCCAGCCCATCGTGGCGACCGGGGTTGGGCTTTTGGCACTTGATACGGGGCCCATGGCGCCTGGCTCGCGGCTTACGCTGGAAGTGGTTGGCCAGCCCGTGCCGCCGCAGGCGGTCAAGGCTGCCGAGGGTTTCACCTCGCCCTATGCCACATCGCCCATGCCGGCACTTGAGGAAGCGATCGACCTGTTGAAATTTTCCGATCCCAACGGCGCACAGCGACTGCTGGCCGCCCTGCCCAGCCTAAGCCCCCGGCTGGCGGCCAATCTTGCGGCCTATATGGGGGCGGTGCGCCAGGGCGATGTGAAAAGTTGGCTGGGCGAACAAACGATCTCGTCCATCGAGAAAAAGGGTGGGCGCGAACTCATCAAGCGTATGGAATCGGAATTCAGAGAACTGGCGGAACTTCCAAAGCAACCCAGGCCCAGCCCCTCTGGCTCCTGGACCAGTTTTGCCGTGCCCATGATGAACGGCCAGCATATCGAGCCCATTCACCTGCATGTGCGCCAAGCCCCCGAAGAGGCGGGCGAGGGCCAGGGCAAGGGTGGAAAAGCGGGCAAGGGCGGCGGCACGCGCTTTGTGGTCGATCTGGAACTCAGCCGTCTGGGAAGCATGCAGATCGACGGGCTGATGCAAGGAGGCGAGCGGCGAATCGATTTCATCATCCGCACTTCGACGCCGTTACCCAGCGAGATGCGCTATGATCTCAATCGCATCGTGGACAATGTCAGCAACGCCTCGGGCCTCAATGGCAGCATCATTTTTCAGGCCAATGCCCGCTTCGTCGAGACGCCCAAGATCGAGCCAGCGCAAACCCGGCGCAAACCCGGCGTGATGATTTAGGGGGGGTGCCCCCTCTGTACTGCCCGGCATGAACGTGACGGCGAAAATCAAAACCGGCCAGCGGCGCGTGATCCAATATCTGCTTGATCCGATTCTGCGCACGGCGAAGTTCATAACCTCATGGTGAGGAGGCCCGAAGGGTCGTCTCGAACCATGAGTGTTTCAAGCTATCCGGGATAGTCGGTTGTCTTGAATGATGTGAACCAACCGTCAAGCTAGCGTTAATCTGAGAAATATCCTAATACGAGAAATTGCCATTGACTCTCTAGGGGCTTTGGCTAGAGTTTCAAACGAGCCTGTCAAACAAAAAAGCCTGCCTGCTGGATCAAAAGCGCTCACACAGGGGAAGCGCATGGGTGGTAGAGGGGAAGTTAAGGGGAAGCCCGCTAGGTCGCGTGATGCGGCCAGGGCCGCATCCTCGCCAAACGCCAGGACCATTGAAAGCGTGGTCGCGGACAAGGTTCCGTTGCCTAAGGCGCAGCCACGGCCTCAGCCCAATGGCCCAGCCGAGGTGCTGGGCGACGTGGTGTGGCTGATGACTCATTCGCCAACCCACAAACATCTGTTCATTGCCGATATGGAGTGGCTGGTATTGCCGCCCCTGATGCTGCGCCAATGCAGCCTGCTTCGTCAAGGCGGACGGCCCTTCGCCTTCATCAGTTGGGCGACGGTCAGCGAGGAAGTTGAGGCTCGCATCTCGATGGGCCAGTTGCGCATGGGACCTCAGGATTGGCGCAGCGGCGAGCAGGCCTGGATCATCGACATGATCGCCCCCTTCGGCGGCGGCGAGCAGGCGCTTAAGGAAATTCGTGAGCGCGTCTTTGCGGGCCGCAAGGTTAAGGCCCTGCAGCCGGCCCCGGACGGGGTGGGTGTGGGAGTTGTGGAATGGTGAAGAATCATGACTGAGTAAGATATAGATAAAGAAGAAATAATTGATAAAAGGAAAATGGCATTAGACAATTATGTGTTCTATGGAAGCATGAAATATTTTTTTATTACATTAATTGCCTCTGTAATCGCCTTATATTTATTCTACGATCAGATATGGCCGCATCTTGATGTAACGCAAAAAAGCAATACAGTTCCAGTATATATATATAGCTGCAATATTATTACTTATTTCGATATCAGCCATAAGATTATGCTTTTGGAGTGTAAAAAGAAATGATGTAGCGTTTATTAATGACTTGGCAACGTGTTCTGAGATGAATAAGCATATATTTCAGGGAAAGTTAAGACCAATTATTTATATCGTATTGTGGACTTATGATGCAAACATAATGCTTCATTATAATTATATTGTTAATGGGAGCGTTGGAAGGGGGGGGTGGATTTATTCCTATTGTTGATGTCTGCTTCTTCTTTCTTGGGCTGTATTACTTGTTTCGCGTTATTGGTTGGTATTTGTTCCGAGGTCGAGTCAGAAAATAGGAAGAGAAAATGCACCAGATAACCGATCCAAGAGACGTCTTTACTGCAAAAACTCCTGAGGAGTTTGCATCAGAGGCACGGGGTCACAGAGGCACGGGGTCAGGTCTTGATTGTTTCCTATCATCGGGCTGGGTCATAACCCTGCCACCTGTCTCTCTGTGACCCTGCCTCGCCAAGACCTGACCCTGCCTCGTGCACATATTTCTCGTTCCGCATGGCGCTGTGCCTTTCAAGCCGCCTGACGCTGTTTGATGGTCCTGGCAATTTCCTTACCGCTTTCAGCCTGGGCGATGCCCAAGTCGTAGTTGGTCTGAAGATTAAGCCACACCTCTGGGCCGGTGCCGAAATATTGGCCTAGCCTTAAGGCTGTGTCGGCGGTGACGGCACGCTTTCCAGCAACGATCTCGGAAATCCGATTGGCGGGCACGTTGAGGGCGTTCGCCAGCTTGTTAGAGGACATGCCCAGTTCGGCCAATTCGTCAGCCAGGATTTCGCCGGGATGGACGGGAGAGAGCCCAGACCTTTTGTTAATGGTAATCGACGATTTCGACATCGTAGGCGTCTCCCTTCTCGAAGCGAAAACATATCCGCCATTGCATGTTGATCCGGATGCTGTACTGGCCCTTGCGCTTACCGCCAAGGGCCTCGAAGCGGTTGGACGGCAGGGCCATCAGCGCCTCAATGCTGTTGGCCGCGTCGAGATAAGCGATCCGGCGTTTTGCCTGATCAGCGAAAGCATCAAACTCCTTGACGCGCGGGCCTTCGTAAAAGCGCAGCATCCGCTTATCTGCGACGGTCTTGATCATACCCAAGAATAGTATGCTGTACGTACTGCGTCAAGATCGCCTTCTGGTGTGACCTGCCCTTGCGCGAAGCCACCACACTTGCTAGCCCAATTCCTTCTCGATCTCATCCAGGATGGCTGGAATGTCGGCCAGCTTGACGTGATGAAAGAATCTGCCGCCGGGGGCCAGGCGCAGATTGGGCCCCAGCGCACATTCGCCCAGGCAATGCAGGCGCTCAAGCGTAAGCGCCAAGCCGCGCTCGGCGATGGCCTGCTCCAGTGCATCGGCAATGGCGACACTGCCGCCACGGGCGCACGACGGCTTGCTGGCCGTGAAGCGGTCGTTGATGCAGACGATAATGCCGGTGGGGCGTGGGCTCACGGCGATGAAGGGGGGGCTGGTTGTTCCGTCTCGGGCAGGTTCAGGCGCAAGCCGGGCGGCAGCTTGCTGCTCACATTGCGCCGCGTTTTGTTGATCTGGGCCTGGGTCAATCCGTCGGCGGTGGAAAGATCCGTATCGTGAATCAAGGTGTCCAGCATGGTTGCACCTTGTAGCTGCGCACCTTCCAGATCGGCACCGCGAAGATCAGCGCCGGACAGATCAGCGCCGCGAAGATTGGCCCCCTTCAATGTCGCTCCTTCCAGATTGACATGGCGCAAGCGCGATGCCCCCAGCACAGCCTCGGTCAAATCAGCCCCGGCAAGATCGGCATAGCGCAAATCGGCGCCGTCGAGGCGGGCTTCCGAACATTCTGCGCCGGTCAGGCGGCAATAGGTCAGATCGGCCTGGGTCAGAATTGCCCCCGACAAATCGCATCCCGACATGTTCTGGCGGCTTAATGTGGCGCGCCCTCCTTCAACACCCCTGGAGAGAACCCAGTTGCGATGGGCATCGAGAATGCCCGCAAGATCGAAGGTAAGCTTGGCCGGATTGGCCTTGGGCTTGGGCGGTGCGGGCGGTGCTGCGGACACGGTTGATACTGCCAGCACGGCTGCCGGTGAAAGGGACGGTGGGGCTGGCCTCGGGGCCTGGGTGGGCGGCGGCGCAAGGGGAGTAAGCTTGATAGCAGGCAAGGGTGCGGGCATGTCGCCCAGATCCAGTTTGGTCGCAACCGGCCTTGGCGGGGCAGGGGGCTCGTCCAACTCCAGCTTCGTCCCTCCTCCAACCGGTTTTAAGGCGGTCACGGCGGGTGCGGGTCTGGCAACCGGCGGCGGTGCCGGTTTGGGTGGTGGTGGTGCGACAGAAGGTGTTGCCACAGCGGCGGCCAGGGGCTGGGGCGGGGCAATTGGCCTGGGTGCAGGTGCCGCTGCTGGCTTGGGAACAGGGGCAGGTGCTGCAACAGGAGGGGGGGCCGGTTTGGAAACAGGCTGAGGTGCCGCAACAGGAGGGGGGGCCGGAACAGCCGGAGCCATCAGAGGCGGGGCCTGGGGCCTGGGCTGTTGCGGCGGCTTTGGCGAGGGCACAGCGGTTTTGGTCAGAACCACCTTTCCAGAAGGGGCCGAGGGGGGATTGGGTGGAGGCTCTGCCAGAATCGGTTCCGAAGGACGGCGGCGTTCGGGGCCGCCAAAAGATGCCACCCCGTTGGACTCGTCGCGCCTGTCCGGCCCCAGATAGCCCGGTGCGACCACCATGCGCTTGGGTTCCAGAATGATGCCGCTGATGCGCCGCGTCAGGCTTTCCTGCGACACGGGCTTGCGTAAAAGGCCCTCGATTCCGAAGCGGCAAATCTTGGCGATGAAGGCGGGATTTTTCGAATCGGTCAGGGCCGCAACGGGCACCTTCGGGCAGGGGCTGGCCTTGGGATCGCGCAACCAGCGCAGGAACTCGATTCCTGCCGGTTCGTTTTCCGCAACGCCGACCAGGCAGGCATTGACCGGGCTTGCCATCAAATGCAGCACGGCCTCGGCCATGGAAGACGTGCTTAAAACTTCGTTGGTGCGGTGACGCTGAAAGATGGTGCGGGCCAGGAATCGAAACTGGTCATCCTTATCCAAAATAAGGATGCGCTGGGCTTCCCACTTGAAGCTGAGCTTCTGGGCCGTTTCTACCAAGGTGTTCGACATTGACCTGAAGAGCGATTTACAAGGTTATGAACAGATTTTCATAATGTTAGCACAATTCGAGCGGCTCAAAAAAGAGCTACGGGCAAATAATGTCGAGAAATCGCCTGGAAATGGTGCCGCAAGCCGTCACGGATACGACGTCATGCTACTTTTTTAGGATTTTCGGCACCCGGTAATTACGCAGGTGGAAGGCATCCGGCATGCCCGATCCGATCAGCGGGCGGCAATACATCAGGTAGTCCTGCGTCACGTTGTTGCCTTCCGGCGTAATGAAGTTGGCGGGCATCACCTTGGTCTTGCCGCCGATCTCATCCAATCCGCGCAGATGATATTCGACGGAGTAAAAGCCCGTTCGCTCGATCACCACCGAGCCGCTGGTGTCGCGCCAGCGGGCGTATTGTACGGCCTTTTCGCCAACTTCACGGGCCTCGCGCTGATCGACGTCGGAAACGCAGCCCAGGAATGACCGCTGAAGATAGCCGAAGGTATCGCCGCGCACACGCTTGGCGCCCAGGTTTTTCTTGACGTGATCGGTCAGAAGGTCGGCCAGGGCTCCGGTGCCGGAGAGTTGCACGTTTCCGTGCGCGTCGCGCTCGACATTCTGCATCAATTTTGTAATGACCGGCTCGCCGCTTTCGTCGTGAATGCCTTCGGAAACGGCGACGATGCAGCGTCCGTGCCTTTCGTAAACCGCCTTCACGTCGGCGGTGAAACGATCCAGGCTGAAACTTCTCTCCGGTAGATAGATCAGATGCGGGCCGTCGGCATCGAACTTGCGGCCCAGCGAGGCGGCTGCGGTCAGGAAACCGGCATGTCGGCCCATGACAACGCCGATATAGACCGAGGGCAGAGCGCGATTGTCGAGATTGACGCCCGCAAAGGCCGAGGCCACGAAACGGGCGGCCGATCCGAAACCGGGCGTGTGATCGTTGATCACCAGATCGTTGTCGATGGTCTTGGGAATGTGGAAGCAGCGCAGATTATACCCGGCCTTGCTGGCTTCCTCGGCCACGATGCGCGCCGTATCGGAAGAATCATTGCCGCCGATATAGAAGAAGGTGGTGATCTCGTGCGCTTTGCAGACCTTGAAGATTTCCTGGCAATAGGCCAGATCGGGCTTATCGCGCGTGGAACCCAGGGCCGAAGCGGGCGTATTGGCCACCAGCTCCAGATTGTTGGTGGTTTCCTGGGTCAGATCGATGAAATCCTCGTTCACGATGCCGCGAACGCCGTGATAGGCGCCGTAAACCTGCGTCACGCTGGAAAACTTGCGGGCCTCGATGACCACCCCGGCCAAAGACTGGTTGATGACAGCTGTGGGGCCGCCGCCCTGGGCAACAAGAATCTTGCCTTCGAGCATTCCGCCCTCCTTCTTTGCCGGGGGCTGCGACCCGGCTGCATGTTTGAATTGGTTGTTCATCGCCTGCGTGGGGTAGCTCATTTAAGGTGGAGTTTCAAGATGAGGAAGGGACATTCCAGTCCAGCCTAACCCCGCCCTGGGGGTCTTGGCTACTACACTCCGCCCAGATAAGCCGCTTTGACCTCGTCATTGGCCAGAAGGTCGGCTCCCTTGCCCTCCAGCACCACCTTGCCGGTTTCCAGCACATAGCCCCGGTCTGCAATGGCCAGGGCGGCAGTCGCATTCTGCTCGACCAGAAAAATGGTGGTGCCTTCCTTCTTAAGTTCGGTGACGGTACGAAAGATTTCCTCGACCAGCAGCGGCGCCAGGCCCATCGAGGGCTCGTCGAGCAGCAGCAGCTTGGGATGGCTCATCAGGGCTCGGCCGATGGCCAGCATCTGCTGCTGACCGCCCGAAAGAGTGCCCGCCGCCTGCAGGCGCTTTTCCTTCAAGATGGGAAACTGGGTGTAAACGCGCTCGATATCCTGGGCGACATTGGGTCCTCGTCTGCGATAGGTGCCCAGCTTCAGATTATCCTCGACCGAGAGGGGGCCGAAGACCTGGCGCCCCTCTGGCACCTGGGCGATGCCCAGGCTTACGCGATCGGCGGGTTTGGTTCGCGTGATATCGGCGCCCTCGAACCAGATAGCGCCGCCGCTTAAGGGCTGTACACCCGAAAGGGCGCGCAGCAGCGTGGTTTTTCCAGCGCCGTTGGCGCCGACCAGGGCCACCAACTCGCCCGCCTCAATGCGCAGATCAATGCCCGAGAGGGCCTGGATGCGGCCATAATGGCTGATCAATCCGCGCACTTCCATCATCATGGCACACCCCCTCCCAGATAGGCGGCGACGACGACAGGGTTGTTGCGCACCTCGTCGGGTGTGCCCTCGGCCAGCTTGCGGCCATAGTCCAGCACCAGAATATGATCGGAAATGCCCATCACCATCTTCATGTCATGTTCGACCAGGACGACGGTCACGCCGCTTTGGGCAACCTTCTCGATAACCTCATCGATCTCGCGGCTTTCCGTGGCGTTAAGGCCCGCCGCCGGTTCGTCGAGCAGCAACAGCTTGGGCTTCGAGGCCAGGGCGCGGGCGATTTCCAGGCGCTTCAGGGCGCCGTAAGGCATCGATTGCGCATCGGCCTTCACATAGGCCTCAAGGCCTACGAAGCGCATCAGCTCGGCAGAGATTTCGCGGGCCTTCTCATCGCCTCTGGCAATGCCGGGCAGACGCAAAAGCGAGGGCAGAAAGCGCCGGTCAAGGTGCAGATGATGGCCGACCATCACATTTTCCATGGCCGACATATTGAAGAAGATTTGCAGGTTCTGGAAGGTGCGCGACATGCCCCATTGCGCCAGTTCGAAGGGGGCTCGCCCGGCAATTTCCTTGCCGTCGAAGCGAATACGTCCCGAGCTTGGCGTATAAATACCGGTGATCAGATTGAACAGGGTCGTCTTGCCCGCTCCGTTGGGTCCGATAATTGAATGAATGGTGCCGGACTTGATCGTGAAGGAGAGGTCGGACACGGCATGCACGCCGCCGAACTCCTTGCCCAGCTTTTCGACCGAGAGCAATGTCACGGTCGCCTCCGGGTTAAAAAGGCGCTGATCGTGGGCACCAGTCCTCTGGGCATGAAGATCATTGTGCCCATCATGATTCCGCCCAGAATGATCGGTTCGTAATCCTCGAAGACAGTCAGTACCTGGGGCAGCATGGTCAGGAAAGCCGCCCCCACCAGGGCGCCGAAGGTCGAGGCCATGCCGCCGAAGACGACCATGGTCACCAGTTCAATCGATTTGAAGAAATCGGCCTTGGTCGGCGTCAGTTGCGAGGTGTAATGGGCAAACAGGCTGCCTGCGATGCTGGCGATAACGGCCGAGACGACGAAAACCAGCACCTTGTAGCGCGTCGTATCGACGCCCACCACTTCGGCGCCTACTTCCGATCCGTGCAGGGCGCGAAGTGCCCGGCCTACCGGCGAATCGACCAGATTGGTGGCCAGCCAGACCGTGACCAGCAGCAGGCCTGCGATCACCCAGTACCAGGCGCGTTCTCCCTTAAGTTCAAAGCCTCCCAGGCTGAAATTTCCGGCAGCGATGCCGTCGGGGCCGCCGGTGATCTGTGCTTCGGTATTAAGGACGATTGAGATGATGATGCCGATGCCCAGGGTGGCCATGGCTAGATAATGGCCCTTCAGCTTCAGAATGGGCCTTGCGATGGCGAAGGCGAGAAGACCAACCAGCAAGGCCCCGGCCAGCAAGGCGGCAAGCGGCGGCCAGCCGTAATGGGTGACCAGGATGGCCGAGCTATAGGCCCCAAGGCCAAAGAAACCGGCATGGCCCAGGCTGATCTGTCCGGCATAGCCGATCAGAAGATTAAGGCCAACGCAGACAATGGCGTTGAATCCGGCCAGCACGGCGACATCGACATAATAGTTGTTGGGCAAAACCTGCGGTAGAACGGCCAGAAAGACGGCCAAAGCCCCCAGGCCTGCCCAACGCGACGTGCTAGCCATCACACGCGCTCCGTTCCCTTGCGGCCGAACAGGCCGTTGGGCATGAAGACCAGAACGGCCAGAATGATGATGAAGGCCACGGCGTCCTTGTAGGCGCTGGACAGATACCCGGCCGCCATGGCCTCGGCGATGCCGACAATAAGGCCACCCGCGACGGCGCCTGCCCCATTGCCCAGCCCGCCCAGAACAGCGGCCGAAAAGCCCTTGAGGCCCAGCATGATGCCGTTATCGTAAGCGGTAAAGGTGATGGGCGTGATCACGATGCCGCCCACGGCGCCAAGACCCGCCGAAAGACCGAAGCTGATCAGAAGAACGCGCTTGGTGTTGATCCCCATCAGTTGGGCCGCCAGAGGATTGAACGAGGTGGCCAGCATGGCCTTGCCTTCCAGCGTGCGGTTGAAGAACCAGGCCAGAAGCAGAATGACGATGACGGCGGTGCCCAGCACCCAAATCGTTTGGGGCATCAGGACGGCGCCCAGAAGGTTGATCGGCGTTTCTCCGCTAAAGGATTCCAGCTTGTGAAAATTCTTGTCCCACACTTCCTGGGCCAATCCGCGCAGGAAGATCGAGGCGCCGATGGTAATGATGATCAGCGTGGTGACGGAAGCCTTGCGTGCAGGCTCGACGGCTAGTTTTTCCAAAAGCACGCCGACCGCCATGGTGACCAGAATGGCCAGGATGACGGCAAGCGGCAGGGGAACGCCCGCATCGGCCAGCCAGACGGCGCTCATGGCGCCGATCATGATGAACTCGCCTTGGGCGAAGTTGATCACATGGCTGGCATTGAAGATGATCGAGAATCCCAGGCCGCACAGCGCGTAGATGGCGCCGACGGTCACGCCCGAGATCAGGAATTGCAGAAAAGACGAGAGCATGACGGATCCCTTCGAGGAAAACGCCCGCCTCGAGGACATAAATTCGAGGCGGGCGGCTTTACTCTTCAAGCCAGAGGATTAGTCGCTCAGGACGAAGTCGCCCTTCTTGATTTCCACCATGTGGAAGGCCGTGAGATTAAGACCCATATGATCCGTGGGGCTCATATGAACGGTGCCGCCGGTGCCGATATAGCCCTGCGTCTTCTCGATCTCATCACGCACCTTGGCCTTGTCGGTCCCACCGGCGCGCTGAATGGCGGCCAGAGCCATCTGCAAACCATCATAGGCGTGACCGGCGAAGGTCGATGCCTCGGCCTTGAAGTCGGCCTGATATTCCTTCTGGAACTTCACGACCACGGCCTTTTGCATGTCGCTGTTGGCCAACTGGTTGGCAACGACCAGACCGGCCGCGGGCAGGCGAACGCCTTCTGCGGCGTCTCCGGCCAGCTTGATATAGTCCTTCGAGGCGACGCCGTGCGATTGATAGAGAGGGGCTGCAATGCCAAGCTGCTTATAGTTCTTGGTCACCACCGCCGGGCTTTGACCGAAGCCCCAATTGATCACGGCCTGCACACCCGCAGTGTTCTTGATCTTGGTCAGTTGCGCCGTGACGTCGGGATCCTTGGGGGCATAGGTTTCGTCGGCCACCAGGGTCATGCCGTAATTGGCCTGCACCTTCAAGGTTTCGTCATGGCCCGATTTGCCGAAGCCGGCATTCTCGGAGATCATGGCGTATTTGGTGATGCCCTTCTTCTTCATGTCGGAGAAGATTTTCTCGGCGGCCATGCGGTCGGTGTGGGGCGTCTTGAAGACCCATTTCTTCACGGGCTCGACAATTACCACGGCGCCCGCCAGGGAGATGAAAGGAATGCCCGCCGCTTCGACCAGGGGAACAGCGGCCATGGTAGCGCCGGTGGTCGAACCGCCGACGATCACATCGACCTTGTCGTTCTCGATCAGCCGCTTGACGAAGCTGGAGGCCTTGTCGGCGGCACCGGCGTCATCATACAGAGTCAGTTCGATCTTGCGGCCCAGAACGCCGCCCGCCTTGTTGAACTCGGCGACATATTTCTCCAGCACCTTCTTTTCCGGATCGCCCAGGAACGAGGCCGGGCCGGTCGCCGACAGAAAGGCGCCGATCTTGATCGGTTCGGCGGCCTGTGCCGCGCCGATGGTCGCCGTGAACGCCACGGCAGCAGCCGAAGCAAGAATCTTCAGGGATTTCGTAGTCATCCAATCCTCCCAAATCATTGTCGATGCCGCTTATTCCGGCTTTGTCGTACCATTTTGCCGCAATTTTTTGCTGTTGGCGAGCAAAATGTGTATCATATTGCCGGACCCTCGGCAGTGGGGGCATTATGAACGCGATTTCCTGTTGGTCAAACGGTTGATTCTCCGTATGAGTTTGCCAAGGAGCGCGGCGAAGGGACCCATGAAGGCAAAGGCCAGTCTGAAAACACTCACGGAACGTTTATTGGCCGAGATGCGCCCTAGGGCCAAATCGCTGATCGTGACCGCTTACGGCGATGCCATCGGGCCGCACGGGGGCACGGTTTGGCTGGGCAGTCTGATCGGCCTGCTGGAACCTTTGGGCTTGTCCGAACGCATGGTTCGAACTGCGGTCTTTCGCCTGATCAAGGATGACTGGCTGAAGGCAACGCCGATCGGGCGGCGCTCGACCTATGGGCTGACGGAGACGGGCTGGCGTCGCTTTGCCGCGGCCTATCGGCGCATCTATGCGCCTTTGGAATGGTCCTGGGATGGCGATTGGCATCTTGTCATGATCCTTGCCTCCGGCGTGTCGTCGGAGGAACGCGACGCGCTGAGGCGCGAATTGACCTGGCAGGGCTTTGGGCAAATAGGGCCAAATCTGCTGGCACATCCCACGGCCGATGGCGCCGAACTGGCCGCCACCTTGGATGAACTGGGCATGATGGAGCGCGTCGTCGTCATGAAGTCGCGCCATGTGCGTCCTCTGGTGGGCCAGGCCTTGAAGACGCTGGTGCGCGAAAGCTGGGATCTGGAAGGGCTTGCGCACGGATACCGGGGATTCCTTGAGCGTTTCAAGCCAATCCTGGACCGCTTGTCTTTAGGTGAAGAACTGGATGGCGAAACGGCCTTCAGACTGCGCATCCTGATGCTACATGATTTTCGCCGTGTGCTGCTGCGCGACCCCTTGCTGCCCGCAGACCTATTGCCAGAGAATTGGGTGGGCACCGAGGCTAGGCGCCAGTGCCGCGATCTCTATATCAAGGTTCATGAAAAGGCGGAGGGCCATTTGATGGTGGCCCTGTCGACGGCAGACGGACCGCTGCCGCCGCTTGATCCCGGCTTTTTCGGACGCTTCGGGGGAATCTAGAGCATATTCCGACCATATACGGTCGACTGCGTTTCAATCTGGCGAGGCAATTCGCCAGGCGCGCGGCGTAGCTCGATGTGGGGCATCGGGTAAGCCGCGCAACGCAGCGATTGCCCGCCAGATTGAAACCCTTTGGGCCGGGCGCTTTTGGGGCGTGGGGGCGTCGAAAGGCTTGTCCGTAGTCCCGCTACGGCCTGCGCCTTTCTTCTGCCCACGACCCAAAATCGCTCCGGCGCAGTGATCGCATATGGTCGGAATATGCTCTAACGCTTTTTGGTAGGTTCAGCCGGGGGTGGTTCGGGGGCCGCGATGGGGCAGGCATGCGCATGGCGGTCCTGGGGTGCTGTTATCGAAGCCTTGCGTCCTGCCGTCAGGCGTCCTTTGGCATCGCGCCCACCCTCGCGCAGAAAAAGCGGCGTGACGGCGAAATGATTATTGGAAAAACGAAGCGGCCCCCGGGTGCTGGCCAACTGAACGGCGGCGATGGAGCGGGCAAGCTGGGTTCGATCGCCCACGCGCCCGCCTTGCTGGCGAATCGCCTGATCAAGCAGCAAAGCCAGATCATAGCCCAGGGCGGCAAAGCTTGAGGGAGGACGGCGGAACTCGTCTTCAAAGTCGACCATGAATTTCTTGCTGACAAGATTGTCGGGGTCTTCCGCCCAGGGTGAGAAAGCCCTGACGCCAACGCCCGCCTCGCCCAGCGCAGAGAAGTGAAACGGTTCAAGCAGCGGCCAGGTGGCGAACAGCATCTTGCCGTCTTTCATCTCCCAGCGGTGCAGTTGGCGCAGAAAACCGACGGCTGTCCCTCCACCTAGATAAACGGCAATGCCTTGCACTTTCTCTGACTTTAGCTTGCTCAAGAAGACATCAAAGACCAACTGGCCCGCTTCCGCCTCGTAAAGGGCCAGTTCTGGCAAAAAGGATTTCGTGAGGTCGGCAAATTTTCGCAAGGTATCCGACTGCTGGGGCACCAGGGCCGCAACCGGACGGATGTTCTCACCGCCGAAAGCATGGGCCGAGGCTTCTGCGAAGACTTCTTCCGAGGGAACAAGCGAAAAAAAGCCCATGCGGCAGTTTGCACCGGCGAACTGAAGCGGCCCATAGGCAGGGCTTATGAAAATCGGTCCATCTCCCTTGACAGCCTCAGCGACAGCCAGGCTCGTTTCCGGACTTGTGGGCCCACTGATCAGGTGGACACGCTCGCGCTCGATCAACTTCCTTGCCGCCGCCGCAGACTTTTCAGGGTCGCTCTGATCGTCCGACTGGGACAGGTCGACCTCAGCCCCTCCCAAGCGCCCCCCCAGATTTTTAAGCCCCAGCCTGAACCCCTCGGTAAAATCTTCGGAACGGTGGGCCGCGTTGCCAGATTGGGAAGAGACGAAGCCGAGCCTCAAGAGTTCGGCAGCCACTGCATTGGGCGCACCCAGGAGGGCCGCGAGCGCCAGCAAGGGCTTTACAAAGCGTAAGAAATGCAGAGAAAAAACGCGCATAGGGTCGATTTCGCACGGTTTGGGGGCGTTTGTCCATCCGACGCCATCACCCTCTTGCGCCGGGTGGGGAAAAAAGGTAGTAAGTCACCACCCATAAGTGGGGTAACGGACTTGACTATGCACAGGCATTCTTGCCCTTCCGAAACAAGAGAGCGTTGAGGTTCTTAGATGGCACGCAAAAAGATCGCACTGATCGGTGCTGGCAATATCGGCGGTACGTTGGCTCATTTGATCGGTCTCAAGGAGCTGGGCGACATCGTCATGTTCGACATCGCCGAGGGCGTCCCCCAGGGCAAGAGCCTGGACATTGCGCAATCGACGGCCATCGAGGGCTGTAACGCGGGCTATCGCGGCACCAACGACTATGCCGATCTGGCGGGAGCCGACGTCGTCATCGTGACGGCGGGTGTTCCCAGAAAGCCCGGCATGAGCCGCGACGATCTGGTTGGAATCAATCTGAAGGTGATGAATTCGGTGGGGGCGGGCATCAAGGCCAATTGCCCCAATGCCTTCATCGTCTGCATCACCAACCCGTTGGACGTTATGGTTTGGGCGCTTAGGGAGGCTTCGGGCGTTCCCGCGCACATGATCATCGGCATGGCGGGTGTCCTTGATTCGGCGCGCTTCCGTTATTTCCTCTCTCAGGAATTCAACGTTTCCGTGGAAGACGTCACAGCCTTCGTGCTGGGCGGCCATGGCGATACCATGGTGCCGCTGGCCCGCTATTCCACCGTTGCCGGCATTCCGCTGCCTGATCTGGTCAAGATGGGCTGGACGACTCAGGAAAAGCTGGACGCCATGATTCAACGCACCCGTGACGGCGGCGCCGAGATCGTGAACCTCTTGAAGACCGGTTCGGCTTTCTATGCGCCTGCGGCGGCGGGCGTCGAAATGGCGGAATGCTTCTTGAAGGATAAGAAACGCGTTCTGCCTTGCGCCGCCCTGGTAAAAAAGGGCATGTACAAGCAGCAAGATGATATTTTCGTTGGCGTGCCGGTGGTGATCGGTGCAGGCGGAATCGAGCGGATCGTCGAGATCGAACTGGATGCGGCCGAGCAGGCCGGGTTCGACAAGTCGGCCGACGCCGTCAGGGCTCTGATCAAGACCGCCAAGGGCTTGATGGGACAGAATTGAGAAGGTTCAAGGGAGACGTTCAAACATGAATATCCATGAGTATCAGGCCAAGCAGCTCTTGGCCAAGTATGGCGTGGCAGTCCTGCAAGGCGGCGTGGCCTATACGGCGGCCGAGGCGGAAGAGGTGGCCAAGACCTTGCCCGGCCCGGTCTATGTGGTGAAAAGCCAGATCCATGCGGGCGGGCGCGGCAAGGGCAAATTCAAGGGCCTGGAAAATTCCGGTGGTGGTGTGCGCCTGGCCAAGTCGGTGGCCGAGGTGAAAAGCCATGCCAACGAAATGTTGAGCGGCGTGCTGGTCACCAAGCAGACCGGGCCTTCGGGCAAAGAGGTCAAGCGCCTCTATATCGAAGCTGGCTGCGACATCAAGCGCGAACTCTATCTCGGCATGCTGATCGACCGCGCCTCCTCGCAGGTCACCATCATGGCCTCGACAGAGGGCGGCATGGAGATCGAGGAAGTTGCGGCCCATTCGCCGGAAAAGATTCTGAAACAGGCCATCGATCCGGTCGAAGGAATCCAGGGTTATCACTGCCGCAAGCTGGCCTTCGGGCTTGGCCTTGAAGGCAAGCAGGTTGGGGCCTTCACCAAGTTCGTGGCCGCCATGTACGAGGCGTTTCTCAGTCTCGACGCTTCGGTGGTCGAGATCAATCCGCTGGTGGTGACCGGGGCGGGCGAGGTGATAGCACTTGATGCCAAGATGAACTTCGACGACAACGCGCTTTACCGCCAGAAGGCGATTGAGGAAATGCGCGACGAAAGCGAAGAAGACCCCGCCGAACTGGAAGCCGGGCGCCATTCGCTCAACTATATCAAGCTGGATGGCAGCATCGGCTGCATGGTCAACGGGGCTGGTCTGGCCATGGCCACCATGGACATCATCAAGCTTTATGGCGGCGAACCGGCCAACTTCCTGGATGTCGGCGGCGGCGCCACCAAGGAACGCGTGACCACCGCCTTCAAGATCATCCTCTCCGACAAGAATGTCGAAGGGATTCTGGTCAATATCTTCGGTGGCATCATGCGCTGCGACGTCATCGCCGAGGGCGTGGTGGCGGCAGCCCGCGAAGTCAGCCTGAACGTGCCCCTGGTGGTGCGTCTTGAAGGCACCAACGTCGCTTTGGGCAAGAAAATCCTGGCTCAGTCGGGATTGCCCATCGTTTCTGCCGACAATCTTGCCGATGCCGCCGAAAAGGTGGTCAAGGCCGTCAAGGAGGCAAAGTAAATGGCCGTTCTCGTTAATGCGCAAACCAAGGTGATCTGCCAGGGCTTTACCGGCGCCCAGGGCACCTTTCATTCCGAGCAGGCCATCGCCTATGGCACCAAGATGGTGGGCGGTGTGACACCCGGCAAAGGCGGCACCAAGCATCTGGACCTGCCCGTCTTCAACACGGTGGCCGACGCCGTGGCGGCAACGGGGGCCACGGCTTCCGCCATCTATGTGCCGCCGCCCTTCGCCGCTGACGCCATTCTGGAAGCGATGGATGCCGGAATCGAATTGGCGGTCTGCATCACCGAGGGCATTCCTGTGCTGGACATGGTGCGCGTCAAGCGCGCACTGGCCGGATCGAAGACGCGTCTGATCGGGCCCAACTGCCCGGGCGTAATCACCCCGGGTGCTTGCAAGATCGGCATCATGCCCGGCCATATCCATCAGAAGGGCAAGGTGGGCATCGTCTCGCGCTCGGGTACGCTGACCTATGAGGCCGTGGCGCAGACCACGGCGGCGGGGCTGGGACAAAGCACCTGCATCGGCATCGGCGGCGATCCCGTTAATGGCACCAACTTTATCGACTGTCTGGACCTGTTCCTGGGCGATCCTGAAACCGAATCGATCATCATGATCGGCGAGATCGGCGGGTCGGCCGAGGAAGAGGCCGCAGAATTCCTGAAGCGTTCGAAGGTGAAGAAGCCCGTCGTGGGATTCATCGCAGGCGTTACCGCCCCTCCGGGCCGTCGCATGGGCCATGCTGGTGCCATCATTTCGGGCGGCAAGGGAACGGCGGGCGATAAGATGGAAGCCATGCGTTCGGCAGGCATCGCCGTGGCGGATTCGCCGTCGGCGCTGGGCAGCACCATGGTCAAGGTCTTGAAAGGCTAAGGCTGGCATTCCAAATAGCCGGAGGGGAAGTTGGGAAACGTCTTTCCCTCCGGCGGCAATTTAACGGAGACGCACAAGGTCGTGGACCCCACCGTCCTTAACGGCGCCAACGCCGTTTTTCTAGCCCAGATGCATGCAATCTGGGCCGCCAATCCCACCCTGGTCGATCCGGGCTGGGCAGCTTTTTTCAGCGAACTGGCCGACGACGCCCCCAACGTCACCAAGGAATTGCAAGGTGCCAGTTGGCGCCCCTCGGATGCCAAGGTGGTAGGGGCGATCGATCCCGACGCCAAGCCGCCAGCGCCCGCCAAAGGCAAGGATGGCAAGGTCGCCGTTTCCGGCGGCGCCTCGCCCGAACAGGTGCGGGCCGCCACGCTCGATTCCATCCGCGCCCTGATGCTGATCCGCTCTTATCGTGTGCGCGGGCATCTGAAGGCCGATCTCGATCCCTTGAAGCTGGTCGAGCCCGGGGCGCATCCCGAACTGGACTGGCGCACCTACGGATTTACTGAGGCCGATCTCGACCGCCCCATTTTTCTTGACTATGTGCTGGGGCTGGAAACGGCCACGCTCAGTCAGATCATGCAGGTTCTGAACGAGACCTATTGCGGCTCGATCGGCGTCGAGTTCATGCATATCCAGGACCCCGACCAGAAGGCCTGGATTCAAAAGCGCATCGAAAGCATCCGCAATCAGACCCAGTTCACCGAAATGGGCAAGCGCGCGATTCTCGAACGGCTGACCGAGGCCGAGGGCTTCGAGAAATTTCTTCAGGTCAAATATACCGGCACCAAGCGCTTCGGTCTTGAGGGCGGCGAAACGGTCATTCCCGCCATCGAACAGATCATCAAGCGCGGCAGCCAGATGGGCTTGAAGGAAATCATCTTCGGCATGGCGCATCGCGGGCGACTGAACGTGCTGGCCAATATTCTGCACAAGCCTTACCGCGCCATCTTCTCGGAATTCCAGGGCAATCCCTCGCATACCGAGAATGTTCAAGGGTCGGGCGACGTAAAATACCATCTGGGCACCTCGGCGGACCGCGATTTCGACGGACAGGCCGTGCACCTGTCGCTGACCCCCAATCCCTCGCATCTGGAAATCGTCGATCCTGTGGTGCTGGGAAAAGTCAGGGCCAAGCAGGATCAGCGCGGCGATACCGAGCGCAGCCAAGTGATGGCCGTGCTGCTGCATGGCGATGCCGCCTTTGCGGGCCAGGGCGTGGTGGCCGAATGTTTTGCCCTGTCGCAGCTCACCGGCTACAAGACCGGCGGCACCATCCACATCATCATCAACAATCAGATCGGCTTTACCACCAGCCCGCGCTTCTCGCGCTCCAGCCCCTATTGCACCGACGTCGCCAAGATGGTGCAGGCCCCCATCTTCCATGTGAATGGCGATGATCCCGAGGCCGTGGTGCATGTGGCCCGCATCGCCACGGAATTTCGCCAGACCTTCAAGGCCGATGTGGTGCTCGACATGGTGTGTTATCGCCGCCAGGGCCATAACGAAGCCGACGAGCCCGCCTTCACCCAGCCCCAGATGTACAAGAAGATCGCAAAGCATCCGACGACGCGGACGGTCTTTTCCGACAAGCTGATCGGTGAAGGCGTGATCGACCAGGCTGGCAGCAAAGCCGTGCAAGACAAATTCATGACCATGCTGGAAGAGGAATATCAGGCAGCCCAGGGCTTCAAGGCCAACAAGGACGATTGGCTGGAAGGCAAGTGGCAGGGTCTGGCCCAGATGCATGATGAAGAGGAGTTTAGGGACGAACCGACGGCGGTGGCGCTGGAACGCCTGAAGGACGTGGGCGCCAAGCTGTGCCAGGTGCCGGAAGGCTTTGATGCCAACAAGAAGATTCTGCGCCAGCTTGAGGCCAAGAAGCTGGCGGTGGAAAGCGGGCAAGGCATCGATTGGGCGACGGCTGAGGCGCTGGCCTTCGGCACCCTTTTGAGGGAAAAGACGCCGGTGCGTCTTTCCGGCCAGGATTGCGGGCGCGGCACTTTTTCGCAGCGCCACGCCGTGCTGACCGATCAGACCACGGAAAAGCGCTTTGCCCCGCTTTCCAATCTGTCTTCCGATCAGGCGCGCTTCGAGGTGATCGATTCGCCTTTGTCCGAGGCCAGCGTGCTGGGGTTCGATTACGGCTATTCGACCACCGAACCCCATGCCCTGGTGCTGTGGGAAGCGCAGTTCGGCGATTTCGCCAATGGCGCCCAGGTCGTGGTCGATCAGTTCATCTCGTCGGGCGAAACCAAATGGCTGCGCATGTCGGGACTGGTCATGATGCTGCCGCACGGGCTGGAAGGCCAGGGGCCGGAACATTCCTCGGCCAGGCTCGAGCGCTATCTGCAAATGTGCGCCGAGGATAATATCCAAGTGCTGAATTGCAGCACACCTGCCAATTTCTTTCATGCGCTAAGGCGTCAGGTGCGGCGCAATTTCAGAAAACCCTTGATCGTGATGACGCCCAAATCTCTGCTGCGTCACAAGGCCTGCATCAGCCCGCTTTCCGACTTCGGACCCGGCTCTCGTTTCTGGCGTCTGCTGGCAGAAAAAGAGGAACTGGTGGCCGACAAATCGGTCAAGCGCGTCATTCTGTGTTCCGGCAAGATTTATTATGACCTGCTGGAGGAACGCACCAAGCGCGGCCTTAAAGATGCCGCCATCCTGCGTGTCGAGCAGCTTTATCCCTGGCCCAAGGACCATTTGTTGAAGGAGATCGAGCGTTACTCCAACGCCGAGGTCATCTGGTGCCAGGAAGAGCCCGCCAATATGGGTGCCTGGATGTTCGTGCAGCCCCGCTTGCACTATGCCCTGGACGAGTTGGGCCGCAAGCAGCGCCCGCACTATGCCGGGCGCGTAGCCGCCGCCTCGCCCGCCACCGGCTGGCACAAGCAGCATGTGCAAGAGCAGGCCGAGATTCTCGATCAGGCCCTCGCCTGGAAATTCGAAGCACTGCCGCAACCCTTCAAGCGCGCCACCCCCCTGTCCAGCATCACCGCCAAGAGGTAGAGCATGGCAAGCCCCATTACCGTCCCCGCCCTGGGAGAATCAGTCACCGAAGCCACGGTGGCCAAGTGGTTCAAGGCCGTAGGCGAGGTCGTGACCTCGGGCGAGCCCCTGGTCGAACTTGAAACTGACAAGGTGACGGTCGAGGTTCCGGCCCCCGCCTCAGGCGTACTGGCCTCGATCGACGCGGTGGCGGGCAGCAATGTCGGCGTCGGCGCGTTGCTGGGCAGCGTGGATGCCAAGGCGGGCGCACAGCCAGCCCCACCCCCGCCCAAGCCCGTGGCGGCAGAGACGGCGCCCGTGGCCGAGGCCATGGGCCTGTCGCCCGCCGTGAAGCGTCTGGTCGAGGAAAACAAGCTTGATCCGGCAAGTATTCCCGCCAGCGGCAAGGATGGGCGCCTGACCAAGGAAGACGTGGTCAATCACCTGGAGAAAAAGACAGCCGTTCCGGCGCCTGCCGCCCCGGCGCCGGTGGCGACGACGCCCGCTGCTCCCAGGGCTTCCCAGCCCAACGAGGAACGTGTGCGCATGTCGCGCTTAAGGAAGCGCATCGCCGAGAGACTGAAGGAAGCTCAGAACACGGCTGCCATGCTGACCACCTTCAACGAAGTGGACATGTCGGCGCTGATGACCATCCGCAATCAGTACAAGGACAGTTTCGAGAAAAAGCACGGCGTGCGCATCGGCTTCATGAGCTTCTTCGTCAAGGCAGCCATTGCGGGCTTGAAGGAATTTCCGGCCGTGAATGGCGAGATCGACGGCGACGAACTGGTCTATAAGAATCATTACGACATCGGAGTCGCGGTGGGAACGCCGCAGGGCCTGGTCGTGCCGGTGGTGCGCGGCGCTGACAAGTTGTCCTTCGCCGAGGTCGAGAAGACCATCGGTGAATTGGGCAAAAAGGCCCGCGACGGCAAGCTGGCGCTGGAAGATCTGTCGGGCGGCACCTTCACCATTTCCAATGGCGGGGTTTATGGCTCGTTGATGAGTACGCCGATTCTCAATCCGCCGCAGTCCGGCATATTAGGAATGCATAAAATTCAGGAGCGCCCGATGGTGGTGGGCGGCCAGATCATTGCCCGCCCGATGATGTATCTGGCCCTTTCCTACGATCATCGGATCATCGATGGGCGCGAAGCCGTATCCTTCCTGGTCCGCGTCAAGGAGTGCATCGAGGACCCGCAAAGAATTCTTCTTGATCTTTAAGGGTTTCCGGTTTCCCATAACGCCCGTGTCGATTCAATCATCCATGTGAAACAGGGGAGTTCGAAAATGCTGCGCAAGATTTCCACGGTCGTTTTGGTTTGTCTCGGACTTTCGGCCTGCTATCTGGGCGACAGCGGAACCAAGCTGATGCAAGACTTCAAGGACACCAACGACCGAATCATGAAGGAAGAAGCCGCAAAATCAAAGTAAAACGAAGCACCAGGATATCGCGAAACAAAAGGGAGGGAGTGATGTTGAAACAGATTTCCATGATGGCTCTGCTGTCCTTCGGGCTGGTCGCCTGCGGCGGCGAGGCGATGGACAAGTTCGTGGCCGATAACGCCGCCAAGGACCAGGCCAAGTCGGCCCCGGTCGCCGCCCCGGCCCCCGCCGCCGCCAAGCCCGCCGCTCCGGCACTTACCAAGTGCCAGACCGATCTTAAGAAGCTGGATGGCGCCATTTTGGGCGCCTATACCAAGCTGTCGCCCGCCCAGTTCGACAAGGTCGGCCAATTGCGCGATCAACTGGCTTCGGGCTGTGCTTCCAATGCCAGCGACGCCCAGGTGGACAGTCTGGTTGCCGAGGCCACTAAGGTCATCAGCGAACCGCCGGCTCCGCCCAAGAAGAAGGTGATCAAGAAGAAGGCTCCGGTCGCCAAGGCTGCCCCGGCTCCGGCCAAGAAGTAGGAATGACGTGAGCCAGGGTTACGACCTGATCGTTATTGGCGGCGGACCCGGCGGTTATGTTGCCGCCATCCGCGCGGCGCAACTGGGTCTGGCCGTGGCTTGTGTCGAAAAGCGTGGAACCTTGGGGGGAACCTGCCTCAATGTGGGCTGCATTCCCTCCAAGGCCCTGCTCACCTCATCGCATCATTTCGAATTCGCCTCGCACGATCTGGCCCGCCATGGGGTGAAGCTGGGCGGGGTCGAGCTTGATCTGGCCACCTTGATGTCGCACAAGGACAAGGTGGTGGCCGACAATACCAAGGGCATCGAGTTTCTTTTTAAGAAGAACAAGATCGCCTATATCCAGGGTGCGGGATCGATCAAGGCGCCGGGCTCGGTCGCGGTGAGCTTGAGCGGCGGGGGAGAAGAAACCCTGTCGGCCAAGCATATTCTGATCGCCACCGGTTCGGACGTCATGGCGCTTCCCGGCCTCGAGATCGACGAGAAGCGCATCTTGTCCTCGACCGGCGCTCTGTCTTTGCCCAAGGTTCCCAAATCGCTGGCCGTGATTGGTGCTGGCGTCATCGGGCTTGAGCTGGGCTCGGTCTGGCGGCGCCTGGGGGCCGAGGTCACCGTCATCGAATATCTGGATCGCATTCTGCCCCCCTTCGACGGCGAATTGGCCAAGCATGCCCAGCGCCTGTTGGCCAAGCAGGGGCTGGCCTTCAAACTGTCGCGCAAGGTAACCGGTGCCAAGGCAGGCAAGAATGGCGTCACGCTTTTGACCGAAGCCGCCCAGGGCGGTTCGCTTGAGGAGATTACGGCCGAGGCCGTGCTGGTGGCCGTGGGGCGCAAGCCCTTCACCGGCGGGCTGGGGCTTGAGCAGGCGGGGGTGGCGCTGACCGCCAAGGGCTTCATCCAGGTGGATGCGCATTTCCAGACCAATATTCCCGGCATCTACGCCATCGGCGATGTTATTGGCGGCGCCATGCTGGCCCACAAGGCCGAGGACGAGGGCATGGCGGTGGCCGAATTGCTGGCGGGCAAGCCCGGCCATGTCAATTACGACGCCATTCCCAGCGTGGTCTATACTTGGCCCGAGATCGCCGCAGTGGGAAGGAACGAGGAAGAACTGAAGACGGCGGGCATCGCCTACAAGCTGGGCAAGTTCCCCTTCACCGCTAACGGGCGCGCGCGCGCCATGGGCGAAAGTGACGGCTTCGTGAAGCTGCTGGCCGATGCACGGACCGACCGTGTGCTGGGGGTGCATATCCTTGGACCCAATGCGGGCGATCTGATCGCCGAGGCCGTACTGGCCATGGAATTCTCGGCTTCGTCAGAGGATATCGCGCGCACCAGCCACGCTCATCCGGCGCTGGGCGAAGCGCTTAAGGAAGCCGCCCTGGCCGCCCTTGGCCGCGCCGTGCATATTTAGAGATACGTCACCACAATTGTTTGGCCTCTGGCCTTCCGGTTATTCGTAACTGGCTGTCGTTTTGTCGGTTTTGCGGTTGTAGCGGATGGTGATCCTGCTGATCGTGCATAGATCGACATTGCTCCATACCGCCGATGAACCATCGTCGCTGTAAACGACCTTCAGGTCCCATTTGCAGGACTTGTCCGCGCGGCTGAATTTGATCTCCACGCTTTCGCCGTCGCCCAGCACATCCTGCCCCATGATATCCTCATCCCAATCGTCGGCCTTGCTGGGAGAAACATAGACGGCGTTCAATTCGTAGCCGGTCTTGTTGACCAGTTCGAAGTCCTGCTTGGCGTCGGCGGCCAGGGCAGGCGTGGCGAAGGCAAAGGCGAACAGAGCAGCGAAAAGCAGGGGCCTCATGGGTGTCTTCTCCGGTTCCGGTTGCAGGGAAATGAGAAATTGCATGGAACGCAAGGCGCAGGAATAACTTTAGAAGTGGTATTCCAAGCAGGTCAGGAGCGCAAGCTCATGATTTCCAGGGCGGCTCCTGATGGTGGCGGATTCAGGCGGCTTGCTAGGCGGCAAGGATGCGCACACCGGCGCGAACGGTGCGCCCCTTCCTGGTGTGCGCGACGATCTCGACCTCGCGCCCCAGCGCTTTGAAAAAGCGAAATTGTCAAAATAATCGCGCCATAAGCATCGTGTGCTTTTGTTCCGCTTCGGTAGAAATGGTTGGGTAGTTTCCGAGTCTTTTCCCTCCAGGGCCGACTCGGGTACATGTCGTTCAACAAAGCTCGCCTTTGAAAAAAACAGACATTGTGGGAGATATTGCCATGTCAGACTTGAAGGGTCGTCTTGCTCCATCTCCAGGAACGCCGAGAACCGCTTTTAGCTATCAGCATCTGGGAATTCTCAATGAAAACCGGCTCCATGGGCTGTCGTCGCTCTCCAGGCTTCGCCCGATGATTTCGGGCAACGAGGAACCAACGTTAAGGGATCTGTTGGACGACCCCATCATCCACATTCTGATGAAACGCGATGGTGTGCCGATGACGTCTCTGTTAGCGCTCATCGGCAAGACAAAAGAGCGCCTTCAAGGCAACTCCGAAAACGCGCAGCAATGATGAGAAAATAGAGAAAATAGCTGGGGAAAATAGGGTCAGAGTCGATTTATCCGAACCAGGACTGATTGCGCTCTGGCTTCGCGCAAGTGCGCCGCCCCTTCGCCCCTTCGGCCCCCACAGTCGAACGGGCGGCTATTACTCCCCACCAATCCAGGCGGCCAATCGTTGGCGAATGCGGCCCAAGCGGTCATCACCGATACTACCGATACAACCCGCCAGCAGGGCCTCCTCGATCACCGCCAACCTACCGATGCGGACGACGCTTGGTGCTTTCAGACCTGAAGCGGCAAAATCTGAATCGGATGGGGAAATCAATTCATCGAAGTCGGCTTTGGCTTGCTGGAGCTGAGACGAGACCATGCAGACCAGCCAATCATCGAAGCGGTTTGTGGCTTTGCGCTACAGCAATACCGGGCGCAACTTGGCGCCGCTCAAATCGGCAAAAGGAAAAGGCACCAGGACAATTTGCCCTGGCCGCTTCACTGCCAGCGTTCCTTAAGGTCGGCCAGCGAATAGGTGACGGGATCGTCTTCCATGCCGCGCATGGCTTGATCAATCGAGAAGCTGGAAAACTCGGCGTTCGACCAGTCGCCTTTGGCCAAGGCCTTGCCATCTTCGCGGTTCGCGAGGAATTCGATGAAATCGAACACCTCAGCCTGTTTGGCTTCAGGCAAGGAACGCAATTTCTCGATCACTTCGGCGTAACCCATGGGAAACTCCGTGAAACACCAGCCAATTATGTGCGCAGTCAGGGCTTCATGCAATGGCTGTAAATGAGGCGGTGTTAGCTGGGGGACTAGGATTAGCTCGGCATTCGCCTCGCTGCCCCTTCGGCCCTTCGGGCCTCGGTGTCGAACGAAGGTTCGAACCAGTTACCCCAAGCCCAAATCGCAAAACCCCCGCATGGGCGGGGGCTTGGCGTTTTGGCTGGGGGACTAGGATTCGAACCTAGACTGGCGGAGTCAGAGTCCGCTGTCCTACCGTTAGACGATCCCCCAACGGAAGGCCGGTTTCCTATCACAGGCCTTGGCCGGTGGCAAGGTCAACCGGGCCGCTGGGCTGGGCAAGGCGGCCCTTGGCCTTGGAAAAACCCCAGAAATCCGCCAAAAGCCAGGGCTGGGGGGTCTATTCCTCGGCTTTCAGGCGGTTTTCGAAGCGGAAGGGGTGGGCCGGGTAGACGCCCAGAATCTTCACTTCGCGGGTGAAGAAATCCAGTTCCTCCAGCGCCAGGCGCAGGCCCTTGTCGTCGGGATGGCCCTCGACATCGACATAGAACAAGGTGGCCACGAACTGCCCGCCCACCTGATAGCTTTCCAGCTTGGTCATGTTGACGGCATTGGTGGCAAAACCGCCCAGCGCCTTGTAAAGGGCGGCGGGCACGTTGCGCACCTTGAAGACAAAGGTGGTGATGATGGGGCCCTGGCGCCGGTCGGGCGAGATGGGCTGGCGCGCCATGATGACGAATCTGGTCGTGTTATGCTCGGCATCCTCGATATTCGAGCGCAGGGTCTGAAGCCCGTAAATCTCACCCGCCAGTTCCGAGGCGATGGCGGCCACGCTGGGATCGTTCCGCTCTGCCACTTCTGCGGCAGCACCCGCCGTATCGCCCGCCACCACTGCCTTGATGCCCAATTGCTTGATCAGCTTGCGGCACTGCGACAGAGCATGGACATGGCTGCGCACTTGCTTGATCTCCTCAAGCTTGGCGCCTTTCACGGCCAGCAACTGGTGATTCACCCGAAGAAAATATTCGCCGATGATGTGCAGGCCGGAATCGGGCAGCAGATGGTGAATATCGGCCACGCGCCCGGCCACCGAATTCTCGATGGGAATCATGGCCAGTTCGGCCATGCCATCGCGCACGGTGGCGAAGACGTCGTCGAAGGTCTCGCAGGCCACCGGCTCCAGCTTGGGATAGACGATCCGGCAGGCCAGATTGGAATAGGCCCCGGGAATACCCTGAAAGGCGATGCGCTTGGCGTCGGTCATGGGGGTCAACTCTTGGCTAAAAGAGCGCGGGCGCGCTCGAGATCGGCCGGAGTATCGACACCATCCGGCACCGTGTCAACGCGGGCGGCATCGATCCGCATGCCGTTTTCAAGGGCGCGCAACTGTTCTAGCTTCTCGCGGGCCTCCAACAGGCCCACCGGCAGATCGACGAAGCGGGTCAGGGCCTGGCGGCGATAGGCGTAGATGCCGATATGATGCCAGTGCAAGCCTTCGCCCCAGGGAATCGGCACCCGGCTGAAATAAAGGGCGCGCGCCACGCTCGCTTGGGGCGCGAAGGCCAGGGCGGCCTTGACCACGTTGGGGTTGGCGCACTCCTCGGCACTTCTGATCTCGGCCACCAGGGTGGCGATATCGACCTCTGGATCGTTTAGGGGAGTCAGCACGGCGGCGATCACCTGGGGGTCGATGGCGGGCAGGTCGCCTTGCAAATTCACCACGACATCGTGTCGGCCCTTGGGATCGACAATATTAAGGGCCGCCCAGACTCGATCCGAGCCCGAGGGCAGGTCGGGATCGGTCAGCACGGCTTGCCCCCCTGCCTTTGTGACGGCATCGGCAATCTGGGGCTCGGCGGCGGCCACCACGACCGGGCCGATGCCAGCCTCCATGGCGCGCTTCCAGACATGCACGATCATGGGCAGACCATGAATGTCGGCCAGGGGTTTATTGGGCAGGCGCGTGGCCTTCAGGCGGGCTGGAATCAGGATGATGGGATCGGACATCTGTCTTTCTTACTCGTTGCTAGGCTACTATAACCCTGTCAGCATCTTCGACAAAAGGGGAGAGACGCCATGGGCGAAAACCGCTGTTCTTGCCTGAATGCCTGCCTAGCCTGGGCCGGGGGCTTGGCGGGGGCCGTCCTGTTCGCCCTGCTGCTGCATTTTGGGGTCGATCTGGTCTATCCTGGCGGCCATAAGGCCCCGGCGCCTGCGCCTGTTGCGGCCTCGGCCCCTACAGCACCCGCACCCGTGGCCGATGCCGCTCCTGCCCCCGCAGCCACCCCCCAGCCAGTCCCTGCCGCTTCAAGCGATGCCAAGCCGGGGCTCAAGGTGTTTCGCCAGTGTGTCAACTGCCATACCGCCGAGGCTGGCGGCAAGCATCGGGTGGGGCCCAATCTGGCGGGCATCGTGGGCCGCGCCAGGGCCAGTGCGGCGGGCTTCAAATATTCCGACGCCATGAAATCGAGTGGCGAGCCCTGGACCGAGGCCCTGCTCGACACCTATCTGACCGATCCCGCCAAGGCCGTGCCCGGCAACCGCATGAGCTTCAAGGGGCTGGCCAAGGCAGAGGAGCGGGCCGACCTTATCGCCTATCTGAAGACGCTGGGGGCGAACTAGGATGGATGCGTTTCAGGAACTGGCCCATCAATTGGCCGATGCGGCTGGGGCCGAGATTCTGAAATACTGGCGCCATCCCATTGCCGTCGATGACAAGGCCGACGAAAGTCCGGTTACTATCGCCGATCGCGAGGCCGAGCGCGTCATGCGCACCCTCATCACAAAACGCTTTCCCGAACACGGCATTCTGGGCGAGGAATTCGGCAATGAGCGTCTGGACGCCCGCTATGTCTGGGTGCTTGATCCGGTGGATGGCACTCGGGCCTTCATTACCGGCAAGCCCAGCTTCGGCACTTTGATCGGCTTGTGGGAAGGGGACCGGCCCGTGCTGGGCGTGATCGACCAGCCGGTAACGCGCGAGCGCTGGCTGGGCGTTTCGGGTCAGGACACCAGGCTGAACGGGACACGGGTTCAGGTGCGCCCTTGCGACGATGTAAAAAAGGCCGCACTTTATGCCACCGGCCCCGAGATGTTTTCGGGCGACGAGGTGCAGATGTTCGAGCGGTTGCGCAAATCGGTTAAGCTGCCGCGCTATGGCGCCGATTGCTATGCCTATGCGCTCTTGGCCACCGGCTTTGTCGATCTGGTCTGCGAGGCCAATCTGAAACCCTATGACTATGCCGCCGTGGTGCCGGTGATCGAGGCCGCGGGCGGCATCGTTACCGACTGGGAAGGTGCCCCCCTGACCTTGACATCGTCAGGGCGCGTTCTGGCGGCGGGCGATAAGCGCGCCCATGCCCAGGCCTTGGAGATTCTCAATTCATGAAACATCTGTTCCTGCTTCTTGCCCTAGCATTTGTTCCTTCGCTGGCCCAGTCTGGCGAGGTCAAACCCGTCCACGGCATCGCGATGCACAGTTCTCCGAAATACGGGCCAGACTTCAAGCATTTCGATTATGTGAATCCGCAGGCGCCCAAGGGCGGCGAGGTGCGCATGGCCCAGATCGGCACCTTCGACAGCTTGAATCCCTTCATCGTCAAGGGCATTCCGCCCACCGATATCGGCCTCTTGTTTTCGACCCTGCTGGCGGCTTCCGCCGACGAGCCTTTCAGCGAATACGGCTATGTCGCGGAATCGGTCGAAATGCCCGACGACCGTTCCTGGGTGATCTTTAATCTGCGCCCCAGTGCGAAATTTCACGATGGCAAGCCAGTGATGGCCGAGGATGTGGTTTTCTCCTTCACCTCGCTGAAGACCAAAGGGGCCCCCTTCTACCGGCTTTATTATGCGGGTGTTGCCAAGGCCGAAGTGTTGGAGTCCAGAAAGGTGAAATTCACCTTCGCAGGTGAGGCCAACCGCGAACTGCCCCTGATCGTGGGCCAGATGCCCATCCTCTCCAAGGCCTACTGGGCCAAGCGCAATTTCGAAGAAACCACGCAAGAGCCCCCGGTGGGCAGCGGACCCTACCGGGTGGAAAGCGTCGAACCCGGGCGCGCCATCACCTATCGGCGCGATCCCGATTTCTGGGCCAGGGATCTTGCGGTGATGAAGGGGCGGCATAATTTCGATCGCATCCGCATCGATGTCTACCGCGACGCCACGGTGGCGCTGGAAGCCCTGAAGGCGGGCGAATATGATTTCCGCCAGGAAAATGAATCCAAGAAATGGGCGACCGAGTACAAGGACGCACCAGGGGTGAAATCGGGATTGATGAAGGCCGAGACCATCGCCAACCAGCGTCCCGTCGGCATGCAAGGTTTCGTGATGAATCAGCGCCGCCCTCTGTTTCAGGATCGGCGCGTGCGCCAAGCCATGGGCCTGGCCTTCGATTTCGAATGGTCCAACAAGAATCTCTTTTACGGCCAGTACACACGCACCCAAAGCTATTTCGCCAATTCGGATCTAGCCGCGAGTGGACTGCCCAGCCCTCAGGAACTAAAGCTGCTGGAGCCCTTCAAGGACAAGCTGCCACCCGAAGTCTTTTCCCAGGCTTTCAAGGCGCCCGCCACCAATGGCGACGGCAATCCGCGCGAAAATTTGCGCGCCGCCCTGGGCCTTCTGAAAGAGGCGGGCTGGGAGGTGAAGGAGCGCAGGCTGGTCAATGAAAAAACGGGTGCTCCCTTCAGCTTCGAGATTCTTCTAGGCTCGCCCGCCTTCGAGCGCATCGCACTGCCCTATGTCGAAAACCTGAAGAAACTGGGTATCGAGGCCAGTGTGCGCACACTCGATACCGCGCAGTACAAAAGCCGCACCGACGCCTTCGAGTTCGACATGACGGTCGATCTGTGGGGAGCTTCGGAATCGCCCGGCAACGAATTGCGCGAATTCTTTGGCTCGCAGGCGGCCGCCATGCGGGGCTCGCGCAATTCCATCGGGCTCAAGGACCCGGTGGCCGATCAGCTGATCGATCTGGTGATTGCGGCTCCCGACCGCGAAGCCCTGGTCAGCCGGGTGCGCGCTCTCGACCGGGTGCTGGTTTGGGGGCATTACGTGGTGCCGCATTGGCACATCGCCTATGACCGTGTCGCCTATTGGGACAAGTTCGGACGTCCCGCCACAACGCCGCGCCAGGGCTTCCAGTTCGATAGCTGGTGGATCGACGCGGCCAAGGCAGAGGCTTTGTCCAAAAGCAAGGCCAACGCGGGAAGATAGACGGATCTATTTTTGCGCCCTGGGATGTGCCGCGTTGTAGGTGCGCATCAGGCTGGCCTCGTCCACCGCCGTATAGCACTGGGTGGTGGACAGCGAGGCGTGGCCCAGCAATTCCTGAATGGTGCGCAGATCGCCCCCCGATCCCAGAAGATGGGTGGCGAAGCTGTGACGCAGCGCATGCGGCGTCGCGCTTTCGGGCAGGCCCAATAGGACGCGCACCCGGCGCATCTGGCGCTGCACGACGCCGGGATTCAAAGGCCCGCCCCGTGCTCCCACGAACAGTGGAGTCTCAGGGTCTCCCTGAAAGGGGCATTGGGCGACATAGATGCTTACGGCTTCTGAAATCTGGGACAGGATGGGCACGATGCGGGTTTTGCCGCCCTTGCCGGTGATTGCCATCGCCTCGCCCAGGGGCAGATCGCACCGCTTCAAGCCAAGCGCCTCGCCCAGGCGCAGTCCGGCGCCATAGAGCAGCGAGAACAGGGCCTGATCGCGAGCCATCATCCAGGCGGGCTGATTCAATTCCCGGGTTGCTTCCAACGTGGCTAGGGCATCCTCGGTCCCCAGGGCCTTGGGCAACTGGCGGGGCAGCTTGGGCGAACGGATGGCGGCGATGGCCGGATTATGGACCAACCCCCTGCGGTCGAGATGGCGAAAGAAACCGCGCAGAGCCGACATCTCACGCGCGATCGAGCTGCGGGCGATCTTCTCGCCCGCGCGTTTGGCCAGAAAGGCGCGCAGGTCGAAGGGTTTCAAGCCGTTCAACCCCTCCAGCGAGGCAGGCCCGCCCAGATGCTGGGCCAGGAAACCGAGGAAGAGGGCAAGATCGCGCCGATAGGCATCGACCGTGTGCCGGGACGACCTTTTTTCCGAGGCCAGCCAGCCAAGCCAGTCTTCGGCAGCGGCCAAGACATCAGGTGCCGCCGTAGCGGCCAGATCGGTCATCGGTTGTTCAAGACCCGCTCGGCCATGCGTTCGATGGCGCGGGCCAGGAAAAGAAACAGGTCAAGCCCCTGTCCGGGTTCGAACATGCCTTCATAGCGCGAGCCCAGGCACATCAGGCCCGGCACGCCATTGACCGACAGACGGCCCAGGCCGTCCGAGAGCACCAGGGGGGCGGCAGCACCGTAAAGCCCCTCCTCGACGGCCAGGCTGGCCCTGAGCAATGCTTCCTTGCCCAGCATCAGCTCGGCCACCGTTCCGGTCTCGATCCTGGCGATGATCGGGGAATGAAATTCGGGAAAGATGTCTTCCTCGAAGGCCAGTACGGCGGCGTCGAGATCCAGCAGCATCGGCAGGTCCTCGGCGATCACGCGCAGGAAAGCGTTTACGTCCTGGGATTCCATAAGAGCCAGAACCACGGCATGGGTGCGCGCCTGGCTGGAGAGGTTGGCCCGGGTGATGGCCACCACCTCGCCGGCATCGGCCCGCAAGCGCTCCATGCGTTCTTGCAGGCGGCGCATCATCATGTTCTGCATATCGACCACGCGCCGCCCGTCGAAGCGTTCGGGCGGGGCCAGCATGTCCAGGGCCTGGGGGTGGTTGGACAGAAAATCCGGGTTCTGTTCCAGGAACTTCAGGACCGAAATGGGGTCGATCTCGCCAGGCTTGTCGCTCATAATGCCGTTTTCCCTCAAGACTGTTAACCTTAGCGCATGTTCGCCCTGCCCGCCACAATCCGCCGCATTCCGGTCCTTTTGCCCTTGCCGCTGGCAGGGGCCTACGACTATGCCGTTCCCGAAGGACTTGACGTAAGGCCGGGCCAGTATGTGCGCGTTCCGTTAGGGAATCGTTATCTGATCGGCGTGGCCTGGGAGGGCCAGCCCGGCGATGTGCCCGAGACGCGCCTGAAGCCCATCGAGGCGGTGCTTGATCTGCCCTTCTTGCCCGAAACATCCCGGCGCTTCATCGATTGGGTGGCGGCCTATACGCTGTCGCCCCCGGGCGCTGTTCTGAAAATGGCCCTAAGTGTGCCCGAGGCGCTGGAGCCGGTGAAAGCCCAGCCAGCCTATTCCTGGCGCGAGATGGAAGGGCTGAAAGCGACGCCTGCCCGCCTGCGGATCAGAGAGGTATTGCAGGGGGGACCGCCCAGGGCGGTTGGCGAAATCGCCAAGGAGGCCGGGGTGGGAACGGGGGCCGTGCGCGATCTGATCAAGCTGGGGGCTCTGGCCGAGGCTTCTCTGATGCCGCCCCGTCTGTTCCATCCCCCCGATGCGCATCTGCCGGGGCCCGTACTTTCAGCCGATCAGGCCCTGGCGGCACAGCAGTTGTGTCTGGATCAGGCCTATGTCGTGTCCCTGCTGGACGGTGTGACCGGCTCGGGCAAGACAGAGGTTTATTTCGAGGCGATTGCGGCGGCGTTGCAACGGGGGCGCCAGGTGCTGGTGCTGCTGCCCGAGATTGCCCTCTCGGCCCAATGGCTGGAACGCTTTCGCGCGCGCTTTGGCACCGCGCCCGCCGTCTGGCATTCCGAGATTACGCCTGCAAGAAGGCGCGATACCTGGCGGGCGGTGGCCCAAGGTGAGGCTCGGGTGGTGGTGGGGGCCAGATCGGCCCTCTTTTTGCCCTATCCCGATCTGGGCCTGATCGTGGTGGACGAGGAGCATGATCAGGCCTTCAAGCAAGAAGAGGGTGTGATCTATCACGCCCGCGACATGGCGGTGGTGCGGGCCCATCTGGGAGGCATCCCCTGTCTGCTGGCCACGGCGACACCATCCTTGGAGACCTCGGCCAATGTTCAACAGGGGCGCTATCGGCGCCTGCATCTGCCCGAGCGCCATGGTGCGGCCCAACTGCCCGAGATCAAGCGCATCGACATGCGCAAATATCCGCCCAGGCGCAATGCCTGGCTGTCGGAGCCTTTGGTGCAGGCGCTGGATGCCTGTTTGAAGGCGGGCGAGCAGTCGCTTTTGTTCCTGAACCGGCGGGGTTATGCGCCGCTGACCCTGTGCCGGGCCTGCGGCTTTCGCTTTCAATGCCCCAACTGCACGGCCTGGATGGTTGAGCATCGGGCGGGGCGCAAACTGGTCTGCCATCACTGCGGCCACAGCCTGCCCCCGCCCGAGGCCTGCCCTTCCTGCGGCGAGAAGGAAACGCTGGTGGCACTTGGTCCCGGCGTCGAGCGGCTGGCCGAGGAGGCGATGGCCCGCTTTCCCCAAGCCCGCGTCGAGGTGATGGCCAGCGACCTGATGGAAAGCCCCAGGGCCATCACGGAACTGGTGGGGCGCATGGAGCGTCATGAGATCGACATTTTGATTGGTACCCAGATGGTGGCCAAGGGCCATCACTTCCCGCAATTGACCTTGGTGGGCGTGGTCGATGCCGATCTGGGATTGGAAGGGGGCGATCTGCGCGCTGCCGAGAAGAGTTTCCAGTTGCTCTGGCAGGTGGCGGGGCGTGCCGGTCGCGCTGAAAAGCCGGGGCGGGTGCTGCTGCAAACCTGGCAGCCCGAGCATCCCGTTATGGCGGCCCTGGCCAGCGGCAATATCGATTGTTTCCTGGAAGCTGAGGCCCAGGAGCGCAAAAAGGCGGGCATGCCGCCCTTTGGGCGGCTGGCGGGGATTATCGTCTCCAGCCCTGACCCGGCCATGACGGCCAGGGCCGCCCATGCCCTGGCCTATGCCGCCCCCCGGCAAGAAGGGGTGGAGGTGCTGGGACCTGCCCCAGCCCCGCTCGCTCTCCTGCGCGGACGCCACCGCGCCCGCCTGCTGGTCAAGGCGGCGCCGGGGGTCAAGATGCAGACCTATCTGCGCACCTGGCTGGCCGCCGTGCCCCTGGCCAAGCAGGTGAGGCTTCAGGTGGATATCGATCCGGTGAGTTTTTTCTGAAATTCCAAAAGTGCCTGATTGAACGCTGCCACCATCTCCTCGGTGACGGGCTGGCCGCATTCGTAGCAGGCATTGGTCATGCGATCATACCAGCGGCAGCCGCAATGGTCGCAGGCCAGTTCGGGTGCTCCCATCGGATTGTAGAAGATGCTCATCGGCAGGCCCCCATGAAAGCCAGCCCCAGGCTGTCCAGAAAATCCTCCCAGCCTGCATCGATCAGCGTGCATTTCGTGCGCATCACGAAGAACAGCACATCGCCCTGGTGGATGCGGTCTTTAAGTGCCCCCATGCGGGCATCGGGCGAGGCCTGTTCCAGATGATCGAGGGAATCGCGCAGGCCCACGAACAGCATGTCGGCATCCGTTTTGGCGGCCCCCTCCCAGGCCGAGGCCCTGGCCTGCATGTGCCCGCCTTCCAGCTTGCAGTGCAACGCCTCGCCCTGTCCCGCATCCCAGGTGTCCTTGTCGAGCAAGGCCAGCGAGCGTCCATCCTCCAACGCCTCGAACAGCGAAGCGTGGCGGTCAAGCACCGGTTGCCAGATGGCGGGGCTCAGGGTCAAATCCGCACCCCCAGCCAGTAGCCGTAATGGATGGCCTGGGTGAGGCCACGGGGCACCATGGCGTCGCCGCAGCCATGCACTTCGTCGATCATCCATTCCAGATCGTGAATCAGTTCCTGATTGGGCCGCCTGGGACCTGCGGCGATCACCGTGTCGGCGGGCAGGAACGTCTCCTCGCCCTTGTCGTTCCCGATCAAGACACCGCCCTCGCCGATGGACAGCACGCGGCTTGAAGTATGTGCCGGAATCTTCAATTCCTGAATCCATTGCGAATGGCGCCATTTGAAGCTGGGCATGACATCGCCTGCGATGCGCTTGTCCGCTTCCACCAGTGCTACCTGATGGCCCTTAGTGGCCAGCGCCTCGGCCAGGGTCAGTCCGATCTTGCCAGCCCCCAGCACAACCACGCGCTTGCCGGGAGTGCTCTTTCCCAGGGCCACATCCTTGGCATCCATCATCAGCCCCTCTTGCCTGCAGGCGGGGTAGCGTTCGGTTTCGACCCGAGCGCCTGCAGCCACCACTGCCACGTCATATTGATGCAGAAGGCTGCGCATCAATTTGGGGTCCATGGCCGTGTTGAATTTGACCTCGATGCCCTTTTTTGTCGCCATGGTTTCGTAATAGCGCACGATGTCGAGCAAGTCCTCCTTGTGGGCCAGATCGTTCGAGGCATAACCCAGCAAAGCACCGCCGATGCGATCGGATTTTTCGAACACGGTAACCTCGTGCCCGCGCCCTCTGGCCGCGATGGCGCATTCCATGCCGGCAGGACCGGCGCCGATCACCATCACCTTCTTTTTTACGGCGGCGGGCGTGATGTGGTATTCGGGTTCGACCTCGTGGCCCAAGGCCGGATTGACCGTGCAGGTATAGGGCAGGTCGCGAAACAGGCGCGATAAGCAATTAAGCGAGCCGATGCAGCGGCGCACCTCGTCGTCCCTGCCTTCGCGCACCTTTTCCAGCATCTCGGGGTCAGAAAGCAACGGGCGGCAAACCTCCCACAGATCGAAATCACCCTTCTCGATGCAGTCATTTGCCATCTCAGGCGATGGCAGGCGCACACCGAAACAGATCGGCATATCGGGCAACAGTTTCTTGGCCCGAGCCGCCAAAGAATTCCAGTGGCCGGGCGGAATGTCGCGCCCGATTGAGGATTCGGGGGCCTCCTGCCAGCCCACGGTCACGCTGATCATGTCGACGCCACATTCGGCGGCCTGGCTCATCAACTCGAAACATTCGTCTTGGGAATTGCCGCCCCAGCGGTCCATCAACTCAACGCCGTTCAGGCGCACGATCAGCGGATTGTCGGGGGTGGCCTCTTTGATCTCTTGAATCATCTCGCGCATGAAGCGGCCGCGATTCAGGATGCTGCCGCCATATTCGTCCGAGCGTTGATTGGTGAAGCGCGAGCAGAAATTGGCCAGCAGATCGCCCATGAAGCTGGTGATCTCGGTGCCGTCGAAACCGGCCCTGATGGACCGTTTGGCCGCCTCGGCATGTTCGCGGATGGTCTGGCGGATATCGTCCTTGCTCAACTCTCTGGGCGGGCGGAAGTGGGGCAGGGTTTGCGGCACCACCGAGGGCTGGACGCAATAGCCAAGGTCGATGCCGCCATAGCGCCCGGCATGCAGAATCTGCTGAATCGCCATGGCTCCCGCCTCATGGATGAAACCGGCGATCTCTTCGAATTGCGGCAAGAACCGGTCGTCGTGAATGGCGACTTGGCGGAAATAGGCCTTGCCCTCGCCCCGTGGGTCGGGATAGGCGCCCTGATTGGTGATCATGCCGCAGCCGGTTTTCGAGATCACGCGGGTGCGGGCCAGCTCCCGAGGCGTGATGCTGCCGTCGCGCTCGTTGTAGTTCGACACACAGCAAGCCCCGTATTTGACGCGGTTCTTAAGCTTGAAGCGGCCCCACTGATAGGGCTGGAACAGCGTGGGAAGTCTCTCTTCGCCGGGAAATTGCTGGGTCATGTCAGATCCTTCTTTTCCTGGGCCAGCTTGGCCTCGATCATGTCGCGCAGGGTTCTTCGCAATATTTTTCCAGCCGGGCTGACCGGAAATTCGTCCAGAACCTCGAGGCGCTCGGGCAGTTTGAACTTGGCGATGCCCTGAGCCAACAGAAATTGCGAAAGCTCCTTGAAGGTCAGGGACTGATCCTCCCTCAGGGTCGCAAAGGCGCAGGCCTTTTCGCCATAGATCGGGTCGGACATGGCAACCAGCGCCACTGCCTTGACCGAGGGATGCTTGAGAATCAGATTTTCGATTTCATCGACACTGATCTTCTCGCCGCCCCGGTTGATCAGGTCGCCCTTGCGCCCCTCGGCCCAGATGACGCGGCCTTTCTTGCGCACGACGTCGCCCATGCGGTAGAAACCATCCGCCGTGAAGGCCTTGGCGTTGGCGGTTGGATTGTTGTAATAGCCCCGTATCGTGTAGGGGCCGCGCACAGCCAGTTCGCCCGGCTCGCCATCCGGCACTTCGTTGCCGTTGGCATCCAGCACCTTGATTTCGTCCTCGTCACAGATGGGTTGGCCCGAACTGGTCAGTTGAACCTCTTCGGGATCGTCGAAACGCGTCAGATTGATCAACCCCTCGGCGGTGCCGTAATCCTCCTGCGTCAGGCACCCCAGATGGGCGCGCAGCTTGACGCGCAGTTCGGTGGACAGACGCGCCCCGCCATTCTGCACGACTTGCAGGGATGATAGATCGTACTTCTTGGGGATATCGGAATTGACCCATGAGGCGATCAGGGGAACGGCCGCCGGGATGATCGTCACGCGTTCCTTTTCGACCTGTCCGAAAATGGTGTCGGGATCGTGGCCCCCCGCAATGACCACCCGCCCGCCATGGATCAGGGCCGCCAGCATGCCGGGGCAGGCCAGGGAGTAATTATGGGCCAGCGGCAGCACGGCCAGATAAACGGTCTGTTCGCCGAACTGGCAGGCCTGGCCAGACAGCCTCGCGTTCAGCACATAATCATTGTGCGTTCGGGGAATCAGCTTGGGCAGGGCCGTCGTGCCGCCCGACAGCAACATCAGGGCCACTTCTGAAGGATCGGGGCGAAAGACTGGCTGCGGGGCCTGGCTTGCCATGAGATCGTTGAGAGAAACCTGTCCTTCCTTTGCCTCGCCTGCCACGATGATGTGTTCGAGCGAAGGAATCTCGGCCTTCATCTCGTTTGCCATCTCGCGGTAGTCGAATCCCCGCACCTGATCGGGGATCAGATAGGCCACGGCGCCCGAAAACTTCAAGAAATGGCGGATTTCGTTCTGGCGGTGCGGCGGCAGCGCCATCACTGGAATGATTCCATTGCGGATCAGAGCGAAAAAGGCGATGGCGAAGCTTGCCGAATTGCTTAACTGAAAGACCACGCGGTCCAGGGGCTTCAAGCCCAGGGCGTGAAACCCCGCCGAAAGTTGTTTGGAACGCTCGACCAGTTCGGCATAAGTCAGCCTTTCATCCCCAGCCACCAGGGCAATGCGGTCCGGCCCCTTGGCTGCAGATTCTTCAAGCATTTCAAAGAGAGTAATATCGCGCCAAAGGCTTAAAGCGCGATAGCAGTCGGAAAATTCCTTGGGCCAGGCGACGCAACCTTCCAGCATATTTCACCCCTGACGTTAAGCATTGGCGTCGGTCATGATAGTTGCATTTGCAACTATAGCAAGGGAAAAATAGCCCCTCAGCCGTTCAGCTTCCAGTCATCTTCGCGAAAATAATATTGGTCCAACAAAAGACACAAAGCTTCCTTACAGGGGTGTCCCATGATCAAACGCGCGCTCGCCATATCCACCTTCGCCTGCCTCTTGGCTGGGTCTCCGCTCGCCGCCAGGGCCTCCATGGATGTGCTGGATTATACCGTACTTCGCGATGGCTCGCCCATCGGAAGCCATACGGTCAAGCTGGAGCGCAATGGGTCTCGAACCCTGGTCAATGTGAAAAGCGATATCGAAGTCAAGGTGCTGTTCGTCAGCGCCTACCGTTTCGTTCAGAAATCGACCGAGGAATGGGAAAACGGCAAGCTCGTTCGCCTGGTCTCGAAGACGCATGACGATGGTCCAGACTACGAGCTTTCCGTGGATAAGGCCGCCGAGGCCCTGAACGTATCGGCCGCAAAGTCGGTGAAGGGCAAGGCCGAGACCCCGGAAAATGGCGGCAAGAGCACGGCCCCGCAAACGGTTCTTCCGGCCAGCCTTTGGAATGCCGACACGGTTCGCCAAACCCAGCTTCTGAACACGATTCATGGCCAAGTAATGAAAGTGACCGTGGCAGAGCAGGGCAAGGAAGCCGTAGCGGTCAAGGGCTCGCAGGTGCAGGCGGCACATTATGCCATTCGGGGCGAGCTTGAGCGTGATCTGTGGATCGATGCCGAGGGCAATGTCGTGCAGTACCAATTCAAGGACAGAACCGGCAGCCAGATTTCCTACGTGCTGCGTTAGAGGCAAGGGGATCCCCATGAGATTCGAAGTCGTCGATCGCCAGCATCCCAAGCGCAGCCAGGTCGAGGCCAGCATCCGAGGCGTTTATGAAAAAACCTTCGGCGCCCAACTGACCCAGCTTCCCGCCCGGCTTGTTGCTCTCTTCGACAAAAGCGATCAGCCCTTGGTCGCTGCGGGAATTCGCTGCATCGAAGATGGCTTCTTTTCCGAAAATTACACAAGCGAGCCGCTTCAAGACTCGCTTTCGCAAATCTGGAAGAGGCCTGTGGCGCGCCAGCAGATTGCCGAGATCACCAATCTGGCGGGCTGCCAATCCGGCGTGGCGATGATCCTGGTTCAGCATATCGTTCGCCTGCTTCAGGGCCAAGGTGTGTGCTGGGCGGTGTTCACGGCGACGGATCGTCTGCGCGCCATGCTGCGCCGCACCGGCGTTCCGGCGCTCGATGTCTGCGCCGCCGAGGCCAGTCGGGTGGCCAATCCCGAAGTCTGGGGAAGCTATTATCATTCGGCGCCGCGTGTTGTTGCCATTCACGAAGATATGGTGCAATTGAGGTGCAGCCCGAACAGCGGGAGCGTCTCCCGTGCCAGCGCTTGACGCCTTAGCCCGTCTTGCCTGCTGGGCGGAGCAGCGGGGCGGCAGCTTGGCGCTGGATGACGGATTTGACGAACTGACCTTCAGGCAGCTTGCTGCACGAGTTGGGGGACTGGCGCAAGAGGTTGAGCCGCTTGACGAAGTCGTCGGCGTCCTGCTGCCGGGTGGTGCTTCTTTCGTCATTGCCGATCTGGCCCTGTCCTTTGCGGGAAAAACCTTCGTTCCCTTGCCGCCCTTCTTTTCAGCTCAGCAACTGGCGCATATCGCAAGGGATTCGGGCATGGGGGCGGTTTTGACCACGCCGGGCTGGAGCGACAAGGCGGAAAAATTTGGCCTGCCCGTCCATGACATTACGCCGGCAGTGGCAAAACTCGATATCTCAAAGGCCAAAGCGGGTGGGCGCATCATCTACACCTCGGGCTCAACGGGTGCGCCTAAAGGCGTAAAGCTGGGCACGGACCAATTGAACGCCAGCGCTCAAGGGTTGCTCGCCGCCTCAGGCGGCAACGCGCAAGACCGCTATTTGTCAGTTCTGCCTCAGGCGCTTTTGTTGGAGCAGGTGGCAGGAATTCACGTGCCTTTGCTGGCTGGCGCTCCCGTCTTCATGGCGACGGGTGCGGCGCAGGCGGCGGCCTCTGGCGATTTTGTTCCCCTGGTCGCCAGGGCCAAGCATGTGCAGCCCACCGTGACCGTGCTGGTGCCCGAACTTCTCAGAGCCTGGGTGGCCGGGCTGGGTGTGACGAAATCAGTGGCCCCGTCCTCGCTGCGCTTCGTTGCCGTTGGCGGGGCTCCGGTTCCGCAAGCGCTCTGCCGGTCGGCCATGGCGCACGGCATTCCCGTGCATGAGGGATATGGCCTTTCAGAATGTTGTTCCGTCGTCTCGGTCAACCGGCCCGGACAATCGCTTGTGGGCACGGCTGGGCAGCCGCTTGATGGCGTCAAGGTGACCATCGAGAATGGCGAGATCGTGGTCGAGGGCCCCACCGTGATGGCTGGCTATCTGAACGGCCCGGAAGGCGCTGGGCGTTTTGCCACCGGCGATCTGGGATCATTCGACGCAGACGGCAATTTGATCGTGCATGGGCGCAAGGACAATCTGATCGTGTTGTCAAGCGGGCGCAACATCAATCCGGAATGGATCGAGGGCATGATTCTTGCCGATCCCCTGATCGCCAGGGCAGTGGTGGTCGGCCATGGACAGTCCCATCCGACGGCGGTTCTAACGCCATCCAGCTTTGGGCTCGATTGGTTTGCAACGGCCAGCCGTGACGATATCGAAAGAAGGCTGGCGGGTCTGACCGCCGATGCTCCCGACTATGCGCAGCCGTCTCAGGCGCTTGTCGTCGGCGAAAGCGTGTTGGTGGAAAAGGGGCTCCTGACCGGCAACGGGCGTGTGCGCAGGCAGGCTATCGAATCAATGGTTCTTAGCTAAAATTCCAGGGGGGGATGAAATGACTTTCTACGAGGAACTTGTCGAAGCGACGGCCAAGGAACGCAGCCAGTTCCAGAACATCCCCCTGATCCGGCACGCGATGGCCAAAGGAGCGTCCAGGGATCTGTACCTGGATTTCCTGACCGAAGCCTATCATCACGTCAAGCACACCGTGCCCCTGCTCAATCTGGCCGTGGCCTGTTGCGTTGATGCCGATGCGTCCTACAAAAAATCGCTCGTGATCTATATCGACGAAGAGACCGGGCACGATGAATGGATTCTGGATGACATCAAGGCGCTGGGCGGCAACGCTGAGGCTGTGCGCCATGGTCAGGGGCGCCTGCCCTGCCGGTTGATGATCTCGCACGCCTATTTTGGCATCGAACGCGTCAGTCCCTATTGCCTGCTCGGCATGGTCCATGTGTTGGAAGGCATGTCGGTGGCTTTGGCCCATCATGCCCGTGATGCCATCATCAAGGGTTTTGAGAAGGAGGGCGTTCCCGAGGCCTTCTCCTATCTGACCAGCCATGGAGCCTTGGACGTGCAGCACGTCTCCTATTTCGAGAAGCTGGTCAACAGCCTGACTTCGCCCGAGCAGAAGGCGCATGTTCTGGAGGCGGCCAGGGACTTCTACAAGCTTTACGGCGATATCTTCCGTGATCTCGGCGATCGCCATGGCATCAAGGAGACATCATGAATCTCTCAAATTGCAGCGGTTTGCTGACGGGGGCTGGGTCAGGCATCGGTCGGGCGCTAGCACTTGCCTTGTCCGCCAAGGGGACTCGTCTCATCCTGACTGACAGGAATCTGGAAGGGCTTCGCGAGACCAGAGAGATGGCTGGCGGCGGCAATCATCTCCTGATCGTCGAGGGTGATGTCACGCAAGCCGATGATCGGCGCAAGCTGCGTCAGGTTGCCGAGACTGAGTTCAAGCGGCTCGATCTGCTGATCAACAATGCCGGTGTCATCGCGGTCATGCCGCATGGCGAGATCGGCGACGAAATGCTGGAAAGGCAGGTGGCGGTCAATCTTGTGGCGCCCATGGCTTTGGTGCGCGATCTCCTGCCGCTGCTGATTGCAAGCAGGCCTTCTCGTGTGGTCAATATGGGATCGATGTTCGGCGACATCGCCTTTCCACATTTTGCCGCCTACTCGGCGACCAAGTTCGGGGTGCGCGGTTTTTCGGATGCGCTTAGGCGCGAATTGGCCCCCGATGGGGTTGGCGTCACTTATTGTGCGCCCAGGGCAACAAAGACGCCTGCCTCCAAGCAGTTCGAGCATCTGGTGGGCCCCTTTGCCATGAAATTCGATTCACCCGAGAAAGTGGCGGCGCAGATCGTTGGCGCCATTGAATCGGATGCCCGCTCGGTCTATCCCATGGGGCCCGAGCGCCTGTTCGTTCTGGTGCAACGCCTGTTTCCGTTCCTGGTCGATGGATCGCTGATCGGCCAATTCAAGCGGGCGAAACTCTAAATTTCTGGAATCCTTGCCGGGCTGGGATATAGTTGCATCCGAAGCCAACTTCGGATGCCGATCCTTGGATGCAAGCCTGTTCGATCTTGATCGCTTCACGCCCTATCTTCTGAACAGGGCGGCGGGGCGCATCGTTGAAGCCTTTGAAAGCGAGCTTGCCGTGCACAAGCTTTCTTTGGCTCAGTGGCGCGTGCTGGCTTCCGTCTGGCATGAGGGGGAACTGACCCAGGCGGGAATCGCCAGCCATACCAGCATCGATGTTTCTACGCTGTCGCGCATGCTGGGGAATATGCAGCGAAGGGGTCTTCTGAAGCGCGAGCGCAGTCTGGAAGATTCAAGAGCCGTTCTGGTGCACCTGACGCCAGAAGGCAAAAAGATGGCGGAAAATCTGATTCCCAAGGCGCTGGCCGTCGAGGCGCGCGCCCTGTCGGGGCTGAGCGATGCCGAGATTCACAAACTGCACGTCCTACTGCGCAGGATGTTCGATAACCTGGATTAGCGCCTGGGTGTTACGATCAGCGGGGCGCGCATGCTGTTGTGTTCGATGCCGCAATAATCGGCGCAGATGATCTGGTAATGGCCGGGCACCGTGGGCCTTAAACTCACGATTTCAGCTTGATTAGGCATCAAAAGCCGCTCGGCGCCATGATCGAAGGTGACGGCAAAGCCGTGCATGACATCCTCGGACAGGACATGCAGGCGATAGGTGCGCCCCACTTCCATTTCCAGAACCGGGTACCAGCCGAACTGATGCGCCATAAGATACACATCGCCCTCGGGCGGATGAATGACCGGAATGCCGCCTTCCTCGCGCCCCGTGGCAAAGGCCGCCACCATGGCCTCGGTCTTGGCCTTGAACTCTTCCATGCCGATGCCGTAGCGCGCGGGTATGTCGCTGCGCCGCCAGGCGGGCAACGCCACCAGCAAGACCACAATGGCCATCCAGAAGAGGCGGAGATAAAAGGGTTTACGCGCCATGCGGCCCCCTTTTTCTCAAAAGGGCGGCAAGGACGATGGCGACAAACAGAATGCCGCCGACGACGGCAATCACGCCGCCTGCGCCCATGATGCTCATGGAAACGATCTTGGCCGAACTGTCGAGGCCCTGAGCGGCCCCGGCCGTCTTTCGCGCGACACCCATGAGCCCTGCCAGGAACATGCCTGCGGTCCAGGCGAACTGGCCGAAGCCATAGAGAATGACGCTGGCGGTGGCCAGACGCGGACGCTTGGGTACCCGCTCCAGGATCGGCAGCAGCCAGGTCAGATAAAGACCCATAAAGACCAGATTCCCCCCGCCGATCACGGCATGGTAGTGCGAGGGAATGCGGGTATCGTTGGGACCCAGGAAATAGCCCATGATGCCGCCCGCGCCGAACAGCAGAAGCGAGAGCATCATCGCCCAGCCTGCCGTTCCCTTGCGATTGGGCTGGCTCAGAAGATGGCGGGCCACGGCCAGACCGGCGATCAGAGGCTGCAGCGCCATGCCGTACCACAAGAGGTCGGTATAGGATTGTTTGAGCGCCAGACTGGGCAGATCATGCAGAGCAAGAAAGGCGATGCCCGTCAGGGAAAAGGGAATCAGGCTGAAGAGCAGCGGGCGGAACAGGCGCTCGGGCAGGGCATTCGACAAAAGTTGCCAGCCGGTGATCAGAAGGGCCACGTTGCAGAATTGCAAAAGATGGCCGGGGCCCCAGAACAGATGTTCGTTGCGGGTCGGCATCTCAAGGCCGATGGGCAACTGCATCCAGGTCAGAAGCAGGCAGAACAGGGCGATCAGATAAAGGGCGGCAGCAATGCTGGTTCCGTAGGCGAAACAATCGAGACGGGCCTTGTTTCCGAGCAACTGCAGAAGAAGGCGCAGCGCCGACAGGCCGACGCCCAGGAACAGAATGGTGACGCCTGCGTAGTAAAGCGGGTCGTCCAGCACCGGCACATAATTGTTGAGCGAAGGAGGGCCGCGATCCAGGAGGGCGGGGGCGGAAAGCAGCGCATAGGACAGCACCGTCGCCGCCAGTGCGACCGGCCCCAGAAGCTTAAGGCGCATGCCAGTGCTTGGGGCGGCTTTTGCCGTGGCGACTGTGCTGATCAGGCCTTGAACGGCCACGAACCAGACGATGAAGGAAAAGATGACATGCGTGATCAGGCCCTTGTGAAAGAAGCTCTGCCAGGACCAGGGCATCAGCTCTTGCACATGCGGTGTGCGCGAAAGCGCCAGCAGCAGGGCGAACACCCCGGCCACGGCCAGGGCGGCGATGGCAAGCAAGGCCCAGGCGCGGACTTCCGCTCCTAAGCCGGTTCGCTCGATATCGCGTTTCAGTTCCTCCATCACGCGGCGGGCGGATAGACGTGATAGAGCATCAGATAGACCACGAAGCCCGAAACCGAGACATACAGCCAGACGGGCAGGGTGAAACGAGCCATGGGCCGGTGGCGATCCACGGCACCCGCCAGGGCGCGCTTAACGGTCAGGAAGATGAAGGGCAGGATAACCAGCGACAGCACCACATGGCTGATCAGCAGGGTGTAGTAGAGCGGTTTGACCGAGTCAGGCCCGGGAAAGACGAAGACCGGGGCCGTGAAGTGGTAAACCAGATAGAAGGCCAGAAAGAGGGCCGAAGAGGCCAGGGCGCCCATCATCACCTTGCGGTGGGTGTCGCGGTTGCCAAAACGCACCAGAAGAAATCCGGCAATCAGCAGCAAGGAAGAAAGCGCGTTCAGGGTCGCCGTGATATGCGGCAGCAGGCCTGCGGTAGACATGGTGAAAGACCTCCTTAATTTTATGGGCAAGAAGCTGAGGCATCAAAGCCTCTGGGTCAAGAGCGGGGTTTAAGAGAGATTCCAGCTTCTTTCAGCAGCCCCGCCAGTTCCTGAGCGGTTCCGGCCACGATTTCGCGGGCCAAAAGCCCCCAGGGTTTGTCCAAAAGCCCCTCGGGGACGGCACCATCCTGTTCCAGAACGGCCATTTCAGCGCCCTTGGGATCGGACAGAATCCAATCGATATGCAGGCTTTGCCCGGCAGGGAGCGTTTTCTCCACCCGTACCTTGGCCTTCAGACGAAACACGTCGGCCTCGGGGCTGGTCGCCATCTCGATTCCCTTGGCAGACAGAGCCAGACGCATGGACCCGGTAAGGGCTGTGTTGCCATCGCCGGGGGCACCTTCCACGCTTTCCAGCAGCAGGCGCGGTCTCTTTGCCGTGGCCAGAGGCGAGTCGGAGGGTCGCGTCCCTTCCTCCACCGGCATCAGACGGGCCAGCCGGGGTGCGGCTTCCTCGGCCAGGCGTTTCATCAAGGGTGACGCACCTTGCGCCCAGTCTTTCGCGCCGACGCGAGCCTGCTGGTCGAAATGATCGATGACCAGTCCCTCACTGTCATGCAGTTCCCAGAACAGTTCCAGCCGGTCGGATTCTGGCGAAAGCGATTCTCTGCGCTGGCGAAGTTTCAGGGGCAAGGCGCCCTTGGGGGCTGCTTCGATTCGGGCTGGCACGTCCTGTTTGGCCAGGGCCGTCTGCACGGCTTTTGCGAAATCAGCGGGAATGTCGGACTCGAAAGCCAGCACCACGCCCGCCCGGTCGTCGAGATCAAGCAGCGGGTTCGCCCGTTCATGTTCGAAGGGGCGCGGCAGTTGGGGACAGGCGGCCAGCAAAAGGGCCAAGCCCGGCATGATTGCAAATCGGAAAAGGGTCATTCCTCGATGACGATGGCCGACAACTGTCGGCCATAAGCAGTTTCACCCATCAGGCAGGACCGGCGATAGCTGAAAAAGCGCTCGGCCTCCAGGCAGGTGTCGCAGGGCGTCATGGTCACCATCGACACGCCCAAACGCGACAGTTTGCGCGAAATATAGCCCGGCAGGTCGAATTTATAGCGCCCCTCGACAACGGATTCTTGGAAGAAATAGCCGTTCTCGTTGGTCTCTGCCATGAAGGCGTTGACGAAATCCTCGCTGACTTCGTAAGAACGCCTTGTGATCGAAGGCCCCACGGCGACCACCATATTGGTCGGCTTTGCCCCCAGATTGACCATTTCCTTCAACGTGGCTTCCAGAATGCCGGCCAGTGCGCCGCGCCAGCCCGCATGGGCCGCCGCCACCACGCCGGCCTTGCCGTCGGCAATCAGAACCGGCGCACAGTCTGCCGTCAGAACGCCCAGCACCAGGCCGCGCTTGTTGGTGACCAGCGCATCGGCCACCGGTCTTTGATCTTCGGCAAAGGGGGCATCGACGGTAATGGCCCTGATCGTATGTTCCTGGCGAACGGTGACCAGTTGGTCTGGCGTCTGGTCCATCATGGCGAGAGCCGCCCGTCGGTTGGCCGCAACTTTCTCGGGCGCATCGCCGGAACCGAAACCGCAATTCAGGGACTCGTAAATTTCCTCGCTGACGCCGCCTTGGCGCGTGAAAAATCCATGTCGGACCCGGGAGACATCATTCAGTGCAGAAACGGTGATCATGACACCTCGAAACCTGATGGAACGGGAAAGCCGGGAAGGGTAAGCGCCAACAGTTTGAACAGAGTGCCCATTTCCTTTGGATCGATCAAGCGCCGGGTACCCGAAAGAAGCAATTCATTTTGTAGGGGCTTGGCGCCTTGGGCAAGCTGGCGTGTCCGCTCCAGAATGCCCAGGCGCTGCAGCCAAACACCTTGCATGACAGGCCCCCAGACGCAAAGTCCCTGGGCTCTTGCCCTGTGGGCCAGGGCGGCGAAATCGACATGGGCGGTCAGATCGACCTGTCCGGGATTATCCAGGACAGGAACGAAGGCATGGCCCCTTACCGCCTGAAGGCTGTCGCCGATTCCGCTTTCCAGGGGACCGTAGTCGATAATCAGAGCGCTTCCACTCTGCCTTTGCAAACGCAACGCTATCTCATCGATCAGTCGCAAGGCTGTCGGGCAAGCTTCCGCGATAGCGCCGATGGGGGCATCAAGCAGCGAGGGCGCCAGCAGAGCCGCGGCATCGGGGGACGTCTCGCGAGACAGGCAAAAGCAAGCCTTTCCGTGCGGGCCGATTTCGACCAAGCGCTCGTGCCAGCCGTCTGGCTGGCGGACGAACTGGCGAATGGGCAGGGCATCCAGAAATTCATTGGCGACGATGAGAAGGGGGTTGTCCTTGGGAACCGTCGCCAGGGTTTCGTGCCAGACCGGATTAAAAGCGGAAAGCGCATCGGCCTGCTGCTGGCGCAAGGCGGGGCTGGTCTCGACCAGATGCAGCCGGGATGCCTGGCAAAAGCCGGGCATCTGGCTGGCCGCGCGCATCAGATCGGCCATCAAGGTGCCGCGCCCTGGCCCAAGTTCCACCAGCAAAAAGGGATTGGGTTTGCCCAGGCTTTCCCAGGTAAGCGCGCACCAGCCACCGATCAATTCACCGAAGACCTGACTGATCTCGGGAGCCGTGGTGAAATCGCCGGATCGTCCGAAAGCAGTGCCCTGGGCGTAATAGGCGCTGACCGAAAGCTCGAAGAATCGTTCGACCGGAACGGGACCTTCTGCTTTCAAGATGTCAATAAGGGCGCTGGAAGTCACGCCTTGCGCCAGACGAAAAGCATCAGTCCGGCGCCAACCAGAACCATGGGCACCGACAGAAGCTGGCCCATGGTGGCCCCGCCCGCCAGAAAGCCTAGAAAGGCGTCGGGCTGGCGGAAAAGCTCGGCCACCGAGCGCGTGATGCCATAGCCCGCCAGAAAGGCGCCCGCCAGAAAACCGGGCTTGGCGCGAAGTTTTTCATTGCGCCACAGAAGAGCCATGATCAGGAACAGCAGCGCTCCCTCAAGAGCCGCTTCGTAAAGCTGGCTGGGATGGCGCGCCACCGGCCCGCCTGTCGGAAAGATCATGGCCCAGGGCAGGTCGTCGGGGGCTTGGCGGCCCCATAATTCGCCATTTATGAAATTGGCGATGCGCCCCAGCAAAAGCCCGATGGGAACGGCGGCACAAACCACATCGCCGATGCGCAGGAAAGACAGCTTGTTCTTGTGGGCCAACAGCCAAAGGGCGGCGATGACGCCTGCGGCCCCTCCATGAAAAGACATGCCGCCCTGCCAGACGAAGAAAATCTCCAAGGGATGTGTCAGATAGTGCTGGGGCTGATAAAACAGCACATAGCCCAGGCGACCGCCCAGAACGACGCCCAGCGTGGCCCAGGTCAGAAAATCATCGACCTGCTCTGGCGTCATGGGATGGGGCGGATGGACGCACAGGCGGCGCACATAGCGCCAGCCCAGCACCAGGCCGAAGATATAGGCCAAGGCATACCAGCGGATCGCCAAGGGGCCAATCGAGATGATCACCGGATCGAAGGCCGGAAAGGGAAGGGCGAGCAGGCCCATGAGCGTGTGCCCTGACTTATTTGTAGGGATCGGGACTGGCGAGATATTTCTGCACGTAGCGTGTAACACCGTCCTCCAGCGAGGTGAAGGAGCGCACATAGCCCGCCGCGCGCAGACGCGCCATGCGGGCTTCTGTGAAATACTGGTATTTCGAGCGGATTTCCGCAGGCGTATCGATGTATTTGATATAGGGCTCCTTGCCCAGCGCCCGATAGACCGAGCTTGCCAGATCGAGGAAGCTGCGGGCCTGTCCGGTGCCCAGGTTGTAAAGTCCGCTCACATGCGGGTTGTCGAGCAGCCACATCATCACATCCACGCAGTCGTCGATATAGACGAAGTCGCGCAACTGGCCGCCATCCGGATATTTCGGATTGTGCGAGCGGAACAGATGCGCCGGATTGCCGCCCTCGGCTTGCGGGAATATCTGCGCCACCACGCTTTTCTGTCCGCCCTTGTGATGCTCGTTAGGGCCATAGACATTGAAGAATTTCAAGCCAACCCACTGGGGGGGGCAGGCCTTGGGATTGTGCATCAGGCGCGCCACCCTTCGGTCGAACAGATGCTTCGACCAGCCATAGGCGTTCATGGGATGCAGATGGGCCAAGCCTTCGGGAGTACTGTCGTCGTTGAAACCTGCCTCGCCATCGCCGTAGGTGGCGGCAGACGAGGCGTAGATCAGGCGCACATGATTGGCCGTGCACCAGACCCAGAGCGCTAGTGAGAGTCGGAAGTTATTGGTGATGATGAGATCGGCATCCTTCTCGGTGGTCGCCGAAATGGCGCCCATGTGAAAGATGCATTTGATGGCGCTGGCGTTGGCGTCGAGATACTGGAACAAATTCTCAGGTGCTACGATATCGGCCAGTTCGCGCTTGGCTAGATTGCGCCACTTCTCGTTCGAACGCAGGCGATCAACCACCACGATGTCGGTGATGCCCCTGGCCTCGAGGGCCGCCACGATGTTCGAGCCGATAAATCCGGCCCCTCCGGTCACCACATACATCGCCGATCTCCCTGAAATGCCTGGGGCCGTTATATCCTTCCGGGCCTCACGGGGCAAGGCAGGGCGGGGAAGAGTAAAATTTCAGCGTTTATGGCAAAAGGGGGTATCGACAACTACGCGTGAGAACATATAGAATACAAACGCTCGCAAGAGGGGAGGTGCGAAAGATGCGTCGCTTGATTACGTATCGTGGCATTTTGTGCGGAAAATTCAGGCAGGTTGCCAGATTGATGGGGCTTTTTGCCTTGGCTTCAATGCTTCTCTCCGCTTGTGCGCCCATGTCGCAGCGACCGAACATTGACGAGGCTGCGATCAAGGAAGAGGTCAAGCGGCAGAAGGAAGCAACGGTTCAAAGCTATTTAGACCATGTAAAACGGGCCGAGCTGATTGGAGAGAATATCCGCATTAACTCGGCAAGCCTGTGCCCCAAAAAGAATTATACGCTTGGCCTTTCTGCCTTTTCCCCCGTTCTTCAGCCGGATGAATGGAAAGGCGCCCTGCACCGCATCGGATATAAGGACGGGCTGACGGTTTTGACCGTCGCCAAGGGCACACCTGCCGATGTCGCTGGAATCAGGCCGGGTGATTTCCTTGTGAATGTCGATGGGACCCCAGTAACGAAGGACAAGGAGCAGATTCAAAAAGCCCTCGTACAGTTGCAGCAGGAGGGAGAGAGAAAGCTTGTCCTTTTGCGAGGAGAAGAAAAACTTGAGGTTTCGGTAACAAGCATTCTTTCGTGCGATTACCCAATCGACATCATAATTTCGGATGTGGTCAACGCGTTCGCCGACGGAAAGAAGGTCATTCTGCATACGTCGATCTTGAATCTGGCGGCGACGGAGACCGAACTTGCCATGATCATTGGCCATGAAATTGCGCACAACACCCGTGAACATATTACCTCCAAGCAAGTAAATAAGGCTGTCGGCATGGCTTTCGGCGCGGCACTTGAAATTCTTCTTGGCGTTCCTGGTGCGATGAATATAGGGGCGGATATTGGCGGCGGGGTTTACAGCCAGGAATTCGAACATGAAGCGGATTATGTTGGGCTGTACTACGTGGCGAGGGCTGGTTACGACATCTCGCAGGGGCCAGGCCTGTGGAGGCGTATGGGAGCTAGTAATCCGCGATCGATCTCGCATGGGTCTTCCCACCCGGCAACGGCAGAACGGTTCATTGCATTGGAAACCGCCGTTCAGGAAATTAAAGAGAAGATTGCCAGCGGCAAGCCTCTTTTGCCTAATGAACGCGCGGAAACGCAGGTCAAAAGACCGTCTGTCTCGCAGAGCGAATAAAAACGGCGGAAGGTTGTCCTTCCGCCGCTGGTCCTTTGGCCGGGCTGTCGCGGCCTACTTCTTCTTGCCCTTTTTGGCGGGCGCTTTCTTGGCCGGGACGGATTTTTTCGCTGCGGGTTTTTTGGCCGGGGCAGGCTTTTTTGCAACGGCTTTCTTGACGGGTGCCGCCTTCTTGGTCGCAGGCTTTTTAGTTGGCGATGGCTTTTTGGCCACGGGCTTCTTCGCAGGAGCCGCTTTTTTCACAGGGGTTGCCTTTTTGGCAGCGGGCTTCTTGGCGGGTGCCGCTTTTTTGGCCACGGGCTTCTTGGCGGGAGCCGCCTTTTTCACAGGGGCCGCCTTTTTGGCCACGGGTTTCTTGGCAGGGGCCGCCTTCTTCACCGGGGCTGCCTTTTTGGCGGCGGGCTTCTTGGCAGGTGCCGCCTTCTTCGCGGGGGCAGCCTTTTTGGCTGCTGGCTTCTTGGCAGGTGTCGCCGCTTTCTCGGGCGCCGCCTTCGCAGGCGGGGCTGCCTTTTTGGCCGGTGCTTTCACTTCGGGCTTTTTCTCTTCAGCTTTCTTAACCAAAACCGCCTTCACGGGTTCGGGCGCTTTGGGCACCACCTTCTTGGGCGGCGGCGGGGGCGGCAGCTTCTTGACGCTGGGCTTTTGTCCCAGGGCTGCCACGCCGGGCAGAACCTTGCCCTCAAGCCATTCCAGGAAAGCGCCACCCGCCGTCGAGATATAGGAGAACTGCTCCTCGACCCCGGCATGAGCCAGGGCGGCTACGGTATCGCCGCCTCCTGCCACGGTCAGAAGCTTACCGGTCTGGGTCAGTTGGGCGGCGGCTCTGGCCACTTCGTTGGTGGCGGCGTCGAAGGGGCGCGTCTCGAAAGCGCCCAGGGGGCCGTTCCAGACCAGGGTCTTGCAATCAGTCAAGCGCAGCGCAATGGCGCGTGCCGAATCGGGGCCGGTATCCAGAATCATCATGTCGGCGGGAACCTGTCCGATGGGGACGACCTGCGAAGGAGCGCCCTCCTTCAAGTCGGCGGCCACCACGGCATCGCTGGGCAGCACGATCTGGCACCCGGCTATTTCCGCTTTCTTCAAAATCTCGCGGGCCGTGTCTGCCATGTTGCGTTCGCACAGCGAGCGGCCGACTTCGACGCCCTGGGCAAAAAGGAATGTGTTGGCCATGCCGCCGCCGATGATCAGCATGTCGACCTTGCTTACCAGATTTCCCAGAAGATCCAGCTTGGTCGAGACCTTGGCGCCGCCCACAATGGCGGCCACCGGATGCTCGGGCTTCTCAAGGGCTTTTCCCAGGGCTTCCAATTCGGCCTGCATCAGGCGACCGGCGGCAGAGGGCAGAATGCGGGCAATCGCCTCGGTGGAGGCGTGGGCGCGGTGGGCGCAGGAAAAAGCGTCGTTGACATAAAGATCTCCCAGGATCGCCAGTTTCTGGGCAAAGCCGATGTCGTTCTTTTCCTCTTCGGGATGAAAACGCAGATTCTCCATCATCGCCACATCGCCCGGGCGCAACTGGCTGATCACCTTGATGGCGGCGTCTCCGGTGCAATCCTCGGCGAAGGCAACGATCTTTCCGCCCAAGGCCCTGGTGAGCGGACCCACCACGGGCTTGAGCGAAAAGGTCAGATCGCGCCCCTTGGGGCGGCCGAAATGCGAGATGACAACCACTTTGGCGCCCCGACTCATCAGATCCTTGATGGTCTGGGCCGAGCGGTCGATGCGGGTTGTGTCGGTTACGCGACCGTCCTTGACGGGAACATTGAGGTCGGCGCGCACGACAACGCGCTTGCCGGCCACTTCGAGCTTATCGAGAGTAGGAAAGGCAGGCATGAGCGTTTTACCCCTTCAACTGTTACTTCAGTTTGGACAGGCAGATGGCGGTGTCCGACATGCGGGTCGAGAAGCCCCATTCATTGTCGTACCAGGCCAGAATGCGCACGAAGTTTTCGCCAACCACCTGCGTCTGGTTCAGATCGAAGGTGGCGCTGGCCGGGCAGTGATTGAAGTCGATCGACACCAGGGGCTCGTCGGTCACGGCCAGAATTCCCTTGAGCGCGCCCTTGGAGGCCTTGATCATGGCCTTGTTGATGGCCTCGACCGTCGCCGTCTTTTCAGACACGAAGGTCAGATCGATCATCGACACGTTGGGCGTGGGCACGCGCACCGAGGTGCCGTCCAACTTGCCCTTAAGCTCGGGTAGAACCAGACCGATGGCCTTGGCGGCACCGGTCGAGGTGGGAATCATCGACAGCGAAGCGGCGCGCGCACGGCGCAAATCCTTGTGCAGGGTGTCTACCGTGTTCTGATCACCGGTAAAGGCATGCACCGTGGTCATGAAGCCGTGCTTGATGCCCACCGTTTTGTTCAGAATGTCGGCCACCGGGGCCAGACAGTTGGTGGTGCAGGAGGCGTTGGAAACGACCCGGTGTTCCTTTTTCAGCGTTCCTTGATTGATGCCATAGACGATGGTGGCGTCGGCGCCATCGCAAGGGGCCGAGACCAGCACTCGCTTGGCGCCCGAGTCTAGATGCACGGCCGCCTTGTCACGCTTGTTGAAGATGCCGGTACATTCCATGACCACATCCACCTCCAGCGCCTTCCAGGGCAGCTTGGTGGGATCGCGCTCGGCCATCACCTTGATGGAGGTGGAGCCGATTTTCATGATGTCGCCTTTGACGGAAACGTCGCCTGGGAACGTGCCGTGAACGGAATCGTGCTTCAACAGATGAGCGTTCGCTTCCGGAGAGCCCAGGTCGTTGATCCCGACAACCACCAGATCCTTGCGCTTGTATTCGGCCATAGACCTTAAGACCAAGCGGCCGATACGGCCAAAGCCGTTGATCGCGATGCGAACTGCCATGGGACCCTCCAAAGGACAAAAAAACGGTAAACGGGCGATGATTGCGTTGTCGCACAACTTGACGTTCAAATCCAATGGAAAGAGAGGAAAAGCCGGGGTTTTTCCCTGTGCTAGGTCATAAAATCGACCTGTTCTGAGAGGATTGCCCGAGCGTCATATTCGGAAGGTCTAATTTGATGGGGGCTTTGGAGGGTAATGCGGGCACGGCACCCTTATTGCAATAAAAGCCTCAAGCTGATGGAGGGGCGCATGATCGGTTCAGTCGAGGGCATTAGTGGGAACCTAGCCAAATTAGCGGTTCCCTCGGATACAGATAAAATGGGCGAAAACACCTTCAGTGCGGCCCTCGAGGTGGCCAGAAAGGCCGACGCTGCGGAAAGACTCCGCAAATCCGAGGTTGAAGACATCCGTGACAAAGGGGTCCGGACTTGGGCAGGAGAGATGCAGGTCGAGCAGCTCAAGAAGAAGCTCCGCGAAAAAATCCTTAAGGCAATGGGACTTGGCGAGGAGGATCTTGCCAAGATGTCCCCGGCCATCCAGCAGATACTGGAGCAAAAAATCCAGCAGGAGATCGAGCAGCAGCTTGAGGCGGAAATGCGTCGGCAGCAGATTGAAAAGAGCGCCGAGTCGAGACGCCAGGACCCTCAAAATGCTTCGGCGGCTCCTGGAAAAGACGGGGCCGCGGCCCAAAAAGCTTTGGTCGCAGCTCCGGGCGCTGGGCAAAATCCCACTAGTACGGGGGAAAAGACAGGCAAAAAATGCCCGGTAATTCCAGCCCTGTCCTGGCCCGGCTTGCCTCCCGGCTCTCTCTTCTGACCGAAATAGACTCTATTTCTTCCAGGTGCAGGCGACCGGCCAGATCGATTTTGCGGCGGCAGAAAGGGTTATTCCATCTGTCGTCATGACCGAAACTGCCAGCTTTTTGCGCGATTTGGGCAGGTCTCGGAGCAGACGGTTGCTGATTTCATCGACCGGAGGCGCAAGATAAAGCCCCAAGGGGTCGAGATATTCGATCATGTCTGGCCTCAACATTTGGCCGTTCAGGGTGAAATCGGGGCTTTTGCTAATCAGCAGATTGAGATGCAGGTGGGGATAGCCCGCTTGTCCGTAATGGCCTCCCACGGTACCTGTATTGCCTGAAAGGCCAACAGTTTGCCCCCTGACCACCCGATCTCCTGGCCGAAGCGGAGAGGGGCTGTCGAGATGCTGGTATCTGGCAAAAACATGAACAGGCAGGCCGGTGGCCTCGGGGCCAAAGCGAATCCAGATGAAATTGCCGACCAGTCGCCCGCCCGATCCGGCATGGGCGACCTCGCCATCGGCCACCGCCAGCAGGGGGGTGGCAAATTTCAGGCTGATGTCCAGGCCGTTGTGAAGGCCGTAATGGTCGTTGGCCCGGGGGCTGCCGTCATAGCGCGTCGGCGAGGCGTAAAACGATGAAACGTCTGGGCAATCAACGCCCTCTGGAAAGAGGGGGGACAGTCCCGTGGCGAATAATCCTCGCTCGGTAAAGGTTTCCAGGCTTTCCTTGGTCGCCATCTCCTGGGCCTGTCCGCCCATGCGGCCCTTCTGAGCCATGGCGCCCGCGCTGGCGAGGGTGAAAAGGAGAAACAGAGACAAGCGGGCCAGGGCTTTCAAGGTGTGGTTCCTTGGGACAGGCGCTTGGCCAGGGGGGCGAATTCTGCGGCGATCGCCTCGTAAAGCGGGCGCTTGAAGCCGACGATCAGACCGGGCAGCTCCTCGAAGCAGGCCCAGCGCCAGCGCACGAACTCGACCTCTTCCTCGTGACAGTCTAGCTGGATGTCGCTGTCTTGGCCCAGAAAGCGAAAGGCGAACCATTTTTGCTTCTGTCCACGATATTTGCCCTTCCAGACCTTGCGACTGAGATCGGGCGGCAGGTCATAGGAAAGCCAGTCTTTCGACTCGGATATGATCTCCGCCTTGTCGGTCCCCGTTTCCTCCTTCAATTCGCGCAAGGCGGCCTGGCGGGGTTCTTCGCCCTTGTCGATACCGCCCTGAGGCATCTGCCAGGCTCCGGGTGAATCGGCCCGCATGCCGACAAAGACTTCGCCTTGGGCATTGAACAGAAGAATGCCGACGCCAAGCCGATAGGGCCGGTCATCGCCGGTCATGGCTGCTTACTCGTAACCACGGCGGAAACCGGGGCTAGAACAATGCCCCTGGCCTGCAAATCCTTGACCCAGGCGGCTACGCGGTCCATGGCCAGAGGGCGGGGAGGAATCAGCACCAGGGCGCGCCCTTTGGCCTGGGCGTCGTCTTCGGCCTTGCGCAGACGGATATCAAGGGCGGTGCGGAAATGTCGCTCGTCGATCATGATATTGGCCTTGGCATAAGGCAGGTCCAGGGCCTCGGCCAGCCGGGCTGCTGTTTGATCACCCGCCAGTCCGTTGTCGATAAACAAAAGCCCGCTTTGCTTAAGTGCCCTGAACAGCGAATCCACTTGCGAGGAAACCGTCAGGAAACGCTGCCCGTCCACGGCGACCAGACCGGTATATCCCTGGCCGTGCGTCAGCAGAGTCTCAAGGCGGCGCAGATTCTCGGCGGTGGAGAGGGCGGAAATCAGCCCCATGGGTCCGGGATCGCGCATGGGAAAGTTGCGAGAATCAAGCGGCAATCCCAGCAGAACTTCATGCCCGGCACTTCTGGCGCGCTTCATCCAATCGTCGATCTTGGGAGCGTAGGGCGAGAAGGCCAGGGTGATCTCGGGCGGCATTCTGGCGATGGCGGCCTCGCCGCCCTCCTTCAAGACGCCAAGATCAAGGACGACGACGGCAATTCGGGGCCGTTTGTCGCCCAGATCGAAGGGACGGGCATAGGCTTTCCAGGCCTCGCGCCCGTCCGAGCCGACAGTGGGAATGTTGCCAGCATCGGTTTTCTTGACGAGTGCCGGCTGAGGTGCTTCCGGCAACGGCACCGGGGGCTGGGCCGGAGGGGGGATGGCAGGCAGATTGGCGTAGGTCGGGACCGACAACTGCCCCGTATTGGCAGGCAGGCGCGGCTCGCCCGTGACCGGGCTGAGTGAGGTAAGCTTGGACCCTGCGGCATCCCTGAGACTCGGGGCCTCGAACGAGGGCATGGGCGGTTTTGCGGTGCTGTCTGTTCCGGCAGGCTGGGCAAGGGGTGCTTCTCCACCCGGCTGCATGGGGCCAAGTGGATTTTGTGTGCCGACTTCTCCTGCCGCTGGCGGGGGAAGTGGTGTGGCTGTCTGTGGCTCCGCCAAAGAAGGCGAGGCGCCTTCGCCCTCCTGAGCCTGCTTGCCCGCCAGATCCTGTCCCGGAGGCGGCGGCGGCGATGGATTCAAAAGCGAATCGCCGCCGGGTCCGGCGCGCGGCGGCATGGGAAGGCTAAGGCTGGGTGTCGTCGAGTCGGCCTGGGGTGCTTCGTCGGCCCCCGGCCCTCTCATCAGCCAGATGCCGACACCGATCAGAAAGCCCAGCACCAGCACACCAAGCCCAGCAAAAACCGCTGTCCGACGCTTTTCCGGAACATGCTCGGCCACATGCTCGAAAGCAGGCGGCAGTTGAATAGAGTCGTCAGCGTCATCGGTGCCGTGGTGAAAACGGCCCTCCACTTCCTCGACGACGTGATGAAACTGGCCCTCGACTTCCTCGACGACGTGATGAAACTGGTCTTCGACCTTGTGAGCCAAAGGCGCCAGCTTCTCGCGCATGGGCCCCAGTTTCCCGAGCAATGGCTGCAACTTTGCGCCAAGGGGACCCAGCAAAGCCGTCAGCTTGCCGAAAAGGGGGGTAACTTTTCCAAAAAGGGGCGCAATTTTGCCAAAAAGCGGACCCAGCTTTCCGAACAACGCTCCCGGACTGGGCAGGCGGGCTGTGATGCCGCCTGCCAGTCCCGATATCTTGGCGCCAATGCCCGAGAGGTTGACCGGAAGCTTCAGGTGACCTCCTAGGAGCTTACAGGTATAGGCACGAATTAGCGCCCGGTAAGCAGATAATCGATCGCGCGGTTAAGCTGAACATCTGCTTCCTCGCCTTCTTCCTGTTTGGCATCAGAGGGCGGGGTTTTTCCCGGCTTTAAGGGCTTGGGCGGCTTGGTTGCAGCCGGCTTCTTTTCGGGAGCTTCGATGGCCTTTTCACCAAGCGCGTCGTTCTTGAGGGCATGCGGCAGGCTGGCCTCGCCCCGCTTGGACTCGGTCTGCGAGGCCAGATCCCTGGCCGTCTTTACCTCGATGTCGGGTTCGATTCCCACCTGCTGAATCGAGCGCCCGGCAGGTGTGTAGTATTTCGCCGTGGTCAGCTTGATGGCGCCATAGCCCGGAAGCGGGATGATGGTCTGAACGCTGCCCTTGCCAAAGCTTTTGGTGCCGATAAGCGTCGCCCGCTTGTGGTCTTGCAGTGCGCCGGCCACGATTTCGCTGGCGGATGCCGACCCTTCATTGATTAGAACGACCAGTGGCGCACCATCGGTCAGGTCGCCCATGCGGGCGTTGAAGCGCTGGGTTTCTTCGGGCTTGCGCGAACGCGTCGAGACGATTTCGCCCTGGTCGAGAAAGGCGTCCGATACCGACACGGCCTGATCCAGCAGTCCGCCCGGATTGTTGCGCAGATCGATGACATAGCCCTTGGGCTTGCCGCCCAGCTTTGCCTTGACGTCGGTCACGGCCTTTTTCAGGGCCGCCGTGGTCTGCTCGTTGAACGAGGTGACGCGAATGACGCCGATCTGTCCCTCCACTTTCTGGCGGACGGGCTGAATCTTGATGACGGCGCGCTGCAACGTCAGATCGAAGGGATCCTTGCCCTGGCGGCGGATGGTCAGTTTGATGGGCGTGTTGGGAGCGCCCCGCATGCGTTCGACCGCTTCGTTGAGCGACAGCCCCATGACGGATTCGCCGTCGAGATGGGTGATGAAGTCGCCGGGGCGTACACCTGCCTTGTGGGCTGGCGTGTCGTCGATGGGCGATACCACCTTGACCCAGCCGCCTTCCATCGTCACCTCGATGCCAAGACCGCCGAATTCGCCTCTGGTCTGAACCTGCATGTCCTTGAAGGTTTTGGTGTTCAGATAGGCTGAATGCGGATCAAGGGCCTGCAGCATGCCGTTCAGGGCCTGCTCGATCAGTTCCTGATCGCCCACGGGCTCGACATAGTCTGAACGGACGCGCTCGAAGACGTCGCCGAACAGATTGAGCAGCCGGTACGTCTCCGAAGGACTTTTCTCTTGCGCATAGGCCCAAGAAGCCATCAAGGCCATGACGGCGCTTGCTATCAAAACTTTGCGAATCATCCGCTGACCTTGTCCTTCATAGCCGCAAGCCACGGCGAGGGATTCACCGGCTGGCTGTTTCGGCGCAACTCGACATACAGAATCGGTTTGCCCGATCCTTCCCCCATTACGCCAAGGGGTTCCCCAGACACCACCGTCTGGCCGACAACGCCATCGATGCGTCCCAGACCGGCGATCAGGCTATGATAGCCCTCGCCGTGCTCGATGATCAAGAGACGGCCATAGGATCGGAAGTTTCCCGCAAAAATGATCTGGCCGTCATAGGGGGCCACCACCTGGGCCCCAGGGCGGGTCTCGATGCCGATTCCCTTGGAAGGGGCCCCCAGGCTGTTGGGTTCGCCGTAATGGGTGACCACCTCGCCTCGGGCGGGCAGGGGAATCTGTCCTCTGGCCTGGCTGAAGGGTTTGGCTGGTCCCCCATAATGGGGCAGCATGGGGCTGGCCTGCTGGCTTTTGGCCACTTCGACCGGTTTTCCGCTCTTTTTTGCCGCCTGTTGGGCCTTGGCCCGGGCTTCACGCTCCTTGGCGGCGGCCAGGGCCCTAGCCCGGCGCTCCTCTTCGATGCGATTGATCAGATCCTTAAGATCCTCGGCCTCCGAAGCCAGCCGGGCCACGCGCTTTTCCGCTTCCTGGCGCTCTTCCTGGGTTCGGGCCGCCATCTCGCTTTTACGCTGCATCAGGCTGTCGAGACGCTTTTGCTCGTCCTCCAGCCGGACCAAGGCCTGCGAGCGCCGCTCGCGCTGGCGGGCGATATCGGCGCGAACCTGGGCCAGATGCTCAAGCTCTCGGCGGATATCGGCTGCCTCGATCTCTATCTGGGGAACGGCGGCACGCAGCAGAATGGCGCTGCGCACGGTATCGGCAGGCTGGGCGGGCAGGGCGATCAAGGCTTCGGTCGGTCGCCAGGCCATACGCTCCAGCGCCATCAGAACCCGGCCCATATAGCCGCGCTTGCGTTCAAGCGCTGCCGTCATGCCCGCATCCTTGGCGCGCAGTTTGCCGAGCTGGGCTTCGAGCTGGGTTAACGTATCCTCTTGCTCTTGGGCGGATTTGGCGGCGGTCACCAGCTCCGTCTTCAATTTCGAGACGTCCCCCGCCAGGGCCTCTTGCTTGCGCGTCAACAGCTCGCGTTCCTGGCGCCCCTGCTCCAGCGCCTTCTCGATTTCCTTCAGTTGCTTGTCGGGCGGCGCACTCTTGGCCCTGTCGGCAGCGAAAGCGCCTTCCCCCCCCAGGCCAAGGGCAAGAAGAAGGAAACCGTATCTGAGAAACCTAGCCGACATGAAGCAGCGAACGCCCCGTCATCGCGGCAGGCTGGGGAAGACCCAGAAGAGCCAGCAAGGTCGGCGCCACATCGGCCAGGCGCCCGCTGGCAAGCGTTACCCCTTTTGGTCCGCCCACCAGCAGGGCCTGCACGGGGCCGACAGTGTGGGCGGTATAGGGCTGGCCGTTGTCGGGGTCTTTCATCAGTTCCAGATTGCCGTGGTCGGCGGTGACCAGCAGGACGCCGCCAGCTTTCGCGACGGCAATTTCCAGGCGGGCCAGGCAGGCATCGATGGTTTCGGCAGCCTTCATGGCGGCAGACAATATTCCGGTGTGGCCCACCATGTCGCCATTGGCGAGGTTGACCACCACCAGATCGAATTTCTGCGATCCGATGGCCTCGACCAGACGATCCGTGACCTCAAGGGCCGACATCTCAGGCTTCAGGTCGTAGGTCGCTACCTTGGGCGAGGGAATCAGGATGCGTTCCTCACCCTCGAAGACGCGTTCTTCGCCGCCGTTGAAGAAGAAAGTGACATGCGCGTATTTTTCGGTCTCGGCGATGCGCAATTGCTTTAAGCCCGCCTTGGAAACCACTTCGCCCAGAATGTTGGAGAGCGCCTCAGCGGGAAACAAAGCCTTCATCCAGGCATTATGCGCCTCGGAATATTCGGTCATGCCCAGCGCCGTGGCGAAGGCGACAGTTTTCGATCTTGCAAAGCCCGCGAAGCCGGGATCAAGTAGGGCCGAGAGAATTTCGCGCGCCCGGTCGGCCCGGAAATTGGCCATCAGAAGTCCGTCGCCATCTTGCATGCCGACATAGCCCGCCACCACGCTGGGCTTGACGAATTCGTCATTCTCGCCCTTGGCATAGGACTGGGCGATGGCGGCAAGCCCGTCGGGGGCGGCGACACCCTGGCCTGACACCAGGGCGTCATAGGCCAACTGGACGCGGTCCCAGCGCTTGTCGCGGTCCATGGCGTAATAGCGCCCCGAGACCACGCCCAGCCGAGCGCCTGTGCCTTCGATGTCGGATTGGAATTTGGCCAGATAATCCTTGGCACTTTGAGGAGGCGTGTCGCGGCCATCCAGGAAGGCGTGAACAATGACGGGAACGCCCGTCTTCGACGCGGCCTTGACCAGCGCGGCCATATGGTCCTGGTGAGAATGCACGCCGCCGGGGCTCATCAATCCCATGATATGCAATCTGCCACCCGATCTCTTGAGGGCGGCCAGGCCCTCGACCAAATTCGGAATGGTCGAAAGTGTTCCACTGGCGACGGATTGATCGATGCGCGGCAGATCCTGCATGACCACGCGACCGGCGCCCAGATTGGTGTGGCCGACTTCGGAATTGCCCATCTGCCCTACGGGCAGTCCGACTTCAAGTCCCGAGGTCTCGACCAGCGCATGCGGACAGGTGGCGAGCAGGCGGTCCCAGGTTGGAGTATTGGCCAGCGCAATCGCATTGTCGGCAGTTTCGGCGCGCCATCCCCAGCCGTCCAGGATGCACAAAACAACGGGACGCGGGCGGGCAGGGGGGGCAGACATGACGGGTTCCTCAAGACAAGGCGATTCGCTTGGATATTACGGCATTACGCCTTGCGATTCCAAGCTGGACCGTAACTTTATCCCCGGTGATAAGGATGATTGGTCAGAATGCTGAAAGCGCGCCATACCTGCTCGGCCAGCAGGGTGCGGACCAGAAGATGCGGCCAGATCATGGCGCCCAGCGACAGTTTCTGGTCGCTGCGGTCAAGGACGGCGTCGCCCAGGCCATCGGCGCCGCCGATGACGAAGACGAGATCACGTCCGCATTCCTGCCATTTGGAAAACTTCTTGGCAAAAGCCTCGCTGGAAAGCGCCTCCCCGGCGGGGTCAAGTGCCACCAGGAATGCGCTTTTGGGAAGCTTGGCCAGCAAAAGCTCGGCTTCGCGGGCCTTGCGCTCGGGCCCGGCCAGGGGGCGGCGCTCTTCGATCTCGATCACATCGAGCGCCCAGGGCAGCCGCTTGGCATAATGGTCGAACAGAACCTGCTCGGGGCTGCCCTTGGCCTTGCCGACAGCCAAGAGGAGAAGGCGCATCAGGCCTTCTTCTTGGGTGCTGGCTTTTTGCCGACGGGCTTTTTGCCGACGGGCTTCTTGACCGGCGTTGCCTTTTTGCTGGCGACCGGCTTCTTGGCGGCAGGTGCTTTGGCGGCGGGCTTCTTGACCGGCACCGCCTTCTTGCTGGCGACCGGCTTTTTCGTGGCCCGCACTTTGGCGGCGGGCTTCTTAACCGGCGGCGCTTTCTTCGTTGCCGGAGCTTTCTTGGCGGCAGGCTTGTCAGCGGCCACGGATGGGGATTTTGCCGCCGTCTTGCCCTTCGGCTTCGAGTCGGGCAATTTCCACATACCTTCCAGATCGTAGAAGCTGCGCACTTCGGGGCGGAACAGATGGATCACCACGTCGCCGCCATCCACCGCCACCCAGTCGGCCTGGGGCAGGCCCTCTTCGCGCGGCCTGATGCCGATGGCCTTCAGCTTCTCCATCAAATGCCCGGCCATCGACGCCACATGGCGGGCCGAGGTGCCGCTGGCGATCACCATCCAATCGGCGATGCTGGAACGCCCCATGATGTCGATGGGCACCACATTCTGCGCCTTGTTGTCGTCAAGCGATGCCAAGACGACGGAAAGCGCCTGGGGTTTGCCGGAAGGGGCCGGTTTGGCGTTCTTGGCCGGGGCTTTCGGTTTTGCCGTCGCGGCTGCTTTGGCAGGCGATTTCTTTGCCGGGACTTTCTTGGGAAGGGCGGAAATGGCGATTCTCCTACTGATTGGCTCGTATGTCGGTTGCCGAGGCGGGATGTTCCTTTAGCCAGAGAAAACTCCAGGCCGGAGGAATCGCCCCGATCAGCTTGCGGGAAGAGGTGGAAAAGCGTTCGTACCGCTTGGCCGCCTTTCCCGCCAGTGCCGGTAAAGAATAGGCCGGGCGGGCCATAACCGCAACCGGCAGAAGCTTGACTAGGCTCGTCCAGCCCCGCCAGCGGGGAAGCTGGGACAGATTATCCGCCCCCATCAGCCAGACGAAGCGGATGCCGGGCAGGCGTTTTTTCAGGCGGGCGACCGTGTCGGCGCTATAACGCGTCCCCAGCTGGGCCTCTATAGCCGTGATTTTCAGGAAGGGATAGGGGGCGACGCACTTTCGTGCCTTGCCCAGGCGATCCTGGAAAGAGGCCATGCCCTTAACGGGTTTCAGGGGGTTCTGGGGAGAAACCAGCCACCAGACCTCATCCAGCGCCAAAGCCTTTTTGGCCAGCAGGCTGATGTGAAGATGGCCTTCATGGGCCGGGTTGAACGAGCCACCCAGAAGCCCAATGCTGCGCTTGCGCCGGTCGCCCAGGGAGGGCAGAGGGGCTTTCCAGAAAGCCGACATCAGCCGGGGCGCACCTGGCCCGAACCGCGGATTCGGTATTTGTAGGTGGTCAGTTCCTCCAACCCGACGGGGCCGCGGGCATGCAACTTGCCGGTGGCGATGCCAATCTCGGCGCCCATGCCGAATTCGCCGCCATCGGCAAATTGAGTCGAGGCATTGTGCAAAACGATGGCCGAATTGACTTCTGCCAGGAATTTTTCGGCCCGAGCGGCATCGTCGGTCACGATGCTGTCGGTATGCGCAGATCCATGGTCGTTGATGAAGGCGATGGCTTCGTCCACGCCATCGACCAAGCGGGCAGAAATGATGGCGTCCAGATATTCCGTGGTCCAGTCCGCGTCCGTGGCGGGCACGACGCGGGGATCCGCTTTCATGACGTCCGCATCGCCCCGGACTTCGCAGCCCGCATCCAACAAATCGCGGATCAGGGGGGCAAGATGCGTGGCAGCGCAGGCGCGATCAACCAGCAAGGTTTCCGTGGCGCCGCAAATGCCGGTGCGGCGCATCTTGGCATTGAGGACGATCTTGCGCGCCATCTCAAGATCGGCGGCCCCGTCGACATAGGTGTGACACAGCCCCTCGAGGTGCAGAAAGAGGGGAATGCGGCTGTCCGCGATCACGCGCTCGATCAGCGATCTTCCGCCCCTTGGCACGATGACGTCGATATATTTTGTCATGGTCAGCAAAACGCCCACGGCGGCGCGGTCGGTAACGGGTATCATCTGCAAGCATTCCGAAGGCAATCCGGCCTGGCGAAGCCCCTCTTGCAGGCAGTCCATGATGGCGCTTGAGGAATTGATGCTTTCCGAGCCGCCCCTCAAGATCGCTGTATTGCCCGATTTCAAGCACAATCCACCCGCATCCGCCGTGACGTTGGGGCGCGATTCATAGATGATCCCGATGACGCCCAGGGGAACGCGCACCCGTTCGATCCGCAATCCGTTGGGGCGTTCCCACCCCGTCATGATCCGGCCCACGGGATCGGGCAGTGCGGCAACGTCTTCCAAACCCTTGGCCATGGCTTCGACGCGCTTTTCGTCAAGCAAAAGGCGGTCGAGCAGGGCGCTGCTCAAGCCCTTGGCCCTGGCGCCAGCCATGTCGAGCGCGTTGGCGGCCAGGATGACGGACGACCGCTTGCGGATGGTTCCGGCCGCCTGCAGGAGTGCTTTGTTCTTGACCTCGCTTGAAGCAAGAGACAACAGCCTTGAAGCCGTTTGGGCCTTTTGCCCAATGCCCTCCATCAGGGCCTGAATATCAGAGCTGGAAGCTTCCACGCCGACAAATTCCTATAAGGATTGAGCCCCAAGTGTAGCCAAAGCGGCTATTCCTGTCATGGAAAACCCATGTTGCGGTTCAAACGCTCCTGTTCTTCAAGGGGCAGAGCGTTCCACCAGGCGATGGCGGCCTGGCTTTCCTGTCCGTCCTTGGCTTGCGCGGGTGGCGGCTCGCCAACCGCGGCGTAATGGGTGGCGTACTGGGTGGTGAAGGCCACCGTGCGTTTTGGGCTGACAGCCATTTTGTACCCGTGCGCCATCAGCATCTGCCAGAAAATGCGGTCGCAGATGGGGGCCAGCTCTTTTGGAATGGCGGTCCACAGAGGTGCTATATCCAGTGCTCGGCCAGTTAACATCAGGCAACTGGTATCGGCGTAATGAACGGCGTCTCCGGCCTCGGACAGCCCCAGGATTTCAGAGCCGTCGGCGCGGTGAAAGCTGCGCTTTGATACCAAGACTTCTGCCCCACTCTCGGCTTGCAAGGCCATAAGTCTTTCGATGTGATGAGGCAAAAACCAGTTGTCGGCATCGAGAAAGGCTACGGCATCAAAGCCCCTCTCGATGGCGTATTTTGCGCCAATGCCGCGCGGCGTGTCGCCGTTGTCGCCGTGCGCCTGGTCCAGCTTCAGATGGATGCAGGCTTCGCGCTGATCGATCAGGGCGTTGGGGTTTCCGTCGGCAACCATGATATGGGTGCAGGGGTGGGTTTGCGCCGCCACACTATCAAGGCAGCGGATCAGCACCCTGTCGGGTTCGCGCCAGTAGGGGGTGATGACCGCGACGCGCACCCGAACTCGGCCTAGGTCCTGGGCGCGAAGCCCGGCGGTGACTGTGGAGGCGAATCCTTGGCAAGGCCGTAGATGCCGCGCTGATTGGGGATGGGTTTGAATTTGTCGGAGATGCCCAGCACCGTCTCGGCGCCGCCCAAATACAGAAAGCCGTCATCGGGCATCAGCCCCGAGATATTACCAAGCACACGCGACTTCGTCGGCTGATCGAAATAGATCAGCACATTGCGGCAGAACACGACGTCGAACTGTCCCAACGCCTTGAGATCGGTCAGAAGGTTCCATTCCTTGTACTGAACCATGGCGCGGATGGCGGCGTCGATCTGCCACACTTCGTCCTTTTTCTTGAAGTATTTGACCAGAAGCGTGATGGGCAGCCCTCTTTGCACCTCGAATTGCGAATAGACGCCCGCCTTGGCTTTTTCCAGCATTTCCGTCGAAATGTCGGTGCCGACGATATCGATCTTCCAGCCTGCCAGCTTGGCCTGCTCTTCCTTCAAGATCATGGCGATCGAATAGGGTTCCTGGCCCGAAGAAGAGGCAGCACACCAGATGCGGAAGGATTTCTTGGCCGCCCTGACCTTCAGAATATGGGGCAGCACCATTTCCTTGAACTGGTCGAACGGCTTCGAATCGCGAAAGAAGAACGATTCGTTGGTCGTCATCGCCTCGGTGATTTCGCGTCCCAAGGCTTCATCGCGACTGGCGCGCACGGTGCCGATCAATTCATCAAGGCCCTTAAGGCCGCGCTTGCGCGCGATCGGCATCAGGCGGCTTTCCAGCAGGTACGACTTGTCGCTGGTCAGGACCAAGCCTGAACGGTCCTTGATGAATTTAGCGATGAAGTCGAAGTCTTCGGGCTTCATGGCCGCTACCTGCGCTGCGAGATTTTAAGGATTTGGGGGGCAATTTCCGCCAAAGGCAGGACGGCAGAACAAATACCCGCCGTGGCCACGGCGCCCGGCATGCCCCATACCACGCTGGTTGGCTCGTCCTGGGCGATCATGGTGGCGCCGCCCTGCACCAGCACCTGCCCGCCCTTCATCCCATCCTGGCCCATGCCGGTCAGAACAACGGCAAGGACACGCTTGCCATAGGCTTGCGCGATGCTGCGGAACATGGGATCGACTGCTGGGCGGCAGAAATTCTCGGGTGGATTCTTGTTCAGTCGGATGACCTTGTCGGTTCCCTTGGACTCGACAACCATATGAAAGTCGCCGGGTGCGATATAGACCCGCCCACCTTGAATGACTTCGCCATCCTTGCCCTCGGCCGCATTCCAGCCTGAAAGCCTTGTGATGTGCTCGGCCAGAATGGTCGTGAAGGTGGCTGGCATATGCTGGGTGATCAGAATGGGCTGGCGGATGGGTGCGCCCTTCAGCGTTCCCAGAACGGCAAAAAGCGCCTGCGGGCCGCCGGTAGAGCTTCCGATGGCGATAATATCGACCGGATCGTTATTAGCGGGGCGCAGCGTGACCTGTCCGGCATAAAGCGGCACGGCGGGGCGGTGGGCTGGCTGAGCAATAGAGACCTTGGCCCGCTCGGGAAATCCGCCGGGAGGGGCGGCGCGCTTGGGCTTCCTGCGCCTTGCAGCCCCCCAGGCCTTGACCTTCTCGATCAGTTCCGTCTTGAACTGGCCCGCCCCCAGGTCTTTCGACGAGGTCGGCTTGGGGACATAATCTGCAGCCCCGCCTTCCATAGCCCTCAAGGTCACGTCGGCATTCTTGTGGGTCAGGGTCGAGGCCATGATCACCTGAAGGTCAGGGTCCTTCTTCAGCAATTGCGGCAGAGCGGTCAATCCATCCATGACGGGCATTTCAATGTCCAGCACCACGACTTCGACGTCGTAGCGATCCAGCGCGCTCAAGGCCATCTGGCCATTGCCCACCGAAGAAACCACCTGGATGCTCTTTTCCTCTTCAAGCATCTTGGTGACAATGCCACGCACGACGGCGGAATCGTCAACCACCATCACGCGAAAAGGCTCTGCACCACTGGCCTGGGGCGGACGCGCCGCCCCGGTATCGATACTCATCTTTGAAATCCCACCCCACGCACCTTAAAGCAGGCCGACTTGCGAGAACTTGGCTTGCAGAATCTCGCTGTCGAATGGCTTCATGATATACTCGTTGGCACCGGCCAGGATGGCTTCCTGGATGTGTTCGATGTCGTTTTCGGTCGTGCAGAACACCACCTTCGGCTTGTCGCCGCCGGGCAGTTTGCGCAGTTCCCTAAGGAACTCGATGCCACTCATGACAGGCATGTTCCAATCAAGCAGGATCGCGTCGGGAAGCCTCTTCTGACAGACCTCCAGGGCGGCTTTTCCGTCGGCGGCCTCGTCGACCTCGAAGGTGAGTTCCTGCAGTATCTTCCTGGCCACCATACGGATGACTTTCGAATCATCGACCACAAGGCAGAGTTTCATGTTGGTTCGAAGCCTTCGCTACAAAACGGACGATTGACGATTATCTCGTAAGCAAACACTTGATCACTAGCTTTCCGCTCGACCCAGGTCAAGCAGACGTTGCACATCCAGAACGACCAGCAGCTTTCCATCCAACCGGTAGATCCCTGCCGAGAATTCCCGCCACAGAGGGTCCAGCGTCGGCGGATTGCGCTCGAAGGCGGCTGAACGTAAGCTCAAGACCTCGCCCACGGAATCGATCAGCAGGCTGTATAGCTCGCCGTTCATGTCGACGACAACGCTCATGCCTGGCTTGTTGTCGCCCTCGCGGTCCTTAAGTCCCAGGCGCCTGCGCACGTCGATGGCGGTAACGATGCGCCCGCGCAGATTAAGCGATCCGGCCACTTCGCGCGGTGCCAGGGGAATGCGCGTCACCTTCTGAGGGCCCAGAACATCCTGAACGGTCAGCACGGGAATGCCGAACATCTGGTTGTCGATGAACATGGTGACGTAATCTTGGGTCTCGGCCGACACCTCGGCCAGGGAGCGCTTGCCTGCGGGAACAAGCTGGTTCATGACGCACCTCCGTGGGTGACGATCTGTGTCAGGGTTTCAAGCAGCGCATCGCGGTCGAATTTGGCGATGTAGTCGTTAAAGCCGACCTTGCGCCCGCGCTCGAAGTCCTTTTCGGTGGCGTGGGACGAAAGGGCGATCATCGGTGTGGTCATCCAGCGGGCGTCGCCGCGCACGGCCTCGGCAAACTGGAAGCCGTTGAGGCCGGGCATTTCAATGTCGCTGATGATGGCATCGAAGACGTAGCCCTGCTCGCGCAATTGCAACGCCTTGTCGACCGCTTCGACGGCCGTGACCTCGAAGCCCGATACCGATAGAAGCGGGGTCAGAAGATTGCGGAAGAACAGGCTGTCATCGACCAGAAGAACGCGCTTGCCGCCCTTTTCCTCTCCGAAGGCATCGGTTTCCTTGGCGACGCCGAACCAGTCGCCGAAGGCCTGGGTCAGGTAGAAGCCAGCATCGATGACGTCGGTCGCCTTGCCCGCGATAACGGCTGTACCGATCAGGCCGGGCTGGGCGACGGTAATCTCGACCTTCAGCACGTCCTCGACGATGTCCACGATCTCATCGACGACAAGGCCCATCGAGCGTTCATGATCCGAGAAGACCAGAACCGGCTGACGCCCGTCCGTCTTCATGGCATAACGGTCGTTGACCATAATCAGCGGCATCAGATGGCCGCGATACTGGACCACCGGCTTGCCGTGCGACTGCTCGACCGCCGTGACCTCGATCTCTTCAAGGCGGGCAACCAGGGCCAGAGGAACAGCCTTGAGATCCTCGCCGCCAGCGCGGAAGACCAGCAGCGACGTCTTGTCCTCGCCGTGCATGTCCTTAAGGTGCATCTGCTCACCTGCTTGCGAGGAGCCTGCCATGGCGCCCGTTGCGGCGGCGATGCCGTTGGGGTCCAGAATCATGATCACCGAGCCGTCGCCTAGAATGGTGTTGCCCGAGAACATCGAGATGTTGCGCAGGATGGGAGCCACCGGCTTGACCACGATTTCCTCGGTGTCGAAGACGCGGTCGACGATGATGCCGAAGGTATAGGTGCCGACTTGCGCCACCACGATAAAGGTTTCCTGCAGGCTGCCTTCGTCCGAGCCCAGCTTCAGCAGGGTTTTCAGCGAGACCAGCGGCAACAGGCGGTCTCGGAGGCGCAGCACGGGAGCATTGTTGATCATCTCGATGCTGTGCTCGCTGGTTCCCGTCGTGCGGACCAGTTCAAGAACGCTGATCTGCGGAATGGCGAAGCGCTCGCCGCCGCATTCAACGATCAGGGCAGATACGATGGCCAGTGTCAGCGGAATCTTGATGGTGAAGTTGGTGCCTTTTCCCTCAACCGACTTCAATTCGATGGTGCCGCCGATCTTCTCGATGTTGGTG
>JADFZV010000079.1 GCA_015232335.1 Alphaproteobacteria bacterium | reverse complement strand
TGCCGGATCATGCGCACGGCAAAGCGCCTGGGCCTTCGCACCATCGCCGTCTATTCTGATGCCGACAAGGACGCCTTGCATGTCAAGCTGGCGGATATGGCGGTCCATATCGGCCCTGCGCCCGCGCGTGACAGCTATCTGAAAATTGATGCCCTGATCGATGCCGCTAAAAGAACCGGGGCCGATGCCATTCATCCCGGCTATGGCTTTCTTAGCGAGAATGCCGCCCTGGCCGAGGCCTGTGCCAAGACCGGTCTGATCTTCGTGGGCCCGCCACCGGGCGCCATGCGCACCATGGGCTCGAAGTCGGAATCAAAACGAATCATGGGACGCGCCGGTGTGCCTCTGGTGCCGGGCTATCATGGAGCCGATCAAAGCAACGCTGCCTTGGAGCGCGAGGCGCTTCGCATCGGCTGGCCGCTGCTGGTCAAGGCTTCGGCTGGCGGCGGCGGCAAGGGTATGCGGATCGTCGATCAGGCCCAGGACTTAAGCGAAGCCATCGCCTCTGCCAGGCGCGAGGCAAAGGCCGCCTTCGGCGACGACACGCTTCTGATCGAGAAATATCTCACGCGCCCCCGCCATGTCGAAATTCAGGTCTTTGCCGATATGCATGGCAATGCGCTGCATCTGTTCGAGCGCGACTGCTCGCTGCAACGGCGCCACCAGAAGGTGATCGAGGAGGCCCCCGCCCCCGGCCTCTCGCCTGACTTGCGCGCTCGCATGGGAGCCGCCGCCGTAGCGGCCGCCAAGGCCGTGGGCTATGTCGGCGCCGGAACGGTCGAATTCTTAAAAGACGAGGGCGACGACTTCTATTTCATCGAAATGAACACCCGCTTGCAGGTCGAGCATCCGGTCACCGAAATGATCACCGGCCAGGATCTGGTGGAATGGCAGATTCGCGTGGCCCGTGGCGAGGCTCTGCCCCTGGCGCAAGAACAACTCGTCCTCAAGGGGCATGCCTTCGAGGCCCGGATATACGCCGAAGATCCGGCCCGCGATTTTCTGCCCTCCTCGGGACGACTTGTTCACTTCAATCCCCCGCAAGCAAACCTTCATGTGCGGGTGGATAGCGGCGTACAGACGGGCGACGAGGTGACCATCCATTACGATCCCATGCTGGCCAAGCTGATCGTCTGGGATGAAAGCCGCGCCCAAGCGCTGGCCCGCCTTGGCCAAGCCCTGGGCGATTTCGAGATGGTGGGACTGTCCACCAATATCGGATTCCTTCAATGCGTGGCGGCTCATCCGGAATTTGCCGAAGGTGCTGTGGATACCGGCTTTCTTGATCGCGAGCGGGCGCAACTGGTTCTTGCCCCTAAGCCGGTTCCCGAAACCGCCCTGGCTTTGGCCGCCATCGAAATTCTGCTGCATCGCGCCGCCGAATCCCAAGCTCAGGCGAAGGCTTCCTCCGATCCTTTTTCGCCCTGGTTCCAGGCCCATGGCTGGCGCCTCAATGACGACAATCATCACGATCTGATTTTCAAGGACAATGGGGGCGAGTTGCCCGTTACCGTTCACTATCAAAAGCAAGGCTGGCGGATCGATCTGCCCTCAGGCAGCACCATGACGGCTTGCGCTGATCGCTTGGCGGACGGCGCACTGGAAGCCACGTTGAACGGCTTTAAGTTGAAGGCCCGCGTCCTGCGCCACCAAAGCCATCTGACCGTCTTTTCCCAGGGCGAAACCCATCGCCTGGATCTGTTCGACCCCAGCGCCCTGGCCGCCAAGCGCGACTCGCAAGGCGGCAGCCTGACCGCCCCCATGCCCTGCAAGGTCACCGCCGTCCATGTCAGGCCCGGCGATGCCGTAACGCTGGGCCAGCCCCTGATGGTGCTGGAGGCGATGAAGATGGAGCATGCCATCAAGGCGCCGACCGACGGCGTGATCGAGGCCGTGCATTTCGCCCCAGGCGATCAGGCCAGCGATGGCGACGTGCTGATCGCCTTTGCGCCGAAAGAGGATGCGAATGCGCCTGCCTAGACAAGTCCGCATGGTCGAAGTGGGCCCACGCGACGGGTTGCAAAACGAATCCGCCAGCATCCCACCCGCCATCAGAACCGAACTGATCAACCGCTTGAGCGATGCGGGACTTGGCGCCATCGAGGCGGGAAGCTTTGTCTCACCCAAATGGGTGCCGCAGATGGCTGATACCGCTCAGGTGCTGGCAGGTATTGCCAGACGGCCCGGCACACGCTACCCGGTACTGGTGCCCAACATGAAAGGCTTCGAAGCCGCCCTGGCGGCCAAGGCCTGCGAGATCGCCATCTTCGCCGCCGCCAGCGAAAGCTTTTCGCAAAAGAACATCAACTGTTCGATCAAGGAAAGCCTGGAGCGCTTCCACCCGGTGTGCGCCGCCGCCAGGGACAAAAACATTCCCGTGCGCGGCTATGTCTCATGCGTTCTGGGGTGTCCCTACGAGGGAAACGTTGCGCCCCAGCGCGTGGCCGATGTCGCCAAAGCCCTCTTCGACATGGGCTGCTACGAGATATCGCTGGGCGACACCATCGGCGTTGGCACACCCGCAAAGGCGCAGGACATGCTGGCCCATACCGCCAGGCTGGTTCCCATCGAACGGCTGGCCGCCCATTTTCATGATACGTATGGTCAGGCCCTGGCCAATCTGTTGGCCGCGATGGAACTGGGTGTGGGGGTGGTCGATTCCTCTATCGCCGGACTGGGTGGCTGCCCCTATGCCCAAGGGGCCTCGGGCAATGTCGCCAGCGAGGACGTCCTTTACATGCTGAACGGCCTGGGGATCAGTACAGGAGTTGATATGGAGCGCCTGCTGGTCGCATCGCGTTTCATCTGCGATGCGCTGGGCCGCGAACCTGCGTCAAAGGTCGCCAGGGCGCTAGAGCGGGTCGTCTGAAATCGCAGCCGTTAAACGGCTGCGATTGAAGGCGTGAATCCGCTCTACAGATTTATTTTGAGCTGCCGATTCACGCTTAACTCCAAGTCACTCGGGTGACTCGGAGTTAAGCGATCGTGCGCTAGGTTAAGTTAGCCGCCAGCACCATCTGGCTGCCATCCCAGATCATCTTGACGGCAACGACCAGGATAATCACCAAACCGGCATAGGCGATCCAGTGATAGCGCTGCAACAGACGCGCCACCAAGGTCGCTGCAAAACCCATCAGGGCCACCGAAAGCGCCAGTCCGATGATCATGATGACCGTGTGGTCGCGAGCTGCTCCGGCCACCGCCAACACGTTATCGAGCGACATCGAAACGTCGGCAATCACGATCTGGGTCACCGACTCGCGGAAAGTTTTTCCCGGCTTGGCGCAGAAATTACCGTTTTCAAGCGCCGCCTCGCCCTCCGCCGCCTCCTGCCTGGATTGCTCGCGGATTTCGCGCCACAATTTCCAGGAGACCCACAAAAGCAGAATTCCTCCCGCCACCATCAGGCCAACGATCTGCAAAAGCTGCGAGGTGAAAACGGCAAAAATGATACGCAGCAGAGCCGCAGCGCCGATGCCGATCAGAATGGCCTTGCGCCGCTGCTCGGGCGGCAGACCCGCCGCAGCCATGCCAACCACGATGGCATTGTCGCCGGCCAGGGCGATATCGATCAGCACCACCGAGGCCAGGGCGATCAGTTCGGGAAGAAAGGGGAAGTCCAACATGGCTGCGTTCATGCCTGTAACCCCCTGATCTGTCAAGCGCCGCCATTTCAAAACCCGGCGATTTAGGGTATAAGCGGCTATGGTTGAAAGTTTCGTTCTTCTTCTTTCCGTTCTGACCTCGGGCGCTTGGCTTCTGGGTGCCGCTGGCTATGTCGATGGCCATATCGGCTGGGAAAATCTGGCCCATCAGCATCCTTCCGAGCTGGCAGCCCTGATGGCCGGTGTTTTTGCCCCTCTGGCCCTGCTGTGGCTTCTGGTGGCTTATTTCCGCCAGGCCAGCGCCCAACGCCAACTAGCCTTTGCCCTTAAACAGTTGCACTGGCAGGCCCGTAAATCGGCCGAACAAACCGAAACCATCGTGCGCGCCCTGGCAGAAACCCAGGATCACGAACGTCATGCCGCCTCGCTCGAGGTGTTCGACCGGGCCATGGCCGATCTTCAATCCCTGGCAGCACGCCTGGCCGTGGGATTCGGGCTTCTACCCCCCTCGGATCTGCCCGCCTGCTGGCGCATGGCCAGGGCCGGAGACCGTTTTCTCTTTTTCCGCACCCTGCTG
>JADFZV010000078.1 GCA_015232335.1 Alphaproteobacteria bacterium | reverse complement strand
CCCGCAAAGACCTGTCCAAGACCGTGAAGGAATTGTTGCCGGACATTCCAGGCCAGACTGCAAACTTGTTTGGCATTCTGGCGCGTCAGACTCACCCTGATATTCAACCCGGCAAGCACTGCCCGGATTACTGCCCCTTCTGGGATCGCTGCACCGCGGGCAAACCGGATGACTGGGTTCTTACTCTGCCGCGTATTACCGATAAGCAACTTGAGAAACTGGCAGCGCTTGGCATTGAAAGCATTCGTGAAATCCCCGACGACTTCGGCTTGAACGAAACGCAGGCCAGGGTTCGCCAAGTCTTGAAGGCGGGCAAGCCCTGGCTGTCGCCTGACTTGGCCAAGGCCTTGCGTACTTTCGGCCCTCCGGCTGCCTATCTGGATTTTGAAACCGTGGGTCCAGCGATTCCACTGTACGAGGGAACGCGCCCTTTCCAGGCACTTCCATTTCAATGGTCACTGCACAGGCTTGGGGCTGACGGTAATCTGACCCACGCTGAATTTCTGGCCCTCGGCGATGTTGATCCCAGGCGCGCATTCACCGAAGCACTAATCGCGGCCTTGGACGGTTCCAACGAGCCGATCATTGTCTATTCTGCCTTCGAGCTTCGCATCATCCGCGAAATGGCGGCGCTGTTTCCGGAACATGCCAAGGCACTCGATAAAATCGCCAAACGGCTGGCCGATCTGCTGCCTGTCGTGCGCGCACATGTCTATTTTCCAGAATTCGATGGCTCGTTCTCGATCAAGAAGGTCGGGCCTGCTCTCGCGCCAAACATCAACTATGAAAGCCTCGACAGCATTGCCGATGGCCAGGCCGCTCAATCGGCCTTCGAGCGCATCGCATCTGGGAACCTGGGGCCGAGCGAAGATGCCGCCTCGATTCGCGCCGCTCTGCTCAAATATTGCGAACTCGACACCCTCGCCATGGTCGAGGTGCATCGGTCGCTAATGGCGCTAACCGGGGGCTAGGCTACTGACTAAGATATTCACAATATACACGAAATAGGCGGCATTGGCCCCCATCTTGCCCTTGAAGCCTGTGGGTTGGGATGCCATCATATGCGCGGTCGCTTGGGGGCGGCCAGACAGGGGAACAGATGTCAGAGAGCTTTTTCGAACATCCCATTTTAAATTCGCCCTATGCGTATCCGGCCCGTCACTGGGAGCTGGATGCCAGCGGTCAGCCGACGAATGTCATCGCCGATCAGCGCAGGCGCTCCTCGCTCATCACCCCCATTCCCAAGGCCAAGAAACAGCGCACGTCCAAGGACCAGGGGGAAATGGTGCTGGATGCCGGCGATGGCCTGTCCACGACCGATCAGGAATACAACCCAACCCCTATCATCAACGAAATCCGCAAGCATGTGGATGACTGGCGCAGGCTTCCCAACCCCGACCAATGGCAAGTCACACCAGAAACAGCCCGCCTGCTCCAGCATTGGCGGCACCATAATTTCCAGGGCGTTCGCCCCTTCTTCTGTCAGGTCGAGGCGGTCGAGACGATCATTTGGCTGACTGAGGTTGCCCCCAAACAAGGTGCGCGGGTCTCGAAATATTGGGCGCATGTCAAAGGGGCCAACGAACAGGCTAACCCTGAGCTTCTGCGTCTGGCCCTAAAGCTGGCCACGGGGGCTGGCAAAACCACCGTCATGTCGATGCTGATCGCTTGGCAGACCGTGAATGCTGTCCGCCACCCCAGCAGCAAGACGTTTTCGCGCGGCTTCCTGATCGTCGCCCCCGGCATCACCATCCGCGATCGGTTGCGCGTGCTGCTGCCCAACGATCCCGAAAGCTATTACCGCCACCGCGAGATTGTGCCCGGCGACATGCTGGGCGAAGTCGAGCGCGCCAAGATCGTGATTACCAACTACCACGCCTTCAAGCTGCGCGAGCGGCTGAACGTCGCCAAGGGAACACGCGAGGCCCTGGAGGGCTGGCGCAAGGAAAAGCTGGCAACGCTGGAGACCGAAGGCCAGATGATCCAGCGCGTCATGCCTGAACTGATGGGCATGAAGAATATCGTGGTGCTGAATGACGAGGCACATCACTGCTACCGCGAAAAGCCGCTGACCGAAGAGCAAGAAGCGTTGAAGGGCGAGGAGAAGGAAGAGGCCGAGAAAAACAACGAGGCCGCCCGCCTGTGGATTTCCGGCCTTGAAATGGTCAAGCGCAAGCTGGGCCTGCGCTCTGTCTACGACTTGTCGGCCACACCCTTCTTCCTCAATGGTTCGGGCTATGCCGAAGGCACCCTGTTCCCCTGGACGGTCAGCGACTTTTCGCTGATGGACGCTATTGAATGCGGCATCGTGAAGCTGCCTCGCGTGCCGGTGGCTGACAATATCCCCTGCGGCGAGATGCCGAAATTCCGCGATCTTTGGAGCTATATCGGCAAGAAAATGCCCAAGAAGGGGCGCGGCAGCGGCAAGCCCGCCGACCCACTGGCTCTGCCTGCCGAATTGCAAACGGCGTTGGAAGCGCTATACGGACATTACGAGAAAACCTCCGAGAAATGGGATGAAGCAGGCATAACGGTGCCGCCGGTTTTCATCGTTGTCTGCAACAACACCTCGACCTCGAAACTGATTTACGATTTCGTCTCGGGTTTTGAGCGCGAAGATGAAAACGGCGCCAAAGCCGTCATCCCCGGGCGCTTCAAACTGTTTCGCAATTACGACGACTACGGCAATCGGTTGGCTCGCCCGACCTCGCTGCTGATCGACAGCGAACAGTTGGAATCCGGCGAGGCGCTGGACAAGAATTTCCACGATATGGCGGCCGATGAAATCGCCCAGTTCAGGCGCGAAATCGTCGAGCGCACTGGCGACATCCGCAAGGCCGAAAACGTCACCGACCAGGATTTGCTGCGCGAGGTCATGAACACGGTCGGCAAGAAAGGCAAGCTGGGCGAGCAGGTGCGCTGCGTGGTTTCCGTTTCCATGTTGACCGAGGGTTGGGATGCCAACACCGTCACCCATATCCTGGGCGTTCGCGCCTTCGGCACCCAGCTTTTGTGCGAACAAGTGGTGGGCCGGGCACTGCGCCGCCAATCCTACGACTTGAACGAGGAAGGCCTGTTCAATGTCGAATATGCCGATGTGCTGGGCGTGCCGTTCGACTTCAACGCCAAGCCGGTGGTGGCCCCCATCACCAAGCCGCGCGAAACCGTTCGCGTTCAAGCCATGCGCCCCGAGCGCGATGCTCTGGAAATCGTCTTCCCCCGGGTCGAAGGCTATCGCGTCGAACTGCCTCAAGAACGTTTAACTGCCCAGTTCACGCCGGACTCGGTTCTGGAACTCACCCCCGATCTGGTGGGGCCGACCAGCACGACAACGCAAGGCATTATCGGCGAAGGCGTCGATCTGACGATCACGCATCTAGACGACATCCGCCCATCGACCATCCTGTTCCATCTGACCAAGCGGCTGCTTTACAACGAGTTCCGAGACCATGGCGACGATCCGAAATTGCATCTGTTCGGCCAATTAAAGCGCATCGCCAAACAATGGCTGGATGGCGGCTATTTACGCTGTACGGGCGGAACATCTCCGGCGCAGTTGCTGTACAACGAAATTGGCGCCATGGCGGCCCTGCGCATCAAGGCCGCCATCACCCTGGCCCATATCGGTGATCGACCCGTCAAGGCCATTCTCGATCCCTATAATCCCAAGGGGTCAAGTGCCCATGTCAATTTCACGACCTCCAAGGAATTGCGCTGGCAGACCGATCCCAGAAAAAGTCAGGTCAATTGGGTGGTTTGCGATAGCGACTGGGAGGCCGAATTCTGTCGCGTGGCCGAGGGCCATGACAGGGTTCTCGCCTACGTGAAGAACCAAAATCTGGGCCTGGACGTGCCGTATCTGATGGGCTCGACGCCACGGAAATACCTGCCTGATTTTATCTTGCGGATCGACGACGGACAGGCCGAGCCTTTGAACCTGATCGTCGAGATCAAGGGCTACCGGCGCGAAGACGCCAAGGAAAAGGCCAACACCATGCAGGCCTATTGGGTGCCAGGGGTGAACAATCTGGGCAAATTCGGCCGCTGGGCATTTGCTGAATTTACTGCGGTCTACGAGATCGAGCAGAAGTTCGATGCACTGCTGGCGGGTTTCGTGGCGGGGAAGGCGGCATGATGGCCGACAACCCAGACTTTGGAGATTATATCGTCTTCATGGATGAAAGCGGAGATCATGGATTGATGACCATTGATCCCGAGTTCCCAATATTTGTTCTAGTCTTCGTAATTATCGAGAAATCCGCTTATGTTGGGCACATTCTTCAGGCAAT
>JADFZV010000077.1 GCA_015232335.1 Alphaproteobacteria bacterium | reverse complement strand
GCATTTGGCTCGTAAGCTTCATGCACTATGATCTCGGATATATCGACTTGGAGCAGAAAACCTTGCAAACCATCGACAACCCGTTCGGTCCGTGGTTGTCACCCATGTCTTAGGTACGATCCGTAACCTATGTCTCAAGACTGGACATAAAATAATTTGGCGCAGCCGACGGGATTCGAACCCATGACCCCTGCCTTCGGAGGGCAGTACTCTATCCAGCTGAGCTACGGCTGCGCAGGGCTCATAGGTGAGCCGGGGCGAAACTTAGCTCAAAGCACGAGGGGATGCAAAGGCTGATGAGCTGGGGGTGGGCATCAACCCCACCCTAGCCTCAAGATACCCGGGGCCAATTGAAAGGCTTTAATCAGAGGTCTTGTGCGCAACCCTGGCGCAACTTATATTGGTTGTTAATTATATTAACGATTCAGGGGCCTGAATGTTCATCGATCCCAAGCGCATTCCGCATACGGGAAGTCCGCCCATTGATGCCGAGCATGAGCGGCTGGCCTTGATCATGAACGAGGCTTACGAATTGTGGCGTTCCGGCGAGGAAGATTCCATCTGGCAAGGCGTTTTGCTTACCTTCCTTGATATGCTGGAGGCGCATTTCAAGGAAGAGGAGGATCTGGCGACCAAGCTGGGCTATGCCCGGACCGATGAATTGGCGGCAGCGCATGGCCATTACCGGGAAAGGCTGCACCAGCTTCTTGATCAGTTGCTGCATGGGCAGACGGGCGCACCCACGCCATCTGATCTTTTCAATTGCTTCGACCGGCTGATCTATGAACATGAGCTCATGGACGATCAGGGGCTTCGGGACGTTTTCAAGCAGGACCATCACGCGCAGGTGTCGGGCGCTCCGCTGATCGTCTGGAACGACAGCCTTCTGGTCGGCAACGAGGAGATCGACCGGCAGCATGAAACGCTGGTCAGAATGCTGAACAATCTGCACCACATGATCGAAAAAAGATGTGCGCTGGACGAGATCGTCGTTCTCTTGGGCGACATCCGCCGCCACATCTCATGGCACTTCGGATTCGAAGACAAGTTGATGGTGAACTACCATATCAAGAGCCATGCTTCGCACGCGGCGTTGCATCATCACCTGTTGGAGGATCTGGATGGCGTGGTCCAGGACGTAGCACTTCGACGCTACGAGGAACTGGAAGGCTTGCTGGAGAATTACCTGAAATTCTGGCTTCTGGACCACATCCTTCATGTCGACATGGCCATGGGGCGCGATCTGGCTCTGAAACTGTCGGCCGGAGTCAAGCCTGCGGTTCTGCCGCCCCTCTCGACGCCTTGAGAAAAACGAGTCAAATCAAGGCACGGTGAAATCCGATTCTTAACACTATATCAAGGCTTTCATATTAGGCTGGACGCTTGAGTCTGGATTTATTATGGTGATTCATATCGAATCGCTCTGCGTTTTGGTGTCGATCGTTTGCGTTAACGAACAGAGTCAAGGGTTGTCGGAATGGCGTGCTGGGGAAGATTGTTGATTCGAATCAATATTTTCCTTGCCCTGCTGGGTGGGCTGATCCTCTCGCCTCCGGCGCAGGCACGCGAGGTGCGCTACGCCTCCATCGTGGTCGACGCCAATAGCGGCGAGGTGCTTCATTCGGTCAATCCCAATCAGCGCAATTTCCCCGCCTCGCTGACCAAGCTGATGACGCTGTATCTTGTCTTTGATGAGTTGAAGCACAAGCGCCTGAAGCTTACGGATCGCATTACCTTCACCGACAATGCCGAGGCGCAGGCTCCTTCCAAGCTGGGGCTACATGCCGGGCAGAGCATCACCGTCGAGCAGGGCATTCTGGCCCTTGTCACCCGTTCCGCCAATGATGTGGCCGTCGCCTTCGCCGAACATATCGGCGGCACGGAAGAGGACTTCTCGCGGCTGATGACGGCCAAGGCGCGAGCACTCGGCATGAGCCGCTCGACTTTCGTCAATGCCTCCGGCCTGCCAAATTCAGAGCAGCTTTCCACGGCGCACGACATGGCCACGCTGGCCCGGGCGCATATACAGCAGTTTCCGGAATATTACGCCTATTTCCAGGTCAGGAAATTCCGCTTCAACGGCCAGACCATCTTTTCCCACAACCGCATGCTGCAATCCTACAAGGGGGCCGAGGGCATGAAGACCGGCTATATCCGGGCTTCGGGCTTCAATCTGGTGGCGGCGGCCAAGCGCGATGGACGTCGTCTGGTCGGCGTCGTTTTCGGCGGTGACACGGCCAGCCAGCGCGACCGCCAGATGGCCCATCTGTTGGATAAGGGCTTTTCCACGTCGTCAACGGGGCGCAGCAAGCTCAATCAGATTGGCGACGAGCCGGATAACGATGCCGAAGGCGAAATCCAGCCGGGGGCTCCCATCGACATGGCCGAGGCCCCGGCATCGCCCACGGCATCGGCTCCGGTGCGGCACGTCATCTCGATGCCTGCGGCCAACAGTTCATCGGAAGTTCGGGTGGCGGCTGCCAGCGCCGGGTCGGGCCTTCTATCGGTTCCCAGCCCTAAATCCAATCTGAAACTGTCCAAGGCCAGCGTCAGCGACGAGGACGCCAGTGCTGCCACCTGGAGCATCCAGGTAGGGGCTTTCTCGCGCTATGGGGCCGCTTTGTCGGCCGCCAGCGATGCCCAGCGCAAGCTGGCAAAAGCCGTTCCGTCGGGGCGCGCGCTCGTCACCAGTCACCGGGCTCATGGTCAGACCGTCTATCGGGCGCGCCTGACCGGAATCAGCGAAAGCCAGGCCCGCACGGCTTGCAAAAGGCTTGATGGCTCCAGCCGCTCCACATGCCATGTCGTCGCTCCCGAGGGGCCCGTCAACGCGGCGCAGGCCTCTGGCTGAGAAAACGGCGCTTATGGCGCTGTTGCCAGTCGTCCAGCTTCCATTCCAGGTGAGACGAACATAAGATTCCAGGGCTGGTCATAAAGGCTTGCGCCTGCCGTTCTTCGCCCCCTGCCAGCACGACCCGCACGGGCTTCAGGACGTAGTCATCGCCCTCATAGTCAATCAGCCGCTCCAACTCTTCAGGCGATATTGCCTGAGCTAACACGCCGTCCACGCATGTGCTGGTACAGGCGATCAAGGTGGGATAGCTTCGCTTGGCCACGGGAACGCGCCGATAACCCAGAATCTGCGCCGGAACGACGTCGAGGGGGCGTCCGACGATCAAGCCACGCACGTCGCCATCCATCAGGGTGCCGTAGAAGAATAGCGGTAGCATCACGCCACGCTGTCGACCAGAAGAGCGCCGCGCGAGGCCATAAGATAAAGCCCAATGTGATGCGCAGCCATCTGGGGATGCGTGGCCGTAGCGGGCAGGCCCAGCGATCTTGCCGCCTCTGCCGTCAGATCATAGGTAGCACAGCCCAGGGCATGGACGGCGATGTCTTGAAGTGAGGGCATCATGGCGTGATTGCGGGCCGAGAGCATGGTAAGCACAAAATCCATGACGCAGATATCAGTGCAGATGCCGGTGACGAGAAGGGAGTCCAGCCGCGCCTCATTGACCCAATCGACCATGCGATTCCTGCCCGTGACAGGATCAATCGCGCCGACGAAGCCGTTGATGCAGTCCTTGCGGATCAAGGTGACGCCGGATTGCCCCTCCAGCCACATCAGGGCGGGAACCAGATTTTCCTCGCCGCTTCCCCGCTCGCAATGGGGCGGGTAGGGCGGCTCGGCCTTGCCTGGCTCATGCGTGTCTAGGAACGCCGCCACCGGCTGGCTGCGTTCCAGGAACAGGCGGGCCAGTCGCTCGCATTCGCCAACCATGCGGATGACCTGTTCGTTGGGCTGGGGCGGGGCCAGATATCCCGCTCCCACGGTGGCAAAGCCGTTCACGACATCAACAATCACCAATCCGCATCGCCTGTCGGCGGTGGGAAAGGGCTGCAAGGCAATGGGCAGAGAGTTTTGAAGGGAGGCAAGCAAGGTCATGGAGGATATCTCCTACCGAAAACTGCACCCTGCTGCAGTTTACGAAAAGGCCAGCGGCTTTTCAACGAAAGAACCGCTGGCCTTTGTCTGTATTACCTTACTTGGCACCGCCCATGGATTTGTTCAATTCGGCTTCCGCCTCGAAGGTCCCCTTGGGCAACTGATGGGCAACGCCCTTGTGACAATCGATGCAGGTCTTCTTGTCTTGAACGGCGTCCATATGACGCGAGCGCGCCCTCTCGTTCTGCCGACTGATATCCATCGAATCGAAATGATGGCAGTTGCGGCACTCGCGCGAGTCCGTTTCCTTCATGGCCTGCCAGACATTCGTGGCCAGGGTCAGCCTTTTGGCCTCGAACTTCTCGGGTGTGCCGACCGTTCCCAGGAAGTGGTGGAACAATTCGTTCGACGCCTGAATCTTACGCCGGACCTTGTAGACCCACTCCTTGGGGACATGGCAGTCGGGACAGGTGGCGCGAACCCCGCTTTTGTTGGTGTGATAGCTTTTGATGCGTTGAAAGGCTGCCATGCGGATTTTTGCGACCAAAGCATTTGCGCGTTTTGCCCGTCATGAGGACATCTCCGCTGGCGAACTTTGCGAAGCGATTGAGCGGGCCG
>JADFZV010000076.1 GCA_015232335.1 Alphaproteobacteria bacterium | reverse complement strand
TTCAAACACGGCACCGGCGGCGTGGCATCGCCAAGCCCAGTGGCGCACTCAGCCTGCTGAATGTCCCACTCGGTCTTCCTTCTCATGGCGCTAGAAAAGCGATGCCTGGCCGACCGCCCTTTTCAACGGCGGCAGCGCTGCGGGAACGTGCTCTGCGGCAGTGCGAACCCGCTCCATATAGGCCCGCCCTGTAGAACGGCTGCGAGACAGGCGAACGCCGCCTTGCTCCAGCAGCAACTTATTGCCCGGGGCGATTTCATCAATGTTCTGGTAGTCGGCGACAAACAACGGCTTGCCGACGGCCAGGGTGCGCATGCCTGCATGAAGCGTTCCACCCTTTGCGCCAGCCTCGATGACGATCATCGCCCGGCTAAGGGCGATAATCATGTCGTTGCGCTCCATGGCGCGATAGGCTTTCCAGACGGCTGCCGGTTCGAACTGGCTGACAACAAGCGCCCGCTTCCAATCCCAAACCGGCTGAAGCTCCTTCTTGATGCGAAAATGTTCGATCACCTCAGGAAGCACCAGGATAGTTGATCCGCCGGCTTTCAAAGCCGAATAATGGGCCGTAAAATCGACCCCAGCTGCGTTACCCGAGATCACCACATATCCGTCTTTGGCAGCCTGATCGGCGCAATCGGCTGCCGTTTCAAGGCCCTTCTCGCTGGCATGGCGCGAGCCGCAAAAGCCAATCCCTTGAGAAAGCAGCAGATCGAGATTTCCCTGGACGTAAAGCAGGGGGGCCTTATGACCAAGCATCTCCGACACCGACTCGGGATACCGGGCGGTTCCTGGGGATAACTCGAAAACGGCAGGCTTATCCATCATCTAGCCTTTTGTCACGCTCAAAGGGCTGTAAGTCCGGGATTCTAACATAATAACACGCCTACTGGTTATCATCGTCGCCCAGGGTTTTTACAGCGCAGAGACCATAAATGTGACCCGCCCCTGCTACCCACAGCTTGGAAGCCACAAATTGCAGGGTTATACCCGACTGATATTTGTCGTCGATCAGGATAATTGAAGGGCGCTTCTCAAGAACGGGTGAAAAAGAAAGCCCGGCCTGCTCCCAGGCCGCCCATTTATCATTAATGCTGAGGGCCTTGATTGTCCCCTTCTGGCCTGTGTAGGAAAACCTGGGGGTTAAATCCACGATGCCAAGAGATTCAGCAATCTTTGTCGCCAGGGTAGATGGAAGATCGTAGGTTTTACCAGGGCGGGGGGGAACGGCGGCGATGTAGCGAGTATCTCGATAATATGGAAGCTCTCGGATGGCGGCGGCACAACTACTTACCAGTCCGGAAACAGCTTCCTGACTGAACTGTTCCTTTGCCATCGATTCCCATTTGCCCAACTGGGTATATGTTGCACTATGATTATCTGTCAGATTCTGATCGAGCGCGACAGACAGATCCAAGCAATCGCGTAAGAAATGGCGCGTTCCCTGACGCTGAGTCCAGGCAACAATCGCTTGCAACTCCGCTTCAGACTTGATTGGCTTCCAAACGCCACCATACTTGCTTTGATCAAGCCGTATGCCTGTGTCAGCCTCAAAAATCTTTTGAACCGTCTCAGAGAATGGCAGTGAGAATTTGGCGATTATATCACCGCCATCGGCTGTGCGCTTTGGCTGGCCGCTATGCGCATAAGCGAAAGAGATGCGCTTTGGAGAAAGCGCATGCTTTTCCTCTACGCGTTCCTTAGTTAACTGTGGCCAGAAGAAAATTGGCATCACCCCACTCCGAACACTTTCATCACCTCGTCGCCGAGGTGGTTGATGACCTTGACGGCGATGCGGCCCGACTTGGGGCGCTCGAAGGGGCGCGAAGTGTCGCTGTACAGGCTCTCCCAGGCTTCGGCGTCGATCTCGGCCTCCGGCGTCGTCTTCAACGCCTTGTAGGGATCGTTGGCCCCCAGGAAGTAGGCGTGGCGGACGAAGAAACTTTCTTCGTTGTAGTCGGTGTCGATGAACCAGACGGCAATGGTGTCAGGTCCGCCCGATTCGATCTCGCCGGTCGAGGGATGGAAAACATCCACCCCCTTGATCTTCACCTGAACCCGCTTGTCGTCGTTCTTCAATATCTCGATGTCGGGTTCGCCAAACACCACAAACAAATTGCCCGACCCCGTGGTCTTCAAATCGCCGCCCATATGCAGATCTGGGTTCATGCGGGCCTTCAGCACCGGAATGCGGCCAAGCTTGTCGAACTCGGCGGAATGGGCGTCGTAATTGAAGGCACAGGCGATCAGCACGTCGAACCCGGCATCGCCCGCCTCACGCGCCGCTGCCACCAGATCGGGGCGCGACACGGTGCCGAATTCCGGGCCGATCAGAATGCCCGCCCGTTTCTCCTTCTCGCCCTCCATAAAGCGTCCCTCGGCGCAGATGAAATCGCCGGGCCAGCCGGAAAGCTGGGTGAAGGCGATCTTGTCTTGCTTGTGCGCTTGCTGAACGCCGGCGGCCTTTAGATTCTCAAGGATCATCAGGGCGAAATCGCTCTCGCTTGGCGGTTCTGCCTTGCGCTTGCCCTCGGCGGCCTCCAACTCGTCGATCAATTCGTCGTCATGGTCCATCGCCAGCACGCGATGCGGGGATAAGCTTTCCACCGTGAAGGGACCGGCCACGCGTACCTTGGCGTTATCGGTATAGGGCTTGTCGTACAGATATTCGAACTCGGCCTTAGCCGCGATGGAAGCATCAATTTCCTTCTGCCTGGCGATGCGGGCTTCCCACCATGCGGCATGAATGGCATGTGCCCCTTCGTGGACAACCGCGACACCAATCGAGTTCGCACCAACATCCACACCCATCGTTGTTTTTCCCTTACCCTTTGCGGCGGGAACATCTGCCAACGTTCTTGGTATCTCCCATTCTTCCCAATTCTTCTTCAGCGCTTTGTTGAGTTCAGCGCGAAGGGGCTCCAACTTTTCCTGCCACTTGTCCCAGATCACGTCGATCTCGGCGTTGTTGGCGATGGATTTCAGCGTGATGTGGGGTACCCGCTCATACACGAAACCCTGACGGATATTGCCATGCGTCGGCGTTTCCTTGGGCACTGTGCGGGTGACTTCGCCTTCCTTGCGTTGACCATCAGGGCTGTCGGCCAGCAGATAGAAAGGATAGCGCGCCCCCATGATGCGCGCCCGGGCCAAAGCCAGCGAGACGCGCGAGGTGTCGATGGTGATCCAGCGCCGCCCCCATTGCTCGGCGACATAGGCCGTGGTACCCGAGCCGCAAGTGGGATCAAGCACCAGATCGCCGGGATCGGTCGCCATCAGGATACAGCGTTCGATAACTGATGTGGCCGTCTGGACAACATATACTTTGGGGTCTGCACGGCTTTGAACGCCACCAAGATCTGTCCATACATTTGTCAGAGCGAAGACAGAAAAGTCATCAAAATACCTTACATATGAAAGTTTTCGTGATGTTGGCTCAACCCTTCGTGCCTTAAGCAGTCGCCCCATCCTGGACTCATCTGTTTTCCAATAACCTGGCTCAGGTCTATATAGTTTCCCCTCATAAGCTACGTCGTATCTCGTTCCCGGACTCTGGCTAGTAATGGTGTCCTTTCGAAATATTCGACTTTCACTTGGGCAGGCTTCCCTTCCCTTCATAAAGGCGTTTAGCGACACTCGCCTACCATCAGCCAACTCAAGTTCAGTGTATTTTGTACCGCCCTCAGCTCCCACGGATTTGTCACGATAAATCTGCCTGAACTTCACTTGCCGAGCTGACTTTGCAAACCAAATAAGATAATCCGCCACCCCAGACAGCTTGTTATCAGTTTGTCCTCCAGTTTTTACAAAAGTGATAAAGCCAAGAAAGTTCTCATCCCCAAACACCTCATCCATCAGCGCCCTTACGCGATGGACATTCTCGTCGCCGATCTGCACGAAGATCGAGCCTGAGTCCGTCAGCAAATCGCGGGCCACGGTCAGGCGGTCGCGCAGATAAGTCAGGTACGAGTGGATGCCGTCGCGCCAGGTGTCACGAAAGGCGCGCACCTGTTCCGGCTCGCGGGTAATGTGTTCCTTGTTGCCGTCCTTGACGTCGCGGCTGGTGGTTGACCACTGGAAATTGGAATTGAACTTGATGCCATAGGGCGGATCGAAATAGATGCACTGCACCTGGCCGCGCAGGCCCTCGCGCTCGGCCAAGCTGGCCATGACCGAGAGCGAATCGCCCAGGATCATGCGGTTGTTCCAGTTGATGTCGTGCTGATAGAACTCGGTCGCCGCCTCCTTGTCCGGGTAGCCGTTGAAATCGGCGAACAGATCGACCGTGGCGCCCACTTTCTCTTTGGCGCGCTCGCGGCTTTCGCGCTTCAAATCCTCGATCAGAACCTTGGGATGCACCTTTTCCTGGATATACAGGGGCGGGGCCTGCACCACCAGATCGGACCAGTCTTGTTCATCCTTGCCGCGCCAGACCAGTTGCGGATCAAGATCGCGGTTGCGCCGCTCATACGCCAAGCGGATGGGCGACTTCTCCTCCGCGGCCATCACCGACTGGAATTCCGCCGTCGGAATATTGCGCCGCTTGGCATCCTTGTGCCGCAACGCTTCAACGTCGATGGGTTTCTTGGGCATGGGTTAAAACTTCTCTTTCAGGTTGACAAAAGCAGGCAGATTGACCACATTAGATACAAGTGGATTGGAAATTTCCGGTCGGCGTCTGGCCTCGGTGAAAACCGGGGCCTTTCGCTTTTTGGAACTTCCGTTCATGGAAACACCTTCAAGCCCCAATCTTCGAGCCTCCCGCCTTCTGGGTTAAGAAATTTTGACCTCAGAACATCAAAAGCTTGGTTGGGTTGCTGCGGATTAAGGATATGGCGTCCGATCGGATGGGCGCAGAGATCGGCAAGCTGAAGCCCCTCACAGTTCGACTTCTTGGAAAGAAACCGAATCTCGAAGGGTGTGCCATCGACGTTACACCCCAACATGCCCTTGCCATCCATGAAGCGACGAAATTCCAACTCCAGATCATTGTCTTCCCTGTCACCCCTCGCTTCGGCGATCAGATGCGTCAGGCGTCCAGCCTGGCCCGTATCACGCAAAAAGGCCGAAACACGTTCCAACCCAAGGCCAAGAGCAATGTGGTAGGGGTTATAGGGGTCTTTATAGCGCTGAGTCAGGTTTACCTTGCGAATGGCTGCTGCAACAAGGGTAATGGGAACGCCAGCCATAAGGTTGCTTAATGATGCCAGGAAGGGCTCGCGCACCTCCTTGCTTTGAAGAAAAGAGA
>JADFZV010000075.1 GCA_015232335.1 Alphaproteobacteria bacterium | reverse complement strand
TTCAGCGATGACAGAGCGCCCAGCAGGAACGCTCCAACCATCAAACGGCCAGAAATGAACACGCGGGCCAAGCTGGTTGCGGATATGGCGCAGCCAGGGAATTCCAGAATGGGTGGATTTGGCGACTGAGCCCTGCACATCGAAATGGAAGACGGATTTGGCAGAGCCAGATCGCTCTTCGGTTAAACGCTTCCAGCGCGAATGACCGGTGCGGGCGGCACCATTTCCGCAAAGGCTGTGGCGGACGAAGTCGACATAGGTGTTGTCGTCGTCGGTCGGCCAATGGTGCTGGAAGTCATCAAGGAAGCTGGGCCATTCAGGCTCAAGACGATGAACCTCAAAATAACGCAAAGGAAAGGAGAAGGCGTGGTCGATGCCGACCAATGTCGGCACATCCTCGGCCAACCGCTCGACAAGCCATTCGGCAAGCCCCTTACGCGTCCAATATTTTCGGGGTGACGGTGGCGGCGGAATCTCGACCGGCGCAGCACCGCCTTCAGCCATATATACGCGCAGCCCCTTTAGGCTGGATGTCGGGGTCTCGGCACCGGAATAGTCGATGCCGATGAAGCGGGCAAACATAGTCATAAGCTAAGGACGGGTGCCGCTCTGGCGCTCTTACCTTCGCCCTCAGCGATTGCCATGACCACCCCAATTAATGCCGTACTTAATGCCAGCATGGAGCTTTGTAGGTGGCCAAGATCGACGTGGTATTCGCCATCTACCGGAATGTCCCTCTTGGTCGCCTTGTCAAAATTCTGGCTATAGCGGAAAGCGGTAGAATTTGGGTCAATGGCTGCCAGTTCTTTCAGTCGGTTCCCAATCCAATCGGGAACATCGTAATCGAACTCAACCTTGATGAGAGCCTGGAACTGTTCCGCAAGACAGGCAAGATCATGGGACTTGGCGGCATTTCCCAGGGCGGCTTTTAAGAACAACTCCACAGAATGGCGGTAGAGGTATAGGATGGGGTTTGCTAGGCTGTAGTCCTCATATTCCTTGCTCTGCACAGCTTTTGCCAAAAGGCTAGCCGCATCGAAATATTGCTGGCCAAGATATTCAAAGTTTAAATTCGCCATACCACCAACCATGAACCCTAGTGCCCCATCGAAGGCGGTCTCACGCTCCAATGCTGGGGTCGGCTCTTCGAACAATGGGCGATACATTTGGGCGTCGGTAAAGACTCTCACAGGACAGCCTCCGTCTCGTGCGCGGGGATGAATGCTAGTGATGAAGAATGGATTCAAGCAGGCTGCGGCGAGTGTTGTCGCTGGCGGTCAGGCTAGTCTCAAGCCGGTCGCACAGGCCCATCAACTCATCAACCTTGGCGACGATGCGGTGTTGCGACATCTCGTCCCACCCCGCCTGGCGCAGGGCAGGCGTGATGAACTTGGTGCAGATATCGCGCTCGCTTAGCGTCTTCTTGTCCATGACCCCAACAGGAAGAAAAGTCCCCTAGGCCCTATTTTTCGCATACCGAGAGAAGATAATAAACTGACAAATTGCAAAGGCTGCACTGGTGAATATGCCCCGTATGTCCAAGCTGGAGAAGTTTATGGCTAGAACGCCCGCCCCTTTGATCTGCGACCCAAGGCTGGGCTTTGCCCTATCTCATTTGCATCAAAAGCCATGTCAGTTTCTGGCGCTGAGATCTGCTCAAGCAACCGCAGAATGGCGCTTGCCGCCCCACCCCTCGGGCAATTCTGCGCGTAGAACCATTTCTTGACGGCGGGCGGACCTGCATTCAGATGCTCTGCCAGCTTGCGTATCCGTTCGGCATCCCGAGCCTCAGGCGCAAGCTTTGCTGCGGCAGCCCGCACCACATCGGAAAACGCATCAATCTCATGCCTTCGGGCATCGCTCACGGGCTTCATGTCCCCAGGATAGGATAAACTCTATCCGGACGGCAATCGGGGAGAATTGGCTTGTTATGGGATAAACTTTATCCTATTATTGGCGTAAAGCATGAGGGCAAACATGTTCATCGTCATCACCAATCCCTTTGAAGACCTCCTCGTCATCCAGCCGGTGCGCCTGGCCACCTGTGACCTTGTGGAGCGTGCCGGCATAGTCGATCTGTGCGCCACACGCGAACGCATGTTCGCCCGCGAAACGCTTACCAAAGCTGCTCGGGAAAGCGGCTTGATCGACCCTGAGGACATTAACCTTTACGAAGACGGTGATTATAATGGCTGACGATTTCCGTGACAGGCTGAACGAAATCAGAAAGGCCCGCGAGCTTACATGGCCGACAAAAATCGCAGTCGGTTACGGCAACCATGTCGCCATGTCTCGACCCGTGGCGCTGGTCGAACTCGAAAGTGCGGGCATCACCCGCCAGGAAATAGGCACGGCTCTTAAGGCACGGAAAATCGGGGCCGTGACCCGGCATATCTATGCTGAAGCAGATTCAGGGGCCTTGGCTCTTCTCCTTGGCAGGCAAGAGGAGAGGCCAAAGCCCCTTATGCCGGTTCCAGCAATCCTGGCCGAGGCCTTGGCCAAGCAACATCATTGGAAGCTGGGGATGGGTTCCGAGCTGTGCGCGGTCCTTTGTGGCCGGGGCGATAACCCCGAATATACAAGGACCGTAGGATACGACCAGACAAAGCCGCGCAAGGTCAGCGAGCTGTGGCTTGAGCCTGTGCGGCCAGAACTTATTGAATTGCCGATTGCCGCGCAAATCCTTGTGCTTGGGCTGAAAGGTCGCCTCGATGGGGCGGAGGATGCCTTGGTCTATCAAGGGCAATTGCTCGGGAAAATGCCGGTCTGGCGGCAGCTCCTTGCCGATCAAATCGGTCCCGCGCTCGACGTACTGCCAACTCAGTTGCGCATTGTCGCGCTAGCCATCCGAGAGCAGGTGAGCACTGAGGCACAGCCGGCGCTACGCCGTTGCCCACCTGGATGGACACCTCCACCAGAAGGTACGCGCGTGGCCAAGGTCGAAAGCTGGGCGCTAGAGACTATTTCAGGCCCGCATTCAGGCATCGTGTATGAGGCCTTAAGCGGGTTCTGCACAAATCATCCTTTTGCCGATCCGTGTAAAAGATTTCACTCGTCAGCCATTCTGTGGATCGATGAGAAGATGGGGTGGGCTCGCGCACAAAGCCGCCTCTACAAGCTGGGGAGTCGAGAATGATCTTCCTGGATTTCGAGGCGTCGGGTCTAACAGGCTTTCCCATTGAGGTTGGTATCTGTGGCGTCGATGGCGACCGTGGCCGATGGAAGGCTTCGTGGTTGATCCGTCACGATGAGTGGTTGGGTGACCTTCCCCGTTGGGACGCCCAGGCTGAGGATATCCACCACATCACCCGTGCCGAACTGATCAAGCTGGGAGAATCCCCTCGTTCCGTCATGACATGGCTGAATGGCGAGCTGGCGGGCCTTGTGGCCTGCGTCGATAGTATGCACGATCACTACTGGCTGAAAGAGCTTGCTCAGGCAGCGGGCATAGTTCCCCTCTTCAAGTTGGAAAGCTTTGAAGTGGCGTTCGCTGGCCGAGAGATTTTCCAGGTAGCCGACGAGGCGAGTGTCCAGAAGATTTGTCTTCGAACGCACCGTGCCGCCGATGACGCGGAATTTCTGGCCATGCGCTACCTGCTCAGTCTTTATCCTGGTGCTCCAATCCATAGATTGTTTCTTACGCCTGACGGCCAGATCGAGCGCCTGCCTCTTCACGCAGGCTGCGAAGGTGAGGACTACCATGACAAAGCTTAGCCCTGAGCAAGCCTCGGCCTGCGTGGCTGCAGAGATTGAAGAGCTGGCTCACCAGCATGGCGTTGCTTACGTGCCAACTGCCGCTGACTTAGAGATCGAAGCCAAAACACGCCTTTGGGGGAATGAGCCCGTCACCGACAGAATCGAATATCTGGCAATTGCTTTGTATCGTGCCGGCGTGATCGACTGGCCAGGCATGACCAAACTCATAAGGCGATACCATAACGCCGACATCGACATCGACGACGAAGAGGGCTAAATCGGCAATGTGCTAGGCTGCTGCTTTTGTCGGATAGGACTGCACGAGAATATCGGCAGGCAGGTCAAGCAACTTTGCCAAGCCCCGGATCATGGGAAGGGTCAGGCTGCGCTTGCGGTTCAGAATCTCGGCAACCCGCCCCCTGCCGCCGATGATCGGCTCCAGGTCGCGCCGCGACAATCCCTTCTGCTCCATCATGAAGTTGATCGCCTCAATGGGGTCCGGGTTCTCTATCGGCCAGCGCCTAGCCTCGTAGACTTCCACTAAGGTTGCAAGAAGGTCAAGGCGGTCACCGCGAGGCGTACCGGCCTTCGCATCCATCAGCCCCTCGATCTCCAGCAGGGCGGCCTTATGCTCTCTGTCGTTGCGAATGGGTCGATTGATCTGCATGGTCGTTCTCATATCTTGTCAACGTCAATGCCGATATCGAGGCAAACAGAGGAAACTCAGCGCTTCATAGATTCACAGCGTTCAAGCAAGCTCTTGAGGATTTCCTTTTTGTCTTGCGCCAGCATGTCCATGCCTCGTTGCAAGGCAATGCGCCAGGCTTCTCCTCGCTCGAAAGCCTCATTCCAAGCGTCGTAAAGATCATATTGCCGATGCTCCGCCATCGCCTCGATGATGACGCCTGCCTGCGCCAGATCCTTTTCAATCTTCGCAGCAGACTCTGAACGTCTTCTTGTCGCAACGATAAGCTTGTGGAGAGCGTAGCGCTCTGGGGCTGGGACATTGACCAACACCCCGCCCCCATACAGCAAAACCGAACGGATGGGATCTCTGATAAGAAAATCCAGAAAGCGAAGAGGTTGTGCGGCGACACCACCGAGTGCGGGCAGAATAGGAGGCTCGGCTTGGTAATCGTCGCTGCCACGATTGGGCGTGAGAAACTCAACCCGCAAACCTGAATTATTTTGAAAGGCGATAATTTTGCGCCCATCCATCATGTGAGAGACAGGGCGGAAACTATGATCGACTTCGTTCAATATGTCCGGAATTTCCGGAACTGAATCCTCCACCTCAATCGCGACCGAAAGAAACTGTGCGATATCGATATCCACTGTTTGAAGATGCTGCGAAGGAAGCATAACCCCCAACACCCCGGAATAGGTTTGGAATGCCGAGGTTCCGACCAAGCAGGCGCGAAGACGGAATATACCCGCACGGGCCAGCGCATCAATTAGCTTTCCGACAGGCGCTAGAGGCTGAGGAAGGCCCGCCGCGACAAGAGCCCTGACGACCTTCCTGCGGTCATTAAAATCAGTTTTGACGGAATGAAAATTTTGGATACGAGACGCAATTTCCGGATCGCTATCGGGACCGACATATTTCACATAGCGTTTCCCGTCCTGGGCATAGCCGTTATAATACCAATACGACTTGCCTTTGACCTGCTTGCGGTAAAAGCTCCCGTTAACGGGAAAGTCGCGATCAAACGCAGCATCGTGACTGCGCTGGATTAAATCGGCAAACATGGTTTGAATGGAAAGACCGATTTTATTTAGCATTCGACAGCCTTGTTTAACGGCAGATTGCACCAGAGGATAGCAGCCAGTTACTTGCAAATCAACTCAGTTGCAGGCAGCTTTAAATATCTTGGTATTTCAATGGCTTTATCAAGTAAGAGAGGCTTCGAACGAAATCGAAGAGGCTCATGGCCTTAACTTGGCCCATGCCCTGCCCGCCACATCATTGTCAAAGCCTTGACCTCCTCCACCGTGCGCTTGCCGTGGCGACCGGCCACCAGGACTACCAATCCCTGAAGCGACTCACGAACATCAGGGCCGAGGAACTGGCGAATGAGTAGGATTAACACTGTGGTTCGATAGCTGGTAGGTCTCTCATGCTGTCCAATAAACTTTCGACGG
>JADFZV010000074.1 GCA_015232335.1 Alphaproteobacteria bacterium | reverse complement strand
TGGACGTGGAATTTCTCCGTTGCTTCAGTCCGTCATGGCCGGGCTTGACCCGGCCATCCACGATTTTCCTGCAAAGATGTCTGGCGGCAAGGCGTGGATGCCCGGCACAAGGCCGGGCATGACAGAATGTTTGGCAGGCTTTTCCGCTGATCCGAACGCGCTGACGCCGACCGCCCCATGAAGCCGTCTAAAACCTCACTGTACATCCTGATGATATGGCACGGCGTGCTGGCCGGCGGATTTGTGGTGGCCATGGTAACCGGCTATGGCGCCTATCATGCCCACATCTTCGCAGGGCTTGTGACCAGCTTTGCCGTTGGGCTTCGCATCTTGGTGGGGGTGGCCTTTCCGAAGAATCATGTACTGACCCTGCCCCTGCCCAGCTTCGCCTCCCTGCCCCTGGGATTACATGGCGTGTGGCGATTCATCTCCCATATGCTGGGATTAGCCGTCCTGGGTCTGTGCGCCTTTGCCGCTTTGACGGGCTGGTTTTCCTGGAGTGGCGTCAAGGTTCACAGTCAGATTTCCTACGCGGCCTTGAGCCTGATCAGCATGCATATCCTGCTGCTCTTTCTGATGCCGGGAAGAAAGCCGCCCCGCCCTACAAAGGCGGGCTTTCGCTAAGGGTGAAGGCTCGATCCGAAGAAAAAGAAATGCGGGCGCGCATTTCTGGATTGAGATGAATTCCCCCCCGTTCGTCGACCAGGAGGGCGTATTTAACCCCCATTTTCCTGGCAATGCGATGCCAATCATGCGGCCCCGCCACGGTTAATGCCGTCGCCGCAGCATCAGCAAGCGATCCTCTATCGGCAATCACCGTAGCCGAAATGATGTGATCGACCGGCATGGCTGAACGCGGGTCCAGCGTGTGGGCAAAGCGAACACCGTCGATTTCATGAAATCTCTCATAATTGCCGGAGGTATAGACTTTCTCATCCGGCGCAAGCGTGATCGTGGCGATGATGCCAGACGATTTGGGATCGCGGATGCTGATTCGCCACGGACACACCCCGCCATTTCCCATGCTGTTGATATCGCCCCCAGCGTTCAGCAGCGTATTCTGGATGCCAAAGGACTTGAGAGTTTCTTCGGCCATGTCCAAAGCGACACCCTTGGCGAATCCGCCAAAATCGAACTGCACCCTATTGTTGGTGCAGGCAACCACAGTGCCCTCGATGGACACGTCGCCCATTGTGGGCATCCTTAAGGCCAAGGCGCTAATGGCTGGCAGGTCAGGACGGTACCCCATCGGACGTTCGTCAGAATGAAATCCCCAAGCGCCAACAATCCCTCCAAGGGCGGGGTTGAAGAGGCCGTCGCTTAGACTCTCGAAGCGCTTCGCCATCTCGATCAGCCCCAGCAAATGGGGCGAAACGGCCATGCTTCTTCCGTTCGCGATGGCTTGGTTCAGATCGGTCAGCTCTCCTGACTTCCAGGCGTTCCAGTTCCTTTGCATATAGTGAAACTGTTGCTCAAGCTTTGCCGTGGCCGCCTGGGCCGTGGCGGCATCGATGCCGCGCAAGGTGACAAGGAGTTTTGTTCCAAAAACAAAGATGGTTGCTTGATGTTCGCTTGCCGCATCAGGTTTGCGGGCAGCCAATCCCACGATCCTGGCTGCGATGGGCTTGATCGACTTTTGCCACCATGTTTGAGACAATCGACTTTCCCCGGCCTTGGCAATCGAAGCAAACGGCGTTTGTTCTCAAGTCACACCCAGCATCCACATCTGCTGAGAATTTGGGGGGAAATCCAATGGCTCAACTCATTGGAAAGATTGGTCGGAGCGACAGGATTTGAACCTGCGACCCTCAGACCCCCAGTCTGATGCGCTACCAGGCTGCGCTACGCTCCGACCGAGCCCTTAGACGGGCAGGCGCGGACTATACGTTAGGAGGCTTGGCAAAGAAAAGGGGAATATGCGCCCAAGGTGTGAAGTTCTTTTAACCCCTGACGGCACCGGCCTTAACTAGCGTAGGATCGTCTAACCCCGTGTCATTCGGTGACACGGGGTTAACGTGAATCGTTCGCTATAACAAGTCTGTAGAGCGGATTCACGCCTTCAATCGCAGCCGTTTAACGGCTGCTATTTCAGACGACCCGCTCTAGCGTTTCCTTCAAATCCTGCAGTTCTGCCAGCAATTCTGTCAGCGTCTCCTTGGCATCCATCTTATGGCTGGCCACCGGCAGCAGCGATAACTGACCGGCCGGGACTTTTCCTGGCGCCAAAGGCAATTGGGCGGGCGATCCGTTCTTGGGCGCCGACGGCCCGGCATCAAGCGCCTTGCCCTCGCGCAGCAGCTTCTGCACGCCTTTGATCGTATAGCCCTGCTGATAGAGCAGTTCGCGGATGCGCTTCAAAAGATCGACATCCTCAGGCCGGTAATAGCGCCGCCCACCCGCCCTTTTCAGGGGCTTCAACTGGGAAAAGCGGCCTTCCCAAAAGCGCAGAACATGCTGGGGAACATCCAATTCCTCAGCCACTTCGCTGATGGTCCTGAAAGCCGCTTCCGATTTGCCCATGGGGGGGAATTACCCCTTCTTGGCGTTCATGCCCTTGTTGATGCGCGACTTCAAGAGTTGCGACGGGCGGAAGACGAGAACGCGCCTGGGCAGGATCGGCACCTCGGTGCCGGTCTTGGGATTGCGACCGATGCGCTGGCCCTTGGAGCGCACGGAAAAGCTGCCGAATGAGGAAATCTTGACGGTGTCACCCTTGGACAAAGACAGAGACATCTCTTCCAAAACGGTCTCTAGAAGGGCCGCCGACTCATTGCGGGAAAGGCCAACTTCCTCGTAAATTGCTTCGCTCAACTGCGCACGGGTGATGGTTTTCTCGGTCATCGTTTCGGCCCCCCAGGCTCGTTATTTACCTGACGGTAACGCTTTGATCGAAATCAGTCAATATCGTCAAAGGGATGGATTCGAAAAAACGGTGGCTTGCACGGCCGTATTTATTAATAGCGGACCAGGCAGGCTCCCCAAGTGAAGCCACCACCCATGGCTTCCAGCAGCAGCAACTGGCCCTTTTTGATGCGTCCGTCGGCTACCGCCTCGGCCAAAGCCAGAGGAATCGATGCCGCCGAGGTATTGGCATGACGCTCGACCGTAATCACCATGCGCTCCTTGGCAATGGCCAGTTTTTTGGCCGTGCCTTCGAGAATGCGGATATTGGCCTGATGCGGCACCACCCAGTCGATATCCGATGATGTCAAGCCATTGGCGACCAAGGCCTCCCCCACCACCTCGGCCATATTGACCACGGCATGGCGAAAGACCTCGTTGCCCTTCATGCGCACGAATCCCGTGCTTTTGGTCGAGGATGGGCCGCCATCGACATAAAGCAGATCGTAATGACGCCCGTCGGAATGCAGATGCGAGGAGAGAATCCCGCGATCCGCCGAGGTTCCCTGCCCTTCCCCCGCCTTCAGAACCACGGCTCCGGCGCCGTCTCCGAACAGGACGCAGGTGCCCCGGTCGTTCCAGTCCAGAATGCGCGAGAAGGTCTCGGCGCCAATGACCAGAGCCGTCTTGACCTGGCCCGCTTTGATGAAATTGTCGGCGGTGGCAAGGGCATAGATGAAACCCGAGCAGACGGCCTGAAGATCGAAGGCAAAGCCCCGGGTCATGCCCAGGCGGGCCTGCACCCGAGCCGCCGTTGCGGGAAACGTATGGTCGGGCGTCGCCGTAGCCAGAATGATCAGATCCAACTCGTCGACCGCCACGCCTGCATTGGCCAGGGCCGCCTTGGCGGCCTCGAAAGCCAGGTCCGAGGTGTTTTCGCCCTCGGCAGCGACATGGCGCTGGCGAATGCCCGAACGCTCGACGATCCAGGCATCGGTGGTATCGACGTGCTTTTCCAGATCGTGATTGGTGACGACGTGCTGGGGCAGATACGAGCCGCAACCGGCGATCTGGGACCGGATAACCATCAGAGCGAAGCCACCTGCGCTGGCTGCTCGGGTTCGGCCAGATGGGCCAATTCTTCCTTGATCTTGGCGTTAAAATCCTGGGACACCAGATCGACGGCGCAGCCGATGGCATTGGCGAAACCGAGCGCGTCGGTTCCGCCATGGCTCTTAACCGTAATGCCGTTAAGGCCAAGGAACATCGCGCCATTATAGCGCCTGGGATCGGCCCTCAATTTCAAGCGATGCATGGCCGGGCGGGCCATGAGATATCCGATTTTGGAGAGAAAGGAATGGGTGAAGGCCTCCTTCAGGAAGCGCGAGAACATCTTGGCGGTGCCTTCGATGGTCTTCAGCGCCACATTGCCGGTGAAACCATCGGTCACGATCACATCGACGGTGCCGGCGCCGATATCGTTTCCCTCGACAAAACCCTGGAAGCTCAATTGCATGTGGTGCGACTTCAAGATGGAATGGGCTGTCTTGACGGCGCTGTTGCCCTTGGCATCCTCGGAGCCGACATTCAAAATACCCACGCTGGGCCGCTCGATGCCCAGCACGATGCGGCAGAAGACCTCGCCCATGATGGCGAACTCGACCAGATTATTGGCGTTGCAATCGACATTGCCGCCCAGATCCAGCATCACGGTCTCGCCGCGCTGCGAAGGGAACAGGCCCGCAATGGCCGGACGGTCGATGCCGGGCACGGTGCGCAGCACGAATTTCGACACCGCCATCAAGGCGCCGGTATTGCCTGCCGAGACAACGCCTCCCGCCTCGCCCTTGGCGACGGCGTCAACGGCCATCCACATGCTGGATTTGCGTCCCGTGCGCAGCACCTGCGAGGGCTTGGCGTCGGCGGAAACCGAGTCCGGGGCATGGCGGATGGTGCAGACCTCGGCCACATCCTGACGGCTGGCCAGCATCTCCTTCAAGCGAGGCTCGTCGCCCACCAGGAGGTAACGCACTTTGGGGAAACGGGTCTTCGCGATCGCTATGCCATCGATCACCATCTGGGGAGCGGCATCGCCCCCCATGGCATCGAGTGCCAGAACGACCTCGTCGGTCACCGTGCCCCCTCCCTATCGGGGATTAAGCTGCGGAAGCGGAATCGCCTGCCACCGAACGGCCGTCATAATGACCGCAAGAGGGGCAGAGGTGGTGCGGACGCTTCATTTCGCCGCAATTGGGGCACTCGGTCACCGATTGCGGCTTCAGGCCGTCATGGGCCCGGCGCATATTGCGGCGCGACTTCGAGGTTTTCTTTTTAGGTACAGCCATGGATCATCTCTCGAGCAAAAGGGAACGCTCCGAAGGCTACGCGCATCCGGAGCGGAGCCCGTCTTATTATAGGAAAACCCTGGCCGGGGCAAGGGCGCCTGTCTGGGAACAATTACACTTTTTTGTCAAACTTGTCCCGAAGCTTCGAAAGAGCGGCAAAGGGCCCCCTGATCGCCTCTTCCTTGGCAGCCCAGGGCGATCCCTCAAGGCTAGCCCCGGGTTTTCTGGGAAAGGGATCGAGATTAAGCGCCAATTCCTCGGCAGCCGCCTCGCCAACATCGATACAGCCATCGATGAGGGGATCGGGCAGGTCATCCGCCAGGGGATCGATCTCGATCTCGGCCTCCATGGCCAGTCTGGCCGCCTCCAGCGCCTCGTCATCCCCGTAAACCCTTGAAAAGTCCTCGTCTATGGCCTGATCCACGGGGTCCAGCGTCACCACGCAGCTTTGCACGACGCGGGCCTTCAGCCTGCCCTCCAGCCGAATCAGGTCTTTGGCCGGAAACAGCCGGATATGGGCCGACAGGGCCTCGATGGCAATCAGGCCAAAGCGCTGGGCAAGTTTCTGGCACTCGTTTGGCGTGGCTTCGATATCGAATTGCAGCCCTTTATGGGGGATTTCGGCGCTTTTCACCAGGCGTGAGAATTCTGGCTGGGGGAGCAGATCAGTCATGTCGCCATCTCGATGGGGGGGAATTGGGCATTTGCGGTTTCCTGAGCAGCCCGGCAGCGGCGGGTATAGTGGGCCAGGGTTTGAAGTGCCAGAGGCGTTGAGGCTGCCTTGGCAAAGACATTGCGGTCCAAAGCCGCCATCAGCAGGGAATCATCCTGATTTTCCAAGGCAGTGCGGTAGGCATGGCTGCGTCCCAGGAAATCCTGGGCCAGCTTCTTGACCCGCGCCCCGATGCGGATGTCGCTGGCCCCAAGCTCGCGCAGATTGCTTTCCAGATCGTCGAACATGAGGTCGAACAGGGCCTGCGCCCCCTCGGGCTCGGTGGGGCTTAGGGCCTCCATGACCAGAAAGGCATGCAGGGCCAAAAGGTCGAACCGCCCCTCGACGGAATCGGGAACCCCTAGGGATTCATAGAATTCAGGCAAACGGGCCTGTTCCACGATGCGCCGGTAAAGCTGGGCGGCGGCCTCGTCTTTCTGCCTTTTGCGAGCGAACAGGCGCTTGAAGATGGACATGGTTCCATTCTGAAAAGGAATGATCTAAGTTGGGGCACTATCCTTCTTTAGGCCTTTCGACGTCAACATGCGCAAGTCTTCACTCTTTGTCGCCCTTTCGGTTCTGGTTCTGGCAAGTGCCTGCGAGCCCATCGTGGATGTGCGCGGCAATCTGCCCAATGATGAACAACTGGCCCTGATCAAGCCGGGCGACGTGAATCGCGACGATGTGCAGGCCATGCTGGGCACCCCCTCCTCGGTCGCCGTGTTCGACGACGAGACCTGGTATTACATCAGCGGCAAGACCGAGCAGACCGCCTTCTTCAAGCCCAAGGTGACGGATCGCCGCGTGGTGGCCATCAGCTTCGACACCAGTGGCAAGGTCAAGAATGTGCGCCAGCTTGGTCTGAACGACGGCAAGGCCATCAAACCGGTCGAGCGCGTCACCCCCACGGCCGGCAACGAGATGACCTTCCTCGAACAGATTTTCGGCAATGTCGGACGCTTCTCCGACAAGACCAAGCCCGGGAAGATGTAATCCGCCTCAAGCGGCAAACAAATGATGATCCCTTCGTCAAACCGCCTGCCATGGCTGTATGACAAACCGGCTAGTCCTTGGCCTGGGCTCGCCCGCGCTTACTTTTGCGCCGCTGCTTATCCAACGTGCCAATAATTCCCGCCAACAACTCCAATTCGCTCGACGGCAGACGCTTTGCGGCAGCCAGAATTATGGCGGCATGGCGCGTTTCCGTATTGCCCTTCCCTGCTTCATGGACGCGGAACAAATCTTCCAACCCAACGCCAAGGCTTCGGGCGAACCTTTCCAGCGTCAAAAGGCCCGGAACGGTTTTGCCCCGTTCGATGTTGGAAATGGTTTCTATCGCCTTGCCGTTCCGCTCGGCGAATTCCGCCTGGGTCCAACCGCGCTGTTCGCGCAGCTCCCTAAGCCGCTTCCCGATCCGTTTTCCAAGCTCCATCTCCATGCCCCGTATTTTCTGGTCGAGGCGGATGGAAGCCTATTGACGCAATTCGACGTATTCAATTCATGATGAATTTATAGGTTTCTTTTGTATATTAAAGCGTCATAGCACTTGCAGTTGACGTAATCTTCCGTGTTTTGCCTTGACTCGCAAGGCACCTGCCATGAGAATTCCGCAAGTGTTGATTTGCAGTTGG
>JADFZV010000073.1 GCA_015232335.1 Alphaproteobacteria bacterium | reverse complement strand
CCGCCAGGGCCGCCGCCGCCTGCTGGGCCGCCAAGGCCGCCGCTGCTTGCTGGGCGGCCTGAATCTGTGCTTGAACGGCGGCCTGCTGGGCTGCCTGCGCCGCTGCGGCCTGCTGGGCTGCCTGCTGCGCTGCCTGCTGAGTGGCCTGCTCGGATGCCGAGGAATGCATATCTTGCTGCTGAGCACCTTGGCCCTGACCATGCTCGCCGCCCTGACGGCCCCGCTCGCCGTCCTGCGACTGATTTCCCGAAGGCGCGTTCAATCCGCGCGTGGCCGTCCCTGAAAATGTCGTATTGGTCAGAATGCCCGTCTGCTGCGCCACCCGGCCTGCGGCTTCCAGCGCCTGATCGGTTGAAGCACCCTGTGACTTGGCTTCGCCGAAGGCCTGCGAGGCCGCCATGGCCGCCAACAATGCCGCCGCTATCGGCTTGCCTTGCTCGACAGCGCTTAAGATGGCGGCCTGAGCGGCGGCGGCGAAACGCGCATCCACACCCTGCGCCAAGGCACTGCCGCCCTGGCCCTGAGCACCTTGCGACTGGAACATGCCTTCGACCGTGCCGGTGGGCGCATTCCCGCCAGCCCCTTGTCCCTGCGCGCCTTGCTGTTGCCCTTGCGCCTCGCCCGGAGTGCCACCGGACCCTTGCTGACCCTGCGCCCCTTGTCCTTGAGCACCCTGTCCCTGCTGCTGTCCCTGCTGTCCCTGCGCCTCGCCCGGAGCGCCGTTGGCACCTTGCTGTCCCTGCGCGCCCTGCTGCTTACCCTGCTGAAAGGCCTGCATCAGAATCTGCTCGGCTGCCGACTTGGCGGGCGAAGACGCCGTGGAACTTGAAACCGCGTTCAGAACCTCGCGAAAGCTGTTGGCGATCTGGCCTTGATTGACCAGCACCACATTCGAGGGCACCGAGAAGAAGTTCGACACATGCACCGCGCCAAACGACTGGTTGTTGGTCGTCGTGCCCGTGGCCGTGGTGATGCTGAATTCGCCGGTGCTGTTGCCCTCGGGCAGCAGCGCCGTCACCAGCCCGCCTTCCGGCGAGAAGCTGCCCGCCACCATGGTGCCACGAATGCCGATAGTGGCCACCGGGGTTCTGATCGTCGCCGCATCCGGCGAACTCTTGGCGATCTGACCCGAAACGAACGAGAAGCTGCCCTGCACCAGAGAGAAGGCTGACTTGCCGGTTTGAGAGCTGGCGTCATAGACCATCTGGTCCAGCACCAAACGCCCGCTAGCACCCAGGCCCAGCGAGGTGCCGTCCATGAAAATCAGGCCGACCGAAGCGCCCTTGGGGGTTTGCACAACGTCGCCCTGATAGACCGCGTCACCCTTGTGCAAAACGCCCTTGGAGCCGTCGGCATGCACGACAGTGACATCGCCCGAAAGCGTGTCGGCCCGCCCGATGGCCTGGGCCGAAGCCTTGTTCGCCCCGGCCTGCGCGTATTCGCCGGGTGCCATCGGCCCGGCCAGCTTCAGGGCCAAATCGCCGGGAATGTAGCTGCCGTCGGCAGCCAGAAGATCGGGGACCTCATCGCCTTGCGCAAAATAATCGCGAATCAGAATGGTGCTGCCATCGGGCTGCACCAAGACAAGGTCGGGGCCTTGGCGCACATAATCGGCGCCAGAAATGTCGAAGCCTTGCGGGACCAGAATGGCCTTGCCGGGAACAGCGTCGATGACCAGGGCGGGTTGGACCTTGGCATCAAGGGTGCCTTGCGTATTGGGCGCAGCTCCGACGGCCCCCTTTTGCAAGCCAACAAGATCAGATGAATCCAGCACGTCCCGTCCCCTTCAGAAAAACAGCCATTGGCCAAGCGCCTTACTTCGGCCTAGCCAACCGATTCCATTCCCCCCTTAAGCCGCATTTCTGGCTGTTCTTTTGTCGCTCCCACCGGGCGCGGAACTGTCGGAATTTAGCAAAAGGTAATCAGTGTATCTAGCGAATTTTATATAACTTTCGACATTTTCGGCTCTGTGACGATCATCACAGCGGTGAAAAGCTTTCTGCTCCCCATCCGCCACATACGACCATATGCGCTTATAAGTGAACGGAGAATGAACCTGATTTTCTTGTGGATATGGCAACAAAACGGCAAAACAAACCGCAAGAGCACGCGAATTGTGAAATAAATAATATTTCTATACTAACAATATATTCTATATTGCTATACAATAGTTGTATATTATCAAGTAGTCGCCTGCGTCTACTTTTCTTTGCATCAACTTTCTTTCTCTTCTGCCTCCCGGTCGGCCTGGGCCTGGTTCATGGCCCAATCGCGAAAGGCCTTCACCTTTGGCCTTTTGGCGCTGCCTTCCGGAAACACGACATAAAAGGCGAAATCCTTGGGCATGGGCACCTCGAAGGGAATGACCAAGCGTCCGGCCTCGATATCTCTGCGAATCACGGCGCGCCGGGCCAGGGCGACTCCCGCGCCAGCAAGGGCAGCTTCCAGCGCCTCGGCGCCAGTGCCAAACCGCATGCCGCGCTCGGGCGCGACATCCGCCACGCCGGCGGCCGTCAGCCAGATGCGCCAGTTATCTGGCTCGACTTGGTCATGCAACAGGGTGTGGCGGGCCAGGTCATCGGGCTTTATCAAGGCAAGCGGGCCTTTCAGAAGCTCTGGGCTGGCCACAGGAACGCTTTGGGCTTGAAAAAGCCGGTGGGCGGCAAGCCCTGGCCAGACGCCACGGCCATGACGAATCGCAACATCCACCCCATCGCGCACGAAATCAGCCAGTTTTGGGGTGCTGACCAGTCGCAGCTCGATTCCAGGATGCGCTTCCTGCCAGTTGGACAGTCTGGGAATCAGCCAGCGCGATAGAAATGTGGGTGAGACGCTGACATTCAGCACACCCTGGCGGTCCTGGTCTTCCATCAAACGCCGCGTTGCCAACTCGATGGCCTCGAAGGCTTCCTTCAGCACCGGCGCATAAGCCTCCCCGGCGGGTGTTAGTTGAAGGGCGCGAGTCAGACGCACAAACATGCTTTGGCCCAGGAAATCTTCCAGCGACTTCACCTGATGGCTGACGGCGGCCTGGGTGACATGCAGCTCTTCGGCAGCCCGGGTAAAGCTCAGATGCCTTGCCGCGGCCTCGAAGGCCTTGAGCGATGCCAGGGGGGGAAGGCGGCTCATGGATTAGCTTTCCTTATGCGTTAGCGTAAATACAGTCGTTTGTACGGAGGTTTCTTGATGATTATGAATCAGGCTCTCTGATGCATCAAGAGGAAACCCATGTCGCCAGGAGGACATCATGATCAAAAAGATCCAGGCGCTGATCGCCCGAATCACCCATTGGCGCAACAATATGCAAGGGCGTGCCCGACTGGCCCGCTTACCCAGGGCCGTCTTGAAAGATTTGGGGCTTTCCTCGACCGATGTCTGGCAAGAAGCCAGGAAGCCCTTCTGGAGGGATTGAAGAGAATGAGCCCCCTGATCAGCGTTCCCGAGAAGCAGCCCCCTTACGAGGTGACTCTCGAAAGCGCCCTGGACCTGCCCGCCAGCAAACTGCGTTGAGCGCGAAGTCCTGGCGGTATTGGCAGGCAGGTTGTTTTGTGCTCTCCTGATCAGGTCTTATTCTGGATTGATTTCACCCGCCCAGAAATCTGAGGGAGTCGCGGATTGTGGTGACTGGCGTTTCGCGAAGGCAAATACCGGCCCTGGTAAGAAACGACCGAGGGGCGTTTGCCGTGCTGATGGCTCTGTTGCTGCCGATCCTGGTTGGATTCGTGGGCCTCGGAATAGACGCCGCGCTCTGGTACCTGTCTCGACGCAATCTGCAGGCTGCGGCAGACGCTGCAGCCCTGGCTGGCGCACTCGAATTAAGAAGAGGCGAGGTGTTGGCCGCCATTACCACGGTTGCTTCGTTCGAGGCGACGCGCAACGGGTGGAGCGATTCGGACGGCGACATCGTCGTTAATGTTCCTCCGGTCCTGCCCAGCGCCTATACTGGCAACAGCACGGCCGTGCAGGTGTATTTGTCCCAGACTGCCCAGACCTATTTCGCCGCTGCTGTGTTCGATACTGCCAGCCTCACGATCAATGTCCAGGCGACAGCCCGTGCCTCAACCTCGGGGACGGCCTGCATCCTGGCATTGGACACGACCGTATCCAAAGCGCTCGAATTCTCTGGAAACACCAATGTCAACCTGCCAGATTGCGGCATCGCCGCCAACTCCAACGCCGACGACGCGATCAAGCTGAGCGGAAACGCCTCGGTGACCGTAGCATCTGCCCAAACCATGGGAGATATCAGCGACACCAACAGTCACCTGACTGCCTCGAGTGGAACTCAGACCCATGCCGCCGAGATCACGGATCCATATTCGGATCTGACCGTGCCGAACATCGGCTCCACATGCAATCAGACTGAGTACAAAGTTAATCCCAGCGCAACGACAACCATTAACGCATCAGGCAGCACACCCTACGTCTTCTGCAAAGGGCTCGACATCAAGGGCACACTCAATCTTGGCCCAGGAACTTACGTCATCAACAAGGGCACCTTCAGTCTCAACGCAGGCGCATCGCTGACGGGAACCGGCGTCACTTTTATCCTCACGAGCACATCGGGATCGGATTATGCCAAATTCGACCTGAACGGCAGTGCTTCCGTCAACCTGACAGCTCCTAGCACGGGCACTTATGCAGGGGTCCTGATGTATGCCGATCGGAATGGCCCTTACCAGGACAACCACGTGAACGGCAATTCTTCGGCAATCTATAATGGCGCGCTCTATTTCCCGTCCAGCAATCTGGACTTCAATGGCAACAGCGCGACAGGCAGCAGTGCTTGCACACAGATCATTGCCAAGACCGTGGGTATGAATGGAAATGTAGGCATATCCACAACGGGGTGCGCCGCCATTGGGGCAAGAGACATATCCCTCAGCGGCTCAGTCATTCTGTCGGAGTGACGCCATCCATGCGAATCAGAAATGACATCGCCCAGACGCGCCTTTCGAACTGCACAAAAGGGGTGGCGACGGTAGAATTCGCCCTCATCATCCCCTTGTTCCTTCTGATGCTCATGGGCCTCTTCGACTTTGGGAATTTTCTCTACCAGAGAATGGAACTTGAGAACGCAGTCAACGCGGGCTCTAAGTACGCAATCCGATATACGACGGATACGGTCGGCATCGAGAGCGTTATCACCTCCTCCACCGAACTAACCGACTTTTCAAGCATCGCCTCCACAAAACTTTGCGAGTGCTCGACGAATCTGGGAGTCTCTGTGAGTTGCAGTTCGACTTGCGTCGGCGGGTTTCTGAACGAGTTCATGACGGTGACCGCCGTTCACAATTTCACCCCTCTGTTCAACACATTCCCTTCGACCATACTGCCCGCCACGATGACGGCATCTCGTACGGTCAGAACGAAATGAAAGCAGCGCCCCATCACATAAACCCGGCACAAATCAAAAAATGCGCCGCCCAGTTCGGGAAAGACAGGCGCGGGGCTTTCTCCGTGGAATTCGCCATCATTCTTCCCGCCTTTCTGATGATCCTCTTTGGAGTCTTCGAGTTCGGACGCCTGATGTGGACGCGTGCAACAATACAGTATGTCTGCGAGGAAGCGGGGCGATGGGCGATGGTGAACACGACCGCAACGTCAAGCGCAATCCAGACGCAGGCGCAGAATATCGCAACAGGCCTCGGCCCCGCAGGAGACGCCACCTACACGGTAACCCTTGTTGTAGGTCCGCCGCAATTTGCCGACATCCAAGCCTCCTATACTTTCACCTTCCTTATCCCATTCGCAAGTTTTGCAGACACCGTTCTTACCGGCAGGTCCCGCGTTCCATTGATCAGCGACTGATGCGGAGCTTGGACAGTTCCCGGGCGATCTGGGTGAAGGCAGCACTCAACTCGCCCGAGGTGGCCGAGGCAAAGAACTTGTCGGGATCGGTGGCGCATTGGCTTAACAGGCTTTGCGCCGTCGAACTGATGCTGGTGCCAAAGGCGATGGTGTATAGGATAATGCCCTTGGCCTTGACATTGTTGCAGGTCTCGAGCAGCCGGGCATTCTCGTTGGCGACGGCCAGCGCGGCCCGCGAATTGTAGCTGGCGCTCAGATTGGCCATGTTCAGCGCAACGGCGTCGGTGCCCAGCGTGCCTTCGTCGGTGGTATAGCCATAGCCTGTATAGCTGTGATCCGATCCGTTGTTCGTGGTACGGCATCTCGAACTCTGGCGGATCGAGGTGTTGTCGCCGTCGGTCATCAGAATGATGGCCTTGTTCCAGCCCTCGGCATTCCAGGCGATGCCCTGGGTAAAGGGCGCCTCGGGCGAAATCGCCCTGAGCGCCCAGGCCAGGCCGACATGCACGATGGTGCCGGTATCGTCGCCCCAGGGCACCAGAGCCCCGATCTCGCTTTCGATGGTGGTCCTGGCATTGGTCATCGGCAACAGGGCGCGCGGGCAGGCTTTGTTGGGGCCGGCCTGTCCGTAATTGCTGTCTGCTGCAATCTCGTCGATGGCGTCCCAGCGCAAGCCCACATTGTCACTTGTCGTAACACCGTGGCTGGAGGAGCGGTTGGCGCAATAGGTGTTGGCGCTGGTGCTGCCCGTCGCCGAGCGTGGCTCCTTGGGCCAGAAATAGGGGTCCCATTTGCCGTTGACGCCGCCAGTGTCCGACACATCGTCGGGATAGGCCCGCTCCTTGACGCAGCCCTTCCAGACCGTGCCGGTCGAGGTGCCGTCTTCATCGGTGGTGTAGCTCGACTGATTGACCACGACATTGCCCTGACGGGTCCATTGCGAAGCGCCCCAGTTGACCAGATCTGTATTGCTGTTGCCGATATTGACTGCGGTGGCAAAGGGCACCAACCCCATCTTCAGCTTTTCCGGATTGGTCTGACTACCAAACAGAATATCGACCAGATCCTGGGCGGCGACCCGCAGGCCGGAAATCTTGCCGCTGGACGCCATCGAGCCCGTGGTATCCAGCGCCAGCACCACCTCAAGCCCCTTGATCTCGCGTGTAATCTCGTTGGAATAGGAAACGGTCAGAAGGTTGAGGCCCGCCACGCGCAGGAACATGGTTTCCAAGCTGGCGCTGGCTGACAGCGTCACCGTGTTGTTGACGCTGTCGAGAACCATCTGCAAACCCACCGGTGTGCCCATGACATCCGCCGGATAGTTCTTGTAGAAATAATTCTCCATGACCACTTGCAGCTCGGCCTCGGTACCCTGGCTTCCGCCAACGGCCAGACCGGCGGCATCCAGTGCGAAGGCCAGGCGCGAGCGCACCACATAGGCGCGGGACGCATCCACCGCCACGCCGACCCCGATGATCAGAGGCAGCAGTGCGATGGCCAGGATGACAGCCATGTTGCCGCGCTCTGCATGCAGAAAGCGGCTAAGAAGGCTGGGGGCAGTCATAACACTCTCCTAACTACAGCTCACGCTGGCGCAAGTCACGGTCGGCGAGCGGCGCGGACGCGAGAAGGACATCTCATCCAGATTGACCGTATTGGTGATGATGGTCCCGAACAAAGGGGTGTAGGAATAAGTAAGATAGGAAATGACGATCCCCTCTCCCGGCTGGCCCATTCCCACAGCCTGGGTCAGGATATCGCTGCCGC
>JADFZV010000072.1 GCA_015232335.1 Alphaproteobacteria bacterium | reverse complement strand
GGTGGGGGAGGGTGGAATGCCGACAGTCGCTGTTTTCAACCAGAAGGGGGGGGTTGCCAAGACGACGACAGCCGTCAATCTTGCCGCCCTGTGGGCTAGGCGTGGGCACAAGACCCTACTGGTTGATATGGATGCCCAGGGCAACGCGACGGCGGCTTTCGGAATCACACCCAGACCTTTGAAAGGCGTCTACGATCTTTTGGTCGAAGCGGCCACGGTTGATGAAGTGATCCGCCCGACCGCGATGGAGAACCTGAAAATTCTACCTTCGACGCCCAATCTGTCGGGTCTTGACGTGGCCTTGTCGGGTGTCATGGAACCGCAGCTCGTCCTGCGCCGGGCCCTGGAGACGCCAGCCGCCGAGGCGGAATATATCGTGATCGATTGTCCCCCCACGCTGGGCCTGCCCTCGGTCAATGCCCTGGTGGCGGCGAGTGAGCTGGTTATTCCCACCTTCTGCTATCGCCATGCCCAGGACGGCCTGCATGCCACCTGGGCCAATGTGCGGCGCATGTCCAGGCGCATCAATCCCGTGCTGCGCATCAACGGCGTCTTGCTGATCAGCCCCGAATCGAACGAGGTTTCCAGGCGGACGGCAGACATCATCCGGGCGGAATTCGGGGAAAGAATCTATGATCAGGCCATTCCCGGCGATAATCTGGTTCCCCTGGCCGAAGAAAGCGACATGCCGGTCGTGCTGCTGCATCCCAACGCACCGGCCTCGAAGGCCTATGAAAAAGTCGTCGATGAAATCGACCGGCGCATCTACAACGCCAGTCGCACCTCCGTCAGATCGCTAGATGGCGGAGACGAAGAAAACGAAAAGATGAGTCTATCCTCGTCAAGCTGGCTCAGCATGATCGAAGGGCCGCACAAGGGCTGAGTACAGCAGGAAGCAAGAAGGGGCGCCAGGGGCGCCCCTTTTGCATCAGCGCTCGTGGAATGAGTTCTTGAGCGACAGGAAGATCGGCTTCAAAAGATATTCCAGCAAGGTCTTATCGCCGGTCTCGACATCGGCCTGCGCCGACATGCCGGGAAGAATGACGTTCTGACCGGGCACATCGCCCACGTAATTGCGGTTCAGCGTCACGATACCCTTGAAATACGTATTGCCCTTGTCATCTTGGAAAGAGGTTGGCGACAGCGATTGCAAACGACCTGGAACGGTGCCGTATCTGGCAAATTCGTAGGTCGTCATCTTGACCGTTGCTGGCAAATTTGGCTTCAGATGGCCGATATCGCGGGCCTGGATGCGGACTTCCAACTGAAGATTATCCTCGACGGGAACCACCTGGCAAAGTGTTCCGCCGGGAGCGATCACGGCACCGACCGTACGCACCTTCAAATCCTGCACCAGCCCCTTTTTGGGAGCGACGACATCCAGGCGATCAACCCTGTCCGAGAGCTTGGACAAGGATTCATGGACCTGAGCCAATTCAGCTGCAACGGTGCCCATTTCATTCGATGCTTCCTGCTTCAGCGTTGCATCCTGGCTGCGCAAACGATTCTCTGACTCGGTCAGGGCCTGCTTGCTGGTCGCCAACTGCTGCCCGATGCGGGCCATGTCGCCTTTGGGCGTTACATAAGAGCGCTTGGTGTCGAGGAAGATGACGCGGGAGACCAGCCCCTCCTTTTCCAATTGTTCGCGGATGGCAACCAACTCTTCAAGAACCTTGACCTGATCGCTCAGGCCTTTGAGGCTTTCCTCATATTGGCGGATTTCTGAATGCCGCTGGTCGACCTGCGATTTGGTCACGGCCAGGGCAGAGCTGCGCGACAGGCGCTGAGCGGCCAGGATGGCCTTCTGATCGGCGACCATGGGTGCAAAGGAAACATCGGCAAAGCTGAAATCAGGATTGCGATCCTCCAGATAGGCTCTGAGCCGCTCTAACTTTAAGGCGAGACCAACCTCGCGCGCCTTCATCTGATCAAATTCGGAATTTGCCGATTTCGGGGCAAGGCGGAACAGGATCTGGCCCTCGTTAACCAACTGGCCTTCCTTGACCAGGATTTCCGCAACAACACCGCCTTCCAGATGCTGTATCGTTTGCACGGCCGAGGAAGGAACGATTTCCCCGTTGGTGACAGCAACCTCGTCCAGACGGGCTAGGGCGGCCCAGCCGATAAACAGGGCCACCGACACAGCAATCAACAAGGTGGCCTGACGGACGATGGCGGAAGACCCCGTCTCTTCAAGAATGATCGCCTGGCTCAGATGCCGTGCCTGGCGGCTGCCCCGCCTCACGCCCTTTTGCGAAGGGTTGGCGTAGGCGCTGGCTTGGGCTGCGATGGTACGATCATTCATGGCACATTCTTCCGATCAGAACCTAAAGAAGGTCAGGAGGGATTTGTTTCATAACATCCTTGGCGGCTCCGGCCAGGCGCAGATAGCCGTTCTGGAAAACCAGAACTTTGTCTGCGACGGCAAGGTGGCTAGGACGGTGGGTCACGATGAAAATGGTGCTTTGGCCCCTCAGGGCATTCACCATGCTCAGGAAGTATCTGTCGCCTGTAAAGTCGAGCCCGGTCACCGGTTCGTCAAACAGCATCAGCGGTGCGCGCTTAAGATACGCGCGGGCCAGAGAAAGCTTTTGCATGAAGCTGGCCGAAAAATGATCCATGCGGCTTTCACCCAGCTTGGTGTTGAAACCCTCGGGCAAAGCCATGATGTCTTCAAGCACACGAGCCTGATTGGCAGCGATGCGCAGCTCTTCATCCAACGCAGTCGGGCTGGCCAGACGCAGGTTTTGGGCGATGGTGCCATAGAAGACGTTGAAAATTTGTGGAACATAGGCGATCGACGAGCGCAGATCGGCGGGATCAATCTGCCTTAGATCATGATTGTCGATGCGAATGCTGCCAGCCTGTGGCTGATAAAGGCCACTCATCAGCTTAAGTGCTGTCGATTTTCCCGAACCGTTGGGACCAATCAGTCCGACGACCTCGCCTGGCTGAATATCGAAACTGACGCCAACCAAAGCAGGGTCGGTGTCAGCCGTATAGCGGAAAGACACGCGGGAAAAGACGACATGGCCCTTGAAGCGCGAGGGGGGGCGCGTAACCGCCCTGATTTCGCGCTCGGGCTTCAGATTCATCAGATTGTCGATCTGCTTGACGCTGCTGAGAACGCGCTCGATGCGCGGCATGGAAATGCAGGCGGTTTGCAAAGGCGACAGAATGCGCCAGACCAGGATCATCGCGGCTACAACGCCGCCGACAGTCATGGACGTGTCAAGAACTCTGAAAACGCAGAAGGCGACGACGGAGATGCCGGCTGAAACGGTGATGACGTTGGAAAGGGCCGCCACGATGACTTGAATCAGATTCTGCTTGAAATCGGACATGGCGGCCTTGCCCGATATCTGGCGGAAACGCTCCAGCCAGATTTGCTCATAGCCCCCCGTCTTGATGACGCGCAGTTTGCCCACGGTCTCCGTCAGAAATTCATTGCGCTTGCCCGAGGACTTTCCCGCCAGCGAGGACGACCGCTGCAGCAGGGGATAGGTGATCAGCCCCATGACGAGGAAGGCCAGAGCGGCGATAATGACGATAAAAACCGTTTGTCCGCCGATGATGGTGAAGACGGCCAGGAAGAAGAAGACAAAGGGCAGTTCGAAGAGAACAAAGGCCATGGGGCCGTTGAAAAAGTCGCGGATCGATTCAAACTCTTTTATTCGGCCGACCTGCGCGCCCACGGTCGCTCGCTCTGTAAACGAGGCCGAAAGGGAGAGAATTCTCTGGAAAACGGCATTTCCAAAAATATAGTCAAGACGCCCGCCTAAATAGGCAACGGCTTTCGAGCGCATGCGTGACAGATAATGCTCGGCAATCAGGGCAATCGCAATGCCTGCCGCGAGGTAGCCCAAGGTCGAAAAAGATCCGGTGGGAACCACCCGGTCGTAGACCCCCATGATGAACAAAGGCGAGGCGAGCGCCATGATATTGATGAACAGGGTCAGGCCGAAGATTTGCCAAAGAAGAGGGCGGAAGCGCTCGGTCGTGGCCTTGAACCAGCCGATCTGCTTTTGGCGAACCAGAATATCCTCGTTTTCCTCTGACGCTGGAAAGAAGAGATAGGCCGTCCCCTTGCTCGAAGGGCTTTTGGTTAAAGGCTCGATCAAGGAACTCTCGCCGTCGAAGGTCAGCAGCGATCCGTCCGGAGCGGGCCTTAAGATGACCATGGCCGGGCCATCGTCGGGCACGAACAGGCAGGGCATCAGGCGGGGGTCGATATCATCCATCCGTGTCGATTCCGGACGGCTGATATAATTCAGGTTGGCCATTACATTACGAAAGCCCGTCAAGTCCAGGGTCTCGGCGAAATGGGGAAGGGCCTCGGCAACATTCTTCAGATCGCCGCGCCAGTTAAGCGCCGTCAGAAGGGCGATCAGGCAGTTGGCAAAATCCGTAGGCACGGAAAAACGGCCCAGAACGTTTTCCGCCAGGCGCGTGCTGCGGTCCGCAGATATCTGTTGGCTGCTTGCCCTGGGAGAGCTGGCGGCGTCAAGGCCCGCCGTTTCCTGAATGCTTGGCTCAGAGGATACTAGAGGACTGCCTGCGTCCTTCAGCTTCAAGCGACCGTTGACCAGTTCAAAAGTGCGGTCAGCCAGTTTGGTGTAAGATGGACGATGGGTAATCAGGACCAGGGTGCAGTTGCCTCTCAGGCTTTCGATGGCGCTGCGGATAAACCGGTCGCCGACGCTGTCAACCGAGGAATTCGCCTCGTCGAACAGCACGATCTTTGGATCGCTGGCAAGTGCGCGGGCAATGGCGATACGTTGCACAACGCCAGCCGGAAGGGATTCGGAAACGCCTTCGCCGATCGGCGTGTCATAGCCCAGGCGCATGGCCGACACCACCTCGTCAAGCCCGACCTGCGAGGCGACTTCCAGTGCCCGGTCCGTTATGTTCGCATCGAACATGGTCAGGTTTTCCAGGATGGTGCCGCTGAACACCTCGCCGCGCTGGGGCAGGTAGGCCACCTGACGCTTCAAGGAAAGGGAATCATACTGACGGACATCAATGCCATCGATCAGCACCCGCCCTTTCTGTGGAATGTCGATGCCCAGCATCATGGCCGCCAGGGTGGACTTGCCTGACCCGTTGGAGCCTTGCACGCAAATGCATTCGCCGGGCTGAATATCGATCGTTGCATCGCGAATGGCATCCGGCAATTGATCGCCATAGGAGAAGGAGGCGTGGTCGAGCGTCAGACGGCCTTGAATCTCCGGCCAGTCGGCAAGATCTGCTGAGCCCTCGCGTTTGAGCAAAAGCAGCTCGGCCACTTTTTCGCGGGCAATGCGAATTGTTTGAAAACGGTTCCAGACGCCAACCAATCGCGACATCGGCTGCAGTGAACGGCCCGCCAGCATCGTGCAGGCGGCCAAACCACCGATGGTCAGTTCATGGCTGACGACAAGGGTGCATCCGTAGGAGACGATAAGAACGGTGGTCAGCTGCGAAAAAACCTGCGAGAGGCGCATCGCTTCCGAATTCAGATAAGCGGCGTTGTAGGTGTTCTGCGCATTGGCCGATTGCAGCAACTCGTAGCGGCGCAGCATCAAGGCTTCCATGGCCATCGATTTAACGGTGTGGATGCCGCGTAGCACCTCCATCACAAAATCGAGGCGACGGTCGTCTGAGGTCATGCGCTCCTTGATCGCCTTGCGCAGCCGCTCTCCCAGCCGCATGGCCATCAAGAAGAAGATGACCGCAATGCCAAGGGGAATCGCCACCAGCCATCCCGCCAACAGGGCGATCAGGCCAAGAAAGATCAAGACGAAGGGCAGATCCAGCAAAGTCAGCAGCGCCTGGCCGGAGTAAAAGTCGCGAATTTGTCCCAGGGCGTTCAGCCGTTCAAGTTGCGCGCCGGCGCCTTGCTTCTCTACATCGTCGATCTTGGATGTCAACAGCAGCTCAAGCGCCGCCACGCCGGAAAGATGCTCGAATCTGGCGCCGATCCAGCCGGTGACATACGATCTGGCAAGCCGCAGCAGGGTTTCCAGCGCCAGAGCAAGCAGAATGCCCAGAACCAGCATGCTGAGCGTGCTGGTCGAATAATTGGGAATGATGCGGTCATAGACCTGCAGCAGGGTCAGCGGCAGCGCAAGGGCCAACAGATTGAGCAGCAGGGAAACCAGAGCCAGTTCGGGCAGGTTCGCCCGCATCAGCTTGAAACTGCCTAAGTTCTTTGCATCGCCGATCAGATCGGAAAGGGGCATCGGCGCGAAGCGGGTCCGGCTCATGATCAGGCAAGCTCCTTCGCAGGCGTTTTGCCGATTGGGAATTGTTGCCCTGATGGCGCCAGGGAGACAGAGCCCACGCGGACGCGTGTTCGTTCGATGCGGGCGCGCAGGCGCGTGCGGTCTGCCGTTAGCCAGGATAAAATGGCGGCCTCGCGCAGGAGCGGGCGTTGGAAGGCAAAGCGGATGGAGGCTCCGCTTCCTTCCTGAAGAAGAATCTTGGCTTGAACCGCCTGGGCCAGCGCATCGTCCAGCGCCTTTTGACCGCGCGGCCAGAAGCGGGCCAATAAGCCGGGCGCGAAGAATCGTCCCAACAATGCCGCCAGCCGCAAGGCTTCACGCAGGTCGGGAGCTTGATCCATCTCGCCGATAAGGGCGGCGTAGAGCCGTAACGGCATGGGAAGGCCCTGCTGTGTGCCGCCCTCTTTCTTGGTGCGGATTCTGGCCAGAAGCGCAATGACCAACTCAACGCCATCGCCCGGTCGGCCTTGCGCCTGGCGGACGACGGCGCGAACCAAAGGCTCGTCGAGATGCTTTTCGGGATCAAGCGCACTGATCATCGAAGCCATATCCTCGTCGCCCAAGGGGTGCATCCGATGTTGTTCGAGCGGGGCAATGGTTTTGGTCAGGCCCTCGGGTAAGCCCGCGCTGAAATATACCTGGCGTACGCCATGATTGGGTAAAGCAGACAGTCTTGCGAGAATGTCCGCCAGGAACGAAGGTGACCTTTCGGCATCATCAATCAGCAGCGTCAGCCTGTGTTGCTTCGCCATGCCGATGATGGCCTCCGCCACCTCCTGAATGCCGATGGAGACTGTGAGGGGGGACAACAGCGAGGTCAGCGTTCTAAGGACGCCGGCATCCTCTACGCCAATTCCTGAAAGAAACGCCTCAAGACGGGCGATGCGTTGCGCTGTTTCATCGGTGACGGCCAAGCCCAGCTTCATTTCCAAGGCCGTCGTCAGGCAGGCAAAATCGGTACCGGAAGCCATGCGGCCTGCAGGTATATATAAGGTAATGTCTCCGCTGGCTTCGATGCGCTTGGCCAGCGATGTCGCCATGGCGGTGCGTCCCAGTCCGGAAACGGCTTCCACTGAGATGTGGCGCTGGGTGTCCAGCGACGCAAGCAATTGCTCCAGCAGGGTTTGGCGGGGTGGGGCCAGAACGGGAGGAGAGGGGGGGGCCAGATCGCCGCGAAGCAGGGCCGAGCGACCCTGTGCCGAACTGAGAGGCATCGGCTCGAAACATAAAGCATCGGCGGTTAGTCGCTGCGTGGCCTCGCAAGCAAGCAGGCGGCCGGGCGGTGCTGCTTGGGCCAGGCGCCATGCCTGGGCCAATTCGGCGCTGGCAAGAGGGCGCGCCGACTGGGCGCTTTGGGCCATGACGACGCCAACCCCGGTTGCAATTCCCCCTCTGGGCCTTGGTTCCTCCTGATCCTCGAGCGACAGGTGATCCATTACGAAGCGGGCCGCCTGAACCGCTCGGGCGGCATCATCGCCGCGCGCTCTTTTCAGGCCGAAGCGCAATTCAATGCCCTGGCCGGCTCTTTCGAAACATTGCCCATCCAGCATATCGGCGGCAGTTCTTCCCAGGCGGGCCAAAGTCTCTAGTTTTTCCATCAATTGGCGCGTTCCCATCGATTGCGCCATGCTTTCTGCGGCTTCCAGGGCTATGGCGGCCACCGATAGAACCCGGCATTCTGCCCCCAGAGCAGAGGATTCCTGAGCTTGAACGGACTGAAGAGCCGATCCGGAAGGCGCTTTTGAAGGCGTTTCCCGGGAGTCTCCGGCAGACAGGCCTCTAAGTGCTGCAACCGCCTGTGCGCGGCTGGAGACGCTCAGGCGTCGGAAAAGGGCGGCCACATGCTGCTTGACCGTTCCCACCCCAATATCAAGAAGTGCTGCAATCTCTTTATTGCTGCGCCCCTGTTCAATCAGGGAAACGATTTCCCTTTGCCTTGGCGTCAGGCCATCCAACATGAACTCACCTTGGTTTTCACATTCCACCCCGGATCAAGACATCGTTGAGGACTTCTTATCGAATGAGGAGGCTTACCAAGGTAAAAGTTATAAGACCTCATTCCGGCCCAAAACCAAATTGCACAAACAGCTGACAGCAATTTCCACCTGTACGCGATTCTGCGGGAGGATGGAAACGGCGGATTTCCTTGGAATCTAAGTTAATTTCGAGTCGCGTACAACTGGTTTAGCAGTAACAAACAAATCGAATATGCGACAAGATTAGACATATTGGCGTGGCTGATCCGGGCGCATAGAAAAAGAGGGCTATAACTTTTGGCCTATTGGGTATTCCAAGGCGAAAAAATGCGGGCGCAGCAAGAGGAGAAAGGTAGAATGCTGCATGCAGTGGATACTATAGCAAAGCTTTGCAGGCCCTATAACCTTTGACGGTGTTCTGGGATTGCTTAAGGCGGAGGATACTATAAGAGGCCGTAAAGGAGTTTCTGAGCGGTCTGGTGTGTTTTAAATGAAGTGCCGAACCGGCAGAAGAATAAATCGCTCAACGGGGAATGGACATGGCCGAAGAAAACACAAATCTGACGCAGAGCCAGGGTGAAGATCGCCAGGTGCTCGACGATTTGACGGTCCTTCAGGACGTTCCGCCCAAAGCATTGGAAGAGCCTGAGCTCCGAGGTGAAAATACGCTAGAGGGCGAGCAGGTAGACGACTCGTTCGGCGTCGCCAACGTTCACCAAGGCGGTCAAGCGACGGCTTTGCCTGAAGGTGGGCCACGCGGCAGCAACCCGCCGATCCCGACAGAAGACGTCCCCCCTCCGCCCCCCA
>JADFZV010000071.1 GCA_015232335.1 Alphaproteobacteria bacterium | reverse complement strand
GTAGAGATCGTCCTTCTTGAAGGTCTCCTGGCCCTCAGGCGTTCCCAGATGGCAGTTCAGAAGGCCCGCGCAATTGGTCGATCCGAATTCGTCGTTAAAGCGTTTCAGGAAACGTTGAACCGCCAGATATGCCTGATCCAGGGATTCGCCCCCGGTGTTTCTTCCGTAGGCGAGACTTAGGCCCATGATGGCACCGGAGACGGCGCCGCACGGACCGGAAGTTCGGGCGGCTCCGCTGCAAAAGCCGGTGGCGATGGCGGGGATCAGATCAGAAGAAATGTCCTGGAACTTCGCCAAAGCCAGCAGAACGCTTTCGGCGCAGTAAAGTCCGCTTTTGAACTGGGCAAGCGTCTCCTCGCCAACGGCGCGATAGCCTTCCTGGGCTTGCTTCCATCGCATGGCGCTCACTCCTTCAGCCAGGCGTCGATCTTGGCGGAAGTAGGAATGCCCCCTGCATGGACAACTTTGCCGTCGATCACGACTCCCGGCGTACTCATGACGCCTAAACCCAGAATGGTCGGCATGTCGGAAATTTTCTGAAGAGAAATATCGACGCCCAGCGCCGTCGCCCGGCTTTCGAACAGTTTCATGACGGTGTCACAATTGCCACAGCAGCCGCCCAGAACTTTGATGTCCTTCATGACACCCTCCGTCAGGAAAACAGGAAGTTGAAGCCATAGCCGACGATGATGAAGGCGGTGGCCAGAATACTCACGAAAATGGCGATCAGCTTGGGCTTGATCACCTGCTTTAGCATGATCATCTCGGGCAGCGAGAGGGCGGCAATGCTCATCATCAAGGCCAGCACGGTGCCCACCGGCACACCCTTGGACAGCAAAGCCTCGGCCACGGGGATGACGCTGGTGGCGCTGCCATAAAGGGGAATTCCCATCAGCACGGCCAGCGGAACAGCAAAGGGGTTGTCCGCTCCGGCATGTTCGGTAAAGAATTCCTGCGGCACATAGCCATGCAAAACGGCGCCGATACCGATGCCGATGAAAACATAGAGCCACAAACGCTTTATGATGCTTTTCACTTCACCCCAGGCATAGGCCATGCGTTCCGACAGCCTTTCTGGATGTTCTGGCGTGGCCGTCTTGCCCATGCGAATGCTCCAGACATAGTCCTCGACATAGCGTTCCAGCTTCATGCTGTCGATGAGAAGCCCGCCGATCAGACCCACGGCCAAGCCGGCCACCACGTAGATCACGGCGAATTGCAACCCGATCGAGGTGGCCAGGATGATTACGGCGATTTCATTGATCATGGGCGAGGCGATCAGGAAGGACATGGTGACGCCCAACGGAATCCCAGCCTCGAGAAATCCGATGAACAGGGGAATGGACGAGCAGGAGCAGAAAGGTGTCACGGCACCCAGGCCCACGGCCGCTGGATAGGCCACCATGCGCCGTCTGCCGCCGATCATTTTCCTGACCCGCTCGGGCGACATCATCGAACGGAAAAGGCCGATGACGAAGACGATCAGGGCCAGAAGGACGAAGATTTTGACTGTGTCCTCGACGAAAAAATGCAGGGCGGCGCCTAGATTTGTGGCGCCATCAAGACCTAGCAAGGTAAAGACCAGCAGATCGGCCAGAAGGGAGAAGGGATCGGCCATGGTCAGGCGGCCCTGCTACAGCTCGCGGCGAGCCTTTTCGCAAGCCTAGCTGCATCCTTTTTGAAGGGGGCCTGCCCGTCCACCGCCTGGGCCGCCGCCTCGATTACCTGTCGCACCCAGGCGGGCAAGTCGCTTTTCAGCGAGTAATGCACCCACTGGGCCCTGCGTTCGTCGCTGACCAAGCCCATTTCCCGAAGTACGCCTAGATGTTTGGACAGCTTGGGCTGGGGCTCCTGCATGGCCTCGACCAGATGGCAGACGCAAAGCGATGGGGCGCGCGTCAGCAGCATCAAAAGCCTGAGGCGGGTGGGGTCGGCCAGGGTGGCGAAAATATCCGTCGGTTCATATCCCATACGGGGAATATACCCCATCGGGAATAAGCAGTCAATGAAGTCAATCCGCCGCGATGAGGCGGGGGCCCTCGCGGTTGATGGGCGGGCCTGACCAGTCGCTGTTCTGCGCACGGCGGGCCAGCGATTGGCGGCGTTCCTCGTAGATGCGCATGACCTCGGGCTCGGCCTCTTTTTCTTTTTCTGTCATGGCCTCGATGGCGTCTTGTGGCGGTGCCGAGAATTTTGTGCGCTGCCGGTCGAAGGCGTTGCCGGGATAGACCAGATGGTGCACGGTTTCCAGATCGCTATGGACCTGGGTAAAGAAGGTCATCAACAAGCCGGAATACAGAGCATCCTCGGCATGCAGGGCCTTGAAGGGGGCTTCCTCGAAGAATCCGCCGATGAATTCGTGGACAGAGCGCCGGACGGCGCAGTTGATGACGATGCTGTTGGAAATGCCGATTTTCCAGCCCGGATGAACGCTTTCGTCAAGACGCACGCCGGTCTTGGCAAAGCCCGCCTCGGGATGCGCATCCAGAAGATCAAGGCAGACAGCGATGTGAGAGGGGAAGAACAGATCGTCGCCGTCCAGATACATCAGCACCGGGGCCGTGCCAGCTTCGGCGCCAGCATTGCGGGCAGCCCCCGGCCCCTTGTTGGCTTGGCGTAAAAGGCGGACATGTGGCCTGGTGGCGGCAAAGCTTGCAATCAGATCGGGCGTTGCGTCGGTCGATCCGTCATCGACCACCAGAATCTCGACCAGTGCGTTTCGTCCGCGCAACGCTTTCAGATAGGCAATCGATTCCTCGATGCTGTCCAGCGCGGCAAGGATGGTGGATGCGCAGTTATAGGCGGGAACGGCGACGGTAGCCAGGGCATGTCCGCCGCTGCGTTCTTGCACTTACTTCTCCATCAGGTCCTGGACGTAGCGCGGCAGCGCGAAGCTGGCTACGTGCAAGTCTGGCGTCCAATAGCGGGTGGGGAAGGGATTGGCGCTATAGCGTTGATGAATTACCTCGGCCCCCTGCTTGCGATAGGCGGGGTCCTGCGTCGCCCAGCCCAGCGCCATGAAGCCGCCGACATAGGTGGGCACGGCGGCAACATAGAAGGCTGCGTCCTTGAAATGCGGCTTACGGCGGTTCTGCGTATCTGTCAGTTCATCGCCCTGCATGAAGGGCACACCGTTCTGGCAGGTGAAGATGCCGCCCGGCTTCAAGCGTTTGGCGCAGTTCTTGTAGAAGGATTCGGTAAACAGCACTTCGCCGGGACCGGCGGGGTCGGTGGAATCGATGATGATGATGTCGAATTTCTGCCCATCCTCGGCCATGTATTCGACGCCATCCTGGATCACCACCTCGACGCGCTTGTCGTCATAGGCCCCAGCCGAAACCGAGGGCATATGCTCGATGCTCATATCGACGACACCCTGGTCGATCTCGACCAGAACGGCCTTGGTCACCTGCTTGTGCTTTAAGACCTCGCGCAAGATTCCGCCGTCGCCGCCGCCCACCACCAGAATCTCTGTCGCATGGCCATGAGCCAACATGGGAACATGCGTCAGCATCTCGTGATAGACGAATTCGTCGCCGGTGGTGACCTGGATCACATTGTCCAGGACCATGACGCGTCCGAACTGAGGGTTTTCGAAGATGACCAGATGCTGGTGCTCCGTCCTGGCCTCGAAGAAGGTCTTCGTAGCCAGGAAGGTTTGACGCCAACTCTCGTAGAGCTTCTCGACGATCCAGGCACTCACGCCAGGATGCCCCGCTTCTGCTCGTTCACGACAACGCGTTCAGGCAGGAAGGCCCGCTTCAGCACCGGAATCGACATGTAGGGATCGCATTCGCCGCACATGAAAATATCAAGTGCCGCGTAATTGCGTTCCGGCCATGTATGGATGCTGATATGCGATTCCGCCAGCACCAGAACGCCCGAAATCCCGCCATTGGGCGAGAAATGGTGAAGGTGACAATGCAGCAACGTGGCGCCGGCCACCTCTGCCGATTCGCGAAGCGCGTTCTCGGTCAGCTCAAGCTGGTCGAGATTGGTCGCGCCCCACAGATCGATGATCAGATGGGTTCCAGCGAATTTTACGCCGTTCTTTTCGACGTAATAATCCTTGCCGTTGTCGACGACGGGCCAAAGATGACATTCCTTGGCCTGATGCGACTCAGGATAGGACATATGGTAAGCGGTGCCTTGGGTTTCCCTCGGATTGGCTTCCGAGTTCATCCCCAGCCGGGCAAGGGCGACTTTCGACATCTCCCCACTCCTAACCAGTAGATGGACCAGAAGAAGAAAGGGGGGCTTATCAGGCATCCCCCGCCTTCTCGCAACAACTATTTTGGCCGAGGCCAAAAAAAATTCCGAACCCCAAGCCACACACAGGAAGCCCGCTGATTCGGTAAGCGTGGTCAGTTTATAGCACTCAATTTTTCTTCCCGCAAGCGTTCCCGATAGCCCGACATAAATGTCTGAAAGTTTTCAACTTCCTTAATTTTTGCAGCCACCATTTCCGTAGAGATTCCTTCGGTTCCCGGCTCATATGTCAGAAGTGTGAAAGCGTCTTTATAGGGGGTTACGTCCATATAAGGCTGGAAATGGCGGCGTATGCGGGCTAGCCCTCGGTCGTCATGGGCCAGAATCAGCGCCACCGCCTTGTTCAGGATGAAGCGGGCCTCCTGATCCGAAAGCTTGCCCCCCTTGGCCGGGCTCTGTTCCGGTTTGGGCACCAGGGCCTCGAAGCTGTTGACGACCTCGGGCCAATTCTGCTTGTCCCAGTAGATTTCGACCTTCAAAAGCAGGGCATCGCGGTTGGTGTCTTCGCCGATCAGGGCGATGGCCTCTTCGACCCGGTTCAACTCGGCCAGCGAGCGGGCCTTCAAATAGCGCCGCTTTTGTTCCAGGTCGGCAGAAATGGCAGGAACCTCGCTTTCGGCCAAGGCATCGATGGCCCCTTGGGGATTGCGATTCAGCATGAGAAGAATGCCGTTTCTGAATCCGACCCGGGCCTTTTCCTCGCCCTGCAGGCGGAACCTGACCTGCTGGCGCAAAAGATCGGAGGCGCGGTCCAAAAGATCAATGGCGGCCAGACGGTCTGCCAGCTTGCGAATCATCTCGTCGCCTTTGGGGCCGACGGGGGTTAGTTCCTTGAATTCCTCGAAGAGGGCGATGGCCGTGAAGGGGGGCAGCTTGTCGGCCTCGCCATCGAAGAACAGTTTCGAGAAGACGTCGCTCATTTGGGCGGCAATCGATTCGATATCCTTGGTCTCGCGGAAATTGGCGGCCAACTGCTTTAAGGTACGAAGGCCGCTGCCAAAGTCCTTTTCCTTGAAATAAAGCTCGGCCAGCCGTTTCAGAAGATTGTATTCGAAATCGTCGCCGCGCCAGGCGAAACGGAGGCGCTCCAAATCTTGAATGGCCTGGGCCGGGGTGATCTTGTTCTCTTTCAACTCCAGCTCGACTCGGGCGATTCCAGCGCGTGAACGTTCCCAGCGGCCCGAGCTGCCTTCGGCTTCTCTATATTTCACCAGGGCCGTCTCGGCAGCACCGGTCATTTCCTCGAAGCGGCCCTCGATAAAGGTCAGCCTGGCCTTTTCGGTCTCGGTCTGAACCAGGGGTTTTAGCATGTCCATCAGGCGTCCTGCGGTCAGGTCGTCGGCGGCACTCACCGCCCCCAGGGCAGCCAGCAGGCCCAGGCGCAGTTGCAGGGCCGGGCTGTAATTGGCCAGAAAGCCGCCGCCTTCCTTGAGGGCATCATTGTAATGGCCGGGATTGTTGGCTTGATCCGCCTCGGCCAGGGCGCGCCAGAAGCGCGCCTCGGGCGCTCCTTGCAAGGCGGGGCTTTGCAGGTCTTCCAAGGCTTCGATCGAGCGGTGGGCCAGGACGTTGGCGGCTCCCCTGGCTGCCTTGAAAGGGGCGGTCTCGGCAAAGGCGGCATCGGTTACCGCGATGGTGCGCAGAACCCCCAGGGCTTCTGCCCCCAGGCCATTGGCGATCAGGAAGCGGGCGAGCGTCAGACGCGGCTGGGTGCGTCCCTCCGGCGATGTTTGGCCGACCGTCTGCAAGAGATCGCGCATCGTTTCGTCGGATTTGGCCGGATCGCCCAGCATCCACTTGGCGACGGTCATGGCGGTCAGGTCAGCCGGTCCGGTGGGAACGCCCGAGGCGCGGGCCAGTCGATCAGCATCCTTGGTGAAGCGGATGCCTCCGGGCTGGCGGCTGATTTCAGCGCCATCGCGGGTCGAGCGGACATCGACGCCGTCCGTTTTCTTGACCACGGCGATTCCCTGTGCCGTGGCCAGCAGAGTCATATCAGGAAGATCGCGTCCGGGCTGGACGCCGGCCCCCAGTGGCATGACAGGAATCACGAATAACTGATCGCCGATCTCTGCATCGACCAAGGGAATGACGGAGCCCGCCTCGTTGACCTTCAGTAGCGCGCGCGCGCCGACGACGCTTTGCTCTTCCAGCTTCACCTCGATCTGGTTGATGGGCTTCAAGGGGCGGCGCGAGAGGTCCATAATCCACAGAAGATTTTCGCGCCGTATCGAAGGATTGTAGCCAGGCTGGGTCACGATGCGCACAATGGTTACCGACTTCGAGGGCAATTGCTCGACCGACGTCACGACCCCCGCGCCCAATTGCTTCAACAGGCGCAGATCGACCTCCTGATAGCGGTCGAAAACGATCCACAAATAGCCCGAACGGCGAAAGACCGCGGCAGCGGCTGGCTGATTCCAGGTAAAGGACAAGCTGGCCGTTGTGCTGGGACCGGTTTCGGCAGGCCACAGATCATCCTCTTCGTCCGTCTGGGCGGGGAAAGGTAGGTCCGAGGGCTGCATGGGCGCCGCCTCGGCATTGGTGGGAGGAGTCGCAGCAGGCGGCGCGGATGCGGGTGGCGGTGCGCTGGGGGCGGGCGGGATCGCGGCGTCTGGCGCGGGTGCCGGTGTTGGTACTGGCGAAGGCGTTGCGGCGGGGGGCGGCGTGGCAGTGGCAGTGGCAGGAGCAGGAGGCGGGGTTGCCGCCTGCTTTGACAGACCGGCCAAATCAGTCGGAATGCCGCGATCGCTTAAGGGGGCGGGGCGTGCCGCCGTCGTTGGCGGGGCGGGACGCGGCAAAGAGGCGGCCCCCGCTTTCGTGTCGGCAGAGCTTATGATATCGACGACCACCTTGGGGCCGCTGGTGAAATGGCGTATCCGGGCATTTTGCGGCGCGAACAGGGTCACTGTCGAGGTGCTGGCGGCGCTTTCCGTTTCAACGCCGCTGATGAAGAGCGGCAGATTGGCCTTAAGGGGACCATCCTCGAAGCGGGCGGGGCGCTTGAAGGTGACTGTGACGACTTCGCCCTGCTTGGCGACGTCATAGGCCACGGGGCTTGCCCAGTCGAAGACCAGACGGCTGAAATCGTCGTGATCGCCCACCCGGATCGGAATGGTGTCGCCAGACCTGGGGCTGGAAGCTGGAGCGGCTGAGGGGGGCTTGGGGGCAAAGACTTTGGCCTGCTGGCTGCCCTTGGCCGGAATGAGATCGACCACGGCCGAAGTGCCCAGGGAAAAGCTTTTGATTTCGACCTTGCCGGAAAGGGTCAGAATGACGCTCTTGCGTCCCGGCCCCAGGCTGGCTTCGGTGACGATGCCGTCAAGCGCCGACACCACGGACCTGAGATCACCTGCAAAGGGCTGATCGAAGCGCACCACCAGCTTGCCGCCCTCCACTTGGGCCGTGAAGGCGGCGGCTTCGTCCTGATCGAAGACGATGCGGGCGTAATCGGCATGTTTGGCGGCGCGCACCTGTGCCGCCTTTGCAAGGTTGGCGGGGGCGCTGGCCAGACAGACCAGCAGGACCAGAAAGAAATATCTGGCAAAACGTCGGATGGGGGTCGGATCAGCCCCGGGCATGGGGCCTCAATCGAAGCTGGAAAACAGGGCGTCGATATCGTCTTGCTTATTGGCTTTTCCGGAGACTTGCGGCCCGTTCAGAAGCTCCTGCTCGCCCTCGCCGCCATGGGTGAAGAAAGCGGGCGGATTTCCGTCTGAAGCAGCCGAGGGTTCATGCGCTTCGCCGCCCAGCGCCTTGACCAGCGATTCGATCTTGTCTTCGATATGCTTCAGTGCCCGGACCACCTTGGTAATGCGCTGGCCGGTAATATCCTGGAAATTGCAGGCCTCGTAGAGGCGCGTGGTCAGCTCGGTAAGCTTTTGATTGATTTCAGGAGGCGCCTCGGCGGCAACGCTTTCTATGGCTTCGACGGCGTCCAGAATATCGTTGGTGGCCCCCTCTGTGGCCTCGACGATGGCGTCCAACTCGTCGGAAGCCGAGGAGATGAAGTGCTCCTTGATTTCCTGAGGACGCAACTGCGCGATCTCAGCCTTGGCGGCGCGGATATAGGCGGCCAGACCCTCAAGCTCCTGATAGACGCGCAAATCAGCCGCCGTCACATCGCCCGAGAGCGAATCCAGCAGGGACTGCACGACTTCGCCGATCTGATCCACCCGAACGGTACCGCCGCTGGAGTCGCGTATCTCGGCCAATCGCTTTTCGAGATCGCGGTCAACGGCTTTACCCGACATGGAGCGTCTCCTGGGTGCGGTTCAAACCGCGTCAGAAGTCGCCCAGAACGCTTGACATCTTGGTCTTGAGCGTCTCGGCGTTGAAGGGTTTGACGATATAGTTCGACACACCCGCTTCCTTGGCGGCGATGACGTTTTCCGACTTGCTTTCCGCCGTCACCATGATGAAGGGAACGCCCTTCAGCTTGGGATCGGCGCGAACTTCCTTGAGAAGCTGCAAGCCGGTCATCGGTTCCATGTTCCAGTCGGAAATAACCAGGCCGTACTGGGCATTGCGCAGAAGCTGCAAGGCCATCGAGCCATCGGTGGCTTCATCGACATTCATGAAACCAAGTTGCTTAAGAAGGTTGCGCACAATGCGCAACATCGTCTTGTAGTCGTCGACGATGAGAACCCTCATATTCTTATCGACAGACATTCTTGGCTCCTATCGGATGCTGATATTGGTTCATTTACCCCCCCCAATTCCCCTGGAAGGATCACTAAGGGTATTACGTGTTATTAGTCAGAGGCGCAAGCATTTTTCACGGATTAAATACGCCCAATCAGCCACCGGAGCCAGCCCCCGGACGGGGCAGTTTGCGCCGGTCCGCGATCTCGGCCGTCACTTCCTTGGCCTTCTGGGGGCTCATGTCGGCCAGAACGGCTGCGGCCTTCTGCTCCTTCATCCGTTCGATGACGTCCAAAAGGATGGGCATATCGAGCTGCTCGAAGATTTTTGCGGCATCCTTGGGCTTCATCGATTCGTAGATCTTGACCAGGCTCTTCATTTTTACGTCTTCCTGGTCGTCATACTTTCGCAGCAGGCCCTCGATGGTGCTTTGCACCTGCTTCATTTCCTCGAGTTTCTTGGCCAGTCGGGCCTCGGCGGCCTTGGCCAGGTCTTCGCGCATCTGCATTTCCTTGGCCCGGGCTTCCAACTCGTCGCGCCTTTTGGAAAGTTTTTGTAATACTT
>JADFZV010000070.1 GCA_015232335.1 Alphaproteobacteria bacterium | reverse complement strand
CGAACGCAAGCGTAGCAAGGCTAAAACGAGATGAGCGACGAAGACAAAAAAGAAGAAAAGCCAGAGGGAAGCAACCCGCCACAGGCAGGCGGTTTGATGGAGTGGACCGAGGCGATGTCCGTCGGCAACGATGTTCTGGACGACGATCACAAAACTTTTTTCGATCTGGCCAAGATCATTCTGGACGTTGACGCCGACAATGGAAACACCATCGTCTTTCAAAGCGCCCTCAACATGCTGGCCGATTACGTTAATGGCCATTTCCTGAGGGAGGAAAAGGCCTTGCGGGCCGTGAACTACCCACATTTCGACGCGCATCTGCAAAAGCACAAGGCCTTTCGCCAGCACGTCATGAAAATCGTTCAGGAATATGGCGAGGGAAAGAACGACGACATTCGTAACCTGCCGGGTTTGGTCGTGAGTTGGCTCAACCAGCATATCCTTGCCGAAGACATGCAGTACAAATTCTGGATCAAGGAAAAATTTGTCGACAAGCGCCCGCTGGCCTTCCTGGCCGTAGAGGCGGAAACCAAAGGTTGATCGGATTTCCATGCCGGGTGCGCCATGGCCTTAACCTCTGCCTTTTCCAGCAAGAAATGCCTGGTCATCGCTGATAGCCCAGATCTGGCGCGGCTTTTTTTGCACAGTCTGCGCCAGGTGGGCATGACGGATGGTTTCAAGGCCGACGATGTGGAAGAGGCCAAGAAACAGCTTTTCAAATTCGAATTCGATCTGGTGATTTGCGCGGAACTGGGGACCGAGGGCTTCCTGGAAATCCTGCGCACCGTTCGCCGCGACTTGCAGGGTGTGCGGATGACGACGCCCGTCGTTTGTTTTTCCCTGAACTGGGATGGCGCTGTTCTGCCCAAGCTGCGCGATGCCGGAATCACGCTTCCGGCGGCCCTGCCCTTCAGCCTGTCGAGCCTGCTGAAAACCCTGACCCGCGCCATTAGCCCCAGAGGCTTTATCGACATGCCCTCCTATCGCGGCCCTTGCCGCAGATTGCGGGCCATTCCCGATTACAACGGGCCGCGCAGGCGAGCCGCCGATGCAAATGTTGCGGTCGAGAAGGAAAAGAAAGCGGATTCCACGCCCAAGGCCCCTTCGCGCCCAATCCGTCAGGAATTCGATGCAAGAGCGGCAAGCGACGATTACAGGGGCGGCGGCGAAAAGGATGTCATCTACGGCGACCCGACGATGCAGCAGACCAAGATCGTCATCGACGATGCCTGTGTTACGGTCGGGCAGGTGACGAAATTGTCGGGGGCCTTGCAGGCCGTGAAAACACCCGCCGAGCGCGCCGACCTTCTGCATCAGATTGCGGATACGACCGAGCGCATGGTTAATCTGCTCACCTTGGCCAATGCGCGGATTCAGGTGCATGGATGCGACGATCATCTGCTGGGCCGCTTGGGTGAGATCAAGGAGAATATCGTCAGCAACACCGAGGGTCTGGCCGAGGCGGCCGCCCGGCGCGCCATCGATTACGGCGAGAAGATTCTGGCCAAGGCGCACGGCTTTCCTCTGGGAGCGGCCGAGTTGATGACGCATCAGATCTCCCGCATGGAGACGGTGATCCAGGTGGTCGGCGGCGCCGACAAGCTGAGCGAGTCCACGCAAAAGCTGGTCGCCCAGGCGCGGCAAATTCTGAAGAAGGTTGTGGCCAGGGAAGCGAAGATCGCCAGCGTTCTGCCGGAAATCGATGGGATGCAGGCATGAGGAAGCAAATTCAGGTAAGTGGAGGGCCAGCCCGTGGCTGATCAAAACAAAGAAGCGGCCATGTCCATCATCAAGGACATTATCGTCAGCGCCTCGGAGGCAGCGAAGGTGGCCCGTTCCCTGGAAGCCGAAACCAGACAGCCGCCGCCTTTGGTGGTGGCGCTGGACAATCCGCAGAGTGCCGCCCCCGTTCAGGCAAGACCGGCCCCGCCGCCGCCTGTTGCCGTGGCGAAACCGCCCGCACCTGCGGCCCCGCCGCCGCCGCCCAAGCCAGCCGCGCCCCCTCCCGCTCCTGCGCCCGTGAAGGCCGTGCCCGAAGCGGTCAAAGAAGAGATTCCCGAACCACCCAAGGAAGTGGTCAAATCCGCCTCGCAAAGCGATGTGCTGGCCATGATCGGTCGCTCAACGCCCAAGAAGCCGAAATAGCCTGGCCATGACAAACACTCTGGCAATGTTGGTTGAATCCCAAATGTGTCGGCCATGATCACGGCCCTCTTTGCGGGCCTGCTTTTGCTGGCGCTGGGAATTCTGGCCAAGGGCTTCTTTGCCCATCTGATGGTTTTGCTGGTGGCCTGGCTGGCTAAGAACGGCTTGCTATTGGGCTTGTTGAAAACGCGGGTTGGGCGGCGTATGGTTCGCAACGTCCGCCTGAAAGCCTATTCCCATGCCGGGCAGGGGGAAAAACGCCGGAAAATCTACCGGGTTTTTAAATGGGTAGAACATGTGGAGGGCAGGGCCATGGGGGCGCTGTCAAAACTTAAGGCGGCAGGTGCGGCGATTGTTGGCGTTAAGGCGCGCCCTGCGGTTGCGGCTTCGGCACTTGGCGGCAAGCCGGGTGCAGCAAAAAAAGAATCGTCGGGGAATGGACGCCCGGTTCGGGTGTCGAAACGTTAGGAAAGAACATGACAGATCAGGCTTGCCCTATCGAATGGACGCCCGACTTATCGGTCGGAATCGAGGCCATCGACGATGATCACAAGACGTTCTTCGTCGTGGCGGATCTGATGCAGAGCGCCATTCGGGAGAACCCCCAGAATCTGGAGGCGATCTTAAGGTCTTCGATCACGATTCTGCAGGAATATGTCAATGGGCACTTCCTGCGTGAGGAACGCGCCATGGAAGCCGCGGGCTACCCCAAGCTTGCGGAACATCACGCCCTGCACGAAGCCTTCAAGGCCACGGCCCATCGCTTCGTCGAAGACTTCAATAAAATCGTGGACCATAACGAGCAGAAAAAGGCCGCCCAGAAATTGGCCGAAGTCGTCCATGACTGGGTTTGCGATCACATCGCCAAGGTCGATATGGCTTACAAGGATTTTCTGAAGGCAGAGCATGTCGATTCCCGGCCTTTGGCCTTTCTCTCCCAGGAAGCCGATGAAGGCGGGGACGACGACGATTTCGATCTGATGAGCATGATTCCCGGAGACGGCCCGCAATGAGGGTGTTGCAGTCCCGGACATCTCGGGAAAAGCTGGTTGCAGGACAAGGTAGAGATCGTGTTTAACATCCTTTCCGCAGAATATTGCCTGGTGCTTGATCCAAACCCGCATTATCAGCGGTTGGTCAAGGAAATCCTGCGCTTCGGCGGCCCCAAGAATCTCGAGATCGAGTTTGCCGTCGATGCCGATCATGGCTTGCGCCTGCTTCGCGAAGGGTCGATGCATTTCATCGTCATGGAGACCAAGCTGCCGCTTGAGGAGTCGATCGATTTCCTGATGAAGATTCGAAAGGGCCGGGCGAAATGGAATTTCGACATCTCGCTGCCCATCATCGGTTATGCCGACGCCTTCACGCCGCAGGAGATCTATCGTCTGCGCGATGCGGGCATCAGCGAATTGATGATCAGGCCGCTATCTGCTGCCATCTTCTTCAAATGTCTGAAATCCGCTTCCAGCCGCAAATTCATCGAAACTTCTGGCTATTGCGGTCCGGATCGCAGACGTCGTCTGGTCATGAATTACGCCAACAAAAGGCGAGCCGACGACAGGGCGGCGGAACTGGCCGAGGCGGCCAAGGCGGAAGAGGCGCGCCTGAAAGCCGAAGCCGATGCAAAGGCAGCCCTTCAGGCGGCGGCTAAGGCCGAGGAGGAGAAGGCCCGCAAGCTGGAGGAAGCCCAGGCCGAAGCGGCGCGCAAGAAGGCGCAAGCGGAGGAATTGGCGCGCGAGAAGGCGCAAGCGGAAGCCGCAGCCGCAGCCGCAGCGGAAATGGCTCGCAAGAAGGCCGAGGCCGAAGCGGCCCCGGCCAAACCCGATCCTTCCGCCATGACGCAAGAAGAGCTTGCCCGGCATTTGCTGAAGCAGAAAAAATAGGCTCCTCTAAGGCGCAGGGCTGGCGGCGGAAAGCGCTTCCAACATGGCCAGCCGATCCTTAAGCGATGCGCGCTCGAAGGCGACCTGGGCCGACGTCTTGGGTTGCGGCGAGACGCGCGACGGGTCTTGGCTGGAGAAAGTTTCCGGCGGCGGAGCATTCTTCTTGCGCCGTTTTTTCAGCTTTCCAAACGCCTCGAACAGATGGCGCACCAGGGCCTCCTGCTCTCGCAACGAGGCGCTGATCTTCTCGGGGAGCTTGCTTTTGGAAGCCCCGCTTGCCTTGCCGACAGGCGACTTCTTTACAGCCTTCGGCTTCCCGGCAGCTTCGATGCGCTTGGCCATTTCTTGGCTCAATCCGTTATCCCAGACCCCTGAATCCTAGCAGAACCCGCTAAAAAATCCAGTGAATCCAATGAGAAGGGCGCCACACAAGCCCTGGCGGGGGCACCGGGCAGGCAGCCCATAGATGTTGAAATGAGCCGCAACGCGCCAAGGCGCGGCGGCAAGAGAGCGTTTGGCGTCAAGGCGCAGTTGCAAATGAGAATAGCTGTCAATATTATCTAGCCTCAGAGCTGAGGCACAGGGCCTTGGCTGGGAGTTTTTGACAATGGCCAGCTGCTGCGAAAACAAGAGTTGCGAGATCAGCGCCCTGAAGGCCAGACATGCGCGTGTCCTTTGGGCCGTCCTGGCCATCAACGCCACCATGTTCTTCGTAGAAGTAACGGCGGGCATCTTGGCCAACTCGACCTCTTTGTTGGCCGATTCGCTCGATATGCTGGGCGATTCCCTGGTTTACGGATTCAGCCTGTTCGTACTGTCCCGCTCGGAACATTGGCAGGCCGTCGCCGCCCTCGGCAAAGGCATCTTCATGCTTCTGTTCGGTCTCGGCGTCCTGGGTGAGGCTATCTACAAGATTCTCAATCCGGTGATGCCGGGCGTCGAGACGATGGGGATTGTGGGCGGTCTGGCCCTGGCCGCCAACCTGATCTGCTTTTATCTTCTCTACAGCCATCGGGAAGATAATCTGAATATGAGTTCCACCTGGCTTTGTTCCAGGAATGACCTGATCGCCAATTCCGCCGTTTTGCTGGCCGCCTTTGGCGGCTATGCCCTCACTTCGCGCTGGCCCGACATCATCGTCGGCGGATTGATCGCCTGTCTTTTTCTAAACTCGTCGTTTGGCGTGCTCGGCCGCTCTGTTCAAGCTGTGCGCCAGCAGGCAAGACCCGCATAAAGACCTTGCTCAGCCCGCGTTCAGATTAGAGGGTATAGCTTCCCGTCAATAAGGCGGAACAGAGCAGGGGCATGAGCGGCGACGACATCAAGATTCAGGTTTGGGATCCGTTCATCCGCAGCTTTCATTGGCTGAGCGTTCTGGGCGTGCTCCTTGCCTCGGGGTCGGGATTCCTGCTCTCCGACCCTTGGCTGGGCCTTCATGTCGTGGTGGGATGCGCCCTCGCCGTTTTGCTGGCGGCCCGCTTTTTCTGGGGCTATGTCGGTTCGCAGTATGGTCTGTTTTCCAGCTTTCCCCTGCGCCGACAAGAAATCTTGCATCACTTGCTGGATCTGACGCTGCTTCGTCCAAGGCATTATTTGGGCCACACCCCGCTGGGATCGGTGATGGTCGTAGGCTTGATGACGGTCATGGCCGTCGTGGTTGTGACAGGTATCCTCGTCTTGAGCGGAGAGGAAAGGCAGGGCCCGCTGGCCGGTGTCGTTCCCTATGTGATCGGGCATCACGCCAAGGCGCTGCACAGCCTGTCCACGCTTGCCTTGCTGGCGCTGGCCGCCCTTCATGTGGTTGGGGTTCTGGCGGAGAGCCTTCTGACAAAACAGAATCTGCCCAAGGCCATGATCGACGGCAAAAAGGAAGCGGCCTTTCATATTCCTTATGCCGCGCGGCGATCCTGGGGCCAAGCCGCCAAGCGCCTGGGACAGGCCGCCCTTCTGGGGTTCGCCCTGGCGTTGCTGGCGCTGCTATTTCCGCCACCACCCACGATCACGCTAACCTCAAACTATGTGCGCCATTGCGGAAGTTGCCACGATCCCTTTCATCCAAGCCTGCTGTCCAGCCCGGCAGGCAGGAAAAGAACGGGGATCGGTCAAACCGCGCAAGAATAGAACCTTCTGATTTTCCTAGCTTTTGCCTTTCCGGTCAAGCTTGGGTCGTTCTTGGTTGACTTGGCAAGGCGAAGAGTAGGAAAAATAGGGGAGGAGTTCCCATCAACGGCAAAGGCTGCAATGTCGACCGCAACGCATGAGGGCGACAATCGGACCCATATTTCCCTGACCATCAACGGCCTGGCCGTCGATGTCACTGCGGGCATGACCCTGGTCGAAGCCGCCTGGCACGCCGGGGTGCCCGGCATCACGGGTGTCGGCTGCCTGGAAGGCGTTTGCGGTTCATGCCGCGTCATGCTGCGCCGTGACAAGGTGGTCAGCGTGGGGCTGGCCTGCCAGACCTTCGTCGAGAGCGGGATCGAGGTGATCTTCCTGCCCGCAGCATCGGCACCCCGGCATCATTACGACATCAATGACTTCAAGGACAGTTGGGACATCCATGCCCGCTTCCACAGCATCTTTCCCGAGGCCTCGCGCTGTCGGCATTGCCATGGCTGCGTTGGCGCCTGCCCCAAGGACATTTCCGTCGAGGACGGCGTGGCCCTGGCCGCCCAGGGCCGCTACCGCGAAGCGGGCGAGGCCTTCTTCGAATGCGTCATGTGCGAATTATGCGATGTCGCCTGCCCGGAACTGATCGCCCCGGCCCATGTCGGATTGTTCAGCCGACGCATTACGGCGCATTTCCACCTGCGTCCGCCCAATCTTATCACCCGCCTGGAAGAGTTACGCCAGAAGCGCGTGGAGATGGGAGAGGGCGAGAGGGATGAGGATTGAGCATGCGTAGCGGCATCCTTCTCAAGCAGGCCCTGGAAAGCTATCGCTCCGACGCCGATGTCGGCCCTTTGCCCCCGCCGGTCGATACCGACAGCCTGCTCAACACCTTCCATCCCGACCATTTGCGCGGCAGCGTGGTCAAGCTGGGCGTGGGCGTCAATGCGGGCGACAGTTGCCAGCGCGATCTGGCCGACCTGTTGCAGACCGAAGCCTATATCGACGAGGCCGATCTGGCGGGCACGCCGGTCACCGATGTCGATGTGCTGGTGATCGGTGGCGGCGGAGCGGGCTGTGCCGCCGCCCTGGCCGCCGCCGAAAAGGGAGCCCGCGTCCTTCTGGCTACCAAACTGCGCCTGGGCGACAGCAATACGGTTATGGCCGAGGGCGGCATCCAGGCCTCGATCGAGCCCGATGATTCGGTTCAAAAGCATATCCAGGACACGCTAAGAGGCGGCCACCATGCGGGCAATCCGTCCTTGGTCGCCAGCATGGCCGAGGACGGGCCGGACGTTCTGCGCTGGCTGATCCATCTTGGCATGCAGTTCGAGCTGACGGCCAGCGGCGATCTGCAAACCAGGCGCGCCGGCGGCATGAGCGCTTCGCGTCTGGTCTATTGCCGCGACTATACCGGCCTTGAAATGATGCGCGTGCTTCGGGAAGCCGTCACCCAACACCGCAGCATCGAGGTCTGGGAACAAAGCCCCGCCGTCGAGCTTCTTTCCAACGAGTTCGGGCTGAAATGCGTGGGCGCCGTGCTGACCTCGCTGATCGATGGACAGATGCGCATCGTGCGTACGCGCTCGGTCATTCTGGCCACCGGAGGGCTGGGGCGGCTGCATCTGAACGGCTTTGCCACCTCCAACCATCTGGGCGCTACCGGCGACGGATTGGTTCTGGCCTATCGCATTGGCGCCAAGCTGTGCGAGCTTGATTCCTTTCAATACCATCCGACGGGGCTGGTTTATCCCTCGCACCTGTCGGGCAAGCTGGTCACCGAGGGGGTTCGCGCCGCCGGTGCCTTGCTGCTCAATGCCAACGGCAATCGCTTCATCGACGAATTGCAGCCCCGCGATATCGTCTGTGCCGCCATCCTGCGCGAATGCCAGGAGGGACGCGGGGTGCGCATCGACGACGAACGCGTCGGCGTCTGGCTGGATACGCCGCGCCTGGAACAGACCCAGCCGGGCCTTCTGGAGCGGCAATTCCCCAATCTGATGTCGCGCACCAAAGGCTCGGGCCTTGATCCGCGCACGCAGCCCTTGCTGGTTCATCCGACGCTGCATTATCAGAACGGCGGCGTCATTATCGATGCCAGCGGCGCCTCGACGGTTCCCGGCCTTTACGCGGTGGGCGAGGTTGCGGGCGGCATTCACGGGCGCAACCGCATCATGGGCAATGCGCTTTTGGAAATCATCTGCTTTGGCCGAAGGGCCGGCTATGCCGCCACGGCCAAGCGCGACCGTGGCCCCAAGAAGGTGACGCTTGAACATATCAACCAGCTGCGCCGGGCACTCACCCTGGCCAAGATGCCCATGACCAGACGCGCCCCCCAGATATTGCCCGCCTATGCAAAGGGGGGCTTATGGACGAGATGAAAGCCCAAACGCCGCAGGTTCTGCTGCATCCCGATCAGCGCGTGGGCGCCAACATGGCGCGCTGGCGCAAATCGGGCGGCGGCAGCGCTATCAGCATTGCGGCAGGCAATCCCGACAGGGTGCGCGAAGAGGTGCGCCTGGCCGAATTGCGCGGCCTGGGCGGCAGTGGTTTCCCGGCTTGGCGCAAATGGGAAGCGGTGGCCGCCGAGAAGCCCAATCCCGACAAATATGTGGTCGTGAACGGCAACGAGGACGAGCCCGGAACCTTCAAGGACCGCCTGCTGCTGGAAGAAACGCCGCATCAGGTGATCGAAGGCGCCGTGGTGACGGCGCTGGCGGTGGGTGCGAACCGCGTGGTCTTCTACGTCAATCCCGATCTGTCGCGATCATTGGCCGCCATGCGCATCGCCCTCGAGCAATGGAAGACCTCGGACCTGACGGCTCAGGCATCGACAGCCCTTGGCAAACCCCTCGATCTGCTGCTTTGCCCCGGCTCGGGCCATTATATCGGCGGCGAGGAAACGGCGGCCATGGAATGGATCGAAGGCCGTTTCCCCTTCCCGCGCGGCAAGCCGCCCTATCCGGCGCAGTCGGGCATCAAGGGCTGCCCGACCCTGATCAACAATGTCGAAACCCTGGCCTATGTCTCGCACATCGCCAAGCATGGCGCCGACTGGTTCCGGGCCCTGGGCAAGGCGCCTGGGCTTGGCACCAAGCTCTACTCACTCAGCGGCGACGTGCTTTATCCCGGTGTTTTCGAGCTGCCCAAGGGCACCTCGCTGCGCGAACTGGTCTATACCCATGGCGGCGGGCTTTTGTCGGGCAAACCGTTGAAGGCGGTGTTTACCGGCGGCCCTTCCAGTACGCTGCTGACTCCGGCCGATCTCGACGTCGCCCTCGATTTCGATTCCTTGCGCGCAAGGGGCAGCAGCCTGGGCACCGGCGCCATGATCGTGATTTCGGAAGGGACCGGCATCGTCAAGCGCGTGGCGGAATACGAACGCTTCTTCGCCCATTCCTCTTGCGGCCAGTGCAATTCCTGCAAGACCGGCACCGCCACCATGAGCCAGCTTCTTGATCGCATCGATACCGGGCGCGGCACCGAATCCGACCTCTCGATCCTCAAGAATCTGTGCGCCATGCTGCCCAACAGCGGACGCTGCCATCTGGTCAACGGGGCGGCCATGCTGCTCGACAGCGCCTTTCGCCACTTCCACGACGAATTCGTCCAGGCTGTCGCCAGGGCGCCCGCTCGTTTCGGTGGCACCAGCCGGGGATAGCCCCCTCCCCGCTTTTTTTCGGGACGACAAACGGCGCGTTTAGAGCATCCTGCGATAAATCTGACGCATTTCGCCGGAGCGATTTTCCGTCACAGGCAGGAGAAGGGCGCCGAGCGTATCGGGAATACGGTCAAGCCCTTCGACGAAGCTGTGCCGGAAAATCGCCCGGCCCCCGTCGGCTTCGCCGACAGAATTTGTCTGGCCGCCATCGGCGGCATGGGTTGGGCTTGGGCGGGCGCCTGTGGCGTCAAGCCGCCCTGCGGGCATTGCCCGCAAAATTACTTGGCCGTCATTGACGGCACCCGATGCACCACATCGCTTTTCGCGTCTTTCCTGTCAGGCGCGCTCGCCCAAGCCCAACGAAACTGCGTCAGATTTATCGCAGGATGCTCTAGCGTGGGGGTGGCGTTATCCATGTTCCCGATACGGACCCCAATTAATTGCCAGGACGCGCCGACCTGCTTTCTATGGCCTGATCCGCAAAGGTGCCGCTTGATGCGTCGGCATGGCAGCCTGAGCAGCGCAACACCCCCCCGGCAGCAAAGAATTT
>JADFZV010000006.1 GCA_015232335.1 Alphaproteobacteria bacterium | reverse complement strand
GCGACAAACCGTAGACGTTCTTCCATAACCGAACTCGCTTTCCACGGCATCGACACCTCCCGCCAAATGGCGAAAAGTGTTACCCATGTGTCCGGTACAAAACGTCACCTATCTCTCAGGTCGGTCAGTTCAGGCGATCTCTTTCAGAAGATCGGGATGCTTGTCGAGCAGCCTGAACAGGTTGACGACCGCAGGCATGGGCATGGCCTCGCCCCGTTCATAGCGCGAGAAGGCGTTGTGTCCGCCCCCGGTGATGTGGGCGGCCTTGGCTTGGCTTAGGCCCAGGCGCTTTCGGATACGGCGAATCTCGGCACTCATGGCCTCACGCTCGGCCAACACCAGCTTGTCTCCGGTGGCTGCGTATTTCTTCGTACTCCTGGCGTCGAAATGGACCTCGCCGCAGGCGCTACAACGCTTGCCCGACAACCCGGCCACGTGCACGGTTTGTCCGCCATGCGTTACCTCGAAGGCTTCGTTCGAGAAGGGAACGAGTTGGTCCGCGCCGCAGCTTCCACATGTTTTCGTCTTCATGTCACTTTTCCTTGAACTGGATCACCGGGCGATCCGCCACCAGGGTGATTTTGATGTAGGCGACCTTACCCGTTGGCGTCATGGCGCGGTACACGTCCTGCCAGATGGCCGCATTGGCATGCGTGGTCATCGACTTGTAGAAACAGGCTTGATTGAGGCCGTGTACCACCTTGAGCATTTCATCGCTGGTAAGCCGCATGGCCCGCCCGCCATCGAGCGCCGTCTTGGTGAAGGCCGCGACGCCAAGCGCCTTCACCTTGGCTTGAACCTCGGCCAGCGGATAATGCGGCTTCCTTTTATCCATTGAGCGATATTACCCTTAAAGGGTAGATAGGTCAAGGCAAGTTTGAGTTTGGGTGAACTAATACCAGTTTGCAGAATGAATGACCTATTTCGTGGCGGCCAGTCGCCATGTCCGGGCAGGCAGAACGCGAAGGGCAATGTGGTTCATCGTCCGAGCGGCCTAACAAACCCGGCATGGCGAATGGCCCCACTGTAGGCCGGACGCATTTTCGCGGGCAATGCGATGCGAAACGCTTACTGTGAACCACACAGCCGCGCGTTCTGCGCCTGCTGCCCGCGAAAAATCGCTCCGGCGAAATAAGTCATTCATGCTGCAAACTGGTAAAAGACTCTGACCCCAATTTTCCCAATTTTCCGCGCAGGGAAGTCAGACCCTTATTGGGCGCATTGTTCCAGATTGGTGGAGCCGATGAGGTTCGAACTCACGACCTCCGCAGTGCGATTGCGGCGCTCTCCCAGCTGAGCTACGGCCCCATGCCCCAAAAGGCAGGGCGGGATAATGGCGTTGCCCCCCTGCCCTGTCAAGGCCGGGCGGGCGCCACATTCCCGCCTTTTCCTTGAATTCTTTGCCGTTAGCTTCCAATCTTGGCCCAGCTTAACCTGTTTCAAGGAGGGTAGATGCCTGTTGATCGATCCGTCCTGGCCGCCTTTCTGACCCTGTTTGCCCTGCCCACCCTTGCAGCAGAGCCCGGCTATGCCATCGTCGATACCGGCCAGACTCAATGCTATGACCTTTTGGGGCGCCCGGGTTGCCCGGCCTCAGGCCAACCTCTTTTCGGTCAGGATGCCCATTATCAGGGTGCCACGGCCAGCTATCGTGACAGGGGCGACGGCACGGTGGACGATCTCGTCACCGGGCTGATCTGGGAAAAAGGATTTCACCAAACGAGTTGGGCCGGAGCTGCGGGCCAAGCGGCGGCGCTGCGTACCGGCGGCCATGACGATTGGCGCGTCCCCACCATCAAGGAACTCTATTCCCTGATGAATTTTTCCGGCACCACCGGATCGGCACAGCCCGGCAGGGTGGGCGCACCCCGAGACGCCAGGCCCTATCTAGATACGCAGAGCTTCGATTTCGACTATCCCAGCCAGGGCCGTTTCATCGATGCGCAATATGTGACGTCATCCGTCTATCTGGGCCTGACCATGGGGCGCGACCGCTCGTTCTTCGGGGTGAATTTCGCCGATGGGCGCATCAAGGCCTATCCGCAGGATGGCGGGCCGGGCGGGCGCGTCTGGTATGCGCGCTATGTGCGCGGCAACCCGGCCTATGGAAAGAACGATTTCAGCGACAAGGGCGACGGCACAATCGAGGATCGCGCCACCGGGCTCACCTGGACCAAGGCCGACAGCGGCAAGAAGCTCGATTGGGGACAGGCCTTGGCCTTCTGTGAGAACCTTACCTTCGCGGGCCAAAGCGACTGGCGCTTGCCCAACGCCAAGGAACTGCACAGTATCGTCGATTATGCCCGCTCGCCCTCGGCCACGCGCTCGGCAGCACTCGATCCTGTCTTCGCCATCACACAGATTAAAGACGACGACGGCAAGCCGGAATGGCCCTATTTCTGGACCTCGACTACGCATCTCGACGGACCTCGTCCCGGCGACTTCGCGGTTTACATTTCCTTCGGCACCGCGCAAGGCCATCTGGGTGGCGGCGGCATGATGGGCGGTCCTCCCGGCATGGGGGGTATGGGCGGTCCTCCTCCTCCTGGCATGGGCGGCGGCATGATGGGAGGCATGGGCCCATCATCCGGCCCGCTTCGGCTGACCGACGTGCATGGGGCGGGGGCCCAGCGCTCCAGCCCCAAAAGCGGCGACGAATCCCGCCTGCCCAAGGGGCACGGACCTCAGGGCGACGTGTTGCGCATCTACAATTTTGCCCGCTGTGTGCGAGGATAGAGACATGCGGATCTGGTTGATGATTGCGGGCGTGGCAGGTGCCTATGGCGTGGGGTTCGGTGCCTATGCCGCCCATGGATTTGAAGTGGGCAGCTATGAAGCGGTGATTGGCGAAAAGGCCGCGCATTTTGCTCTCTGGCATGCGCTGGCCCTGCTGGCCGCCGACCGTTTGATCGCGGAAGGCAGGCGGATGGCCAATCTCTCGGCCTTTCTGTTCTCTTCGGGAATTCTTTTCTTTTCAGGCTCGCTGACCTTGAAGGCCCTGACCGGTGCCCTGGCCTGGCCCCTGATCACGCCGCTGGGCGGGGTCTGCTTCGTGGGTGGCTGGGTCGTGCTGGCGATGGCGGGGGTGATGCGGGGACGGTGATAGCGCCTACCCCCACAGTCCCTTTATCAGCGCCAGCAACTCGTCGCATTCTGCCTCGGTAATGCTCTGGCAGGTGGCGTAGCCGGTAATGCGCTCGATATAGAAAATGCGGGTGCGGGCCACGGCTTCGTCATAGGACCAGACTTGGGGCAGCCTGGACTCGCGGGCCGCCAAAAGCTCCTTGGCGTCACGCTCGATCTCGGCCTTGAACTCGTAAAACCAGGGCGTCTGCATCGTGCGGCGCTATTCCCACTCGATCGTTCCTGGCGGTTTGCTGGTGCAATCGAAGGTCACACGGTTGATGCCCTTGACCTCGTTGATGATGCGGTTGGCGACACGACCCAGAAAGCTCATGTCGAAGGGATAGAAATCGGCGGTCATGCCGTCGGTACTGGTGACGGCGCGCAAAGCCAGCGCATAGTCATAGCTGCGTGAATCGCCCATAACACCCACGGTGCGCACCGGCAGCAGCACGGCAAAGGCCTGCCAGATGGCATCGTAAAGGCCTGCGTTGCGGATTTCCTCAAGATAGATGGCATCGGCCTTGCGCAGTGTTTCCAATTTCTCGCGGGTGATTTCCTGGCCCGGAATGCGAATGGCAAGGCCGGGACCGGGGAAGGGGTGGCGGCCCACCATTTCCTCAGGCAGGCCCAACTCGCGGCCCAGGGCGCGCACCTCGTCCTTGAACAATTCGCGCAAGGGCTCGACCAGCTTCATGTTCATGCGCGCGGGCAGTCCGCCCACATTGTGGTGGCTTTTGATGGTGACACTTGGCCCGCCGATGAAGCTGACCGATTCGATCACATCGGGATAAAGCGTGCCCTGGGCCAGGAAATCGGCCCCGCCCACTTTCTTCGCCTCTTCTTCGAACACATCGATGAACAATCCGCCGATGGTCTTGCGCTTCTTCTCAGGATCGGTCATGCCCTCCAGCTTCGACAAGAACAGGTCCGAGGCGTCGCGATGCACCAGCTTGATATTGAAGCGGTCGCGAAAGACGCTGACCACCTGATCGGCCTCGCCGTGGCGCATGAAACCATGGTCAACGAAAACGCAGACCAACTGATCGCCAATGGCTTCGTGCAAAAGGGCCGCCACGACCGAGGAATCGACGCCGCCCGAAAGCCCGCAAATCACTTTGCCCTTGCCCACCTGAGCCCGCACCTTGGCGATTTCCTGGGCGCGAAAGGCCGCCATGGTCCAATCGTTGGCGCAACCGCAGACGCCATGCACGAAATTGGCCAGCAACTTGGCGCCGTGCGGCGTATGCACCACCTCGGGATGGAACTGCACACCGTAATAGTGCTTCTTGTCGTCGGCAATGGCGGCGAAGGGAGCACCTTCCGACGTGCCGACGGCGCGGAAACCTGGAGGAAGTGCGGTCACCCGGTCGCCATGGCTCATCCACACCTGCTCGCGCCCGCCTTTGGCCCAGGCGCCTTGGAACAGCGCGCAGTCATCGGTGATCTCGACATAGGCGCGGCCGAATTCGCGTTCAAGGCCCGATTCAACCCGCCCACCCAACTGATGGCACATCGACTGCTGGCCGTAGCAGATACCCAGGATCGGCAGGCCCGACTCATAGACACATGGGGGCGGCAGGGGCGCGTTGGCATCCAGCACCGAGGAAGGACCGCCCGAGAGAATCAATCCCTTGGGGCCGAAGGCCTTCAGACTCTCTGCCGTCACCTTGTTGAAGGGATGGATTTCGCAATAGACGCCGGATTCGCGCACGCGCCTGGCGATCAACTGCGTGACTTGCGATCCGAAATCGAGAATGAGAATGCGGTCGGTCATAGCTCCATTTCCCTTAAGTTTAATCCGCTCTTACCAGTTTGGCCGCGAAGAATCCATCCGTTCCATTGCCTAAAGGCGAGAGGCGCAGATAGTCCTGGACAGAGTCGACAGGTTCCTTCCTGAACCCAGGCGTTTTTTGCAAAAAGGCATCAATCTGCATGTCATTTTCTTCAGCCAGCAGCGAACAGGTGACATAGACCAGCCTGCCGCCCGGTTTCACCAGCCTGGATGCGCGCTCCAGAATCTCCGCCTGCTTGACCACAAGTTCGGACAAGTCCTCGGGCGTTAGCTTCCATTTGGCATCCGGGTTGCGCCGCCAGGTGCCAGTGCCGGTGCAGGGCGCATCGACCAGCACACGATCGAAGCTGCCCGCCTGACGTTTCAGCCATTTGGCGCCCTGCGCATCCAGCACATGGCGCGTGACATTATGCACGCCTGCGCGCTTCAGGCGGTCGGCGGAGCGGAGCAGTCGCCCCTCGGAAACATCGCAGGCGACCAGTCGTCCCTTGTTGTTCATCATCGAAGCCAAAGCCAGCGTCTTGCCGCCCGCACCGGCGCAGAAATCGCACACCACCATGCCGGGCTGGGCATCGACCAATTGGGCCACCAGTTGCGAGCCCTCGTCTTGCACCTCGACCAGCCCGTCCTTGAAGACCTTGCTGGCCATCAGATTGACCCGCTCGGCCAAGCGTAATCCCCAGGGCGAGAGGTCGGTCGGCGTTGCGGTAATGCCTTCCAGGGCCAAGGCGGCGATGGCCTCCTCACGGGTTGCCTTCAGCGCATTGACGCGCAGATCAAGCCTTGCTGGCAACAGCAGGGCACGCATCTCCTCGGCAAAGCGTTCGCCGAAACGAGCGCGGAATTTTTGGTCCAGCCATTCGGGATATTCGTATTTTACCCAATCGGGCATGTCGGCATGATCAAGCCGCTCCTTCTCCAGCGCTGTGGTCCATTTGCGCTCGTCCGAAGAAAGGCGCGTCGGATGGAATTTCTCGCCGTCGAACAGGACATTCAGAAGATCGATCTTGGCGTGATCGGCCAGAGCCAGATGGGCCAGCAGGCGCGCGCGCGGGCTGTCGGCCAGTTGAAGGCGCGAAAGCCACCAACCCAGATGGGCCCTTCTGCGCATAAGATCATAGAGGCGCTCGTGAATGGCCTTGCGGTCCTTGGAGCCGATGAAGCGCCGGTCACGAAACCAGGCCGCCACCACGCCATCGGCAGGCCTGGGCGAGCCTTCGACAGCCGCCAACAACTCCATCACGGCTTCAAGGCGCGCCCCCGGTGTCACGCCCTTAGCTTTCCGTGCGGTAGTTCGGCGCTTCTCGCGTGATGGCGACATCGTGCACATGGCTTTCCTTCAAGCCCGCCCCGGTAATGCGCCGAAACACGCGTTTGGTCTGAAGCTCGGCGATGGTGGCGCTGCCCGTATAGCCCATGCCCGAGCGCAACCCGCCCACCAGTTGGTGCAGCACATTATTGACGGCACCCTTATAGGCCACGCGGCCCTCGACCCCTTCGGGCACCAGCTTTAGGGAATCGCGCACCTCGGCCTGGAAATAGCGATCCGCCGAGCCCTGCGCCATGGCGCCCAACGAGCCCATGCCGCGATAGCTTTTGTACGAACGCCCCTGATAGAGGAACACTTCGCCAGGGCTTTCCTCGGTGCCAGCCAGTAGCGAGCCGATCATGACGGTGCTTGCTCCCGCCGCCAGAGCCTTCACGATATCGCCCGAGAATTTGATGCCGCCGTCGCCGATCAGGGGCACACCCGCTGCATTGCAGGCCTCTGCGGTTTCCATAATGGCGGTGAATTGGGGGACGCCGACACCCGCCACCATGCGAGTGGTGCAGATGCTTCCCGGTCCGATGCCTACCTTCACGGCATCAGCCCCGGCATCGATCAGGGCCTTGGCACCCTGCGGGGTGGCGACATTTCCCGCCACCACCTGGACCAAACTGGACATCTTCTTGATGGCGGCCACGGTGTCGAGAACGCCCTTGGAATGGCCATGCGCGGTATCGACCACGATCACATCGACCTCGGCGCCGATCAGGGCTGCGGCGCGCTCCTTGCCCGCCTCGCCAACACTGGTGGCGGCCGCCACGCGCAGGCGCCCCTTATCGTCCTTGCAGGCGTCGGGATGCATCTTGGCCTTTTCAATGTCCTTGACCGTGATCAGACCGATACAGCGAAAAACGTCATCGACCACCAGAAGCTTTTCAATGCGGTGGTGGTGCAACAGGCGTTTGGCCTCGTCGGTATTCACATTCTCGCGCACCGTGACCAGACTATCCTTGGTCATCAGTTCGGCGACCGGCTGATTGGGGGCCGAAGCAAAACGCACGTCGCGGTTGGTGAGGATTCCCGCCAGCTTGCCCGAGCCGCGCTCGACCACGGGAATGCCCGAGATGCGCCAATCGGCCATCAGCTTCAGCGCGTCGGCCAGGGTCTGGTCGGGATGGATGGTCAAGGGATTGACCACCATGCCGGATTCGAACTTCTTGACCTTGCGCACCTCGTCGGCCTGGGCCTCGATCTCGAAATTCTTGTGAATGACGCCGATACCGCCCGCCTGGGCCATGGCAATGGCCAGGCTGCTTTCGGTCACCGTATCCATGGCGGCCGAGACCAGGGGGATGTTGAGATCGATGGTGCGGGTAAAGCGCGTGCGGGTATCGACTTGCGCTGGCAGGACCTCGGAGGCCGCCGGAACCAGAAGAACGTCGTCGAAGGCCAATGCTTCCTTGATTTCCATGTGCTGCCACCTCTGTCCGCGCGGTCGAATGTGGCGGGCCATCATACACAGGAAAGCAAAGCGCTCAAGCCCCATCGGCGGACTAGCCCGAAAAGCTGTCCTGCGCTATGCTGGAACCATCATGAAGCGCTTGTTCCTTTTGATCTTTCTTCTTCTGGCGGCTCGCCCAGGCATGGCCCTGACCTTCGACGAGGCGCGTCATCTTCTGGCCCGCACGGGCTTCGGCTCGCCTTCCCGCTATGAAATCGAGCGTTTGCTTCAATATTCCCACGACTCCGCGGTCGAAGAGATTTTCGGCTTCGTCATCGCGCGCCCCTTCACCCAGCCGCTCTCGGATCTCGACCAGCCGCTGCCCGGGCGGGCCGAGCGCCAGACCCTGAGCGACGCGGAAAAAATGGATTTCCGCAAGGATATCAACGAGCGGGGGCTGGCCCTGAAGGCTTGGTGGTGGGGCGAGATGCTGGCCACCGATTCGCCTTTTACCGAACATATGGTGCTGTTCTGGCATAATCACTTCACGTCCAGCCTGCAAAAGGTGAAATGGCCGGGCTTTCTGTACCGGCAGAATCTGCTGTTTCGCGATCACGCCCTGGGCAATTTCGGCGATTTGCTGAAAGAAATCACGCATGACCCGGCCATGGTTCTCTATCTGGACAGCCAGGCCAACCGCAAATCCCAGCCCAACGAGAACTTCGCCAGGGAGTTGATGGAGCTTTTCACCCTGGGCGAGGGCCATTTCACCGAGCGCGACGTCAAGGAAGCGGCCAGGGCGTTCACCGGCTGGAATTTTGATCCCCGCAGCGGCGAAGTGGTCTTCAATGCGCGCCAGCACGATCCGGGTATCAAGCAGGTGCTGGGCCAGAATGTCAGGACGGGCGAGGATGTGGTGCGGGTGCTGCTGGAGCATCCCCAGACGGCTAGGCATCTGGTCAAGAAACTCTGGCTGGAATTCGTCTCGCCCGAGCCCGACGAGGCCGAGTTGCAGCGCCTGGCCGCTCTTTTGCGCGACAACAACTATGAAATCCGTCCGGTGCTAAAGGCCCTGCTCACCCTGCCTGCCTTCTGGGCTGCGGAAAACAAGGGCAGCCTGATCAAATCGCCAGTCGATATCGCCGTGGGGTCGCTGCGCCTGCTGGGCATCAAGAGCATGGACGGCAAGCGGCTGGCCCATCTTGGCAAGGCGTTGGGCCAGGATCTGTTCGATCCCCCCAACGTCAAAGGCTGGCCGGGAGGCCAAGCCTGGATCACCTCGACCACGCTTTCTAGGCGCGAGCAATTGCTGCGCAGGCTGGCCAGAGGACGCGAATCGGACGGCGCCGATCCCGGCTTGGGGGCGGGCTACAACCCCCTGGCACTCGACAATCCCAGCGCCATGCCCTCACTGGCCGATCTCGACCGCGAGGCCAATCCGCGTTCCGTCGCCACCATGAAACGGCTGATGCTGGCCATTCCCCCGGTCGATCCCGTGGCGGAAACCGGAATCAGCTTGCGCCGCGCCGCCCTGCAGCTGTTTCTCGATCCGGCCTATCAGGTGAAATGACATGACCGGTTCCTTCTCCAGACGCGATCTTTTGGCCCTGGGGCTAGGTGCCGCCGGAACCGCCTTTCTGCCCAGAAATGGCAGGGCGGCTCCTGCCTGGGATCGCACGCTGGTTATGATCGAGCTGAATGGCGGCAATGACGGCCTGAATACCGTTATCCCCTATAACGATCCGCTTTACGCAAAGCTGCGCCCCAGGCTGGCCATTCCCCGCGACAAGGTCATTCATCTGTCGCACGATCTGGGATTGCATCCCGCCCTGGCTCCCCTGATGCCCGTCTGGAAGGAGCAGGAGCTGTCCATTCTGCTGGGCCTCGGTTATCCCAAGCCTAACCGCTCGCACTTTCGCTCGATCGAAATCTGGGAAACAGCATCGGATGCCGACAAGGTGGCAAGCGAAGGCTGGGTGGCCGACCTACTGCCCGAGCCCCGCCTGCCCCCGGCGGGAAGTGCGCAGCATCCGGCCCATGTGCTGGTTCTGGGCAACAGTTCTCCCGGCCCCTTCGAGGGCGGCAATCTGGCCGTGGTGACGCTGGATCGCCAGGGTCTGGGTCTCAAACAGACGGGAATGGTCGGCGGAGGCGGGCAGAAGAACGGGCAGGATCACACCAAAGCGCTCGGTCATGTCGTGGCGACACGGGCACTCAATCTCAAAGCCGCCCATCAGATCGTGCCCGAGCGGCTGGCCCAGGTGAAAATGCAGGCCGGATTCCCCGATGGCCCCTTCGGATCCGCCATGGAAAGTGCGGCGCGCCTTTTGCTGGCGGGCATCCTGCCCCCCGTGATCAAGCTGTCGCATGGCAGCTTCGATACCCACGCCAATCAGGCGGGCACCCACGAAAAGCTGCTGGGCGAGTTGGCCCAGGGATTGGCCGCTTTCCGTCAGGCTTTGCTGGGAAAAGGCTTATGGGACCGCGTCCTGGTCATGACCTATTCGGAATTCGGCAGGCGCGCCCAGGAAAACGCCAGCCACGGCACGGATCACGGAACGGCGGCCCCCCATCTTTTGATGGGCGGCAAGGTCAGGGGTGGATTTTTCGGCACCCAGCCCCCACTTTCCCAGATCGCAGACAACGACCTGATCCATACAGCCGATTTTAGGTCTTATTACAGCATGATTGCCGAGCAGTGGTGGCATGTGCCGGGCCTTCCCGGCTTCAAGCCGCTCTCGGGTCCACTCGCCGCATAGGAGACAGTTTGATGCCCATGGAAGCCGACACCATCAAGACCCTGATCAAGGAAGCCCTGCCGGACGCCGAGATCACTATCGAGGATACGGCTGGCGATGGCGATCATTACGCGGCAAAAGTGGTCTCGAAGGCCTTCAAGGGCAAAAGTCGCGTGGCCCAGCACCAGATGGTCTATGCCGCCCTGGGTGGGCGCATGGGCGGCGAGTTGCATGCCCTGGCGCTGACGACCGAACTGCCCGAGGGCGCGTGAGCTTCACCGCTCGCCAAGCAGCTCTCTACGCCACTGCCGCCAATTGCATCTGGGGCTTCTTTCCCGTCTATTTTCATCTGTTCAAGGGCATCTCGGCCTTCGAGGTTCTGGCCCACCGGGCGCTGTGGTCATTGGCCTTCGTGCTTCTGGCCGTGGCCGCGATGGGCAAACTGGCCGACGCCCTGATCCTTATTAAGGATACCAGACGTCTGCGCTGGTTCCTGGCCTCGGGGACACTGATCGCCATCAATTGGGGCGGCTTCATCTGGGCCGCCACCAACGGCCAAATTCTGCAGTCGGGCCTGGGCTATTACATCTATCCCCTGGTTTCGGTGGCGCTGGGGTCGATCCTGCTGAAAGAACGCCTGTCGCCCCGCCAGAAGCTGTCGATTCTGCTGGCGGTCGTGGGCGTCGGCATTCTGATCCTGGCTCTCGGACAAATCCCCTGGATTTCCCTGCTTCTGGCCTGTTCGTTCGCCCTTTATGGGTTCGTGCGCAAGCAGGCACCTGCCGATTCGCTTCTGGGCCTGTTCGCCGAAACCCTGCTTCTGGCCCCTCTGGCTGCCATCTACATGATCTGGCTGGAACTTGAGGGACAGGCCGCCTTTCTGCACCAAGGGCCAGGCCTGGATTCGCTGCTGCTCCTGGGCGGTCTGCTGCCCGCCATCCCCCTTGTGCTCTTCGCCAAGGCAGCCCGCAAGCTGAGCCTGACCACGCTGGGCCTGCTTTTCTATCTGAATCCCTCGCTTCAATTCCTGCTGGCGGTTTTCGTGTATGGCGAAGGCTTTACCCTGTCCCATGCCCTCGCTTTCTGCTGCATCTGGTCAGCGCTTGCCCTCTATTCCTGGGGGGCCTGGAAGACTGCCGGTTGACAGCATGGCTTCCAACCCCCATATCGGCCAGGGATATTCATCAAACAGGAGCGGCCCTTCATGAACGACAATCCGGTTTTCGCCCGTATCAAGCAGGACATCACCGACAACGCGGTGGTGCTGTACATGAAGGGCTCGCCGATGTTTCCGCAATGCGGCTTCTCGGCCGCCGTGGTCCAGGTGCTGAGCGAGAGGGGCGTCAAGTTCAAGGGCGTCGATGTGCTGACCGATCCCTCGCTTCGCGACGGCATCAAGGAGTTCACCAACTGGCCGACCATCCCCCAGCTTTACGTGAAGGGCGAATTCGTGGGCGGTTGCGACATCGTGCGCGAAATGAACCAGACCGGTGAACTGGCCCGTTTGCTCGATGAAAAGGGCGTCGAGCACAAGTAGGCGGGGACACCAAGGCGGCGGCGAAGCGAAGCTTGCATGAGTGATCCCATCATCGCAACCCAAAGGGAAACCATCCTTGGGATTTTGACCAAGGGTGAATGGGAGCGTCATGGCGAACTCGACCGGCTCTGTGAGGAGGTTCTGAGACAGGTCCCGAACGACACGTTGGCGCTTTATGGCTCGGCTTTTGCCAATATGAAGCGGGAGACTGCCCAGAAAGGGATCGAAGCAGCAAGAAGGCTCAACCAAATACAACCCTCGGCAGATGGTTCCTGGATTCAGGGCATGAACGAGGTCCTTGCCGGCGGCAGCGGTCTTTCCTCTTTCGAGAAGGCCGCCGAAGGCAACCCGAAATACGACCGACACGTCCTGCTCGGCCGGGCGATCGAGGCGGGAACCAGGATCATCGAGGTGGCCGACTTCAAGTTTCCCCTGGCCACCTTCAACGCTCAGGCCATCGAATCGACCCTCTATCACTTAAGCGGTGCTTTGACCGAGGAAGATGAGTTGCTGGCCATCGAAGCCGCCTGGGAACCAGGGAAGCACATCCTGGAGATCGGGGTGCTGATCGGCAATCACACAGCCTTCTTCCTGCGCCGATTGTTACCCAGCAGGATCGATATCTACGAGATGGACGAGGCCTGCATCCCCTATCTTGAAGAAACCATCCGGCTCAACAATCTGGGGACGGTGTGCCAGATCCACAGACAAGCGGTGAGTGGCGCCACCCCCATTCCGAAAGCCGACTATTTCAAGATCGACATCGATGGCGGCGAGGATGAAACCATTCCAGGACTATGGCCCGTTCTCAAGACCTGCCGGGGCGGTCTTCTGGAAGTTGATAAGCGCAACGAGGGCCTGTCAGGCCTGGTAGGCGAGCCGGTCAGAAGATTCGACCATGGGGGATACGAGAACTGGCTGCTGGCCCTGAGATGATGGCTTGGCGCGACAGAGCGAGAAGTGACCTGATCCCCTCTCACAACCCCAGCAGGATCGCGGCACCTTGTTTGGCGAAGGCGATGTCGTGGGTCAGCAGCAGGCCCACCGAGACGAAGGACAGAGTTGCCAGCACCGATACGAATCCGAAAATCCGGCTGTCGGCCAGCTTGGCGTTAAGATCGGGGGCTGCTGTCGCCAACCAGCGCCGCCCCACCACCAGTCCCGCCATGCCCAGCCCGTGATAGACGCCATAGAGCAGCCAGTTGAGCCCGTCGCCGTGCCAGGCCCCCATGAAGAAAAAGGTGGTGAAGATGGCGGCCAGATTGGCGCCCAGATCGCCCATCCAGCGCGCCCGAAGGCGCAAGGAGCGCAGCAGCACGAAATAGATATAGTCGCGGCACCAATGGACGAAGCTGATATGCCAGCGGTTCCAGAAATCCTGAAGATTGCGCGCCAGATAGGGGTGATTGAAATTCTCAGGCAGCTTGAGGCCGAACAGGCGGGCCGTGGCGATGGCGCCGTCGGAATAGCCCGAGAAATCGAAATAGATATAGGCCAGTTGGCAAAACAGCCCGATCATCAGGAAGGCGGGCGACAGTCCCTCGGGCGAGGCTAGGCCGATCGGCGAATTGGTGCGGAAAAATTCGGCCAGCAGCAGAATCTTGATAACACCCAGCCCCAGGCGCTCTGCAATCGCTCTCAGCTCGTCGAAAGCCAACGGGGTTGGGGGGGCCGCCAGATCATTGGCGAAGTCGCGAAAGCGATTGACCGGTCCCGCCACAAAGGCCGGAAAGAAAACCAGATAGGCCGCTGCCGTGAAGGGGTCGGGGGCCACCTTGGCGCGTCTGGCCTGCACCCAAAGATCAATGGCGCGAAAGGTCATGTAGGACAGACCCAGCCATTCCAAAACCGAGAAGGCTTTGAAATCGACCAGACCTGCCAGCAGCAGCGAGGCATAGAAGCGGTATTTCACCAGCAGCAGCACCAGACCCGCCAGCAGGATAATCCCCGCCAGTTTCAGCGTGCCCTGCTTCAGGGCCTGGAATTGCCCAAAGCCATAGGCAACAAGTGCTGCAACCGTGGCATAGAGGCCGGTGGCGATCAGGAAGGGCGTGCCCGCCTTCAACTGGGCCAGAAAGAACAGGCTTATCAGAATCAGCGAGAACGCGCGGCTTGAAGCAGACAATCTGGGGGCCAGCCAGCGGTACAAACCGGCTGCCGCCAGCATCTCGCCCAGGAACAGAAGGCTGGTATAGAAATTGGTCAATCGAATCTGCCCTGAAGCTGGCGCCGGTCCACCTTGCCATTGTCGTTGCGCGGGAAATCCGCCAGGAACAGGAAGCGGGCCGGAATCATATAGGCGGGCAGTTGGTGGGCCAGGAAGGCTTGCAGGTTTTCCTCGCTCACGGTCTCGTGACCATGTTCCGGAATGACGGCGGCCACCAGATCGTTGCCCGAGGTCGAGAGCATCACCACCGCGTCATGCACCTCTGGGGCGGCATGCAGCACGGTCTCGATCTCGCCCAGTTCCACGCGATAGCCTCGCACCTTCACCTGGCTGTCGGCGCGTCCCATCCAGACCAGATGGCCCTGCTCGCCCATCATGGCCAGATCGCCGGTATCGTACATCAAACAGCCCAGATCGCGCTTGAAGGGATTGGGCCGAAAGGCCCGGGTGGTGATCTCGGGCGCGCGCCAATAGCCGTGCGCCAGTTGTGTGCCGGTGATCATCAAGCGTCCCACTTCGCCAGCATCCGCCAAGGCGTCGCTGTTGGTCTTCAGCACGAATAATTCGCAATCGGTGCTGGGCTTGCCGATGGGCACAGGCTTTGCGGTATCCAGGGGGGCATCGACATCGACCAGAAAGGCCGTGCAGAAGATGGCGGCCTCGGTGGGGCCATAGGTGTTCCAGATCGGCACATCGGGTTGCAGGCGCCGCCATTCCGCCGCCCAGGGGGTTTGCAAAGCCTCGCCGATGAAAAGGGCGAGGCGCAGCGTATCCATAGGGCCAGCGGCCAACTGGCGCGATTTGATCATCATGCCGATGACGCCCGGCACCGAACACCAAACGCTGATCCGCTCCTTGCGGATGAAATCGCCGGGGAAGGTGAGGTCCTTGGCCAGGATGATCGGGCAGACCGTGCCGCCCGCCAGAAAGCCCGCGAAGATGTCGAACATCGAGACATCGAAGGTCAGGCGCGAATGATTGGCGAAACGGTCGGCGGGCGTTAGCTTCCACAAATCGACGCTCCAGCGCAGCACCGACATAACGGCCCGGTGCGAGAGCATAACGCCCTTGGGTCTGCCCGTGGTGCCCGAGGTGAACAGGATATAGGCCAGATCCTCCTCGCGGTTTTGTGCGGGCACGAAGCCATCGGATTCACGGGCCAGATCGGTGGCGGTGAACAGGTGCGATGGGGGAATCGAGGCGCTGACCTCGGGCGGGGCATCGGCATCCAGCACGATCACGAAGGGTGAACTCTCCACCGAAGCATGGCCCAGAATATCGCCCAGCAGGGGCAGGTGTTTGCTTAAGGTGACGACGGCCATGGGCTCGGCCTGGGCCGCGATGTCGGCCAGACGCAATGCTGGAAATCCCGGATTGAAGGGCACGAAGCAGGCATCGGCGGCCAGAATGCCCAAAAGGGCCTGGTAGGCATGGGCGCTGTTGTCCATCAGCACGGCAACCCGGTTATTGCGTGCGATTCCCAGGCGGCGCAGCAGGGCGGCCAGTCGGCGCATGCGGGAACAGAGCTCGCCATAAGACCAGACGGCGCCAGCTTCATCGACAGCAGGCGCATCGGGCCGAATCGCAGCCCAGTGTTCTACCGGCCGATGCAACAGCCTCACGCCAGAAACTCCAGCAGGGCCGGAACATTGGTCAGTTGGCCGAACATGTCAGGCGGCACCTGGACATTGAAGCGCTGCTCAAGCGCCAGGATCAGATCGACCTGGGCCATCGAATCCCAGCCCGGCGTCTTGCCCATGGCGGCTTCGCAGCCGATGTCCTTGCGCTTCAACTGGCTTGCCAGAAAGGCCAGAAGATCTGATTCGGAAACGCTCATGAAAACTCCCTAGAACTGTGAATAGTATGAGGCCGTGCCCTGGCCCGATTGATCTTGAAGCTGTTGGCCCGCCAGCAGCAAAAGGCCCAGCCCCAGCACGATACCGGTCAGGAGATTTCTAAGGCAAGGGCGCGCTAAAAGCCAAGCTTTCATGGCGTAATCTCCGTTTTCGGGCGCGAGAGCTTCCATTCGTCCCAGCGGATCAGTTCCTCGCGAATGGGGACGGTTGCGGCGTCACTTAGAACGGTGGGTTTGAAACCAAGATCAGGCAGGCTGGCCTCCCATCTTGTGGGGGCTGCAAAGTGCATCGCACCTGTCGTCGCTAGCAGACCCTGGCGGGATAGGTCGGCCAGCAGCAAGCGCGACTGCTTCAGCTTGCCTGCGAAATTGAAAAGATAGCCCGCACCGAACAGGCGCTCGCTGTCATAGACCTGATCGCAGGGCGACAATCCGTGGCCGATGGCATGATCGATCAGATGGGTATTGGGCAGGCCCGCCAGCACCGCCTCGATCCTGTCTGCGAAGTGGGGTTTGAATTCGCTCCGGTAGCGATCTTCCGGCACGTTCAGATGCGGCGGAATGTAGTAGACGAAGGGGATGTTATGCGCGTTGGCTAGACCTGCGGCCAGACGCAGCCAGGCCTGCCAGACCGCATCGCCGCCCGATCCGATCCAATATTGATCCGGCGCCATCAGGGCGCGCTCGGGCGTCGTGCAGGTGGTCTGGTTGTCGTAATTAGAGCGAACCTGCCTAAACAGGGTATCTCCTTGTTCTTGATCGCGCAGGGTTGCATAGGGGGTGAAAGAGGCGCTGTCCAGGAAACCTCGCAGCCGCTTGGCGACCCCCTTCCCCCATTGCGAGATTCCGTCCTGCCAGGAGGCAGGCGATTCTTTTGATTTGGCGTAGCCGTTGGAGGCCAGCAGGGCCGCGCGGTAGGTGGCGGCATCTTTGGCCAGGGCGGGATAGTTTTTCTCGATGTCGTCAAGAACGTCCAGGGCAAGCGGCAGATTGGCCGGGCGGGTGAAGGCCTGCAGCGATCCGGGATTGTTGATATAGACCAGGCTTTTCACATCGCCCTGGCGCACGGCTTGATGGATCGAGACGAGATGGCGGTCGAAATCGACATCGGGGCGGCCAAAGGCGTAGAAGCGCTGGGACGCGTCCGGGGCTTGTTCGTGTAAAACGTCGTTGAGGGCGGCATGCAGTGAGGCGCGCTGGGTGGTGACCTGCTGATGGCTGCCCTTGGGCATATAGGCCTCGGCGGTCCAGGTCCAGCAGCCGGTGCCGATGATCAGGTGCTTGGGCTGATTTCTGAAATTCCAGGGATAGGTGTCGAGATAGAAATTGTCCCAGCCCCCCAGCCCGCCCCAGCCCGGAGGGGCTGCTGCCAGCACGGCCAGGAAGGGCAGAAGGATGCCCAGCAGCAAGGCCGAAATACGCCTCATGCCAGAACGTCTCCGTAACGCTTCGCAAGTTCGGCATGGATGTGGCGCAGATGGGCCGCCACCGCTTCGCGATCGACCAGCCTGCGCCCCAGATATTGCATCTCCCAGCCCTGCCAGAAGGCGGTTCCCTGCAAGGTGCTAAAGCCCTCCCAGGCTTTGAGCCTGGCCTGATACGAGGTCATGAAGGCCTTGACCGCCTGACTGACCAGAATCAGATAAGGATGACGCAAGGCGCGAGACAGCTCCGGTTCGCTCTCCAGGGCCTTCAGGAACAAAGCCTGATCCTTGGCCAGCGGGCAGGGATCGCGCCCCTCCTTGAGGGTTAGGGTGGCATCCAGGATCGAGGCGGGTAGCAGCTCCTCGATCTCTCCGTCGCAGCCGAAGACGGGCAGAAAGGGATAGGTGCGGCACAAGAGCGGCTTGGTGCAGAGGTCATTGCACTGTCCCATGAGGGCGCAGGGTGCTGTGCGGAACTGAATGGGCCGAGGCCCCCCGAAATCGAAGGAGAGAAGCTGGATCTCCCCACCCTTTTCCTCGCCGCAAATAACATGGCCGTTGGCCTTCAGCCACTGGTACTCGTCTTCAAGATAGATGACGGTGGTCCCCTTGCCGCCACCGGGAATCAGGCGAAAGCGCATGTCGGGATGATTGTTGGCGCAGCAAAAGCCGTTGCAGTTTTGCCAGCAACCGGGAACGGCGATCAGGGGGCGGCTGTGTATGGTCGCCCAGTCGACGGCACTCATTGTCATGTCATCCTATGATCCACACGTGCGGGCAATTTAGACTGTCCTTAGCCAAGCTGCCAATAGCGTTCGGCAACGCCATCGGCAATCAGGCGCCGGCCGCAATCAAGAGTCTGGGCGCTCACACTGCCATCGCCATCCTGCGAGGGGTAGCAGGCCATGCCCCTGCGCTTTATGGCCTCGAAATCCGGGTAGCTGATCAAGCTGGCGCTGGCCGTTCTGGCATGGGCGGCGGCAAAGCCCTGGGCGATAACGCCGATGTCATCGGGCGTGTAATCTTGCGCATAGGGCAGGTCCTCATACAGATACAGCCGGGCGGGCAGGGGCATGATGCCAAGACCTGCGTCGCGCACCAGACTGTGATCCAGATGATGGCCGAGCCCCATGGGCAACAGCAGGGTCTTGCCTTCCCCTGTTGCCGCTTTGAGGATATGGGCGATGTCGTCGGCTGCCGCTTGGTCGATTGGCCCGAAAGCGTTGGGATCATAGATGGCCTCGAACGAGCCCTGCTTTCGCACCAGCGCCTCTTCGAAATCGTGATAGACCAGCTTGCAGCCCTGACCCAGCAGAGCAGCATAGGCCTCTTCTTCCTTGCGCCGCTTGGCGGTCGGTAGGGCGGGATCATCATAGGTCTTGCCATCGGCGAAGGTGGTGACCGTAAACAGCGTATGAATGGCGACACCGATGCCCCGCCGGATGGCTTCGGCCAGCAAGCCGCCGCAGGCAAAGGCGGCATCGTCGGGATGTGGTGCCGCTACCACGAATTCGGAGGTTTTAAAGATGCTTTCATCCATGGCGCCTACTCGCTCTTTTCTGTCTCGGGAAGGGCGGGCAGGGTAAAGCAGAAACAGGCCCCTTGGTTGGGTTGCGACTCAACCCAGATATGTCCGCCATGGCGCTCGACGATCTTTTTGCAGATGGCGAGACCGATGCCGCTGCCTTCATACTTGTCCCGCCCGTGCAGCCGCTGGAAGACACGAAAAATGCGCTCGAAATGCTGAGGCTCGATACCGATGCCCCTATCGCAGACGGCGATGACCCAGAAGGGATTCTTCCAAGAAATTTCAAGGCTGATCTTGGGGGGCTGGTTGGGATTGCGGTATTTGATGGCATTACCGATCAGATTCTGAAACAGGCGGCTTAGTTGGCTTTTGTCGCCCAGGACCGTCGGCATGCCGCCGGTGGGAAGAGAGAGTTTCGTTTCCGTCTCCTGAATGATCAAATCCAGATTGCCCAGCGCCAGATCGAGAGACTCACCCAATGCCACAGGCAGAAAGGGCTCTCCTTTCGACTGCACACGAGAATAGTCGAGAAGATCGGTGATCATGCGCTGCATGCGCTTGGCCCCATCGGCGGCAAAGCCGATGAAGGCATCGGCGTCAGCATCCAGCTTGCCCTGATAGCGCCGCCCCAAGAGCTGTACATAGCTGGCAACCATGCGCAGGGGCTCTTGCAGGTCGTGGGAGACAGCATAGGCGAACTGTTCGAGTTCGGCATTCGAGCGGCCAAGTGCTGCGTTGGCTTCGGTCAGTTCCTGGGTTCGCTTTTGAACCAACGCCTCTTGGGCATGCTTGGCATCGCTTAAAGCCTGGATATGGGCCTGCGTCTTGAAGAAGAGAAGTGCGAGCAGACAACAGACGGCTATATATGCCACCGCGTGGACAAGCAGCATGCGGGAAACTTGATCGCTAAAGGAGGCCAGAGTGGAAGCTGCGGGCATGATGACGCCGATGCCGCCCCTGATGTCGCCAACCTTGTATCCCTGCTTGGCGTGGCAAAGCATGCAGGGCTCGCCAACGCGCAACGGTGCCATGAAGCGAAACATGGGGGCGGGGCCTGTGCGGTCGATTTCGAGAAGGGCGGGTGTCCCCGTTTCAAAGGCCTGAAGCGCCTTTGCTTCCCAGGGGTCGGGGGCGTTGGCCGGACGGATGGGATTGAGGCTTGTGATGTGAAAGGAAAGCCCGCCCCTTTCCTTGGCGACTTCTGAAATCTGGCGAGTCATATAGGCGGGATTGACCATGGTCAGCTTCATGCTGCCGGTCGCCAGATCGCGCCTGGGCACTTTCAGAAACTCGTTGGGCGGATTTGTCTTTGAAACGGGGGCATAGACGCCGCCATGGCGGGCATTCCATTCTCGGGTAATTTCCATCAGGTCGAACAGGCTTTGGCCGCGCTCCCGGGCTACGGTATAGAGATGCTCTTCAAGCTGGGAATAGCCGCTCCAGGCGGAAAAGGCGGCAAGAAAGCTCCAGACCCCGAGGGTCAGGAGAAAGAGCAGCCTGAGCTTGCGCCGCTTGTCTGACTTTGCATCGATGGGAACTTGGGAATTCATTTTTTGCCTTCGCTTGCTGAAGGGCCCTAGGGAGAAAGCCCCCCTCCTGAGGTGCCCGAGCAATGCCCTTTCAATCTACGCTTTGCAAAAGAAAAGCGCAATATAACCGCAGTGATAACGGAATGTGCAACGATGAGCATTTGAATAAAAATGATACTAATTTAGGCTGCGAAGAGAAAGGGGAAGAGCGTCAATTGGCGGGCAGCGTAAAACAGAAGGTCGATCCCTTTCCTGGATCGGATGTCACCCAGATTCGACCGCCATGACGCTCGACAATGCGTCGGCAGATGGCAAGTCCGACCCCGGTGCCGGGATAATCGGACCTGGCATGCAGCCTTTGAAACACCTGGAAAATCCGCTCGAAATATTGCGGATCGATGCCGATGCCGTTATCTGCGATGTCAAATTCCCAATGGGAATCCACCCGTTTGGCCCGAATGGCGATGACGGTCTCTCGGTCTTTGCTCCTGTACTTGATGGCATTGCCGATCAGATTTTGGAACAAGCGGGCGATCTGGGCGCTGTCTGCGGTAAGCGTGGGCAGTGGTTTCGTCTCGATGTTGATGGTGACTCCGGCCTCATCGATCGACAATTCCAGATTCTTAAGCGCTTCCAACAGGGGCTCGTCCAGGGACACGCTGGTCATCGGATTTCCCTTGCGCTGGATACGCGAATAATCAAGCAGATCGGTGATCATCTGCTGCATACGCTTGGCGCCATCGACGGCAAAGGAGATGAAATCGTCGGCGTCGTGATCAAGCTTGCCCTGGTAGCGCCGACCCAGCAGTTGGACGTAGCTTGCGACCATGCGCAGAGGCTCTTGAAGATCGTGCGAGACGGCGTAGGCGAATTGCTCAAGCTCGGCGTTCGAGCGCATGATTTCCTGGTCGGATTCAAGCTGGCGCGTAACGTCCCTGAAGGCGATGACCGCACCTTCGATTCCCGATTCCGTAGTCATGGGCGTCGCTACATACTCGACCGGCAGCATGGAGCCATCCTTGCGCCAGAAACCGTCCTTTAGGACTTGGCGGGGATTGCCATCGCTTAAGACCGCCTGCATGGGGCAATCCGCATCCTGATGCGCCGCTGCGTCGGATTGATGCCGGTGGACGAGCTCATGGCTTCTTCGACCGATCATTTCCTTGGCGGAATAGCCCAGTAGACTTTCCGCCGCCGGATTGACGAAGGCGACGCGCCCGGAAGGGTCCAGGCCCAGAATGCCCTCGCCGATGGCGCTTAACAACAACTGGCTGCGTCTTAGCAGGGCTTCGATCGTGTCCTTGCTTCTTCGCGTGTCTGTAATGTCTTCGACCATGCCGAAAATCAGAGGATAGTCATTGTCCTCAAGGCGAACCAGGGAGACATTCGTTTTTGCCCAGACGATCAGGTTGTTATCAAAGCGCCTATAGCGTTTTTCCATGATGTAGCGTTCGCGTTTGCCGCTGAGCAGATCATCGAAAAGCCTGGAATTCGTCTCGATATCGTCTGGGTGGGTAATCTCTCTCCAGGTTTTCCCGCCGAAATCCTCGGGCCGCCCTCCCATCATGCGGGCAAAAGCCGGATTAACCGAACGGATGGTTCCGTTCGTATCGGCCTGAATGATCCCGATGTCGGTATGATCGAAGACGGCTCTTAAATGCGCCTCGCTATTTCGCAAGGCCTCTTCAATTGCCGTGCGTCTTTGCAGCAGGGTAGCGATGATGATCAGAAAACCGACCAGCGCGGTCACAATGCCCGCGATAATGAGATAGGTTTCGCGGGCGTTTGATTGCCAGGAATCAAGCAGTTGCCTGCGATCCACCATGACCCCCACCCGCAGCGTGAAATTGGGAAGCTGGTGGAACACGGCAATGGTGTTTTCCGTTTCTAACTGCTGAATCCCGCTTATGGGGGATTTGGGATAGGTAATTCCTGTCAAGTGCGCCAAGTCTGCGATGTTCTTACCCAGTTCCAGAATATCTGGCCGCTCCGAGGCCATGATGGTGCCGTCACTGTCGAAAAGGGCGGCCATGTCGAATCCGAAAGGGTCTTCCTCGCGATAGAAGGAGCTGAAGAATTTGGGGTCAACTTCCGCCAGAAGGACTCCCAGAAACTTCCCATCGGGTGACGAAACCAGCCGGGACAGACGCAAGGAATAGCGTCCTGACGTGTCAAAGCGCCGGGAGGAAGGACCCTCCAGAAGAAAAAGCGTTCCTTCGTCTCGGTGATGTTTGAAAAAATGCTGAGCCGAGACATCTTCCTGGGCATTAAGACGCCTGGCATCAGCGATCAGATTGCCATCGGCGCCATAGGCCGCCAGTGTGACTATCTGAGGCAGAAACAAAAGACGCTCATGCAGCCTGTTGCGAATTGCCTGGGGAGGGGGAAATTTGTCGGCATGCCCAAAATCGCTGGCGGCCCCGAAAAGAATGAGGTCGACGGCCTCGAAGGAGCGTGCAGCGTGGTCGCTGATCAGCCTGGCGCGATACTTGCTGCCATGCACGGCTTCATCGAAGATTTCATCCTTTTGGCGCATCAGATCGTTCAGCAGAAGGCCGACCAGCCCCGCCGAAAGACTTGCTGCAATGGCGGCCACCAGCAGAAATTGCATCAAGGAATGGCGCGTGATGCTCTGGCCCAGAAAAGTCACGGCTTGCCCCCCGAGGTCGCAGCGCGTTCGGGCAGGCTGGGGTCTATGCCCAGCGACTTGATCATCTCGGGCTGCCGCTTCATAAGCTGGCTTCGCGCCTGCTCGCCTTCCTGAAGGCTGGGGGTGGTGATGCGCAGGCCGTTGGCGATCAGAACCGAGCGGGCCACGGCTTGGGCCTGGGCCGCCGAAACCCTGGATTGACCGACCGTGGCTTCCCATGAGTCGGACAAGGCCTTTTTGTGCTGGGCGGACAGGCGATTCCAGAAAGCGGCCGAGATCAGGGGCACATACTGGGCGAAATAGGCGCGGTCCTCGTAAGCGTAGCGGATGCCTTGCTCCCACAGCTTGGCGCTGGCCGCCGTCTCGAATGTCGTGACCAGGCCGTCAAGCCGCCCCGCAGCCAGAGCAGCGGGCAGATCGGGCCAGGGAATGACAAGGGGCTTCATGCCCTGCGCGGACAGGCGCAGGGCGCTGGCCTCGCCGCCGGGGGTGCGGATGATCAGCCCGGCCATCTGGTCCGGCTTCTTGATTTGTTTTTTCATGGTAAAAATCTGGGCAGGCCCAAGGTCGATCCAGCGGCCAAGAACCTTGACATCCAAATCGGTTTCGATGCGCCGGTTGACCTCGGCGCCGATTTCGCCGTCCCGCAAGCGATTGATGGCAAGATCGTCCTGACCGTAGAGGACGGGAAGAAAATACAGACCAACGTCGGGAACAAAGCGGTCGAATTGCCAGATGCCGGGAAGCGCCATTTCAACCCGTCCCTGCTCAAGCGCTCTGATGACGTCGCGGTCGCGAAACAGCCTTGCCTCGGAATAAAATTCGACCTTGAGGGAATCGCCAAGGCGCTGCCTAAGCTGGCCGATAAAACGGGCCACGGCGCGGGTCTGCACATGATCTTCGGCATTCTCGGTGGAAATGCGCAAGGTGGGCTGCGGCGCCTGAGCCAGAACAGGCGCCGATAGGATAAGGCTGAGCAGGACAAAAGCCGGTAAACCGAAACGGGCCGGACGCCACATGAAAGCTGTCCCTTGTAGGCGGGCAGAAGAGAACGCAAAGTCTACCCCTTCTTGGTTCTGAACGGAAGGATTGAGCATGGCCGAATGTCGCCCCGTTTCCTGGGATACTGGTCTGGACCCGGAAGTCGAAAGGGAATAGGATCAGCCCGGTTTCAAGCACTTGGACGGCAGGGGCAAGTTCGATACGATCATGATGGCTGTTTATTATCCTTCCAATGAACGATTGGAGCGTGGCGATTCCGCGGCGCTTAGCCTGCATCCTTTGTGGATCGACCTGCTCGATCCGTCGCGTGAGGAAGAGGCCGCCGTCCAGAATCTCCTGGATATCGACGTGCCGACCCGCGAAGAAATGCAGGAGATCGAGGCGACCAGCCGTTTGTACAAGGAAGAGGGCACCTATTACCTGACGGCGCCCATTCTGACCTATGCCGATGGGCCGCATCCTGAAAGCACGGCCGTTACCTTCATTCTGGCCCGGGCCTGTCTGGTCACGGTGCGCCACGCAACACCGCAGCCCTTTCTGACCTATCCCCAGCGGGCGCTGCGCCAGAAGGGAATATCACAATCGGCCGATGCCGTTCTGGTCGGCATGCTGGAAACTGTGGTTGATCGTCTGGCCGACGTGCTGGAGCGCGTTGGCTCCGATCTCGAGCAGCTTTCCCGCGAGATTTTTCGCCCTGCCCTGCCGGCGCGCCACGCCAAGCTGCGCCAGGACCGCGACCTTCAGGCCATTCTGCTGCGTGTCGGGCGCAGCGGAGACTTGGCGACCAAGGCCAGGGACAGCCTGTTGGGAATCAGCCGCATGCTCACCTTCCTCAATCAGGCGACCGAGGAATGGAACGAGGTGGAAACGCTTATCCGTGTCAAGTCGGTCACCCGCGACATCGGTTCTCTGTCCGAACACGCCGCCTTCACCTCCAGCAAGGTGACCTTCCTGCTAGATGCGACGCTTGGCATGATCAATATTGAGCAGAACGCCACCATCAAAATCTTCTCGGTCATGGCCGTGGTCTTGATGCCGCCGACCTTGATCGCCAGCATCTACGGCATGAATTTCCATCACATGCCCGAACTGGACTGGGTGCTGGGCTATCCCTGGGCGCTGTTGCTGATGATGATTTGCGCCATACTGCCATATCTCTACTTCAAGAGGCGTGGCTGGCTCTGATGCAGGTAATCACCACGACAGATGACTTGCGCCGGTTCTGCGAAGATCAGGTCGATTCCGGATTCGTTACGGTAGATACGGAATTCATCCGCGAAAAGACCTTCTGGCCGCAATTATGCCTGGTTCAAATGGCCGGGCCAGAGACGGCGGCCATCATCGACCCCCTGGCCCCAGGCATCGATCTGGCACCTCTGGCCGAGCTATTGGCCAATCCCAAGCTGCTCAAGGTGTTTCATGCGGCGCGTCAGGACGTGGAAATCTTCCTGCATCTTTTCGGCACCGTGCCGACACCTCTGTTCGATACTCAGGTGGCCGCCATGGTCTGCGGCTTTGGGGAATCCGTGGGCTACGAAACCCTGGCAGCCAAGCTGGCCCGGGCGCGCATCGATAAAAGCCTGCGTTTTACCGACTGGGCGCGCCGCCCTCTTTCCGACAAGCAGTTGTCCTATGCGCTGTCTGACGTGACCCATCTGCGCGTGGCCTACGAGAAACTGGCGGCAAGGCTGGAGAGAACGGGACGTACTGCTTGGGTGGCCGAGGAGATGGCGCAATTGGCATCTGCGGACACCTATATCGTTCCGCCGGAGCTTTTCTGGCCGCGCTTGAAGCCGCGCTCGACCAATCCCAGATTTCTGGCCATCCTGCGCGAAGTGGCGGCTTGGCGCGAGCGCGAGGCCCGCGAGCGCGACCTGCCCAGAGGGCGTGTGATTCGCGACGAGTCGCTGACTGAAATAGCGGCCCACGCTCCGAAAACAGTGGACGACCTGTCCCAGGTCAGGGGGATGTCGCGGGCCCAGGCCGAAGGAAAATGGGGACTGGCCTTGCTGGCGGCGGTGGCCGCCGCGCAAGCGCTTCCCGAATCCGAATGTCCGCAGATGGACCCCAAGAGCGAACCGCCCAAGGGCATCGGCCCTTTGATCGAATTGTTGCGCGTGCTTTTGAAAACCGCCTGCGACAATGAGGATGTGGCCCAAAAGCTGGTGGCCAACCAGTCGGACCTGGAAGCCATCGCCTCGGATGACAATGCCGATGTTCCGGCCATGCATGGATGGCGCTACGAGGTTTTTGGGCGTCAGGCGCTGGAGCTGAAGCACGGGCGTTTGGGCTTGACCTGCACCCCCGACGGCAAGGGTGTGCGCATGCTGCCGCTCGATGGCAACGGCACCAGCGTCTGATTTAACGAATACCGCTACGCCCCGAAGCTTTTGACCAGACTTCCCACCACCAGATACCAGCCGTCGATCAACACGAAAAAGATGATCTTGAAAGGCATGGCGATCATGGTGGGCGGCAGCATCATCATACCCATCGACATCAAGACGCTGGAGACCACCATGTCGATGATGACGAAGGGAATGAAGATCAGGAATCCGATTTCGAAGGCGCGTCTCAGTTCGCTGATCATGAAGGCGGGAACCAGCACCTGAAACGGCGTCTGCTCGGCCGTTGCGGGCATGGGCGTTTTCGAGATTTCCAGAAACAGGCCGATATCCTTTTCCCGCGTGTGCTTCAGCATGAAGGCGTGAAAGGGCTTGGCCGCCATGTTCAGGGCGTCCATTTCATTGACCTTGCCCGTGATCAGGGGGGCGATTCCCTGCTGATAGCTCTCCTGGAAGGTGGGGGCCATGATGAATAGGGTCAGGAACACGGCCAGACTGGCCATCACCATCTGCGGCGGCGTGTTCTGCGTTCCCAGCGCTGTTCGCAGGAAAGACAGAACGACCACGATGCGCGTAAAGCAGGTGATCATGATCAGGAGCGAGGGGGCGACGCTCAGCAGTGTTGTCAGGATCAGAAGCTGAAGGATGCGCCCGGTCGTCGAGGCGCCCTCGCCCAGATCGAGCGTCAGGGATTGCGCCAGGGCCAGCGAGGGCACGAAGGCCAGGCCGGTCAGGGCAAGATAGAAAAACCAGCGGCGCTTCATGTCGGCATCTCTTTTTGAGGGGGAACAATGCCGGATTCCAGCACTGTTTCATGGGTGACGCCCAGCAGAATCAGGTGCTCGGTCTCATCGCGCCTGACCAGCACCAGGCGGCGTCTTGCATCGAGAGCGGCAATTTCCGTAACCATAAGCCGTTTTTGTTGTCCCCTAAGCCGGGGGGCCACGGTCAGGCCCATGCCGAAGCGCTTGATCCCCCATCCTGCGGCCAGGATGAGGCCCACCACGAAGATCAGGGCCAGAAGATATCGAAAATAGGACTCGCCATCCATGGACATCAATCCAGGCGCCGATAGGCCGAGGTGCTAGCACCCGCCGTTCGCTCGATGGCCAGAACATTGCAGCGGGCCTCGATCTCCTGGGAAAGCGAGATCAACTCGGCGTTCATTTCCTGCAGAAATTCAGAAAAGCGCCGCCCTTCTTCTTTGGGCATTCCGGCAATTCGTCCGCACAGGTCGGAAATGCGCGATTCCAAGGCGCCCAGATCGAGAAAACGCCCCTCGGCCAGAAGGCGGCGTGCCGCATTCACCAGATCGGCGGCCAGACAGGCGTCGCGTTCCAGGGGATCGGGCAAGCTTACCTCGATTGCGCCTTGGCTCATGCGCCCGCCTTTGCCGTTGGCGGCAACTGGTTGTTACTGTTGTAGACATAAGCCAGAATCTCGGCCACGGCGAGGTAGGCTTCGAAGGGAATTTCGGTATCGACGTCAACGGCGGCAAGGATCTGGGCCAGGTCGGCGTCTTCGCGCACCCTGATCCCCTTTTCGAAGGCGATCTCAAGGATGCGCTCGGCCATATAGCCCTTGCCCTTGGCAATGACCCGAGGCGCTTCCTCCGCTGTTAGCGGGTCGTAGTCGAGCGCAATGGCGACAGTCTCTGGCACCGGCGGGACACGGGTCTTGTCGTCGGACGTCTTGCTCACGGGACCTCTGGCGAGGAAGGGGGTCTGTACCAAGCCAGTGTGGGGCCAGGGCGTAAAGATTCCGTTTAACGCCGCTTTGTCGGTCGGGTCAGCCCGGCAGATGGCAGACGGCAAGCTTCACGGTCAGGGCCGGATTGGACGCCCACAGGGCCAGCCACTCCTCGTCGGTGGCGCAACGCTCGCGCCCATTGGTCAGACGCACCAAAACGCGGCAATTTTCGTCTACGCGGTAGTCGATGATCTTTTGCATGACACCCTCTCTGGATGGTTATTTCCGAGTATTCTAGTCGGAAATAGGGGGGTAAGTCAATACCTGAGTCCTGGCGTTGGGTATTTCAGGCGTTATTGCTTAGTTTCGGCCAGCTTTCCGATACCCGGAGCCTCGGCCATCTTCTTGTCGGTGACAAGTTTGGCCTGATTGAATTGGTCAAGCTCCTTGCCCGCCAGTTTGCGGCCCGAGGGCATTCTGATGCTCAAGGGATTGACTTGCTTGCCGTTGACCATCACCTCGTAGTGAAGATGTGGCCCTGTCGACATGCCGGTCGATCCGACATAGGCCACGATCTGGCCTTGGCTGACGCGCTTTCCGACGCGAACGCCCTTGGCGAAGGCCGACAGATGGGCATAGGCCGTGGCGTAGCCGTTGGTATGGCGGATGCGCAGGTAATTGCCATAGCCGCTGTTGGGGCCAGACATTTCAACCACGCCATCGCCCGCCGCTTGGATGGGGGCGCCCGTGGGCAGGCCGAAATCGATGCCCTTATGCATGCGCGAATAGCCCAGAATGGGATGGTTGCGCTTGCCGAATTTCGAGGTGATGCGCGCCCCGTCTGCAGGGGTGCGCAAGAGGGCTTTCTTGACGCTCTCGCCCTTCTGGTTGAAATAATCGATCAACCCGTCGGCGGCCTTAAAGCGGTAATAATGCAAGGGCTTTCCGGAAAGCGTCATCGATAGGTAGAATACGTCGCCGTCATGGACGGGCTGTCCCTTCTCGTCGAACCAGCGTTCGAAGAAGACCGAGAAACTGTCGCCTTCCTGAATGTCGCGCTGGAAATCGACGTCGTAGGACAGAACGCGGACCATGGTGGTCAGCACATTGTTGCTAAGACCGGCCTTGATTGCCGCTTCGTAAAGGCTGCTGTCGATGCGGCCATCGGCCCGGACGACCTCGTGCCTTAATGGCTTTTTGGCTTCCTTGGCGCTGAAGCTGCCATCCTCGCCACGCTTGACGGAAATTTCGCGGGCATAGTCGGGCTCGAAGGTAAGGCCCATGAATTTCGCCCCACCCAATCCGTCGGGAGAAGGCTGGAAAGTGACCTCGATCTCCTGGCCGCTGCGCAGATCGCGCGGATTGTAAATCTTCTTCAGCATCTCGATGGCGGCATGCGCTTCCTTGGAGGCAGCCCCCTCATCGACCAGAATCTGGGCCAGCGTGTCGCCCGGCTCCACGGCCAACAGCTTGACGGTGGGCAGAAGCGAGGCCTCCTCCAACTGGCTGTCGCCGGACAGGGTCGAGGCGGAAAGTGAGGACAGAGGGAAGTCGGCGTCGATAAGGGCAGCCCCCGCCGACTGCATGCGACGGCCCGAACCGGGATCGATGAACAGAAGGGCTACGGCAACAATCAGGGAAAAAGCCAGAATCCCGCGCCGGACAATCCGTCCCGTTTCCATGCAGCCTCGCTTCCCCTCTAGAGATTTTTGTCCGGAAAATTTGCGGGATTTATCCGCTCCTGTCAACCGGGAGCTTGATTCAGAACGATAATTTATTCACAGGGGTCGGTTTAAAGTGGCATTGCGCTACCGAATTGTCTTTTTGCCCCGTTCGGGGATAGAGTTTGGGGGCGAAACCCCAAGTGAAAAGAGTCCCTTGCATGTCCACGCCCTCTGCCAAGCCGCTTTCGACCAAGCATGCCATCGTGACCGGGGGAGGGCGCGGCATCGGGGCTGCCATTGCCGAGGCCCTGGCGGCTGGGGGGGCCAGTCTGTCCCTGTTGGGGCGCCATCTGGACGTGCTGGAAACGACGGCGGAGGGGCTTCGAAGCCGCCATGGGGGGCGTGTGGCGGTGGCGGTGGCCGATGTGGCCGACGAAGCGGCCCTTTCCCAAGCCCTGGCGGGGCTTCAGGCCGAACTGGGCCAGGCTGATATTCTGGTCAACAATGCGGGCATCGCCCTTTCCGCGCCCTTTCTAAAAAGCGATGCGGCATTCTGGAGAAAAATGCTGGATGTCGATTTGATGAGTGCTGTCCATGCCACTCAGGCCGTACTGCCCGGCATGCAGGCGGCTGGCTGGGGGCGCATCGTCAATATAGCCTCGACGGCCGCGCTGACCGGCATGCCCTATATCACCGCCTATTCGGCGGCCAAGCACGCCCTGGTGGGGTTTACGCGTTCGCTGGCCATGGAACTGGCCAAGACCCCGATCACGGTCAATGCCATCTGTCCGGGCTATACGGATACTGACATCGTTGCCAATACGCTAGACACCATCACCGCTAAAACGGGCCGCTCGCGCGATGAAGCCCTGGCTAATCTGGTGGCGCACAATCCCCAGGGGCGGCTGGTTCAACCCAGCGAGATCGGGGGCACCGTGGCCTGGCTGTGCAGCGAAGCCGCCAGCTCCGTCACCGGCCAGAGTATCGTTCTGGCCGGTGGGGAATTGATGCCCTGACTCAAAAGAAAGATGTTCAGGCTGCCAGCAGGGCCTTGCAGGCCTTGATGCAGGCCGCACAGGAATCCGCGCAGGCCTTGCACTGGCTGTGCTTGCCCTCATGCTTGCGGCATTCCTTTTCGCAATCGGTGCAGATCGTAATGCACAGATTGGCCACCTGCTTGAGGTAGGGGGCATCCGCCATGGCGTATTTTGCAAGAACATCGCACATAGGCAGCATCAGCATCACCTGCTGGGCGCAGGCGGCAATGCTGGTGTCATTGGCCCGGATCAAAGCCATGCAATGGTCGAGGCACAGATTGCCCTTCACGATGCAATCCATGGCGGTATCGATCAGGGCCTGATTCTTGTGCATGCTTCCCATCATGTGATGGGCGTGCGCATCATGGGCCTGAGACTGGGCCAGGACAGGGCCGGACGCCAGGGCGGTAGCTGCCAATGCGCCCCCCGCCAACAATGCGTTGCGCCTGCTTATCTGTTCACCGGTCATTGATTTCTCCTATGCAAATTATGGACGCAACAAACCGGGCGGGCCATGTTTTTCGATCCCGCCCGGAAGACTGATAGCACTTGTGTCGGCCTGACGAAAGACAGGGCAGGCCTATTTTCCGAAGAGGCCCTTGACGGAATCGACCCCGCCCTTGGTCGTAGAGCCCACGGCCTCGGTGGCGCTGTCCATCAGCTTGCCGACGCCCAGATTCGAGGCCGCCTTGACGGCGGACTGGGAAATGGCGTTCAGCACCTTGGAAGCGACCTCGGCCGGATTGGCGCCGCCGCCGCTCTTGCCGATATTGGTCAGCTTGATATCGGGCAGATCGGCTGTGGCTGCGCCACCGGGCAGGGGTGTGGCCAGGGTCAGCTTGCCGCCGGTCAGTTGCAAAAGATCAATGACCAGCTTGGTCTCGTCGCCGCTTTTATTCTCCGGCCCCTTGGCCTTGGCACCCGATCCCACGAAGGCCTGAACATTCTTTTGAATGGCGTCGATATTGCTGCCGCCACTGCCCAATTCATAGGTCACCTGCGGCGCTGCAATCAAAATTTCCTTAACGACCACGGGATTCTTGGTAACGCTATTCGTATCGATTCCGAATCCGACGGTGCCCAGCGAGAAGGCTGATGGCGTCTTGAAACCAGAGGGATTGCCAACCGTCAGGCCCGAGATGGTGCCGCGACCATCCGCAAGCGATATCTTGACCGACGACACGCTGACTTTCACGCCCGCCACCTTGCTGCCCACTTCCTCGATGGCCGTTTTGACCAGCGAATCGAGATTCGAAACCAGGAAGAAAAGAACGCCACCGATCACGATGACCAGGGCGGCCACCCCGCCCAGAACGATTTTTTTCATGATGCCCCCCAATCTTGAATTTATCTGTTTGTCAGTATCGAAGGTTCACTTGGCTTCGTCGAGCAAAAAAGTGTGGAAATTTTGCGAGTCCTCAATCCTCCTTGAAGACTCAATCGGCACCGTCGATCAGGGATACATCGTATTTTCTGAACGTCGAATCCGCCGTGGCGATGACAAGGCCCTCCAACTGCGCCTGCGCGATCAGCATGCGGTCGAACGGGTCATCGTGATGGCGCGGCAAGGCTCCCGCACGAATGGTGTGCTGGACCTCGATGCCCAGCGGGGCGAACCCTGCCTCGTCGAGAATTTTGCTTATGCGATCAATGGGGAACTCCAGTTTGCCGAGTGCTCGTTTGATGGCGATTTCCCAGGCGTTGGCGGCACTGACGAAGACCTCCGACCCCGGGTCTGCGATCGCTTGGCGTGCTGTGACGGACAGGGCCGCATCATCGTTCAGCCACCAGATGAGAACATGCGTATCGAGCAGCAGCCTCAAGCGTCCTCACCCCGGAAAGCTTTGGCGATGTTTTCGGGTAAAGGCGCGTCGAAATCAGGTCCGAGGTGGATTTGTCCCTTGAGCAATCCAGGTTGGCGGGGTTGCAGACGCGACTTCAAAGGCACCAGTCGAGCCAGGGGGCGGCCTGCCTTGGCAATGACGATCTCCTCGCCTGAGGCAGCGCGTTCGACCAAACTGGAAAGCTGGGTTTTGGCTTCATAAAGATTGATGGCGGCGGTCATGCACAGGGCTCCTTGACCAAATTTGACCTAAATGTAATCCCAATATGGGTGTTGGTCAAGGTTGGTCAAGGCCGGTCCGACTAAGCGTTGCTTAGACTGCCATGTGCCGTGTTGCTGATCATGGCCAGGAATTCGCGCCGGGTGGCCGGGTTGTCGCGGAAGGCGCCCAGCATGCGGCTGGTCACCATGGTGACGCCGGGCTTGCGCACTCCCCTGGTGGTCATACATTGGTGGGCCGCCTCGATCACCACCGCCACCCCTTTGGGGTGCAGCACCTCATTGATGCAGTTGGCGATCTGTGATGTCAGCTTCTCCTGGATTTGCAGGCGCCGTGAATAGATTTCGACCACGCGGGCCAGCTTTGAGATGCCGACCACGCGCCGATCCGGCAGATAGGCCACATGCGCCTTGCCCAGGATGGGCACCATGTGGTGCTCGCAGTTCGATTCCAGACGGATATCGCGCAACACCACCATCTCGTCGTAGCCGTCTGTCTCTTCGAAAGTGCGGCTTAGGATTTCGACCGGATCAGCCTCGTAGCCGGAATAGAATTCCTCATAGGCCCTGACCACCCGGTCGGGCGTGCCCTTCAATCCCTCGCGGGAGGGATCGTCGCCCGCCCAGCGGATGAGTGTTCTGACGGCCAGTTCGGCTTCCTCGCGCGTGGGCCTGACCAGAGTGGCCGTGCTGGCCGTTTTGGGGGTGGTGCGGCTTTCGGCGGTCAAGGCAATTGCTCCATTATTTCAGCATACCTGCCAGAAGTGGGGTGCGGCCCGGCCCCCTGCAAGGTGTTAATTCAGCCGCGACATCTGATGGGGGCTGTCGAGTGAAAAGGCGGGAATCCCCACCAGGAACTGTTCGCCGCTCTCATTTTCCATCTGATAGGTCCCAGCCATGATGCCCGAGGCGGTGGGCAGGGGGGTGCCTGAGGTATATTCAAAGGATTCGCCTGGCTTCAGAACGGGTTGTTCACCCACCACGCCCGGCCCCTCGACTTCCTGCTGGCGGCCCACGGCATCCGTGATGCGCCAGTGGCGGCGCAGCAACTGCACGGTCTCCCGGCCACCGTTTTCAATGCGGACCCGGTAGGCCCAGACGAAATGGCTTTCCTCGGGGCTCGACTGATCCTCAAGATAGCTCGGTTCTACCGAGACGGTAATGGCGCGCGTCGTTTCTCTGTACATGGCTTATATATTAGGAACCCTCACCCTCCGCGTCCAGAGGGCCAAAAGACCGGGAAATCCTTGACAACACGGCGAAGCTGGCTATTGTGCCGCCTCTTCCCGGGAATGTGGACAGGGCTTGTCCCTGCTTCCCGTCCGGCGGCGTGGCCTTGCCACGGGTGCCGGAACTACCGGGACATTCGAACCTTTAATCAGGGAACAAACCCTCATGACGAAGCGTGCAGCATCTAAATACAAGCTTAACCGCCGCCTTGGCCTCAATCTGTGGGGCCGCGCCAAAAGCCCGGTCAACAAGCGCGACTACGGTCCCGGCCAGCACGGTCAGCGCCGCAAGAAGCCTTCTGACTTCGGCACCCAGCTTCTGGCCAAGCAGAAATTGCGCGGCTATTACGGCAATATCGGCGAGCGCCAGTTCCGCAAGCTCTATCAGGAAGCCTCGCGCCGCAAGGGCGACACCTCGGAGAACCTGATCGAATTGCTCGAGCGCCGCCTGGACGCCGTGGTCTACCGCCTGAAGTTGGCCCCCACGGTTTTCGCCGCCCGCCAGTTGGTCAATCACGGCCATATCGCGGTGAACGGCAAGCGCGTCACCATCTCGTCCTATCAGGTCAAGAACGGCGACGAAATCTCGGCCCGCAGCAAGGCCCGCGAAATGGCCCTGGTCATGGGTTCGCTGGACAGCAACGAGCGCGACGTGCCCGATTATCTGGAAATGGACAATAAGGAAATGAAGGGCAAGTTCATTCGCGCCCCCAAGCTTTCCGACGTGCCCTATCCCGTGCAGATGGAACCCAATCTGGTCATCGAATATTATTCGCGCTGATCCGGTTTTCCGCGTTCCACGAAATACCAAGGCCCGGCCAAAAGCTGGGCCTTGTTGTTTTAACAGTCGATGGCTTGTGCTAGGCTGATCCAGTCAAGGAGGCCCCATGTCCAAGATTTTGGCAGTGGACATCGAACGCGAGGAAGACGGACGCTGGATCGCCGAGATACCGGCGCTTCCCGGCGTATTGGCCTATGGGAAGGATCGATCCGAAGCCCTGGCCCGCGCTGAAGCCTTGGCCCTGCGCGTTCTGGCAGAGCGATTGGAAAATGGCGAAATCGTCCCCGAACTGACGGCCCTGTTCGCTGCGGCATGAGCCCCTGGCCGTCCATCAAGGCCAAGCGCCTGCTGGCCGTTCTTCTGAAAAACGGCTGGAACGTGAAACGCCAGACAGGTTCGCACTGCACCCTGGCCCGAGACGGTTGGCCGGACATGGTCTTTGCTTTTCACGACAATGAAGAAATCGGCCCGCGCATGCTGGCCCGCATCGCCAAGCATTCAGGGCTTGAGCCAGGGGATTTGTAAACAAAAAGGGCGGCCCGTTAGGACCGCCCCTCCCGTTTAGTTGACCAAGGTAACGATGCCAAGAGCGTCCAATTCATCGCAGCCAAAATTGGCTTTGATTTCAGGCGACCCGCTCCATGGTCACAGCGCCAGCAGCCAGAGGATTGCGTTCGTAAAGGTAAATCTGAATGCGCTCGATATCGAGCAGCGCTTGATCCGACCAGATAACCTTCATTTGCCCTTAGCGGATTGCTTGGGCCTGGGCACCGGCTGACGGGGTTGAGTGCCCCAGGTTTTGAGCCAGGCAACGACCGTCTCGTGGTCAACGTAACGACCGGCGGCGAAATCGGCGCGACCCTGCTCAATCGCTTTCCATTCGGCATCGGAAAGGGCGGTGGGGTCGTTCTCGATCTTGCGCAGGGTGGGCATAATTGACGGAGGCCTGGTCACCCGCGCCATAACCCCTTGAAATATATGGTGCCCCAGGAGGGACTTGAACCCCCACGACCTTGCGATCAACAGATTTTGAGCAGAGCGCGTATTCAGTATTTGTGTTAGTTTTCAATGACTTATAATTCAGCATTAAAATACTGTTATGAAAATTGCACAAAACATAATACTCCATAAATACAATTAAAGTAAATATTGTTGCATAAAAAACAAACAATATTTATAATATTATTTACACTCTAAGATAATGCTTTAACTTTTTCCCATTCTTCTTTAAGAATTTCAGAGGCGCTGCTAATAAAGTCTTTTTGGTGTGCAACTAGTTCAGAAATTGATTCATTGGCTTCTTTTTTGTCCGCATTGTAAGACGTGTACATAAGCTTGTGTAGGTCCAAAATAAATGATTTATGCTTTTCTTCATCCTTGTTAGTCATTAGCTCAATATGCATAGAAATGTGCCGGATATTATCAATTGTATCGGCGTCACATTTTGTTCCAACCAATGTGAAGTCATGAATTTTAAGTAGTTCATCATTTAGTTTAACAACGCACTCCCTAAATTCTTTTATCCATTCTCTTCGTGAATTTGCAACAAGGGTGTCTCTTGTTCGCAATAATTCCAATTTATACGCTTCTTCAATTTGTCTGATTGCGGATTCTTTGTTGTTCTCCATTTGTTGAATAGCAATTTCTTGTGATGTAATAATTTGTCTGTTTGCATTGCGATGAGAAAGAACACCGACGACTAAGGCAACAAGTGCACTTGAGAATCCAACGGTTGCTGGCAACCAAATTTCCCATACTGGCTTTTCTTGTGAAAGCATCTTCGAGATGTGTTGCATCTCTTTAAGTATCGAAATAAGTGTCTGACTGTCCGCAAGTATCGCTGGGTCACTCATTTGAACGCCCCCATAGAGTGCAATTTTTAATTATAAAAGATGGTGCCGGTGGTCAGACTCGAACTGACATGACCTTGCGATCGGCGGATTTTGAATCCGCTGCGTCTACCATTCCACCACACCGGCACTAAAAGCAATTTATACAAACTTCCTTAGGCCTATCAAGCCAATAAGGTTGTTTAGAAAGAATTTAAGAAAAAGTAATATCATTAAAATAAGTGCTATAACAACCTGATAATAAACATTAGTCTGACGATTTTGAGTCTGCCGCGTCTACCATTCCGCCACTGGGGCACCGGGCGCTGTTTACGCGAGCCGCGATCATAGTCAGAGAATGTCCAAGGTCAACGCCTTACTTGGGGCCAGGCCCCTATTGTGATTGCTCCTGGGGTCCGGGACTGCTACACCCGGGCCGGAAAAGCTAAGGATATCCCCATGTTTCGCCGCCTTTACGATAAAATCATGGCTTTGGCCCAGCACCGCCACGCGGCTGGCTGGCTGGCTTTGGTGTCCTTCGTCGAAAGCTCGTTCTTCCCCATTCCCCCCGACGTCATGCTGATTCCCATGGTGATGGCCGACCGCAAGAAGGCCTGGTTCTATGCCGGGCTTTGTACCCTGGCCTCGGTGATCGGCGGCTGTTTCGGCTATGCCATCGGCTATTTTCTGTACGAGACCGTGGGGGTCTGGATCGTTTCGCTCTATCACCTTGAGCATGAATTCGATGTGGCCAGACAGGCCTTTATCGATAACGCCATTCAGATCATGGTGATCAAGGGCCTGATTCCCATCATCCCTTACAAGCTGATCACCATCACGGCCGGGGTGGCCAAGATGGATATCCTGCTTTTTACCGTCACCTCGATCATCGTCCGGGCCATGCGCTTTTATCTGGTGGCCGCCCTTCTGTGGAAATTCGGCGCTCCGGTGCGCGATTTCATCGAAAAGCGCCTGGGCCTTGTCACCACGCTGTTTGCAGTCGGTCTGGTGGGTGGCTTCATTCTGGTCAAGGTTTTGTTGAGCAACGGCTGATGCTGCGTCTGGCTCCCATCCCTGCCCTGGTTTTCGCCCTTTGCGTGGGGGCTCTGGCCGGGGCTCTGTTTTCACAATATGTGCTGGGTTTTGCACCCTGCATTCTCTGTCTGTGGCAGCGCGTACCCTATGTGCTGGCTCTGGCTTTGGGGGCCTATGCGCTGGGCCCCTGGAACAGTATGGCCTCCAGGCGTCTGGCTTTGGCTTTGGCCGGGCTGGTCTTTCTGGTGGGGGCGGGCATCGCCCTCTATCACAGCGGGGTCGAGGCCCGCTGGTGGACCGGAACCGATGGCTGCACGGCCAATCTGTCCGAGGCCACCAGTGTCGAGGAATTGCGAAGCCGACTGATGGCGGCCCCCATCGTGCGCTGCGATGAGGTGCCGTTTCGCATTCTGGGATTGTCGATGGCGGGGTGGAATGCGCTTTTGTCGCCGCTGTTTGCGCTGCTCGCCTTTTATGGCGCAAAAAGACAAACGCTTTAAATACTTTCCAACTCGCTATCCCAGTACAGAAAATCCCGCCAGCTTTGATGCAGGTGGTTGGGTGGAAACGAGCGCCCGTTCTCGCGCAACTGGATCGAGCTGGGCGGATGGGGCGGTGTGCGGGGGTGCATCTTGGCCTCGTTGGGCAGACGGCAACCCTTGGTCAGATTGCAAGCCGAGCAGGCGGTGACCACATTGCTCCAGGTGGTGCGTCCGCCCTTCGAACGGGGAATGACATGGTCGAAGGTCAGATCCTGCGAGGGGAAGGGATGGTTGCAATATTGGCAGGTGAAGCGGTCGCGCAGGAAGACGTTGAAGCGGGTGAAGGCGGGCCTGCGCTCGACCGGGATATAGTCTTTAAGCGCGATCACGCTGGGCAGGCTTAAGGCCCGGCTGGGCGAATGGACGACATGGTCATATTCCGAGAGAACATGCACACGATCAGTTACCACCGCCTTGACCGCATCCTGCCAGGACCACAAGGAAAGCGGAAAATAGGAGAGCGGCCTGAAGTCGGCATTCAGGACCAAAGCTTGGCAGCCATCGAACATCGGCCCTCCAGCATTCTCGCAAGTGCCCGCAAAATATAGTAGGTTCCGGTTAATTTGACACTAATGAAATCGTGACGGCTTCGTGACTCCCCAATCCCAGACCACCCGCTTTGCCCCCAGCCCCACGGGCTATCTGCATCTGGGGCACGCTTTCTCTGCCCTGTTTGCCCATGAAGCGGCCAAAAAGTCTGGCGGGCGCTTCATTCTGCGCATCGAGGATATCGACCCCGTGCGCTGCCGACCTGAATTCGAAACGGCCATTTACGAAGATCTAGCCTGGCTGGGCCTTGAATGGGAAACGCCGGTGCGCCGTCAGTCGGAACATCTGGCCGAGTATCGGACGGCCCTGGATCGACTTGATGAAATGGGCCTGCTTTATCCCTGCTTTTGCACCAGGAAGGACATTGCAGGCGAGATCGAACGCTCGGGCCATGCGCCGCACGGGCCAGACGGCCTGTTGTATCCGAAGATTTGCCGCGCCATGGGCCAGGCCGAGCAAGACGAGCGGATGGGGCAGGGCCAGCCCTATGCGCTGCGCCTCGATATGGCCAAGGCCCAGCGCCTTGCCGGGCAGCTGACCTGGCGCGATCTTGTCTGGGGCGAGCGGCGGGCCGAGCCCGATCGCTTCGGCGATGTGGTGCTGGCCAGAAAGGACGTGCCCGCCAGCTATCACCTGGCCGTGACGTTGGACGATCATCTGCAGGGTGTAACCCTGGTGACTCGGGGCGAGGATTTGTTCGAGGCCAGCCATCTGCACCGCTTGCTGCAATTTCTGCTCAGTCTCGACGTGCCCCTGTGGCAGCACCATGCCCTGTTGATGGGGCCTTCGGGCCAGCGCCTGGCCAAGCGCGACAAGGCCGAGACGATCCGGTCCTTGAGGGAGCGCGGCTTCAGTGCCGATGAGGTGCGTCGTTTGGCACAAAGCCAGAAGAATCGCTAATCCCCTAAGAACAAAAGGGTTGAAAGGCCGGGCAGGCCACCCCAGATAGTCAAGAGTTGCGGCTTTGCAAATTGCTGCATTGCAATGCGGCATTTAAGTCTTTGTTTCATAAAATTTTAATCAAATGACAGTACTTGATTTTCTTTACTTACTATTATGTCTGAGCTACAGTTTATTTGGATCAATCAACCGTGGGAAGGAGACTCGCCATGCCGCACCTCGCCCGCCGTTCGACGGCTTTCCCTCATCCTTCCGTGCAGGTCTGTGCCTGGGGCCCGCGCTCCGTGGGGGCCGATGGTCTTCGGTATTGCGGCAATGATGAACCCAGCCTGACCGAGCTTCTGTCCGACCCCATGGTGGCGCGTCTGATCGCCAGTGATGGAGTGGCGCATGAGGAACTGGCCCGTCTGGTGGGCCGGGCTCAGGAGTCGCTTAAGGCTTAACGGCCAGCCTTCTTTCCGGAATGTACGAGGGCCGCGCTTTAAGCGGCCCTTTTTTTTGCGCTGGGGGGGGGAAGGTATTGGCCTTGGGGCAAGGGACTCCTCTTCTCCCTCTCCCCTCTGGGGAGAGGGCCGGGGTGAGGGGCAAAGGGAATTTCCAAGCCGCGCTGCACGTGTTAGGGTCGGCGCATGTCCGAGCCCTACCAAGACCCCGACCACGCCATCCCTTACCTCAAGCTGATCAAGCTTGGCGTTCCCACTTGGAACAAATGGATCAAGGGGGAGTTGACCAGGGAGGAAGCGGCGGACTTGGTGACCAAATTGGCTCCGACACCGGTGCCGGAACCGCCGTCTGGGTCGTTTTTTGATAGCGAAAATCCCGTCAATTTCTCTTGCGTCGACTTTACCAAAGACAACAATAATAACATTACTTTTGCAGGTGCTGAGTTTAACAATTTCGCCAGTTTTTGCGGCACTGCGTTTGGCGATCAGGCAAATTTTGAGGGTGCAACCTTAGGGCATTTTGTCGATTTCCAAGGTGCGACCTTCGGAAAGTCAGCCAAATTCCAGGGCGCTAAGTTCGGTGAATTTGCTAATTTTCAGGACGCTCGGTTCGGTCCTGGTGCTGTTTTCTTAGAAACAAGTTTTGGAAGTGGAGTTAAATTCCAGCGCGCTACTTTCAACAATTTTTGCAATTTTCAGAAAACGATTTTTTCTGGTGCCGCCTATTTTCAAAGTTGTAAAATCGATGCTGAGGTCAGCTTTGAAAATGCAATATTTGCTAGTTTGGCGGATTTTTCCCAAGCAACTATTAAAGTGGTCTCTTTCCAAGGCGTGAGATTTGTACATGCGGTTCATTTTATAAATACCACCTTTGTGACCAAGGCAGATTTCAATAGTGCAGTATTTCTGCATTCTGACTTCACAGGGTGCACGTTCGGGAAGTTTGCGATTTTCACGAATGCCACTTTCTTGGAGCCTCCGGAATTCGACGAATGGAAGGGGGCAGAGAAGGCAGACTGGATAGGCGCAAAGTTCAAGATAACAGGGCCGCGCCCGGCGTTTCATTGGCTTCTTAAGAAGAAAGAGATGGCTGATGGTTGGGGTGGTTTGGTCGTTAATTATCCCACTCGGTTGCGGCTCCTGCGTAAAGTCATGGAAGAGGCCAATGCCCATGATGTTGCGCACGATTTGTTCATTCTCGAGCGCAAGGCTGAACGCGGGGTGCTAATTGAATCGGACCCCAAGTCATGGGCGCCTTTGGGGCCTATCGTTCTTCTCTGGTGCTTCGAGTTTCTGTCCGATTGTGGACGTAGTGCGATGCGGCCTTTCGCGTTTCTTCTTGGCACAAACCTGTTCCTTTTCTTTCCACTGTATGTCTTGCTCTTCGCAGCAATCAAGCTTCCCATTCTTTGCCATGCAATTTCATGGTGGTTGTGTGGGGTTGGTCCTTACCCTGGGCAGATCATGTCGGATATTTTCAACTTCATGCTTGGGCATGCGCTGCCCTTGGCAAGCATGAGCAAAGTTCAGGATGACGTGATGACACGCTTGTTTGGGGGGGAGAACGATTTGATAGAAATGCCATTCTGGTTCGGTGTTTCCTCGATGGGGCAATCCATCCTTGGCGCGTTGCTGCTGTTCTTGTTTCTGCAAGCCATCCGCAATCATTTCCGGCTGCGGTAAGAAAGTCCTTATTCGCGTAATTGCGCCCAGTGATGAATATGCAGGATGGTCACGGTTCGCGCCTTGTCATCGACGCAATAGCCGATGATCCAGGGCGGATTTGGCAATATCAATTCTCTGGTGCCGTGTTTGCGGCCTGGCTTGCCGCGATGGGGCAGCGTTTGCAGTCCTAAGGCGCTTTCCCTGATTGCTGCGACGACTCGGCTTGCTGCTCCCGGATTCTCCGCCTGGATATAGGCGCGAATATTGAGAAGGTTTCGCCCGGCCTCGAACGACCAGAGAATGCGATACCTCACTTTCGAAGACCGGCAGGCGGGGGCAGTTCTTTGTCGCCGCCCCAACTGTCCAGCCAGAGCATCATCTCGTCGTTGTCGATAACGCGTCCTGCCTTCATGTCGGCAAGTCCCCGTTCCATGCCTTCCAGGAACTGGCGTTCGGATTCGATGTAAGCATCAATGGCCCCAGCCAGCAGCTTGGATTTGCTGCGCTCGGTCGCCTTGGCAATGCGTTCCAGCTTGGCGTTGGTTTCAGCCGACACGCGTACCGTGACGGGGATGGTAGCGGGCATGGTCGCCTCCAAAAATGCGCTTGTATACAATAATGCTCAAATGAGGTATCTGCAAGTTTCCCAGAAAAAATCAGCAGAAACTGGCTTTACTTCTTCCCCATCCCCTTGGCCAGCAGGGCTCCCACCTCGACCACTCTTCCGATGACCATCAGGGAGGGCGGGTGGAAGGCATATTGGGTGATGGTGGCGGGAAGTTCGGCCAGGGTGGTGGGCTGAACGCGTTGCTGGGGCGTGGTGCCGTTTTCGATCAGCATGGCTGGGGTGGCGGGATTCATCCCGGCTCCTATCAGGCCCTCAGTGATGCGTCCTGCATTGGCGATGCCCATATAGATCACCAGCGTGCAGGCGGGATCGGCCAGGCTCTTCCAGTCGAGGTCCAGCCCGTCATTCTCGCGCAGATGGCCGGTGACGAAGCGCACCGAGGTGGCCAGGCCGCGATGGGTTAAGGGAACCCCGGTGCTGGCGGCACAGCCCACGGCGGCCGAGACGCCGGGCACAATCTCGAAGGGAATGTCGTGTTCGGCCAGAAACAGGGCTTCCTCGCCGCCACGCCCGAAGACGAAGGGATCGCCGCCTTTCAGGCGCACAAGGTCGCGGCCCTCTTTGGCCAGGCGGACCAGCAATTCATTGATCTGGGGCTGGGGCAGGATGTGGTGGTCGCTTTCCTTGCCTACCGAGATGCGCTCGGCATCCTTGGGGATCAGGTCCATCACGTCGGCGCCGACCAAGCGGTCATGCACGACCAGCCGGGCCTGGCTGATGAGGCGGGCTGCCCTGACGGTCAGAAGATCGGCGCTGCCGGGGCCCGCGCCGACCAGATGGACAAAACCCGTCCGGGACATGGTTGAATGCTCCATATTAGACTAATCTGATATATACACCTGCCGCTGGATTGTAAATCCTTACCTGCGCCGTTTCTTAGGCTTTTGCTGCTTCTCGCCCATTCCCCTGGGCAAACCGGCTTTGCCCAGCGCCACGCCATCGCCCAGCATGATGGCTTCGACACGCCGCAACTCGTCTCTTAAGCGGGCCGCCTCCTCGAATTCCAGATCGGAGGCAGCGGCGCGCATCTTCTTTTTGATTTCGTTGCGGTAGGAGTCGATATCGCGCCCGACCAGATGCCGCACATCGCCCTTGCCCACTTCGACCGTTACGTAATCCTGCTCGGCCACCGAATCCAGAATATCGCCAACAGTTTTCCTGATGCTTTCCGGCGTGATGCCGTTGGCCAGATTATAGGCCATCTGACGCTCGCGCCTGCGGTTGGTCTCGCCGAGGGCATAGATCAGCGAGTCGGTCATCTTGTCGGCATAGAGCAACACACGCCCGTCGATATTGCGAGCCGCCCGGCCAATGGTCTGGATCAGCGAGGTCTTCGAGCGCAGGAAGCCTTCCTTGTCGGCATCCAGAATGGCGACCAGGGCGCATTCGGGAATATCCAGGCCTTCGCGCAGCAGATTGATCCCTATCAGCACATCGAAAGCGCCGATGCGCAGGTCGCGGATGATCTCGATGCGTTCAAGGGTGTCGATGTCGGAATGCAGATAGCGTACGCGCACCCCATGCTCGTGCAGATATTCGGTCAGATCCTCGGCCATGCGCTTGGTCAGCGTGGTGACCAGAACGCGAAAACCCTTGGCGGCAGAAAGGCGGCATTCCTTCATCAAATCATCGACCTGATTCTCCACGGGCCGCACCTCGCAGACCGGATCGACCAGCCCAGTGGGGCGGATCACCTGCTCGGCATAGACGCCCTGGGTTCGGCCAAGCTCCCAGGGACCGGGGGTGGCCGAAACAAACATCGATTGTGGGCGCATGGCGTCCCATTCCTCGAACTTCAAGGGCCGGTTGTCGATGCAAGACGGCAGGCGGAAACCATAGTCGGCCAGCGTGCTTTTGCGGGCGAAGTCGCCCTTGTACATGCCGCCCACCTGCGGCACCGTGACATGGCTTTCATCCACGATCAAAAGCGCATCCTCGGGCAGATATTCGAAAAGCGTGGGTGGCGCCTCGCCGGGCTGTCTTCCCGTCAGATAGCGCGAATAATTCTCGATGGATTTGCAGTGCCCGGTACTTTCCATCATCTCCAGGTCGAAGCTGGTGCGCTCGGCCAGGCGCTGGGCTTCCAGCAGGCGACCCCTGGCGTTGTAGTCGGCAAGGCGCAGGCGCAGCTCCTCCTTGATGCCCTTGATGGCCTGGGTCAGGGTGGGCCGGGGCGTCACATAGTGGCTGTTGGGATAGACCACGATGCGATCAAGACGCACGGTGGTTTCGCCGGTCAGGGGATCAAATTCGTGGATGCCGTCCACCTCGTCTCCGAACAGCGAGACGTGCCAGGCGCGGTCTTCGTAGTGGGTGGGGAAGATGTCGATGGAATCGCCGCGCACCCGAAAGCAGCCGCGTTCGAAGGCCATGTCGTTGCGCCGAAGCTGAAGGGCGACCAGCCGCTTCAAAAGATCGTCGCGCTCGATGGTCATGCCCGTCTCGATGGGAATGGTCATGCGGGCATAGGATTCGACCGAGCCGATGCCGTAGATGCAAGAGACCGAGGCCACGATCACCACGTCGCGGCGTTCCAGCAGGGCGCGGGTGGCAGCGTGGCGCATGCGGTCGATCTGCTCGTTGATCGCCGAGTCCTTCTCGATATAGGTGTCGGTGCGAGGTATATAGGCTTCGGGTTGGTAATAGTCGTAATAAGAGACGAAATATTCGACGGCATTGTCGGGAAAAAAGCCCTTCATCTCGCCGTAAAGCTGGGCGGCCAATGTCTTGTTGGGGGCCAGGATCAGGGTGGGGCGGTTCACATTGGCGATCACATTGGCCATGGTGAAGGTCTTGCCCGAGCCGGTGACGCCCAAAAGCACCTGGTCGCGCTCGCCCTGCAACAGCCCTGCGGTCAGATCCTTGATGGCCTGGGGCTGGTCGCCCGACGGCAGATAGTCGCTGACCACGCGCAAGGGAGGGCCATCGGGTGGCCTGGGCGGGCGGGTATAGACGGGCAGTATAACCGGGGACGTCATGGCATCAGGCCTAAAAATGGGTTTGCCGCAAGGCGCCCGGCCGCCATTGAGGCGGCGGCCAAGCGCCCGCGAGGGCGCGCCCGGCGAGGGACCAAAGACGAGTCATTTCAATGACCGGTCGGATCAAAGCCCCTGACCCGCCATCAAGCGCTTGATCTGGGAAAACCCAGGCTCCTGGTCCCATTCGGTGGGGCCCAGGCGCCTAGCCACCTCGCGCCCCTCGGGGTCGAGAATCAGGGTCAGCGGAATGCCGGGGCTCATCAGCGTGCGGTAAAGATCGCTTTTGGGATCGGCATAGGCTTTGACATGGCTCCAGCCCTTGGCGGCGGCATAGGGCTCGGCGGCCGCTCTGCCCATGGCGTCGATGGAAATGGGCAGGAAGAGAGGGGCGTCAGCGCCCAGCTTGTCCAGCATACGGGCAAAACTTGGCATTTCCTTGACGCAGGGGCCGCACCAGGTGGCCCAGAAATTCACCACCACCCAGCGGCCCTTGAAATCCTCGAAAGCCACGGATTTGCCGTCGGGGCCTTCAAAGGCGGCGGGCGAGGGCAGGGTGGGCGGTGTGGTGGCGGCCAGTCCGGCGCCTTGGGTGGGGACCGGCTTTTGGGAGAGGATCAGGGGGGCCTCGGGAATTTGCGGCTGGTTGCTGTACAGCCAGAGGGCAAGCGACATGCCGCCCAGGAAAAGGCTTATGGCGATAAAAAGCTGATTGCGTCTGGAAAACATGGAGATCCTGTCACTTGGCTTTGGGAGAGGGAAGATTGCTGAGCGAGCCCAGAAAATCCGGGCTGTCCCAGGATTGGGGGCCGAAAAGCACCGCCGTGGCGTTTCCGGCGGTATCGATCAGAATGGTGGTTGGCAACTGGGTGATGCCAAGCGCCGTGGTCAGTTGGCGTCCGGGATCGGCATAGGCCTTAAGGCGCGGCCATTTCTGCCGGTCCAGAAGCGCCTTGGCCCCCTGGGAGCCGGTCGAATCGACGGAAATGGTGACCAGTTCGAAGGCTTTGCCGCCGTAATGCTCGGCCATTTGGTTCAATTCCGGCATGGTCTTCAGGCAAGGGACGCAAGAGCCCGACCAGAAAAAGGCCATGACTCGCAGGCCCTTGAAGCGGGCGAAGGTGACGGGGGCGCCCGAAGGGTCCTGAAAGCTGATCTTGGGCATGGGTTTGGGCGGGCTGATCGGAAGCAGGCTTTCGAGAGCCGCCGGAATGGTGTAGGTGTTGGGGCGCACCGAGGGGCGCTGGGGCACGACCGCCCCCGCCTCATGAGCCAGCAGGACCAGCAGAGCTATGATCCCGATGATGAACCGCATTCCGGAAACCTCCCTATGAGCAGCAAGGCCAGCACCATCTGGGGCGGGCGTTTCGGCTTCGGACCCTCGGCCGTGATGGAGCGGATCAACGTCTCCATCGGCTTCGATTGCCGACTTTACGCCCAGGACATTGCCCAGTCCAAGGCCCATTGCGCCATGTTGGCCCGCCAGGGAATCATTTCGCCCGAGGATGCCAAGGCCATTCTGGGGGGGCTGGATGCCGTTCTTAAAGAGATCGAGAACAAGACGTTCCAGTTCAAGACGGAATTCGAAGACATTCACATGAATGTTGAGGCCAGGCTGGCCGAACTGATCGGCGCACCTGCGGGCCGCTTGCATACGGCCAGATCGCGCAACGATCAGGTGGCGACCGATTTCAAGCTTTGGGTCAGGGACGCCATCGACCGCTTGCTGGGCCAGATCCATGCCTTCCAAGACGTGCTGCTGGCCAGAGCCGAAGAGCATGCTGGAACCGTCATGCCCGGATTCACCCATTTGCAGACCGCCCAGCCCGTCACTTTCGGCCATCACCTGATGGCCTATGTCGAAATGCTGGGGCGCGATGCGGGCCGCTTTCAAGATGCCAGGAAGCGCTTGAACGAATGCCCCCTGGGCTCGGCAGCACTTGCCGGAACATCGTTTCCGCTGGATCGTTCTTTTGTGGCGTCGGAACTGGGATTCGAGCGGCCGACCGCCAATTCGCTGGATGCCGTGTCGGACCGTGATTTCGCCCTCGAATTCCTGGCCGCCGGGTCCATCCTGGCCGTCCACATGTCGCGCCTTGCCGAGGAACTGGTGCTGTGGACCACGGCGCAGTTCGGTTTCGTGCGCCTGTCGGATGCCTTCAGCACCGGCAGTTCCATCATGCCGCAAAAGCGCAATCCCGATGCCGCCGAGCTATCGCGGGCCAAGGCGGGGCGCGTGATCGGAAATTTGAACGCCCTTCTGATCGTCATGAAGGGCCTGCCTCTGGCCTATTCCAAGGATATGCAAGACGACAAGGAACCCGTCTTCGAGGCCGCCGACACGCTGGAACTGGTGCTGGCCGCCATGGGAGGCATGGTGGCCGACATGACGGTGAATGTCGAGCGCATGCAGGCCGCCGCAGGAGCCGGATACGCCACCGCCACCGATCTGGCCGACTGGCTGGTTCGGACGTTGAAAATGCCCTTCCGCGAGGCGCATCACGTAACCGGGCGCATCGTGAAGCTGGCCGAGGAAAAAGGCTGCGGCCTTGAGGAATTGAGCCTGGCCGAGATGCAGGCCATCGAGGCCGGAATTACCAAAGACGTGTTCGATGTGCTGACTGTCTTGCGATCTGTGGAAAGCCGGACCAGCTTCGGCGGCACGGCGCCCCAGTGCGTTCGCGCCGCCATCAAGGCCGCCAAGGGGGGCTCATGAAAAACCTTCGTTTTCTTTTGGTTATCGTTCTGCTGGCCTTGCCGCTTAGCGTCTCGGCCTGCGGCAAGAAGGTGAAGCCCATTCCTCCCGAGGGCAGTGATTTCCCCCACACCTATCCCCGGCGCTGACCATGCATCATTTTGACTATAAGAATGGCGTTCTGCATGCCGAGGGCGTGTCTCTGGCGACGATTGCCGAGGAGGTGGGCACGCCGGTCTATGTTTATTCCAGGGCCACGCTGACCCGCCATTTCCAGGTGTTGGACGATGCACTTTCGGGCATCGACCATCTGATCTGCTTTGCCATGAAGGCCAATTCCAGCCTAGGCGTGGTGGCGACCCTGGCCAAGCTGGGCGCAGGTGCCGACGTGGTCAGCGAGGGCGAGGCGCGTCTGGCCATGGCAGCGGGTATCCCTCCCGAAAAGATCGTGTTTTCAGGTGTCGGCAAGACCGAAGCGGAGCTGGCTTTTGCGCTTCAGGCGGGCATCGGGCAGCTTAATCTGGAATCCTATGAAGAGCTTCTGGAACTCAGCCACATCGCCCAGCGTCTGGGAAAAACGGCCCGTATCGCCCTCAGGGTCAATCCCGACGTGGATGCCGGAACGCATGCCAAGATCACCACGGGGTTGAAGGAAAACAAATTCGGCATCGATTGGACCCAGGCCCATACGGTCTATAAGCAGGCCATGAAGCTTCAGGGCATCGAGGTGGTGGGGGTTGCGGTGCATATCGGCTCGCAATTGACCAACCTGAAGCCCTTCGAGGATGCCTTCCTCCGTCTGCGTGACCTCGTTGTGATGCTGAAGGCCGACAATATCCCCATTCAGAAAATCGACCTGGGCGGCGGGTTGGGTGTGCCCTACGAGCCCGGCGTCAACGAAACCCCGCCGCTGCCGGTCGATTACGCCAAGGTGGTGAAGGCCTGTGTCGGCGATCTGGGCTGCAAGCTGGTCTTCGAGCCGGGGCGCCTGTTGGTCGGCAATGCGGGCATTCTGCTCTCGCGCATCAGCCGTTTGAAGGAAGGGGCCACGCGCAGCTTTGTCGTGGTCGATGCGGGCATGAACGATCTGATGCGCCCGGCCCTTTATGACGCCTATCACGATATTCAGCCGGTCAAGGAACCCAAGCCGGGCGGGGCCAGACGCGCCGTCGATGTGGTGGGGCCGATCTGCGAAAGTTCAGACGTGTTTGCAACCCAGCGCCTGTTGCCCATGCTGACCAAGGACGAGCTGATTGCCTTTGGCACGGCAGGCGCATATGGCGCCAGCATGTCGAGTGAGTACAACGGACGCCCCCTGGTGCCCGAGGTGATGGTGGATGGCGACCGCTTCGCCGTTACCCGCCCGCGCCCCAGTTATGAGGCGATGATCGCCCAGCAGAAACTGCCCGACTGGATGGGGTAGGCCGAGGGCGGCTACTCCGCCCCTGTAAATTCCGCCACGGTATGACCGTGGTTCAGGGGGCCGTGGCCATGGCCCAAGCCGGGGGCGCTGGCAATCGCCTGCCAGACATAAGCCCGTGCGCGGGCCACTGCCTGGGGCAGCGTGAGCCCCTGGGCTAGGCCGCAGGCGATGGCCGAGGCCAGGGTGCAGCCGGTGCCGTGCGTGCTGGTGCTTTCGATGCGGGGCGAGGTGAAGCGCTGCATCTTTCCCGCCGCATAAAGCAGATCAACCACGGTCTCGTCCGCCACATGACCGCCTTTCAGCAGCACGGCCCGGGCCCCCATCTGGCCCAGCCGCTCTGCGGCAGGGCCCAGATCGGCCACCGAGCGGACGGGCAGGCCGGTCAGCGCCTCGGCTTCCGGCGCGTTGGGTGTGATCAGCGTGGCCAGGGGCAGAAGTTCCTCGATCAGGGCCGTCTTGGCCTCACTTGCCAGCAGCGCAGCACCACCCTTGGCCACCATGACGGGATCAAGCACGAAGGGAAGATGCGCGCCATGGCGACGGATCACCGAAGCCACCGTCTCGATGACGCCAGACTTGCTCAACATGCCGGTTTTCAGGCAGTCGGCGCCGATGTCGGAAAGCACGGCTTCCATCTGGGCGCGGATGATGTCTTCGGGAATATCGTGAACGGCGCTGACGCCTTGCGTGTTTTGGACCGTGACTGCGGTAATGGCTGTGGCGGCGTAACCTTGAAGCGCCGTCACCGTCTTGATGTCGGCCTGAATGCCAGCGCCGCCGCCTGAGTCCGAACCCGCGATGATAAGAATGCGGCCTTTCATTGTTTGTCCCTCGCCGGGTGCTTGCCTGGGGCGCTGGCCTTGTCAGCGTAAAAGCTGCATTGGCGGCTCGTTGTCGTCACGCCACATGTCCCACGCTGCGGACGGTGTCGGCGATATCGTCCACTACGCGCCGGACCAGGCCTTCGTCTTCACCTTCGGCCATCACGCGGATCAGGGGCTCGGTACCCGACTTGCGAATCAGAATGCGCCCCACGCCGTCCAAGGCCCCTTCGCCTGCATCGATGGCTGCCTTGACGCGGTTGTCTTCCAGCACGGCCTTGGCATGGCTTGGCGTATCCAGGCGCACATTGACCAGCACCTGGGGGAAGGGGGCGAACAGAGTCAGCACCTGGCTGGCCGGTTTTTTTGATTCGATCAGGGCGGCCAGCACCTGAAGGGCGGCCACCAGCCCGTCGCCGGTGGTGGCCACATCGCCCAGGATGATATGTCCCGATTGTTCGCCGCCCAGGTTGAATCCGTCGGCACGCATGCGATCCATGACATAGCGATCCCCCACCGGGGTGCGCAACAGTCCCAAATTCAGGCCCTTCAGGAATTTCTCGAGCCCCATGTTCGACATCACGGTCGCCACCACGCCCCCGCCTTTCAGCTTTCCCTGAAGAGCCAGATTCTTGGCGATCAGCGCCATCACCTGATCGCCGTCGATGATCGTGCCATGCTCGTCGCACATCACGACGCGATCGGCATCTCCGTCCAGGGCAATGCCCAGATCGGCGCCATGCGTCACCACCGACGAGCGCAGCGCATCCAGATGCAACGAGCCGCAATTGCTGTTGATATTCATGCCATCGGGCTCGACGCCGATCTTCACCACGTCGGCGCCCAATTCCCACAGCACGGTGGGCGCTACGCGATAGGCAGCGCCATTGGCGCAGTCGATGGCGATCTTCAACCCGTCCAGGCGCAGATGCTTGGGAAATGTGCCTTTCACATATTCGATATAGCGGCCCAAAGCATCGTCCAGACGCCTGGCGCGACCCAGCCTGTCAGGACCGACGCGGCCATCCAGCAGGCCGTTCTCCATGCGCGTTTCGATCTCAAATTCGGCTTCGTCGGAAAGCTTGAATCCGTCAGGGCCGAACAGCTTGATGCCATTGTCCTGATAGGGATTGTGCGAGGCCGAGATCATGACGCCGAGATCGGCCCTTAACGAGCGGGTCAGCATGGCCACCGCCGGGGTGGGCAGGGGGCCCAGAAGCACCACATCCATGCCCACGGAAACGAAGCCCGCTGTCAGCGCCGGCTCCAGAAGATAGCCGGAAAGCCTTGTGTCCTTGCCGATAACCACGGTGTGGCGATGATCGCCCCTGATGAACTGCGTCCCGGCGCTCATGCCCAGTTTCAGGGCGGTTTCTGCCGTCATCGGCTCACTGTTGGCGGTGCCGCGGACTCCGTCGGTACCGAATAACTTTCGCGTCATGGCGGGAAAAAGCCTCTCTCTAAACTTCAGTCAGGGGTCAGGCGGGCAGTCTATCCGCCTTGGCAGGCAGACGCCATATCCGCCGAGCCAGAACAAAACAAGCACAAAGTAACGATTAGACGTTTCTGGAATGTTCTAGTTGTTGATCGGGCGCAGCGAAGCGTCATGCCAAGTTAACGCCAGGCTTTTTCTTGGCAAATCAGGCGACTTCCCAGCTTTTTACTAGGATAGCCCATTGACTCCCTGCTGATCCCATGATATCCCATACAGACCCATACCGCGCCCGAAACAGGCCCGGCTTGGGTGGGGTTGCCGCCCACTTGGCCCCTCTGAATCGGCAATAAAACAATCCGGTCAGGGGGTTATTGGGCGGCCTGGGCAACGGTTACGTGGTGAAGGGGCGCTTGAGATGCAGCTGTTCATGGGCAGCTTCCTCAACCGGTTGGACAAGAAGGGACGCATCAGCGTCCCCGCACCTTTCCGTGCTGCCCTGTCGAATTCCGCTTTTCCTGGCGTTGTAGCCTTTCCCTCCTTTTCCAAGCCTGCAATCGAGGCGGGCGGCATCGAGCGCATGCAAAAGCTCTCTGAGGGAACCGACGGCCTGCCCGCCTTCTCAACCGAACAGGACGACCTGGCGGCGCTGATCTTTGCCAGCGCGCATCAACTGGCCTTCGATGGCGATGGACGTGTCGTCCTGCCCGAGGAATTGACCGCGCATGCCCGCATTTCCGAGCAGGTGTTGATTGTCGGATTGGGCAAGACCTTCGAAATCTGGCAGCCCGACGCTTTCAAGGGCTTCAGGGCCGAGGCGCTGAAACGCGCCCAGAAGAACCGGCCCACGCTGAAGTTGGGGGGCGGGGAATGACGCATCTTTCCGTCATGGCCCAAGACGTGGTGGCGGCGCTTGATCCCCAGGCTGGGGAAATCTTCGTCGATGGCACCTTCGGGCGCGGCGGATATACCGAAGCCCTTCTGGTCAAGGCGCCCTGCACGGTTTGGGCGATCGATCGCGATCCCGAGGCCATTCAGGCGGCGCGTGTCATGGCGGGGGCCTATGAAGGTCGCCTGCATGTCATTGAAGGCTGCTTTGGCCAGATGGATCGTTTGCTGAACGAGCGCGGCGTAAGTGCTGTCGATGGCGTCGCCCTTGATATCGGGGTCTCCTCGCCGCAATTCGACAATCCCCAGCGCGGCTTTTCCTTCCGCTTCGACGGTCCTTTGGATATGCGCATGGGAAGCGAAGGGCCGACAGCAGCCGATCTGGTCAACGAACTGGCCGAGGAAGATCTGGCCAATCTGATCTATCGCTATGGCGAGGAGCGCCATTCCCGGCGTATCGCCAAGGCCATCGTTGCCGCAAGGCCCATTACCCGCACTCTCGAACTGGCCGAAGCCGTGCGCTCGGTTATGCGCAAAAGCCATGACGGCATCGATCCCGCCACGCGCACTTTTCAAGCCCTGCGAATTGCCGTCAATGACGAGCTGGAGGAACTGGAAAGCGGGCTGGTTGCTGCCGAGAATTTGTTGAAGCCGGGCGGGCGTCTGGCCGTGGTCGCCTTCCATTCGCTGGAAGACCGCATCGTGAAAGAATTCCTGAACATCCGCGCTATGAAGAATCAGGGGGGGTCGCGCCATTTGCCGCAGGCGCAAACGGTGCGCAAGCCCAGCTTCGGACAGATCGAACGGCGCTTTCCGTCCGACGGCGAAGTGGCGGCCAATCCCCGCGCCCGGTCGGCCCGCCTGCGTTCTGCCGTGCGCAGCCACGCCCCGGCCTGGGGCAAGGAGGGATCATGATCCGTCTGGTCACCGTTGTTTGGTTGGTCCTCGCCCTGGGTGGCGGTGTTGGACTCTATCTCTTGAAACATGAGGTTCAGGCCATGGAGGCGCGCCTTACCGATATGCGCCGCCAGACCTATGCGGACCAGCAGTCGATTCATGTCCTGAAGGCCGAGTGGACCTATTTGAACGAGCCGGCGCGGCTGAAGGGGCTTGCCCAGCGCTATCTGGGGATGGAGCCGATGTCGGCGACGCAGGTCGCCATGATCGGCGATCTGCCCAGACGCGAAGCAATCGGTCCGCAAATGCCGCTGCCGTCGGGCGATCCCATTCCGCCACCTGCTCTTGTGCCTTCTCGCGACCGGGCAAAAATGGTTCCGGCAGCCGCCATGCCGCCGCGTCTCGTTCCCGTTCCAGCGCAAGGGACGATCCTGAAGCCGCCTCAGAAGCAGGCGACACCGCCTCCAACGCGCGGCCCGGCTCTGGCCGGGAGCGCTCGACCGACGCCTGAATTGGCGGAAGCGAGGTAGAGCATGAAATTCAGCATTTGGAAGAAGACAGAGGAACGGGCCGCCGGAAAATCCGGCAGGCCCATCCTCGTTTCCGGGGGGGGCCTTCAGCTTGAGGGCGAGACCAAGACGGCCATCGAAATCGGGCGCACTCGGCTACTGTTGGGCGTTGCCATCTTCCTGTTGGCTTTTGGCGGAATCGGGGTGCGTCTGGTCGATGTGACGGTGATCGATCCCGAACAGCGTGTCCGCCCCTTGTCCGCCCCCGCCCAGCCTTCCGAAGTGCGCATGGAACGGGCCGATATTCTGGATCGCAACGGCCTGATCCTTGCCACCAGCCTGCCCACCATGTCGCTGTTCGCCCATCCCAAGGATATTCGCGACGCCAAGGCGGCAGCGGCGGGCATTCACCGCATTCTGCCCGAACTGACCGAGGCGGATGTTCTATCCAAGCTGACCTCAGAGCGCAATTTCGTCTACATCAAGCGCAATCTGACACCCCGCGAGCGTTACGAGATCAACCGTCTGGGCCAACCGGGGTTGGATTTCGAATCCTCCGAGCGGCGCGTCTATCCGCAAGGCGCCTTGGCTGCGCATGTTGTGGGCTTAAGCGATCTCGACAACAAGGGCATCGCGGGAATCGAAAAAACCTTCGACGAGACTCTGCGACAGGGTTCAACCTCGGTGCGCTTGTCCCTGGATTTGCGCGTGCAGCACATTCTGCGCAGCGAACTGGCCCTGGCCATGTCGAAGTCCAGCGCCATCGGCGCCACCGGCATGGTGATGGACGTGCAAACCGGCGAATTGCTGGCCATGGTGTCGCTGCCCGATTTCGATCCCAATCTGCCCGCCACCCAGTCGGCCGAAGCGATGTTCAACCGAGCGACGCTGGGCAGCTACGAGATGGGCAGTACCTTCAAGCTGTTCACGGCCGCCGCCGCTCTTGATTCCGGCGTTGCCAACATGGGCAGCACCTACGATGCCCGTGAACCGATCAAGATCGCGCGCTACGAAATCAAAGACTACCACCCGATGCACAAATTTCTGTCCATCGAGGAAATCATGATTCATTCCTCGAATATCGGGGCGGCGCGCATGGCGCTTGATCTGGGAACCGCCGGGCAAAAGGCCTTCATGGGGCGCATCGGCATGCTAAAGCCCATTCGCCTGGAACTGCCGGAAATGGGCGCACCCCAGGTGCCGCAGACTTGGCGCGAAATCAACACCATGACCATCGCTTATGGCCATGGCCTTTCGGTAACACCTTTGCATCTGGCGGCGGGCGTTGCCACCCTGGTCAATGGTGGTCTGGCCGTTCCGGCGACCTTGATGAAGCGTGAAGCAGGTCAGGACATCGAGGCCTTGCGCGTGCTGTCGGCCAAGACCTCCGATGCCATGCGCAAGCTGATGCGGGCCGTTGTTGAATCCGGTACCGGATCGAAGGCCGATACCAATGGCTATGATGTGGGTGGCAAGACCGGCACGGCGGAAAAACTGTCCATCCATGGCGGCTACGCCAAGAAGGCTTTGCTGTCCTCGTTCGTCGGCGCCTTTCCGATCAACAATCCGCGTTTTGTCGTGCTGGCCATGATCGATGAGCCGAAGGGCACCAAGGAAACCTTTGGCTTTGCCACCGGCGGCTGGGTGGCTGCTCCGGTAGTCAGCCGCGTCGTTGCTCAGGTCGGTCCCTTGTTGGGAATCGAGCCAAGTCATGAACCAGCAGCAGGAGGGCAGGGACGCCAGGCGGGCTGGAGCACAGGGGTGCGCAAGGTTGCTACTAACTGAACTGATCCATTTGGGGGAGCGTGTGAAGCTAGAGGGGAATATCCGTAGGCAGATTACGGGGCTGACCGCTGATTCGCGGCAAGTCGGCCCTGGCTTTTTGTTTGCGGCCATTCCCGGATCGCAGCAAGACGGTCGCGCCTACATTTCCCAGGCCCTTGCCAAGGGCGCCTTGGCTGTTCTGGCTCCCCCCGGCACGGAATTGCCCAAGGGAGCCGAGGCCGCACTGATCATCGATCCGGAACCGCGCCGCGCCCTTGCCCGCATGGCGGCCCTGTTCTTCGGGCTGCAACCGGAAACCCTGGTGGCCGTGACCGGCACCAACGGCAAGACATCGACCGTTACCTTTCTGCGCCAGATTTGGGCAATCTTGGGACATTCTGCGGCCAGCCTGGGAACGCTGGGGCTGGTCGGTCCCGGCCATGAGGGCGGCGAAAGCCTGACAACTCCCGATCCGGTGGCGCTGCATGCCTTGCTGGCAGGGCTTGCCAAGGAAGGCATTACGCATCTGGCGATGGAAGCCTCCAGCCATGGCCTGGACCAATTCCGTCTGGATGGCGTTGCCCTGAAGGCGGCGGCCTTTACCAATCTCACGCGTGATCATCTTGATTACCACAAGGACATGGCGAGCTATCTTGCCGCCAAAGCGCGTCTGTTCACGGAGCTTCTGCCCGAAGGCGGTGTTGCCGTTCTGAATGCCGACATTCCGGAATTCGAGGCCTTGCGGGCCATGGCGCATGCAAGGCGTCTGCATGTCATCGATTACGGCCACAGGGCAACGGCTCTTAAATTGCTTGACGTACAGGCGATGGGCGAGGGGCTGAGCCTGACCATCGAGCTTCTGGGAAAAAGGCGTCAAGCGATGCTGCCCGTGGCGGGCGGATTTCAGGCAATGAATGCCCTGGCCGCCCTTGGCCTTGCGGTGGCGACGGGGGCTCATGCCGAGCGAGCGCTGGTAGCCTTGGAAAGCCTGGAAGCCGTTCCGGGCCGGATGCAACTGGCCGTGACCACAAACAAGGGCGCCAGCGTCTATGTCGATTATGCCCATACGCCCGATGCGCTTGAAACCGCCCTGATCAATTTGCGTCCACATGCAAAAGGCAGATTGGGCGTCGTGTTCGGCTGCGGTGGCGACCGGGATCGCGGCAAGCGCCCCTTGATGGGCGCCGTTGCGGCGCGTCAGGCCGATTGGGCAATCGTAACCGATGACAATCCGCGTACGGAAAATGCGGCCAGCATTCGCCAGGCCATTCTGGGGGCTTGTCCGAATGCCCTGGAAATCGCCGACAGGCGTTCGGCCATTGAAGCGGCGCTGCCCAGGCTGGATAGCGGCGACGTGCTGCTGATCGCGGGCAAGGGCCACGAGAATTATCAGATCATTGGCCAGGAAAAGCGGCCATTCGACGATGTGATGGAAGCCAGGCGCGCTGGCGATAAGGAGGCGAGATGAACCGCCCCCTGTGGACCAAAGAGGAATTGGCCCAGGTGTTCGCCATGGATGCGGCGAATCTGGCTGCGGCAACCGGCATCTCCATCGATACGCGCACGCTGAAGGCTGGCGACCTTTTCATCGCCATTCGCGGCGACAAGATGGATGGGCATGATTTTGCCGCCAAGGCACAGGAACTGGGCGCCTCAGCGTTGCTGGTCGATCATCCTTTGCCGGGAATTGCCATTCCACAGATTGTCGTCACGGATACGCTTGAAGGGTTGCGAAGGCTGGCAGCCGCCGCCTGTGAGCGCAACCCGGCCCAGCGCATCGCCGTTACCGGCAGCGTTGGAAAAACCGGCACCAAGGACATGCTGTCGCTGATTTTGTCGGGGCTGGCACCCACCCATGCGACGCAGGGAAATCTCAATAATCATTATGGTCTTCCGCTGACCCTGGCCCGGCTGCCCGCCCTGTCCGCCTATGCCGTGCTGGAAATGGGCATGAACCATGCGGGTGAATTGGCGCCATTGTCGCAACTGGCTCGCCCCCATATCGCCATCATCACCACCGTCGAGCCCGTCCATATCGAATTCTTTCCGACGCTTTCGGATGTCGCCGAGGCCAAGGCGGAAATTTTCGCAGGCCTGATGCCAAAAGGCGTGGCTATTCTGAACCGCGACAATGCCTTCTTCGGGCTGCTGTCCAAGCGGGCTCGCGAAAAAGGGGCGCGCGTCGTCAGCTTCGGCAGACATATCGAGTCCGACTTCCGTCTGCTGTACAGCGAGATCGTGGGCACCTCGACCGAGGTGCTGGCGCTGGCGGGCGAAAGGCCCTTGGCCTATCGGGTCGGCATCGCGGGCCATCACTGGGGGCTGAACAGCTTGGCCGCCCTGGCTGGCGCAGCAAGCGCTGGTGTTGATGTCGGTGCCGCTGCAACTGCACTTTCCGCCATGACCCCGCCCAAGGGCAGAGGGGCCAGACGTTTGGCGGTTTCCCCCGATGGCGGCACCTTCGAACTGATCGACGAAAGCTACAACGCCAGTCCTGCTTCGATGCAGGCCGCCATCATCACCCTGGCCCAGATCGGCCTGTCGGGCAAGGGGCGGCGCATCGCCGTGCTGGGCGACATGCTGGAACTGGGCGCTCAAGCTCCGGTTCTGCATCGGGGGCTTAGGGACGTGCTGGAGCAGGCGCGTATCGACCGCGTCTTCACCGCCGGTCCCTTGATGGAACAGCTCTTCGAATCCCTACCCCAGGCCATGCGGGGCGGTCATGCCGCCAGCTCGGCGGAACTGGCACCCTTGGTGGCGGCTCAGGTGCGGGAAAATGACGTGGTGATGGTGAAAGGTTCGGCGGGAAGCCGCATGGGCCGGGTGGTGGATGCCTTGTCGGCAGTGCCCGAGGCGCAGTCTTGCGCCGCGAACGGACAGTAGGAGAAAGACAGTGCTTTATAATCTTCTCTATCCTCTCTCGGACCAGATCGGCGTCTTGAACCTGTTCAAGTACCTGACCTTCCGTACCGGTGGTGCTGTGCTGACCGGACTGGTCGTAACGCTGCTCTTCGGGCCTTCGATGATCCGTTGGCTGCGTTATAAGCAAAAGGAAGGTCAGCCCATCCGCGAGGATGGTCCGGAATCGCACCTGCTGACCAAAAAGGGCACGCCCACCATGGGGGGCATTCTGATCCTTCTGGCGCTGACGCTCTCAACGCTGCTCTGGGCCGACCTTAAGAACGGGTTCGTCTGGGCAGTTCTGCTGGTCACCATCGGCTATGGCATGATCGGCTTCATGGATGACTTTCTGAAGGTCACCAAACGCAATTCCAAGGGCCTGCCCGGCAAACTGAAGATGGCTTGCCAGATTGTGATCGCCGTGGTGGCGGTTGGCTGGATCATGGCGCTGACCCGCGAGCCCCTGACCGACGCCCTGATGGTGCCCTTCTTCAAGAATGTTCAGATCGATCTGGGGTGGCTGTATCTGCCCTTTGCCGTCTTCGTCATCGTGGGCGCTTCCAACGCCGTCAATCTGACTGACGGGCTGGATGGGTTGGCCATCGTGCCGGTTATCATCGCTTCGTCGGTCTTCGCTTTCATCGCCTATATCGTGGGTCACGCTGTCTTTGCCAATTATCTGCAGATTCACAACATCCCCGGCTCGGGCGAACTGGCCGTCTTCTGCGGCGCTCTGGTGGGGGCCGGCATCGGCTTTCTTTGGTTCAATGCGCCGCCCGCCATGGTTTTCATGGGCGATACCGGCTCGCTGGCCATGGGAGGCGCCCTGGGCGCTGTCGGTGTGGTAACGCGTCACGAAATCGTGTTGGCCATCGTGGGCGGCCTGTTCGTGCTGGAAACGGTGTCGGTCATCGTTCAGGTGACCTCGTACAAGCTGACGGGAAAGCGCGTTTTCCGTATGGCGCCCCTGCATCATCACTTCGAGAAGAAGGGCTGGGCCGAATCCACCATCGTCATCCGGTTCTGGATTATTTCCGCCGTCCTGGCCCTCTTGGGTCTTTCCACCTTGAAGTTGAGGTAGCTGATGATCGGACTTCCCTTCCTCAACGGACATGTGGCGGCGGTGATGGGGCTGGGCCGTTCCGGCCTGTCGGCAGCCAAGGCCTTGCTGGCTTCGGGCGCTGAGGTCTGGGCTTGGGACGACAAGGAAGAAACCCGCGTTTTGGCCGAGAGCCAGGGCATTCCGCTGGTCAATCTGGCGACATGCGATTGGATGAAGCCGGAAATTCTGGTCTGGAGTCCGGGCATTCCGCATACTTGGCCACGGCCGCATCCCATCGCCGAAAAGGCGCGCAAAGCCGGACGCCCCATTCTGTGCGATATCGACCTGCTGCTCAGAGCCCGCTCGGAAGCTTCCTATGTCGCCATTACCGGCACCAACGGAAAATCGACCACCACCTCGCTGATCGGTCATATCTTCAAGCGGGCCGGGCGCAAGGTGGCGGTGGGCGGCAATCTGGGAACGCCTGCCCTTGACTTGGCCCCCCTCGAGCGTCCTGGAACCTATGTGCTGGAACTCTCCTCCTATCAGTTGGAGCTGGTGCCTTCGGCGGGCTTCGGCGTGGCCGTGCTCTTGAACGTCACCCCCGACCATTTGGGACGTCATAACGGCATGGAAGGTTATGTTGCAGCCAAGCGACGCATTTTCGATCATCAGCCGCCGCCCGCGACCGCCATCGTCGGCATCGACGACGAACATGGACGGCGTATTTGCGAGGAATTGAAATCATTGGCGCGGCGCGTGGTGCCGATCTCCTCTGAAACCAGGGTGGCGGGCGGCGTCCACGCAACCGGCGGCCTGCTCATCGACGACCGGCAGGGCTTGAATGAAAGCGTGATCGATCTGAATTCGGTCAGATCCCTGCCGGGGCGGCACAATTGGCAGAATGCGGCTGCTGCCTATGCCGCCGCCACTGAATCGGGCTTGGAACAGGGTGCGATCGTTGAAGCCATCCGCTCATTCCCGGGCCTGGCGCATCGTCAGGAATTCATCGGCATCAAGGACGGCATTCGCTTTGTTAATGACAGCAAGGCCACCAATGCCGATGCCGCAGAAAAGGCCCTGGTCTGCTATGACGCCATTTACTGGATCGCGGGCGGACAAGCCAAGGAAGGCGGGATCAACTCTCTGGCCCCTCACTTTTCGCGTATCCGCCACGCCTTCCTGATCGGCGAGGCGACACCCGCTTTCGCCAAGACGTTGGAAGGACGGGTGGGCTTCACGCAATGCGGCGATTTGGCGACGGCAACCAGGGCAGCGCATGCCATGGCCATGCAAGAGCGCATTGACGGCGGCGTGGTGCTGCTCTCGCCCGCCTGCGCCAGCTGGGATCAGTTCAAAAGTTTCGAAGAGCGCGGTGATCGTTTTCGCGATCTGGTGTCCGAGTTGCCTTCGGCAAGCGAGGGCGCATGAGCTTCGGCGGACGCACAGACAAAAGCATTGTCGGCCGCTGGTGGTGGACGGTGGATCGCTGGACCCTGGCTGCTCTGTTCGTGCTGATCGGCACCGGGCTGTTCCTGACCCTGGCCGCCAGTCCCTCGGTTGCCACCCGCATCGGCGCCGACAGTTTCCACTTCGTCCGCCGCCAGTTCGTATTTCTGATGCCCGCCGTGATCGTTATCCTTGGCGTATCGATGCTAGATGTGAAATCGGTGCGGCGTCTGGCCGTTATCGGCTTTGTGGGCTCGCTGGTTCTGATGGCGCTGACCCTGGTGCTGGGTCATGAAGTCAAGGGAGCCACGCGCTGGTTGTCCTTCGCGGGCCTCACCATCCAGCCTTCGGAATTCATGAAACCCACATTTGCCGTGGCCATGGCCTGGATGTTCTCTGAACAGAAGTCGCAGCCGGAATTTCCCGGAAATTTAATTGCTCTGGGTCTTTTCGCCCTGACGGCACTCTTGCTGCTGCTTCAGCCCGATGTCGGCATGACGCTAGTCACCAGCGCCGTTTTCTTTGCCGAGTTTTTTCTGGCGGGATTATCGATGATTTGGGTGGGGCTGTTTGGGCTGGGTGGGGCTGCCGCCGCTGTCGGGGCCTATTTCATCTTTCCCCATGTGCAAAGCCGCATCGACCGCTTTCTCGATCCGCAGACCGGCGACAGCTATCAGGTCACCACGGCTTTGCAGGCTTTCGGCAATGGCGGGCTTCTGGGACGCGGTCCCGGCGAAGGCAGCATCAAGGAAATTTTGCCCGATGCCCATACCGATTTCATTCTGGCCGTGGCGGGCGAAGAGTTCGGCCTGTTCTTGTGCCTGTTCATCGTCGTCCTCTTCGCCTTCATCGTGCTCAGGGGCTTTGCCCGACTCTACCGTGAAGACAGCCTGTTCGTGATGCTGGCCGTCTCGGGCCTGCTGGTTCAATTCGGGCTTCAGGCCGTGGTCAATATGGCTTCGACCCTGCATCTGATGCCGACCAAGGGCATGACGCTGCCCTTTATTTCCTATGGCGGTTCGTCGATGCTGGCCCTGGCGCTTGGCATGGGCATGATGCTGGCTCTTTCACGCAAAAAGTTCGGCAACGGAGGCTGGATGTGAGGGCCGCCGTCTCTCCCCTGATTCTGTTGACCGCCGGAGGAACGGGCGGGCATGTCTTTCCCGCCGAGGCATTGGCCGAAGAGTTAATGAGCCGTGGCTATCGCTTGGCCCTGGTCACCGACCGGCGCGGCCAGGCCTATGGCGGCGTTCTGGGACGTATCGAAACCATCCGCATACGGGCGGGCGGCATTGCCGGGCGCGGCCTGATGCCGCGCATCAAGGCCGTTGGCGATCTTTCATTGGGAACGCTTCAAGCCCTGGCCCTGCTGAAACGGATGAAGCCCGCCGTGGTGGTGGGATTTGGCGGCTATGCCTCGCTGCCTGCCATGGCGGCTGCCCTTGCTTTAAGAATTCCCACGGTGCTGCATGAACAGAATGCGGTATTGGGCCGGGCCAATCGGCTGATGGCATCCAAGGTTAAGCGCATCGCCACCTCGTTTAAGCATGTGCGTTATCTTCAAGTACCCGACCCGCGCATCAAGCATACCGGCATGCCGGTTCGCCCCGCCATTTTGGCCGAGCGCGACACGCCCTATCCGCCGCTTGACGAAACCGCCCAGATTTCCGTCGTCATTATGGGAGGAAGCCAGGGTGCCCGCCTTCTGTCTGAAATGGTGCCCGACGCATTGGCGCGCCTTCCCGATGCACTGCGTACCCGCCTGCGCGTCAGCCAGCAAAGCCGACCGGAATCCCTGGCCCTTTCAAGGGGCACATATCTTCGGGCGGGGATCGAGGCCGATTGCGAAAGCTTCTTTTCCGATATCCCCAAACGCCTTGCTTCGGCGCATCTGGTGATCTCGCGGGCGGGGGCTTCCAGCGTTGCCGAAATCGCCTGCATCGGAAGACCTGCCCTGCTGATTCCCTATCCCCATGCCATTGACGATCACCAGACCGCCAACGCCCAGGAATTGGATGAAGCAGGCGGCGGCTGGCTGATGCGTGAAGAAGGGTTGGGCGTCGAAAATCTGGCGGGGCGGCTGGCCCAGCTTCTGGGCAGCCCCGCCACATTGGCCCGCTCCGCGGCTTGCGCCAGGGCGGTGGGCGAGCCGGATGCCGCGCGCAGCCTGGGCGATCTCGTTCTCGATCTAATTCCCCAAGAGTTGGAGGTACACTGATGCGCACGCTGCCCCTTTCCATCGGCACGCTGCACTTCGTGGGCATCGGCGGCATCGGCATGAGCGGCATTGCCGAGATTCTGCACAATCTGGGCTATACGGTTCAAGGCAGCGACGTGGCCGAAAACGCCAACGTAAAACGCTTGCGCGGATTGGGCGTCAAGGTCTTCATCGGTCATGAGGCGCAGCATCTGGGCGATGCGCATGTCATCGTCATCTCGTCTGCGGTCAAGCCGGACAATCCCGAAGTGCTGGCGGCCAGGGCGCGGTTGATCCCCGTCGTGCGCAGGGCCGAAATGCTGGGCGAACTGATGCGCTTGAAATGGGCCATCGCGGTGGCGGGAACCCACGGCAAAACCACCACCACGTCGATGGTGGCGGCGATGCTGGAAGCGGCGAACCTTGATCCCACCGTCATCAATGGCGGCATCATCAATGCCTACGGCACCAATGCGCGCTTGGGCGGCGGCGAATGGATGGTGGTCGAGGCCGACGAATCCGACGGCACATTCTTAAAACTTCCGGCAACCATTGCCGTGGTGACCAATATCGATCCCGAGCATCTGGACCACTGGGGAACCTTTGACCGGCTAAAGGAGGGATTCGCCCATTTCGTCGAAAGCATTCCCTTCTACGGCTTTGCCACCCTGTGCATCGATCATACCGAGGTGCAGGCGATGATTCCTCGTGTTTCCGACCGGCGCATCATCACCTATGGCTTTTCGCCTCAGGCCGACGTGCGCGCACTTAATCTTCGCCAGGGAAGTGCAGGGGCCAGATTCGATGTTCTGATTGCAGATCGACAAAGCGGCACCTCGCGCCTGATCGCCGATGTCCACCTGCCCATGTTCGGCGAGCATAACGTACAGAACTCTCTGGCCGCCATTTCGATTGCCTGCGAGATGGGATTCGATGAAGAAGTGATCAAGAAGGCGCTGACGGGCTTCTCGGGCGTCAAGCGCCGCTTTACCCGCACCGGCGAGGCGTTGGGCATCACCGTCATCGACGATTATGGTCATCATCCCGTCGAGATCGCAGCCGTCCTCAAGGCAGCGCGTTCGGCCACCGCGGGCAGCGTGATCGCCGTGGTGCAGCCGCACCGCTACTCGCGCCTGGCCAATCTGTTTGAGGAATTCTGCACCTGCTTTAACGATGCCGATTGCGTGATTGTGACCGATGTCTATGCGGCGGGCGAAAGCCCCATCGAGGGCATCGGACGCGATTCTCTGGTGGCGGGGCTTTTGTCGCACGGGCACCGGCGTGTTGTCGCCCTTCCCGGACCCGAGGCCTTGGCCGGTCTGGTGCGCGACATGGCACGCGCGGGCGACATGGTGGTCTGTCTGGGTGCGGGTAACATTTCGGCCTGGGCCAACGCGCTTCCGCAGGAACTGGAAAAGCTGGGAAAGGGAGGGGCATGATGGCCGCCGCCGCACGCAAGTCAGAGCATCTGATCGACCGTTTGCCCAAGACGCGAGGCCGCCTGGAGGCGGACGCCCCCTTGGGGGCTCAGACCTGGTTCGGCACCGGGGGGCATGCGGAAATTCTGTTCAAGCCCGATGATCGCGACGATCTGGCGGATTTTCTGAAAGCGCTGCCCGGGGATATCCCGGTCAAGATTATCGGCCTGGGCTCGAACGTGTTGATTCGCGACGGCGGAATGGAGGGCATTGTCATTCGTCTGGGTAGGGCGTTTGCGAATGTCGTTTCCATCGGCCTTGAAGTCCATGCAGGGGCGGCGGCACTGGATGCCAATGTCGCCAGGGTGGCGCAGCAGGCGGGTATTGCCGGTATGGAATTCCTGATCGGCGTTCCAGGCTCGATCGGCGGCGCCATCGTCATGAATGCGGGTGCTTATGGTTCAGAGGTCAAGGATATCTTCGTGTCGGCGGAAGCGGTCGATCTTAAGGGCAATGTTCACGTCGTTGATAGCAATACGCTGGCCTTCGGTTATCGACATTCGGAAGCACCCATGGATTGGATTTTCACCAGCGCGGTTCTTAGGGGCTCTCCAGGAAATCCCGACATTATCGAAGCGCGCATAAGTGACATCCGCGCAAAGCGCGATGAGGCACAACCCTTAAAAGTGCGGACCGGAGGCTCGACCTTCAAGAATCCGCCCGGCCAGAAGGCCTGGGAGTTGATCGACCGCGCCGGTTGCAGGGGCTTGAAGCGCGGAGGGGCCATGGTCTCGGTCAAGCACTGCAATTTTCTGATCAATATCGGCAATGCGACGGCAGGCGATATCGAGGATTTGGGCGAGGAGGTTCGCCATCGCGTGAAAGAGGCCACCGGCATCGAACTTCAGTGGGAAATACAGCGTTTGGGAAGGAAACTGCCATGAGCAAGCGCATCGCCGTTCTGATGGGCGGATGGTCAGCCGAGCGCGAGGTGTCGTTGAACTCCGGCGCTTCGGTGGTCAGGGCCTTGATGAATGCGGGCTATCAGGTAACGGCGATCGACGTGCAGCGCGACATAGCGCAACTTCTCACGCGCCTGTTTCCGCGCCCCGATGCGGTGTTCAACGCCCTGCATGGACGTTTCGGAGAAGATGGCTGCCTTCAGGGTATCTTGAATATTCTCGACATTCCCTACACCCATTCCGGTCTTTTGGCCTCGGCCCTTGCCATGGACAAGCCATCGGCTAAGAAAGTCTTTAGTCAGGCAGGAATTCCGGTGGCCTTGTCCGTGATGGCGACCCGTGAGCACCTGATCGCCGGTGACCCCATCGAGCGCCCCTATGTCATCAAGCCCGCCAATGAGGGGTCGAGCGTTGGCGTGCGCATTGTCATGCCGGGCGACAATGTGAATCTGTTCGCGGAAACGAGTTGGCCCTATGGCGACAGCGTGATGGTCGAGCGCTATGTGCCGGGGCGCGAGCTGACCGTGGCCGTCATGGGCGACCGGGCGCTGGGCTGTTTGGAAATTCGTCCCAAGCAGGGCTTCTACGACTATGCCAACAAATATACCGACGGCAAGGCCGAACACATCGTTCCGGCGCCGGTGCCCAAGGCGATTTATGACGAAGCCTGCCGTCTGGCCGTGCTGGCGCATCAGTCGTTGGGATGCCGGGGCGTTTCCAGGGCCGATCTGCGCTATGACGACACCAGGGGGGACCCTGGAGAACTTTTCATGCTGGAAGTGAATACCCAACCCGGCATGACCAACCTGTCGCTTGTGCCGGAAATTGCCGCCGCCGCTGGAATTTCCTTTCCCGATCTTGTGGACTGGATGGTCAAGGAGGCCGCATGCGACGCGTAAAGGCCGACACGTCTGCTTCGCCACGCCGCGCCCCTGTAAAGCGGCCCTGGATGCGTCCTGTTCTTGTGGCATCGACGGCGCTAGTGGTGCTGGGTAGTGCGGGCGCCGGGCTCTGGTGGCTGGACCGCGAGGGGTATATTCAGCGCACCCAAGCTCAAGTCAAAAATGGTTTCGTCAAGATCACCTCCGACATGGGTCTTGTGGTCGATGACATCACCGTCGAGGGTCGCAACCGTCAGGATGGAGAGGCGATCCTGGCTGCCCTGGGTCTCAAGCGGGGCGATCCGGTTCTTCCTGCCGATCTTGATCGCGCCAGACTGCGCCTGGAAACATTGGCCTGGGTGCGCGAGGCAACGGTAGAGCGGCTTTTGCCGGGGCGCTTGCATATCCGCTTGATCGAACGCGAGCCCATTGCCCTTTGGCAGCGGGGCGGGCGCTTCGTTCTGGTCGATCGCGACGGAACGGAAATCGCCCCCGATCTTGCAGGCGAATTCGTCCATCTTCCGGTGATCGTGGGCCCGGATGCGCCTCAGCATGCCAGCGCGCTTTTTGCCGCCTTGGCAGCCGAGCCGGATCTGGCCTTAAGGGTCAAGGCCGCCGTGCGCGTGGGCGGGCGGCGCTGGAACGTCAAGCTCGACGATATTGTAAACGGCATCGATGTGCGCCTGCCCGAAGCGCAGACGGCGGCTGCCTGGACGCGCCTGGCCAGGCTTGAGCGCGATCATCAACTGCTTGAGCGCAATCTGCTGATGATTGATCTGCGCCTGCCCGACCGGCTTGTGGTGGGTGCGCCCGAGGATCAGTCCGTTGAACAGGGCTCGGCCAAGAAAGCCAAGCCCCATGACAAGGACGCCTGAGCGCATGTCGAAAATTCGCCCCCGCAACGGACTGATCGCGGCACTCGATGTTGGTACCACGAAGATCTGCTGCTTTATCGCAAGGGCTCAAGATGACGGCGCCATCAAGATCATCGGCATCGGCCATCAGGTGTCGCGCGGCATGCGGGCGGGGCTGGTCGTCGATATGGAGGCGGTCGAGGCCCAGGTCCGCCAGGCCGTCGAAGCCGCCGAGGATATGGCGGGCGAGCGCATTTCCCAGGTCGTGATCGGTTTCACCGCAGGCCAGCCCCTTTCACGGCATGTCGATATTGATGTCTCGGTGGCCGGTCATGAAGTCAGCGAGTCGGATATCCGGCGCATGCTGGACCATGCGCGCCAGCAGCCCGCCGAAAGCCACGAGCGCGAGTTGGTGCATTGCATTCCGCTGGGCTTTCGCCTGGATGGCAGCGAGGGCATTCGCGACCCCAGGGGCATGTTCGGCGAAAAGCTGGGCGTTGGGGTGCATTTGATCAGCGCCGCATCGGGGGCCTTGAAGAATCTGGCTACCGTGGTGGCCAGGGGGCATCTCGATATCGATTCCTGCGTGGTCGCCCCCTATGCCGCCGGTCTTGCCACGCTGGTTGACGACGAGAAGGAATTGGGGGCCACCGTCATCGATATGGGGGGCGGCACCACCACCATCGCCGTTTTCATGAACGGTCAGGTGGTACATATCGATTCCCTGCCCGTGGGCGGAGGACATGTCACCAGCGATATCGCCAGGGGTCTCTCGACGCCGCTGGCTCAGGCCGAGCGGCTGAAAACCCTTTACGGAAGTTGCATGCCCTCGGCCGCAGACGATCGGGAAATGCTGCGTGTTCCCCTGGTCGGCGAGGAAGACGATCAGGCGGCAGCACAGATGCCGCGCTCGATGCTGGTTCAGATTATCCGGCCCAGGATCGAAGAGACCTTCGAACTGGTGCGCAGCCATCTGGAAACCTCGGGCATGGACCGGGCGGCCGGGCGCCGCGTGGTCCTGGTTGGCGGGGCCAGCCAGCTCTCCGGGGCGCGTGAATTGGCGGGCATGGTTCTGGACAAGCAGGTGCGCATGGGCAAGCCGCAGGGCTTTGCGGGCATGGCCGAGGCGACCGGAGGACCGGCCTTTGCCGTCTGTGCCGGGCTCTTGCGCTATGCGGTTTTCAACCTGGGCGAGGCTGCAGCCTCCGGAAATGTGGAAAAAGAGTCCTCACAGGGCAGATTCGGCCGCTTGGGCCAGTGGTTTAGAGAGAATTTTTAAACCTTTTACTTTTACGCTGGACACGCTGATCTGGCGCTTAACAGGAGGGTGACTAATGGCGATCAACTTCAGTTCTCTGCCCATGGGGCAGCCGGAGCTAAAACCCCGCATTGTCGTGATCGGGGTTGGCGGCGCTGGCGGCAACGCTGTCAACAACATGATCCAGTCGGGCCTTGAGGGCGTCGAATTCGTTGTTGCCAACACCGATGCCCAGGCGCTTTCGCAATCCAAGACCAACCGGCGCATTCAACTGGGCGTGGGCACCACGCAGGGTCTGGGCGCCGGGTCGCGCCCCGATATCGGACGCGCCGCCGCCGAAGAGGCGATGGAGGAAATTCTGGCCGAGATTTCGGGCAGCAACATGGCCTTCATCACGGCGGGCATGGGTGGCGGCACCGGAACGGGTGCTGCTGGCGTGATTGCCCGAGCGGCCCGCGAGCAGGGAATTCTGACAGTCGGCGTGATCACCAAGCCCTTTACCTTCGAAGGCCATCACCGCATGCGCCTGGCCGATACGGGGATCGAGGAACTGGCGGCCATCGTCGATACGCTGATCATCATTCCCAATCAGAATCTGTTTCGCGTCGCCAACCAGAAGACCACTTTCGCCGAAGCCTTCAAGATGGCCGACGATGTGCTGTGCTCGGGTGTTCGCGGCGTTACCGATCTCATGGTGGTGCCCGGCCTGATCAATCTCGACTTTGCCGATATTCGCACCGTCATGGGCGAAATGGGCAAGGCCCATATGGGCACCGGCGAGGCCACCGGCGAACGCAGAGCCTTGGACGCAGCCGAGGCGGCCATCTCCAATCCGCTTCTCGACGACACCTCGATGAGCGGAGCCAGGGGCGTTCTGATCAACATCACAGGCGGCTCGGACCTGACTCTGTTCGAGGTTGACGAAGCGGCCAACCGCATTCGCGGAGAGGCCGATCCCGATGCCAACATCATCTTTGGCTCGACCTTTGACGACGCCTTGGAAGGACGCATTCGCATTTCCGTGGTGGCCACGGGAATCGAGGCCGAGGGTGCCATCAAGGGCAAGCCCAGCGTCTTCGATTTCATCGCCAGCCGGGAGCAGCGCCAGGGTTCGGAGCCGCAAGCGCAGCCGCAGCCCGTGGTCCATACTTCCGTCGCTCCGCCAGTGGCCGTGGCTCAGCCGCAGCACGAGCCTTTGCAGGTTCAGACCCGGACAACGGTAACGATGTCCCGCCCCGCCGAGCCGATGCGCACGGCTCTTCAGCACAGTCTGGACATCATTGCTGACGCACCCAGCCAGCAGATGGGTCAGGCCTCAACTGTCGAGCCCCATTTTATTCCCCAAGCCCCCGCCAAGCTAGAGGACGCCCCCGCCCATCAGGCCGATCCCTTTGCGGAAGCGGCAATGGTGAATGGGGCAGGCCAGTCCAAGGCGCGTACTGCCGAGGATCGGTTGCCTGACATGCTGCGCCCCGATTCCGCCAAGGACGCAAAGCAGGCCAAGCGCCCGGCCAGTCTGTTCGGTCTGGTGACCGGGGCGGTCAAGCGCACCCCGGCACAACCAGCCCCCGCTCCGGCGCCAGCCCCCCAGATGGGGTTGATCCAAACGTCGCAGCCCAGGCTGGGAGGGCTTGATCCCCAGGATCGGCCAGCTCTTTCCAAGGGAGACGAGGACGCTCTGGACATTCCCACCTTCCTGCGTCGCCAGGCCAATTAGGGGTGTTTGAAATGATCGCCCGGCAGCCCCCCCCTCCGGCTGCCGGGCGGATCATTTAAGGCTCTGATTTAAAATGATGTTCACGGCACGAACACCCTTTCGTACCCGTAACAATCCGTAACATGAAGTGATTTGTGAGAAGACGGATCCCTTGTTAGAAAGAGAACGTGAAAACGCCTTTTTAAGGATGGCAAGCATGTTCGATGCAATGACCAAGCGGTACGGGCAGGGTGGCTCCGGTTCCAGCGGTCTTCATCTTTCGGGTCATCCTCTGTCCCAGCGCACGATCAAGAACCCCATTTCCTGCACCGGCGTCGGCCTGCATTCCGGCGTCAAGGTCACTATGACCTTAAAGCCAGCGCCCGCCGACAGCGGCATCGTTTTCAAGCGCATCGACATTGCGGGGGGCGGAGCCGTCATTCCGGCGCGTTGGGATTGCGTTGACGACACCCGCCTTTGCACCGGCGTTTCCGCCCAGGGTGCCCAGGTGCGCACGATTGAACATCTGATGGCGGCCCTGGCGGGAAGCCGCATCGACAACCTGGTGATCGAAATCACCGGACCCGAAGTGCCGGTCATGGATGGCAGCGCCCATCCCTTCGTGTTTCTGATTGATTGCGCGGGCGTGGTCGAACAGGCGGCCCCGCGCAAGGCCATTCGTGTCCTGCGTTCGATCAAGCTGCAAGATGGCGACCGCGAAGTGTCGCTGGAGCCCGATGACGGGTTCTCGGTCGATCTGTCCATCGATTTCGCCAGCTCGGCCATTCGCCGTCAGGAGATGCGCATCGAATTGTCTTCCAGCGCCTTCCGCTCCGAAGTCAGCCGGGCCCGCACCTTCGGCTTGGAACAGGAGGTTGCGGCTTTGCGCGCGGCAGGCCTGGCCAAGGGCGGATCGCTCGACAATGCCGTAGTGATCGGCGCTGACAATAAAATTCTGAATGAGGAAGGCCTGCGCTACGACGACGAGTTCGTGCGCCACAAGGTGCTGGATGCCGTGGGCGATCTGTATCTGGCGGGCTATCCCATTTTGGGCCGTTTCCAGGGCTGCTGCTCGGGTCATGCCATGAACAATCTGCTGCTGCGCGCCCTTTTCAGCGACCCCACCGCCTATCGCATCGAGACTTTGTGCGAGACGCTGGTCGTTCCCCCCGCCCGGTCCGAGGTAGCACCCGCCCGCTTCGCCGCGGCGATCGCCTGATTTCAGCCTTCAATTTCACCTTTCGAAACATCCTGTAGACATCGCTTGGGGATTCCGCGCTACAATGCGCCCCAACAACGAGGGATGCATGGGCGCTGCGACGGCTGAACTGATGAAACGGGCATTGCGCCGCCACCGGGCTGGAAAGGTGGCCGAGGCAGCCGAGATCTATGGCGAAATTCTCACCATCGAGCCGCACAATGCCGAAGCACTGCATCTTCTGGGTATGACGCGCCTGCAGGATGGCGATGCGGAAGGGGCGGTGGAGTTGGCTTCCAAGGCCTTGGAGCTGCTGCCGACCAGTGCTGATTTTCACAATACGCTGGGCGAAGCGCATCGGGCCATGCTCAATATCGATTCGGCCAAGGCCCATTTTCGCGCTTCCGCCGAGGCCCCCAAGCCCTCGGGCGAGGGGGCTTGCAATCTGGCGGCCCTTCTTTCCGACGAGGGAGAAAAGGAGGAGGCCGCTCTTTGGTTCAAGCGGGCGGTCGATCTGGATCCTTTCAAGGCGGGTTACCAGCTTCAACTGGGCAAGGCCCTTTTGGCCCTGGGCAACGAGGCTGGGGCTGAAGGGCGTTTCAGAAAGACGTTGGCGCTCGATCCCATCAATGCCGAGGCCCATGCGCGCTTGGGTTTTTTCCATTTGAAGCGCGGCGAGGCGGGTAAGGCGATTGCCGAATTTGATCAGGCCGTGGCCGCCGATCCCAAGCCGGGGGAATATCACCGCGGGTTGGGGCTTTCCTGGCTGTCTTTCGGCGATCCCGAGGAGGCGGCGGCGCATCTGGAAAAGGCCATCGAGATCGACCCCCTTGACCTGATTGCCATCGACGAGTTGACGCGCCTGCGCTCAGACGAGGATTAGCGCAAGCTACCCTAGAGCGGCTTGCGATAAATCTGACGCAAGTTTGCTAATCCCGCTTTGATTCCATGTGCTGGCGAATGCTCATATCCTCGCTAAGAATATGTTCGATCATGCGTGTGCGCAGATCGTCGATGCGCTTGGCTTCTGCCGTCATATCGGCCTGTGTTCGGCTTTCAAGGGCGTGACGAGTCTGGATGATCGATTCCAGCAGAACCCGATGACGGTCGGCATGATCCTCAATTAAGGGATAATCCGTTTGCTCCAACACCTGCTCTTCGTGCTGGAAATGAATCTCTGTTTCAGCTTCCAGAATGACGAGCAACTCGATCACTTCCTGGAGAGGGGCCTTTGAGACCAGAAGAAGGGCAAGTCGGTTGAGCAACTCAATGAAATAACGGTGCTCGCCATCGAGCCCCAGATGGCCGACGCTGATTTCGGGCTTCCAGACAAGGGGCTTTTGTCTATCACTCATCGGTTCAAACTTTGCATGGCCTTGTCCAGGCCTTCCAGTGTCAAAGGAAACATGCGCCCTTCTAGCAGGCGCTCCATCATGCCAATAGAGGTCGTCGCGTACCAGCTTGATCTTGGCACCGGGTTGATCCAGGCGGTGCTGGGGTAGGTTTCCATCAGCCGGGTCATCCAGGTGGACCCGGCTTCTTCGTTCCAGTGCTCGACGGCTCCGCCCGCATAGGCGATTTCATAGGGGCTCATACTGGCATCCCCCACCATCACCAGCTTCCAGTCGGGGCCAAAGGTGCGCAGCACCTGCCAGGTGGGAATGGTATCGTCCAGGCGGCGCCGATTGTCCTTCCACAACGCCTCGTAGGGGCAGTTGTGGAAGTAGAAATGCTCGAAATGCTTGAATTCCAGGCGGGCAGCGGAAAACAGTTCCTCGACTAGGCGGACATGATCATCCATCGAGCCGCCGACATCCAAGAGCAGCAGCACCTTGACCTTGTTGTGCCGCTCGGGGCGCATCTTGAGATCGAGCAGTCCGCCTTGATGTGCCGTCGAGCGGATTGTTCCGGGCAGATCAAGTTCGGTGGCGGCTCCCTCGCGGGCAAATCGGCGCAGGCGGCGAAGAGCCAGCTTGATCGTGCGCGTGCCGATTTCCACCGTATCGTCGAAATTCCTGAATTCGCGCTTATCCCAGACCTTGACGGCCCTTCGATGGCGCGATCCGTCCTGGCCGATGCGGATTCCCTCAGGGTTATAACCATAGGCTCCGAAAGGCGAAGTGCCCGCCGTCCCGATCCATTTCGAGCCGCCCTGATGTCGCTCCTTCTGCTCCTCCAGCCGCTTCTTCAAGGTCTCCATTAGTTTTTCGAAGCCGCCCAGGGATTGAATTTGCGCCATTTCCTCGGGACTTAAATGGCGTTCGGCCATTCTTCTCAGCCATTCTTCGGGAATCAGGGACGCGTTGCTTTCGATGCCGTCGATATTGCCTTCAAGCCCCTTGAAAACCTGGGCGAAGACACGGTCAAACTTGTCGATGTTGCGCTCGTCCTTCACCAAAGTGGCGCGGGCCAGATAATAGAATTTCTCGACGTCATACTCGGCCAGGCCCTTGGCCATGACCTCCAGCAGCGTCAGATACTCCTTCAAAGAGACCGGAATCTTGGCCTTTCTAAGTTCCAGGAAGAGGGGAACGAACACGGTTCGGCCTTTTCGGTCTTAGCGTCCTTCGCGCTTGGCAAGAAAGGCCAGGCGCTCGAACATGTGGACATCCTGCTCGTTCTTCAAAAGAGCCCCGTGCAAGGGAGGCAGGATGTTGCGGGCGTCGCGCGTTCTTAGTTGCTCGGCTGACATGTCCTCGGAAAGCAGCAGCTTGACCCAGTCCAGAAGCTCGCTGGTCGAGGGCTTTTTCTTAAGCCCAGGAACCTCACGGACCTCGAAGAAGACCCCCAGGGCCTCGTTCAGCAGCTTCTTCTTGATGCCGGGATAATGCATCTCGACGATCTGGGCCATGGTTTCGGCATCGGGAAAGCGGATGTAGTGAAAGAAACAGCGGCGCAGAAATGCGTCGGGCAGTTCCTTTTCGTTGTTGGAGGTGATGATCACCGCCGGGCGTATTCTGGCCTTGACGCTTTGGCCTGTTTCATAGACGAAGAACTCCATGCGGTCGAGTTCCAGCAACAGATCGTTGGGAAACTCGATATCCGCCTTGTCGATCTCGTCGATCAGCAGAACCGGCGGTAGGGGAGCCTCGAATGCCTCCCAGAGTTTGCCGCGCTTGATGTAATTGGCGATGTCATGGACCTTGGCGTCGCCAAGCTGTGAATCGCGAAGACGCGAAACTGCATCATATTCATACAATCCCTGTTGGGCCTTGGTGGTCGATTTGATGTGCCATTCGATCAATTCGCGACCCAGGCTGCGCGCTACCTCTCGCGCCAGGACGGTCTTGCCGGTTCCCGGCTCGCCTTTGATCAGAAGGGGGCGTTCGAGCGTGATGGCGGCGTTGACTGCCACCTTCAAATCCTCGGTGGCAACGTATGATTCTGTTCCTTGGAAGCGGGTCATGGGTTGGACGTCCTTCATTGAGGGGCGAGGGCCCGCAAGCTGCTTCGATGCAAGTTTGGCGGGTTCAACTCCCCAGCTGCTCACATCGAATGCCAAGCCGGGCGAGGGTAGCGAAGCCTTTCCTCAGGCGCAAGCGAAGGGGTGAGGCCAGGGCGATCAAAAGTCCGCAAGCCGCCTTTAGCCCCAGAATGCCTATCGACAAGGTAGGTGGGCTTTGCTATACCCCGGGCCTCCCTTTCAGGGCGCTTAGCTCAGTTGGTAGAGCAGCTGACTCTTAATCAGCGGGTCGTAGGTTCGAATCCTACAGCGCCCACCAAATAAAACAAGGCCTTAGCGAGCAAATCGCTAAGGCCTTTTTCTTTGATTTGGTCTTCGGGGCACAAACGGGGGCACAAAACGAAGCCGGGGCACTTGGCGGAATATTGTTGAACTTCTCGACTCGCGCTTGGCGCGGGCATAGGCTTTCCCCTGCCTACCGGTGCGGCTTTTTTCCACTGGGGCATCGCGATGCCTCCCACAAGGGAGTTTTCCGATGGTCCAGTATGACAAGCAGCTCGTAACGAAGAAGGAGCTAAGGACAGTCTGTGGCATCCCATATTCGCCTCAGCACATTGCGCGTCTTGAAGCGGCAGGCCAATTCCCCAAGCGGGTACAGCTTGGCCCTTGCAGGGTCGCGTGGCTGTTGATTGAGGTGGAAGCATGGGTAAGCGAGCGAATCGCAATTCGTGATGCGTCCGTGACACACTGACGCTTCCTTCCAAGGGGCGGGGGATGGCCGGGGTGCACACTCGGCCATCCCTTTCAATTTCGCGGCATTCCTTGGGGGAGAAATGAAGCGGTATTACTTTCTTGGTTTCATGCTGTATGCCTTCTGCTTTTCTGCGGTAATTTTAAGTCTGGTCTACGACACCGTAAAAAGGGATATCGCCAAACTTGAGGGTGAGAGACGGGAAGTCTCAAAGAAGATCGCTCCGCTGGAAGCATGGTTGCAAAGCAACCGCGGTGTATACGCCCAGGGTGCTTGCCAAGCTCCATATCGCCCAAACGTGATGTGCAGCACTGAGCACGACGCCAGGGCGCGGGCTGTGGTGAAATGTGGATTCCAATGGGAAGGATGTGCGGGGGTGGCGAAATTGCTGAATGGCAAGGGCGATTCGCCGGTTATGGGATACGTGGCAAATGTTGGGTGCAGTTCAATCACTGCCGAAATGAGGGGAGAAAACTACTCAGAGGCAGATTTTGCCATCGATACGCTTGAGGCAATTGCCGAAAGCTATTGCAAAAATGATGGTGGCTTCCTAAGCGGAATGGCTTGCCTGTTTTCCACCTTGTCAAAGTTGGAGAAGAAGCGGGTCTTGTTGACCTGTATCGAAGACGAAACAGAACAATGCTACGGAAATTTCACACGCTGGAAAGCGGCCTCAGACAAATATAGTTCGTGTCTTTACGTTGTTGACCGGGTAAGCGCCGAACGGCGCGTCTTGCAGGGCATCGAAGACAGGATTGAAAAGCTAAGAAAGGGATTCGTTTATACATATCTTGGCGGCTTGACGTTCGATTCTAAAGGCCGCATTCGCTTTCGCAATTAGAACAATCCTTCTTTCTGCCCCACCCCCATTTTCTTCCACCCCTCCCGAAAATCTGCCATCAATTCGGGCAGGGTTTTGAAAAAGAAGAACGGGCGAAAGTGTGCGCCGAAGTCGGCGCGTTGCGTCAGATTTCGCAGTGTCAGTTCAAGCGCCTTGTCATCTTCAAACACGGCCAGGATGCGCGGGCTGTGCGGATAATCGAATTGCCGTTCAATGGCGTGTTCGCCGATGGCATAGCGATATTCGGCCAGCTTGTCGCTCATGCGCTTGGTGCGGTGCTGATTGTACATTTCCAGCACGAACAGGCGCGGCGTTCCGTTGCTGTCGGTCAAATGGATAACGCTATCGGGAATGATGCCTGTTCCATTCGCAAGGTCAATCTTGGTCAAGGCACGGCGGCGCGGCTTTGTCCTGCTGCGGTTGGCCCCGGCAACGTCGAAATAGGAAGCCATGAAATCGACGGTGTGCTTGTGTTCGGTGGCCCATAGGCGCACGGCAATTTCGCAATCGATGGTGTGCAGGCGGTGCATGAAGCCATGACGGACCAGCACCACGCCCTTGGGATAGGGCACGTCCGCAACCTCCATGCCCAAGGCACCGGCCAACACCTTGGCCCCTTGCTCGGTCAGGTAATGCGCTGTGGGAATGCGCCCAACGCCCGGCATGGCCCCGTGATCGATCCGCCCCAGCCAAGGGCGCTTGCCGCTCGCCAGTTCGCGCAGCACGGTATAAAGATGCGTGGAATGGGCCGCCACCTTCAGACGCAGCATTTGTTCAGCCGTGAGGTAGCGATACAGCCTCAAGACATCAAGGATTCGGAACTCGGTTTCGGTTAGCGTGGTGATGGTCATACAAAATCGATCTTATGGGGTTTAGGCGGGCCTGAGCGGTGCGAAGGATCGTTGGGCGGTGTCTCGGTGCCAGGAGGGCTTGAAGGGGCCGTGGTGGCCTCGGCTATCGGTTCAACGCTGGGTCGGTAATAGGCGGCAAGCTGTTCGGCCTTTACGGCCTTCCATGCCTCGGCGTCGATATGATCGCGCACACGGGGCACGGTCAGTTTGAAGGCAGGCGTGTTGCCCGATACCTTGACGTAATACTGCCCAACGGAAAGTGCTTGCAACGCGTCCAGGCCAACGCTCATGCGTTCGTCCATCGGCTTTAGTGTGCGAACGTCATTCATGCCGCAAAACTTGACGGCGGTATTGCCCACCACGGCGGCGGCCAAATCACGGTCCATGTCTTGCGCGAAAGTTTGCTGGGCAAGTGTGAGGTGAAGTCCGTACTTGCGGCTTTCGGTCAAAATGGTTTGAACGCTTGGGGAAAGAAAATTCTGGCACTCGTCTACGAAAACATGCACGGGAACACGCTGGGATTCCGGGACACTTTCGCGCCTGATCGCCAAGCCTTGCAACATGGCAAGGACGAAGCTTCCGAAAGTTGGGCTGGTTTCCGCCCCGATGCCACCCTTGGGCAAAGCAAAAATGATGATCTTTCCCGCATTGACGGCTTCTTCCAGATTGACGGTGGACCGGCCCACCAGCAGGCGATACAGCACCGGGGAATTCAGCAGGCTTTGAATGCGGGTGTAGAGGGCGGATTTCGTGCTATCGAATTGCTTTTCATAGAAACGTTCATGGAAAAAATCGCGGTGCGCTGGCACGCTCGAACGGCAACCGATTTCCCATAGTTCCTTATTGCGCTTATCGTCCATGAAACTTTGCAAATCGCGTATGCTGGCCCCTTCGCATTTCAGCAAGGTTGAGATGCAGGGAATGAGCAATGCGCCCATATTGCCAGACAAGCCGCTGTGCCCGGCCCTGCGCATCAGTTCATCGAAGACGCTGGCAATCTGTTCGGCCATGACGTGCACGGCGCTTTCGGATTGGTCGGCCAATTCAAACGGGTTGATGGTGGGCGTTTTGTCACGGGCCAAGCTGGGGTGCAAATAGACCAGCCGCCCGGAATTGGCAACGCCTGGAAACCGGGCCACCTGTTCGGCCAAATCGCCGTGCGGATCGATCAGCACCAAACTTACCGGAGCTTGGCTTTTCAAATAGGCGCTAAACAGCACCTTCAACAATTCGCTCTTGCCGCTTCCCGATTGGCCCGTGATGTAGCTATGCCTCTTGCGTGCGTCTTCGGGAATCAGCACGGGGAGGCGACGATAAAAAAAGCCGTAGAGGGATGAAGCCGACTTCTCAAGATACGCCATATAGCCCGGCCAATCAGGCGAATGGCTGTCAGGATCATAAATTCGGGATAGCTGTTCCTCAAGCGGCGAGGGGGAGAGGTGTTCGGCATAGAAGTTGGGGTTATTGCGATTTTGCTGGTCAAATTCCTGGCGGCGCTTGGTGTTGTCGATGCGTTGCAGGCGTTCGCGGATTGAGATAACGCGCTTTAGCGCGGTTAGATACTCGCCGTAGTTCAGGAAGTTCAGATCGTCGAGCCGGGCCTTTTGCCCTTCCGTGAACTTGATCGGCACCCGGCTGGCAAGGCGCACCTTGGTCAGGCGTTGCGACACGATGGCCCGGCAGGCATCGGGGCTATCGGCCAATTCGGTTTCGCCGACGGCATGAAGGCCTTCAAGATTTCCGTCCGCCGGATGCGCCAAGCCCAGAACATTCAGGGCCTTGCGTTCATAATCTTCCGCGCCCATTGCAGCCCCCAAGGCATACAGTCTTGCACATGTATACCTTACAATCTATATTCTACATGTCAAACAATGAACTGAGCGTGAATTCTAATTACAAAACGCTCCATTCCATTCCGCTTTGAACTTTAAGCTTCCTCATTCGCTTATCGCTCATTCGTCAGCTTAAACCTCAAACCGTCATGGCCTGTCGCGTTGCCGCCCACGCCCCGGCACCCGCCCCTTCGTGCTTCGCACGGCCAATAGGAAAGGCCCTCTTCGAGGGCTTTTAGGGGAATGCCAGGATAGGGGGGGGAAGCGGGCGGCTGTCAGTTGGCGAACAAAGATTGCCACCAAGGCGAGACGGCTTTCTTCTCGCGGCGCGGTTTCGGCTTTCTGGGTTCGGGCTGTGGCGCAACTGACGAAACGACGATGGCCGATTCCTTGGGCGCACCAGCCAGGGCGCGGGCGGTGGGGGTATCTTGCGCCGCCAACAAATTGGCCTGGGATTCCCGAAGGGCCACCCGCCAATTCTCGCGCTCGTGTTCGCGGTCCTTGCGCTCATGGTCCAGGGTGGCTTGCAGGCTGGATATGATTTCACCCTTGGCCGTCAACTTGGCCCGCAACTCTGCGGCTTCATGGAAGTTTCCATGAACTTCATCCTGTCTTTCATCCTTGCGGGGTGAAGCGTTCGCCAATGGTTTCAGCTTGCCGAACACGCCTTCCAGGACGGCAACCGATACCAACTTGATCCGTCCATCCATCTTGATGGCTTTGGCCGGTATCTGCCCGGATGCCAGCTTGTTTTGCAAAGTGCGCCGGGTAACGCCTGCCAGCAAGGCGGCCATCTCAAGATTGATGAAGGGCGGAAGCTTACCGGCTGCGCCGTGAAGGGGTGCATTCATGGAAGGGGGGGTGAAGTTTCACGGAAATTATGCCCCCGCTTCGTGAAACTGGCAAATCGCGCCATATTCCCATTCGGGCAAAAGCTGTGTAGCTTTGTGGGGCGGAAGGCACAGGGGAGGGAAGCCGCCAATGTTTGATATGTTCAATCCAGTTTTGCGCGAGGCCAAAAAGCGGGCCAAAGAGGAATACAGGCAACGGCTGATCCAGGGCAAAGCCGATGCCATGATGCGCCATGCCAGAGAAGCGGCTGACAATGAACTTGCCAGCAAGGAACAATTCCGCCGGAGCTTTCCAAAGCATTTTAAGATGTTCCTGGCGATGGCTGCGGGCCTGCTGATCGCCATAGCGCTTTCGAAGTGACATGCTGAACCGCCTGCGCCGTTTTCTAACCCGTAGCCAGGAAGGCCCGTCCGCCGAAGAGGCGAGCGATGTTTTGGCTTCCCGAGAGCTTGCCCGGCTTGAACAGCGTCTTAGGCAAGAGAAGCAAAAAACCGAACAGCTTGCCAGAATCAGCTATGCGAAATGGAAGCTGCGCAAGGAACAGGAAAAGGAATATGCCCTCAAGTTCGGCGTAACCCTGCCATTGACCACAATGCAGCAAGAGCAGGACGATTTTTTCAAGTCGCTGGAATCGCGCATGGAGCGCCAACGCATCGACTTCATCGAACAGAACAAGGCGCTTGAATTCCAGCAAGGCGAGGAGCAGAAGCAAGAGCTTGAACGCCAATCCGCCGAATGCGTGTTGAAGGCGTTGGAAGATGATTTGACCTGAAAGCGGGGATTGTCCCGCCGACTGTTTACGTATATATTACGTAAACCATGAAGAAACTGACGATTTCCGTTTCCGATGAATTTTACGCTGGCCTGCAACGTTCGGTCGGGCGGCGGCGCATTGGCAATTTTTTGGAAAATCTCGCCCGCCCGCATGTGATGCCCCAAGACTTGGCTGCGGCTTATCGTGACATGGCAAACGACAAGGCCCGCGAAGACGAAGCGATGGAATGGGCCGAGGCGACAACGCACGATGCGGCGCATGAAGCGCGGTAACGTTTGGTGGGTGTCGTTTGATCCCTCGCTGGGTGGCGAAATTCAGAAGACCCGCCCCGCCGTCATCATCAGCAACGACGCATCCAACGCGGCGGTTAATCGCGTTCAGGTGGTGCCGATCACCAGCAACACATCACGCCTTTACCCGTGCGAAGCTTACGTCACCTTGAAGGGCGAAAGCCGCAAGGCAATGGCCGATCAAATCGCCACGGTTGCCAAGATACGCTTGAAAGAGAAAATCGCAACGCTTTCGCCTGCCGACATGCAGGCCATTGAACAGGCGCTAAGGGTCCAGCTTGGTTTTTTGTAAATGGACGAATCGCGTGATGCCTGCCTAAAGGAATTGCGCGAACTTGAATGCCAGCAAGCTAAACGGGTTTCACGGCAACCAAGCGGTCAAGCAGTGCGATAAGCGGTTGGTAATCGATCTTCTCCCAAACATCATGGATCGCTGCGAAATAATCGCGCTGCACTTCTTGTTCATCGAAAGCCCCCAAGCGGATGGGCGGATACTCGGCTTGCATTAACAGAAGATCGCACAGCAGGCGGGCGGTTCTTCCGTTTCCGTCCAGGAACGGATGAATGACGATTAGTTCGCCGTGAATTTCCGCCAACCTGGAAAGCACTTCTTGGCGGGAAAGCGACGGCGAAAAGGGCGTCATTCTTTCAAGCATGCGGCGGAAGTTCGACATCTCGTAGAGAATAAATTTTGCTCGGCACCATTTGATGCCCTTGCAAGCAAGATCGGCCCGCCGGTATTCCCCCGCCCATTCAAAGATACTGCCCAGAATCAGGCGGTGCAGGTTGCAAACATCGGAAGAGGTGAACGGCTCGTTGCCGGAATAGCTTGTGGCGGCGCGGTCATAGGCGGCAATCAATGCCGCCTTTTCGTGACGCTCAAGCATTGCCGGATCGGTAATGCCCAGCAAGTTGCAAACGTCCCCTTGCGCCTCACTGTGGTTGGCTTTGCTGTTTGTTTTGGTCATGACGATTTGGGTTAAATGCGGTGTGACGACATCATGCCAAAAGGCGAATTACGAAAGCAAATTTAGATCACGCAAATCGTGCGGGCGGCTTCATGAACTGCTCATTAAATCGATTGTTTGGCTCGCGCTGGTTTTCAAGATATCCGTTGTATACTGTGCATGAACAAAAACAAACATGCTGAAAACGTGCGAACAAATCACGGCCTATCGGCGGCACATTTTGGGCGAAGCAAGAAAGCATGGCGTTGCCCGCACCGCCCGCAATTACGGCTTTTCACGCGCCGCCATCTATCTTTGGCGCAAATGTCCAGTTCCGCAAAAGCGCGGGCCACGCGGTTTCGTGGCTTGGCGCACCGATAGCGAACGGGAAGACATTGTTTGCAGTTTGCGCGAGGCAACGAATTACGGACCCAAGCGCATCAAGCGGGAACTGGAATTCTTCGGGGTTCATATGGGCGAAAAAGCCATCCGGGGAATTTTGCAGCGCAAGGGCTTGATCGAACGCGGCTTCAAGAAAGACATCAGCAAGGGGCGATTCTTCGCCCCATATCCCGGCTATCAAGTACAGATCGACACCAAAGCGGTGCCCGATCCCGGCATCGATCACAGATCGTCAAGGCGTCACCAATATACGGCAATCGACGCCTGCACCCGCCTGCGCTTTCTTTGGCTGTACCGCAATGTTTCGTCGCCGAATGCGGTGCGGTTCCTGAAGAAAGCCCTAACCTTCTTTGCGGAGCTTGGAATCTCCGTTCAACGCGTGCGAACCGACAACCACGCCATATTCACCAACGAACGGTTCCGGGAAAGCCGGACGTTGCGCCATGTTCACCCCTTCACCCGAATCTGCCGCAGGCGAGGAATCACGCATCTTCTTAGCCAATTCGGCACACCCCGGCATAACTGCTTCGTCGAACGCAGCCACCGCATCGACGATGAGGAGTTTTACCGCCTTCTCGACCTTCGCCATCTGGACGACAAGGCGCTGCTGGCAAAATTGCAGATTTGGCAATACCGCTATAACTGCATGCGGCTGCATTCTGGCATTAACTACGAAGCGCCGTTGAAACGCTATCTGGCTTTTAAGGAAGAGAAGTAAAAAAAATCGCCGAAATTCGGCGACAAAAAACATGCTCACGCGTGTCAAAGAAACTGGGGCTTAATTCAACCTAAATTAAAATCAATAACAGGATTCTGAGTGTTCATGTCACTATGATCCATGACATGATTATTCCATGCCGTAGGTCCATACTCTCTTGGCCCAATAGGAGCAGTAAAAGCAAGAGCGTTGTCTGGTAGCAATGCCACAGGAACAACCATCACGAGCAGCAATACACTACTCATAATGGTCGCAATGAATTTCGTAGCTTGAGTTTTTAGTTTTTGCATATTTGTTTTTGATTTTTGGTGCCAAAACCCCCCTTTGTCCCCCCTTGGCAGGGGGGTAGATTCCCGCCTACGCGGGAATGACGAATAGTTAGTTGTGCACTACGTAGCCATTGGCCTGGTATGTTTTGTCGCCATCAAGATCTAGGTTGTACACAGTTGTGATGGATTTAGCTTCACTTTCGTGGATTGTCAGGATCTCAATTTCACCAGCTACAGTCAGGAGCACATCCCCAACTTCCAACTTGCCTGCAGATATATCAGGATTTTCCTTTGCTGAAATTGTCGGGTCCACCGCTTTCCAGGTACCAGATTTGGTAAGGAATAAGTGACCAGCTGTCACGAAAGCATCTGTATTATTAAATGAGAAGAGCTTTTTATCCTCAGATTTTGGTTTTATCATGAGGGAAATTACGGTATTCGTAGCGCCACTCTGGCTACGTACTACATCGCCAGCTTGTATACCTTGGATTTTTTTCTGGTTACCGTCTTGCAGAGTCACGAGTGTTTCGGCAGTAAAGCAGTTACCAGCACCACCACCACCACCACCTCCCTTATTATGCACAGCGTAGTTGTCGGCATAGTAAGTATTATTTCCAGAAAGACCAAGGTTGTAGACAATTATTTCCGGATCGTCATCTTTGGCTGTGATTGAGGTAACTGTGATCTCTCCATCAATAGTTTGGATTACGTCTCCAACTTCTAGTTTAGTAACTGGTAGATTGGCGTTCTCTCTTGCTGTGGCAACAGGGTCTATAGATTTCCAAGTGCCGTCTTTGGCAAGGAACGGATGCTCTGCAGTTACAAAGTAGTGTTCGTTATTAATAGCATAAAGCTGACGACCAGCGAGTTTTGGTTGCATTAGCTTCAGTACTTCATTTATCGCACCATCTATACCTTTCACTTTTTCACCAACATTAATTTCCTCAATATTTTTTTCACTACCATCAGCCATTAATACTTTCGTACCTGCAATAAAACAGCAAGGGCCACCAGAACTGCCACCGGACGCTCCACCCGATGCCCCCCCAGCCGATGAACCGCCTCCACTTCCCCCGGTGCTAGATGAAGCGCCACTGCTGGCCCCCACGGAAGCAGCACTGCCGACGGCAACCCCCACGGCGCTAACCCCTTTGGAGGTTGCTCCCTGTGATGCGGTGCTGACGGCATGGGCCATGTTTGTGCGCGTTCCTACCGATACCGCCCCGGACACGGCGTTGTCTGCCAGGGCAATTTGAACAGCACCAATTGAGGCTATCTGAATGCCTTTGGCAGGTATGTAGGCCAGTGCGCCGATGCTGGGGGGCTGGCCTTTGTACAGCAAGGGGCGCAGCAATTCGCGCCCCGTGTAAAAGCGCACGGCCTCGGCCAACTTTTCGGGATCGCCGGTAATCAATTCGCCATTATAGCCGGTATGCACACGGGCCAAAAGTTCCAGGGCGGTTGCTTTTTGCGCATCAGACGCATGGGCCAATGCCCAGTCGCCAAGCTCGCGGCCCAGTTCGCGGTCTGCCAGATTAAGCAGGAAGTGGTGGGTGAATTCACCCGGCGAATAGGCATCATACAGCGTATTGAAGCTGCTTAATTCCGAATTGCGCTTGTCAATATCCACAATGGCAAAGCGTTTGACATCCAGCTTGAACACCGTGGGCGCTTTGGCCCCAAGCGAGATAGTTCTTGAAGGCGCAATATAGGGGTTAAGCGCGGCAGGGCCGCCCATGATTTCCGGGTTTACGTCGATGAAGCTTTTTGTCGCCACCACGCGGCCCGTGTCGCGTTCCACATAAACGCAAAAAAGATTTTCCGGAGTTTCAATTTTGATTTCCGGCGGCGTGCCTTCATCGGCGGCCAAGGCGGCAATTGGTTTGAAGGGAAGGCAACCGATCAGTGCTGCTGCACCGCCTTTCAGAATTTGCCGCCTTGTGGCAAAGCTGAAACAGCCGGTTTGATTGCCGCGCGGTTTACTGTCTGACATCACTTTCCCCCTACAAGTTATCGCAATTATGCACAACCGGGGGGGGTATCAATGACATTGATTTCGCGTTGACAGCCAGCCTTGCCGCAAACGCAGCGCAAAAATAGCGATCAACGCCCCGCCTCGCTTTCAACATAAGATATATCTTATGGCGCAAAGGCTGACAACGGCTTGTTTTTGCCGTTATGGACATCAGCCATCAATTCGGCCAAATCCTTCGCGATTTGCGCAACTCAAAGGGCCTCACGCAAGAGGAACTGGCCTTTAGCGCCGATATGAGCGTTCCCTACCTAAGCGACATTGAGCGGGGCCGGTCCAGCCCCTCGCTGGCGATGATTGTGGATTTGGCCCTTGCCCTGGGGGTGCATCCCGCCGACTTGCTGAAGGGCCTTGACCTTGCCGCTACCGGCCACGGCGGGGAACGCAAAAGACCGAAAAGCGGTTAGGCGGACTTCTTGTCCGCTTCAGGCACTTCCAGCTTTGGAGCGGCGAAGATACGAAAGAAGCCTTCCATGCCCGGCGCATCCCAGCCCCTTTGCGCAAAGCTGGCAGCAAGCACCGCACCATGCTTGCCAGTTTTCACTTCCTTGGTGAAGGCGTTGCGCAGCGCCTTCAGCTTGGCCTTCGGCAGGGCTTGAAGCTTGGCGTTGATATCGCGCCTGCGGGCGATCTGTGCCGCCTCTCTGGCTTCATCCTCAAGCTCTTGTTCGGTCTTGGCCAACGCCCTGGCTTCGCTTCTCGCCTGGGCCTCTTGCCGCTTGGCGCGTTCATCGGCGGCAAAGTCGTTGCTGATAGCCGCCACCGTCAAACCGGCAAGGTTCACGTTCTTGCCTTTGGCTGCCAAGTGTCGCTTTCGTGCCAGTTCAATATTTTCCAAAACATGTTTGGGTTCATGCCGCACCAGAAGCTCGCGCATGGCACTTGCCCGAACGCCATTCTGTTCGCCTTCGGCCATTGCTTCGTTATACAGACGCTCCCGCTCTTTGTCGGCTTCGCTTGATGGCAGCAAGGGCGGTTGGTTGTCGTTGGCCGGTTTCGTTTGCGCGATGATGGACCGGGGCGGTGTGCGCGGCACGTTGTCACGGATGGAAAATGAAACGCAAACCACTTTGCGGCCTTTGCGCGATTCGCAATATTCAAAAGCAATGTCCGTTTTTTCTACCAATTCGTTTTGCGCAATCAGAATTACCCGGTTGCGAAAATCCTTGTAGTTTCCATATTTCGTTTCCGCCTTCAGAATTTTGCGCAGTTCCGGCACGTTGAAGGAAACGTTTTTCATGCGCCTGCGGCTTTTCAGAATCTCGTAAAGCCGGATGGAATAGAAGCTGCGCAGCCCCGCCACGTTTTGCAACATGTAGCTTGAAAAATGCGCCTTCAATTCCAGAAGGTACGGTTTCATTTCTGGCGAGAAGGATAAATCCAGGCAGGCGATTTCCGCCCCCCTGTATCCCTTCGGCACATAGCGGGCCGAAGAAACCCAGCCGACTTTCAACCATCCTTCGCCCTCTTCCGGTATGTGCAACACGCGAGACAGCAAAGCTTCGGCCACGCGCTTGATATCTTCGTAAAGCTTGTTGGTGCGCAAGCCCAGATAATCGCGGATGTCGGTAATCGGGATGCGGTATGTTTTGAAATCCTTGTCTTCGCACCGCACCAGCGAGACAAGCAGAAGCAGAATGCGCTTTTCCTCAAGCGTCATGGTGTAGCTGGCTTCGGCAAGTTTGTTGGCTTGTGTCACCACCAGCTTGTTGCGGTCAATTTTGGAAACGACGATAGGCGAAGGTATGGGCGGGTTGGGTTACGGAATAAGTTTACAGAATGGGGACGCTTTGGCGCAACGTCCCCAAGTCTCCCCAATTCGTCCCAATACCACCCCCGATCCGTCCCCATGGGGGCACCAATCCGCCCCAATAGCGCCCCCGATCCGTCCCAATACGGAACAGAAGCGCTAGAAAAACCGGCGATTTTTCAGGCCCAAACAAGGCAAACATATAAACAGCAGCAAAGGGATGATGCTGCTACGGGCTAAAAAATGAAGAAAACCGGGCGGTTGGCAGGGGGTGGTTTTGTGCTGGCAAAATGATATAATCCAGGCATGAAAACCCAGGAGGCCGCAGTCATGCGCCAAAACGCCACGTTAGCAATGCAAGTAGAAAAGCTACCTAAAGAATGTATCTCCGCGCTTGAAGGAAGCGAGGAGGGGGCAGTTTATACCGTTCGTCTTGAAAGAATGTCGGCGGACGAAGCGGCCCATTTTCGTGAAATGGTTGCCAAGGTCCAGGAGGGTTTGGCGGATATTGAATCCGGCGATGTGTTGGATGCTGAAGAGGTCCATGCCGAACTTGAAAAGAAATTCGGCTTTAAGATTTGCGCCTGATGCGTAGCTTCAAATATGCCCGCCGTGCCAGGAATGATGTGGATGGCATCATTGAATATATTTCAAAGGACAATCCACACGCGGCCAATGAATTTGCCAATCGTCTGGTTGGCAAGTTCTATGAGCTTGCGCAATCTCCGCTTATTGGGCGCGAGAGGGAGGGGTTTGGCGCGGGCGTTCGCGTTTTCCCTTTTGGGAATTACGTCATTTTCTACCGTCTTCTAAAAACTGAAATCGTCATTGTCCGCGTTCTTCATGGCGCAAGAAATCTGCCGACTGCCTTTAATTCGGAAAGCTGATTTTGTTGTGCCGGGGTTGGGGCTGTGGACACCCGGCTAAAGTTCCGCAGTCTTTTTGCCTGCCAGCCTTTGCAGATATTTTTCCCAGGCATTGTAAGCTTCGCGCCGTTCCTTCATGTAAACGGCTTTATTATAGACACCGGCAACGCCTGCCTTGGCGCTTCCTGAAATATGATTTACGCAAGCCTCCACGATATGCGGTGGAATGCCTAGCTTCTCGTTCATCATCGTGACCATCGTGCGGCGCAAATCGTGCAAAGTCCATTCGGGCATAGGCGCAGAGTTTGCTCTTATGCGTTTGTCGGCCAACCAAGCATCAATGCGTTCTTTGGCATTGCTGAAACCGGATAAAGCCGTTTTGCCGGTCGTGGTGAACAGATAGCCTTCTTGGCCAATCACGGGGCGCTCTTTGATGATCGCCAGCACTTGGAGCGAAAGCGGGACCAGGTGGGGCCGCCCGTTCTTGGTCCGGTTGCTAGGAATTTCCCATGTTGGGTTGTCGCCTTCCAGGCCAGACAATTCGGCGCACTTCATGCCCCCTACTTCGGAGCGGCGTTGTCCGGTCAAAAGAAGCAGTTTGAACAAATCGCGGAATGGACCGCCTGCCGCATTGAATGCCTGCCAGACTTCCACGATTTCGGATTCACTCAAGGCGCGTTCCCCGATTGTCTTGGGAGACGGCGCTTTCATTCTGTCTGTCGGCGGCACTTCAAGAATGTCTTTCTCGGCGCACCAGCCAAAAAACTTCTTGAGATATGCAAGGGCGTTGTTGGCGGCGCTTGTGCTTCCACGTTCAACCATAGCATCCAACATGAAGCGAACATCGGCGCGAGTGATGGACGTTATCGGACGCTTTGCCCATGCCTCGGTATCCGGCCCAAACAGCACCCGGCGATATTCACGCTGCGTATTGTCCGCCAAGCGCGGTTCGGCATACTGCTTCATGAAACGTTCGCCAACGGCTTTGAATGTGTTGCGCGAGCGGTCTTGGTTTTCCTGGCGTTCGGCCAAAAGCGAGAGGCGGGGATCAATGCCCTTTTCAATATCTTGAAGAGCGGCCTTGGCCGTTGCGCGGGCTTTTTCCAGGGATGTTGCCGGATAATGCCAGGACATGCGCAACTGTTCGCTTCCGATCCGGCTGCGCAGGAAAAACGACTTGCCCCCGGCATCGGTTACGCGAAGGCCAAAACCGGGAACGACGGCATCCCAGAATTCATTCCGCTTGCCAGCCGGTGCGGGCTTCAATTTATGGATCATCGCATCGGTCAAAACCTTGCGGGTAATCTCTCGGGGCATGGGCCAGTCTCCGGCTTATCAGCGGCTCCAACCGGGGCACAACGGGGGCACAAAATGAAGAGATTAGCCCGGTTCAGCGATGTTCCACCATGATAGGGATATCGCAATAAAACGCAATATATACAGTTGATTATGCGTGCAGTAAAATTATCTATGATCCGGCATGATTCGTTAATTCTGCTTTCTCTTAATCAGCGGGTCGTAGGTTCGAATCCTACAGCGCCCACCACTACAAAAAGCCTGTTAATCCAATCGATTAGCAGGCTTTTCTTTCCTGGGTTTTCACCCCGGATCGGATCGGATCGGCCTTTCGCTATAGGCCGCTGTAGGCACCAGAATTCTGATCGCAAAAGACCGGGTGGGGGCCGGGGGGCACAACCCGGCGGCAGGACTGCGATTCTCGACCGGCCTAGCTGTGATGCTTCTTGATTTTGCAGTCCTCCTGGGGTAGTCAAAGCCACCTGCCTGCGAAGTCCCCTTCGTCTAGTGGCCTAGGACACCGCCCTCTCACGGCGGTAACAGGGGTTCGAGTCCCCTAGGGGACGCCACTCCCGAACTTGTCCAGTCTTGAGACATAGGTTACGGATCGTACCTAAGACATGGGTGACAACCTCGGGCCGAACGGGTTGTCGATTGTTTGCAAGGTTTTCTGCTCCAAGTCGATATATCCGAGATCATAATGCATGAAGCTTACGAGCCAAATGCCTTCTTCGACCTCCTTGATGCCCAGTCTTTGCCCTGCCATGACGGTTGAGATGTTGATTTTCTTGCGATGCATGCAGATGCGCCCGCAGGCGGTGACGAGGATGTCTTTGTCATGGAAGGGATATTCGATGTCGGGCAGACCCAGATAAGGTCTTGAGGCGGGCCGGTAGAGCTGGGCTGGGGTTTTCATGTCCAGGGCTTGGTGTGGCCTTTCCGTATTGAATTCATTCACGAAACAATCGAACCTAGCCTGCTGCTGAAGGCTGTTGGCGCCGGGCGGTCGGGTGGTTTCTGTCTTGAGGGTGAGGTGCATGCGCTCGTGGCGGCCATTCTGCTGGGGGTGGCCTGGCTTGATGCGCTCGATGGCGATGCCGAGCCTGAGCCACCAGACGGAGAGTCTCGAGAGGTTGTAAAGGCCGTTGGGGCTGGCAAAGGGCAAGCCGTTGTCGGTGCGGATGGCGGCTGGCAAGCCGCGTTGCGCGAACAGGTGCAAGAAGGCGTCGATGACGGGGACTTCGCGGGTTGTTTCAAGCCCTTCGCACAAAAGCAAGAAGCGCGAAGCGTGGTCGGTGACGGTCAGGGGGTAACAATAGCGGCCATTGCCAAGCTTGAATTCGCCCTTGAAATCGGCGCACCACAGGTCGTTGGGGCTTGTTCCGGACGACAGCGGCGTGCCCTCGGCCCTGTTGCGCCTTGCCCGGGTGCGCTTGACCAGGCCGTGGCGGTCCAGCACAGCATGCACGGTGCTGATGGCGGGCAGCCGGATATCACCGTTCAACCGGCGAACCAGAAGCTCCCTGATCTTGCGTGCGCCCCAATGGGGCTTCTCCTTCTTCAGCCTCACGATCAGGCGTTCCACCGGATCGGGTAGCTGGTTGGCATAGCGCACCGGCCTGCGCGAGCGGTCGCACAGCGCCTCCAACCCTTGGTCCTTGTAACGATTGAATATTTTATAGCCGGTCTTGCGGGAAATCTTGAACTCCCGGCAGACCTCGCTCATCCCCTCTCCATCGAGAAGGCGGGCGACAAAACGTAGACGTTCTTCCATAACCGAACTCGCTTTCCACGGCATCGACACCTCCCGCCAAATGGCGAAAAGTGTTACCCATGTGTCCGGTACAAAACGTCACCTATCTCTCAGGTCGGTCAAACAAAACTGGGCACTGATTCGCCTGCGATTCTGTCCAGGTGCGCAAGGCCTGCCACAAGGGCGCTTTTCGGCCGCTGGATTCCCACGTCAAGTGCAACACTTGATGCTTTGAAGGAAGGTCTCGGCTGGAGATAGGTAGCCGAGGCATTTTCTGGGCGTTGTATTGACGGTCCCTGTGATTTCCCGAATGTCCTGCCTGGAATAGTCTGTGATGTCGGACTTTCTGGGCAAGTCCCTGCGCAGAACGCCGTTGATGTTTTCGATGGAGCCGCGCTGCCAGGGTGAATGCGGATCGCAGAAATAGGCGGCGATCTTCAGGCTGTCTTCCATGTCCGCATGCAGGGTGAACTCGCTGCCGTTGTCGAAGTTAATGGTCTTGTAGGCGCCTTCTGGCAGACGTTTAAGCGCCCTGATGACTGCCTTTGCCGTCTCTGCCGCTGTTTTGCTCTTCAAGTGTGTCGCCATCACGAACCTAGTCTTTCGCTCGCACAACCGCCGCTACCAACCGCCTGCCCAAATCGTTCGAAAGGGATATCGCCATAAGGACAGGCCTCCTCTCCAGCCCCTATCTTGATCACATTTCAGAGAAAAGGGGAATCCCCTACCGATTCAGTCTGATCAGATTGTGCTCTAGCCTTAGCCTTACGTAGATTCCGATGCTGGCGAGTCCAGCGTTAGGGCTCATAGTGTAAATTGCGGCTGGAAAGGCATAAGCCGCTGGGAGTGGACAAGGCGCTTCGCCGACAAGCCACGCGCCCGGAAAATCACAACCCCCCGGAAACGCATAGCTCCCTAGAGCGGATTCACGCCCAAGTCGATGCCGCTTGACGACTTCGATTTCAGATGATTTGCCCTGGCACGGGAAAAAAACATGTCACAAGCCTACAATGCGGAGAAAAGCGCTTTACGGCGACGAGGAACACCCATTCGCAGATCGCTGGCCTTGTTTCTGGCAATCATGCTTTTTACAGGCAATGTGAATGCGCTTCCGGCGGGTGGTGTGGTGTCGGTTGGCAATGCGACGATCGTTAGCGAGTCGAATCTGACGACGGTAACGCAATCGAGTCCAAATCTGGTGATCAACTGGTTAAGCTTCAGCATCGGCCTGGGGGAATCTGTCCGCTACTTACAGCCGAGCGTCAACTCTGTGGCTCTTAACCGAGTATTGGGAGGAGACCCCTCGACCATCCTGGGCAGCATGACGGCCAATGGCAGCGTGTTTCTGACAAATCCAAACGGAGTTTTGATCGGCAAGAGCGCCGTTGTGAATGTCGGCGCATTAGTTGCTTCTTCCTTGAACATCTCCGATGCCGACTTCATAGCGCAGAGATATCGATTTGCGAATGATCGAGGCAATGTGGGAACGGTGGTCAATCAAGGAACGATCAGGGCAGATGGCGGCTATGTGGCGTTGCTGGGAGCAGACGTCGGTAATGACGGCATCATAACGGCCAGACTTGGTACCGTGGCCCTTGCCGCAGGAAACTCGATGACGCTTGATGTGGCAGGAGATGGGTTGCTCAATGTCTTGGTCGACCAAGGGGCCGTAACAGCGCTCATCAAAAATGGCGGCTTGATTCAGGCCGATGGCGGCCAGGTTTTGCTGAGTGCTAAAACCGCCGGAAATCTGCTGCAAAGTGCAGTAAACAATACAGGCGTCATTCAGGCTCAAACCATTGAGAGCCGTAATGGAACGATAAAGCTAATTGGCGATGCGAAAAGCGGGGATGTAAAAGTCGGCGGTACGCTGGATGCTTCTGGCCGTGGCACAGGACAGACCGGCGGCAGCGTCACCGTCACTGGGCAGCATGTCGGCCTTGTCGATCAGGCGAAAATAGATGCATCCGGCGATGTGGGCGGCGGCACGGTTCTGATTGGCGGAGATTTCCAGGGTAAAAACCCGCTGGTTGCGAATGCTCAGGCGATCTATATGGGCAAGGATGTTGTCATCGCTGCCGACGCTCTTTCGATAGGCGATGGCGGAAAAGTCGTTCTGTGGTCAGACGTCTCGACCAAAGCTTTTGGCACGATCAGTGCCAGAGGCGGCGCTTTGTCAGGAGCGGGCGGTTTGATCGAAACGTCCGGCCACGCTCTCGATATAGCGGGCATGCGGGTTGATGCCAGGGCAGCTCAGGGAGCGCCGGGCATCTGGCTGCTTGATCCCTATAATGTCACAATCTCAGGTGCGTCGGCGCTTGGCGCTTTTAGCTCTTCCGGTGGCACCGACACCTGGACGCCAAGTGCCAGCGGTTCCACGGTGCTGAATACCGACATCAACGATAGCCTGAATGCGGGCACCAACGTCACCATTCAGACCAATGGCGGGGGAGGGGGCGAAGGTGGAGCGATTACCGTGCAAGCCGGAGCCACGATCAGCAGGTCAACCCCTGGCGCGTTGACGGTTTTCACCTTGCTTCCCGATCAGGGCGTAGGCGGAACGATCACCATTGGTGCTGCCATTTCCGGATCTGCGGGTGCCCCTTTAAGCCTCGTTCTTTCCGGTGCCAGCGCCGTTTCCGTTGCCGCCCCCATCACGACCTTTGGCGGCAACTTCAGCAGCACGGGAACTACATTCTCCAATGCCGGTGGCACCATCGCCACGGCGGGAGGCAAGGTCGATATTCTCCATTCCACGACAGTCGCAGTTGCAGCACCCGTCACCACAGGCGGCGGCTCCTTTACAAGCACCGGCAGCACGTTCACCAATGCGGCAGGCGCCATCGACACGCAAAGTGCCACGACAATTGGCGGGGTGCAGACCATCACCCAAAGCTCCACCGTAACCCTGGCAGCGCCTTTGACCACCAGCGGCGCCGATATTCGTATTGGTGTCGGCACCACCCTTACCGACACCACGCAGATCAATGCCGGGGCGGGAACCATAACCATCCAGCCAACGAATGATGCCACAAGCATTGGGGTTGGAACCAATACAAGTACGCTTATAATTACGAATGTAGAAGTGAACAATATGATCGCAGGTACCCTTGTCATTGGGCGCGCCACTGGCACGGCGACGATCAATATCGGAACCAGCGAAGCTGTCGATTTCGGCTCGAAGAATGTCAATATCCAGCAGGCCTCGGGCGGAATGACGTTTCAGACGAATTCCGTCCAGGGTTCAGGCGGCATGACCTTTATTGCTGGCACGGGGGCATTTACCAACGCGGTTGCGATCAATACGACGGGGGCCATCAGCATCACGGCCGACGATGCTGGGGTCAGCGCCAATATCGGAAGTTCGACAGCTGGCGCCGTGCTTTTGCAGTCATCGACAGCCGCCCAGCCGATCAATGTCTCAAGCATTGCCGGAGGCCTGAACGTCACGGAGGCGGAAGTGAACTTCCTGCGCGGATCGGGCGCCAACACGGGCTCCCTGACCATCGGTTCGGTGGCGGGCCTAGCAGCCATGAATGTCGCAACCGTGGGAACCCCTTTGGTGGTCGTCGGGTCCGGGGCGTTTGTCCTTAGCAATGGCGCATCCATCGACATCAATGGCCCCGTATCGGTCAGCGGCACGATCTCGGCGCAAACCGCTTCTGGCAATTTGACCTTAGCCAATAGCTTGTCGACGACAAATGCCACATCTTCGGCGATTGTTCTGGGCGCAGGCGTCAGCACGGCATCTGGAAATGCGACGGGCGGCAATGTCATCGTAGCTGGAGGCAGCTTGTCGATGGGGGCAGGCGGCAGGGCAACGCTGTATTCTGGCAGCGTTGCGGATAGCACAGGGCTGACCAACCTCGTCGGCTCTGGGAGCGGAAATTTCCGCTACAATAGTACCAGGACGGCAACCAATTACACAGCCCCGCTAGGCGCTGGAACCTTCGCCGTTTATCGCGAACAGCCGACACTTGTCATAACGGCCAATAGCCCGGCAGCCATCGCTTATGGCGTTGCCGCTCCGGCCTTGTCGGCGGGCGTGACCTCCGGTTTGCAAAACGGAGACAGCGCCGCCCAGGCATTGAGCGCTAGCGCAACGCTTTCTTTGGCTGGCCCCACATCAAGCTCTGGAAACTACACCGCAGGTGCCCATGCCATCACCCCCTCGGGTGCTAGCGATCAGTTGGGTTATGCGCTGAGTTACGTCAATGGCTCGTTAGCGGTTACGCAACTCAACACGACGATCAGTGGCACTCGAACCTATGATGGCAGCTTGACGGCCCCTGCCGCCAACTTGGGTACGGTAAGCGCTTTGATCGGCATCGATGTGGTAACGGTTAGCGGCGCAGGGTCGGTGGCCAACAAGAATGTTGGTGCCGCCAAGGCGGTCACCAATGGAACTCTGGCCTTGGGGGGCGGTGATGCAGGAAATTACAATCTGCTTGTCAACGGCAATGGCCTGACGGTCACCCCGGCGCCTCTGACGATTATGGCCAGCGACGCCGTCAAGACTTACGGCCAAACGCTCGTACTTTCAGCCTTCACCACCCCGGTTGCTCCCGTGAGCGGAGAAAGCGTTGGCAGCGTCACCCTGGTAAGCCCAGGCGCCGTTGCTGCGGCGAGTGTGGGGCTTAGCCCTTACGCAATAACGCCAAGCGACGCTACCGGAGGTTCATTTTCAGCCGCAAACTACACGATCACCTACGTCAATGGGAGACTGGCGGTAAGCGCGGCGCCGCAGACGATTAGGGCTGGCGAAGGCGTAAAGCCCTACAATCAGCCGCTTGATGAAGCGCGCGGATGCTCGCAAGATCAGTCGAAAACGCTTCATCAAGACATCACATGCACAGGCCGCTAGGGTGGTGGTTTCGATGCCTAGGTGCCGCCCCAATCTGATGCCCGCTAAAGCTTTTGCGATAAATTTCGAATTCCGGTGACTGTGCACCCGATACCCCAGGTAATCCCGCATCTTCATCGGGCTCAAGGTCAACAGCCGACAGAGAATATCGCAGGGGAGAGAGAGGGGGCTGACGGCGAAATCGCTCTCTGTCGGCCCGCAAGGTCAACAGCTTTGACGCAATAATAGCCCGGAAAGCCTGGGTTTCAGGCCCTCATCCAATGACAGAGAATTGATTTCATAAAGATATTGGCGGAAGGGGGGTCCGCCTACCTTCTGTCCAGGCTTGTCCACGGACGTCTATCACAACATTGATATAACACACTAATTAGTGATGGCTTGCCAACGGACGTCTTCCGGTGTCTGCTCGGATCTGATATACATTGATGGGAAGCTAGATGGGAAGATTCGTTTGGCGGAGACTTTGGAATTCGAACATCCGGGGCAGATAGGAAATCGTTTTGGCTAGGGTAATTCACAGGTTAACGGCCCTCGCGGTGGGTAAGCTCAGTAAGCCCGGCATGCATGCCGATGGTGGCGGACTTTACTTGCATGTCAGCTCTACTGGCGCTAAATCCTGGATCTACCGCTACATGCTGTCTGGCAGACGGCGTGACATGGGGTTGGGGCCATTAAGCATTGTCCCCCTGGCGGAGGCCCGCCAGAAGGCTGCCGACTACCGTCGGCTTTGTCATGAAGGAACTGACCCGCTTACGAAGAAAAAAATCAAAAAGCTGGAGGCTAAGGCTGAAGCGGCAAAGTCGATCAGTTTTCAAAAATGTGTTGATGCCTATATCAAAGCCCATACGCCTGGCTGGAAGAATGCCAAGCATATCGACCAGTGGACCAATACCTTGCGCGATTATGCCGGCCCCGTGATGAGGGATTTGCCGATTCAGTCCATTGACCTTCCGTTGGTCCTTAAGGTGTTGGAGCCGATCTGGCTAAAGAAGCCCGAAACGGCCAGCCGACTTCGGGGGCGTATTGAATCCGTACTGGATTGGGCTGCCGTACGTGGGTATCGGACGGGAGAAAACCCGGCCCGTTGGCGTGGCCATCTTGAAAGCCTGATGCCAAAACGCGGCAAGGTTATGCGGATCGAACATCATCCCGCACTTCCCTACAAAGAGATTGCCGAGTTCCTCAAGAAAGTCAGAGAGGATGATTTGGTGGCGGCAAGGTCGCTGGAATTTGTTATTCTGACAGCCAGCCGTACTTCCGAAGTCATCGGTGCAAAATGGGCAGAGTTTGACCTTAAGGAAAATGTTTGGACGATCCCGGGGGAACGCATGAAATCGGGGCGCGAGCATCGCGTTCCCTTAGCATCCCGGGCGAAGGCGATATTGGTCAAACAGCAGAAGCTAGGAAACGACTATGTCTTTCCCGGCAAGAACAAACGTCAACCGCTTTCCAATATGGCGATGCTGAAACTGCTGCAACGCCTTAACCGTTCGGATCTGACGGTTCATGGTTTTCGTTCCACCTTCCGCGATTGGGCAGCCGAGCAAACTGATTTCCCCCGTGAAGTTGCCGAGGCGGCCTTGGCGCATGTGGTGGGGGACAAAGTGGAAGCCGCCTATCGGCGTGGCGATTTGTTTGAAAAGCGTCGAGGCATGATGGAATCGTGGGCCACATATTGCGGCGCGTGATTTGTCCATCCGTGTTTGCCGGTGTCCAGATTTGGATATGCGGCAGTTATTGGGTAATTTGAGCGCAGGAGGTCGTGATGGCACGAGCGGTCAAAGACAGCAAATTGGATAGCCGTGAAGCCAGATTGAAGCTGGCCGCCAGGCATAAGCCCTATTGGCGCCTAATCGATCGGGGTTGCCACATCGGCTATCGCAAAGGCGTGCGCGGCGGCATCTGGCGGGCACGCTACTATATTGGCGAAGGTCAATACGAAGAATCCGTCCTGGGCGTTGCCGACGATATCCGCGACTGCGATGGCAGCGAGGTTTTTGATTTCAGTCAGGCACAGCAGGCGGCACATGATTGGTTCAGGCGTAAATCGCGCGAGAAGGTCGGACTGCCGATTACGGCCCAGGGCTACACGGTTGCCCAAGTGATGGCCGACTACACGGCTTGGTTCAAGGCGCACCGAAAAAGCCTTTCAGCTTTGGAAAGTGCGACCAACACCCATATCCTGCCTGCCCTTGGCCATGTCGAGGTATCGAAACTCACCCCGCGCATGATTCGGGAATTTCATGAATCGATGGCATCCGCCCCGGCCCGGCTGCGATCCGGCAAGGGGCGCGAAGCACGGTTTCGTGCAACCCCACAAAGTCGGGATGAAATACGGGCGCGCAAAAGCACGGCCAACCGTGTGTTGGCAATTCTGAAAGCTGCTTTAAATCGAGCCTATCTGGATGGTCAGATTGAAAGTGACGAACAATGGAAGCGCGTCAAGAATTTTCGGGGCACATCTGCCGCCAAGGTGACATTCCTTGATCGTGATCAGTGCAGCAGGCTTGTGGCTGCCTGCCCTGAAGATTTGGGGCGTTTGGTCAAGGCGGCCCTGCTCACGGGTTGCCGCTACGGCGAGTTGGTACAGATGACGGCTGGCGACTTCAATCCACAATCAGGAACACTGCGTGTAGGGATCAGCAAGAGCGGGCGGGGGCGACATGTCGTGCTAACCGAAGATGGAGTTGCCTTCTTTGATAATCTTGCAGCCGGAAAGCAGCACAAGGAACTCTTGCTGACCCGTGCGGACGGAAAAGCCTGGGGCGCTTCGCATCAATTCCGGCCGCTGCGGGAAGCCTGCGCTGCGGCAGGTATTTCACCACCCTTCTCATTCCATGCGCTACGGCACGTCTATGCGTCTAACCTTGCGGTCAACGGCGCTGACCTCAATGTCATCGCACGGCAGCTTGGGCATGCCGACACGCGCATGGTCGAAAGCCATTACGCACATCTGACGCCAAACCACATCGCCCAGGCGATTCGTAAGGCCGGTGCGCCAATCGGGCTGGGGTGAAGCAACTGCATGCGCACAAACAAAGATTATGAACAAGGCCACCTAGCTGGTGCATATTGAGCGCTTTAAGTATATGGAATGTAATAGAAAAACAAAACGTGGTCACAAGTTCACGGGAATTAAAAGAATAAAAGAGCAGGAATATTCCGCTTATCTTTTCACTGTCGTCTTTGTTCGCGCATGAATGCCTGCGGTATTTGTTGATAATGGGTGGAGGCATTCCGAATACTCGCTTGACTCATACAACTTCTTCACTCACATTTCAAAAAAATGGAGATGAAGATGACGGACGAGCTAGCCTACACAATTTCTCAATTCTGCAAGCGATTTCAAGTTAGTAGGGCCGGCCTATACGTGCTGCTGAAAGAGAAAAAGGCGCCGCCAACTTACAAGGTCGGCTACCGACGATACATCAGTGTCAGCGCGGCGCGCGAATGGCAGGCTAGGCTAGAGGAAGAGGAAAGCACTAAGGTCAACCCACTAGGCAACAAAGACCTCCAAGTTAAGGGGGGGTGAGATGAAAAAGCGAAACGGCAAAATTTCCCTCCGCCTTCCCGATGAGGAAAAGGCTTCTCTCAGGGAATTTGCCTCTGAACATAATGGCGGGAATCTGAGCACGGCTCTAAGGGCTATGATTCGTGCCGTATGTTGCAATTCACCCATCTTACTCTTTATGAGGCAGATTAGGCTGCTTGTTGTTCAGATTAACCGTCTTTGTCATTTTCTCAGGGAACAATCAAGTTCGTCTAGTAAGGATGATCTGCTGCCGATAGTCGAAAGGCTTGAAGCCGCGATCATGGCTCTTCAGGGGCTTGCCAGCGCAGGTGATCGTCGTGCTGAGTAATAAATTTGAGTCCGAATGGCGGCTGCGGCTAGGCCGTTTACGTCAGTTCGGAGAGGAGCAAGCAGTAGCTGATATTCTTTTTGATCAGCGAAGTCTTTTACCAGAAAGAAGTGGGGCAATTGGCGCACCACTGTTAAGCCGCCGCGCTTTGGTTGGACGTGCGCGGGTTGCAAGCGGCGGCGGTGAGCGTTTTCCGGGAAAGACCCAAGCCGTTGTGAAATGCGCTGGCAAGCGTTACTCAGCGCGCGGGACTCTTGCTCTGCGAAGTTACGTCACTACACGAGACGGTATAACTGGCTGCATTCAGCTCTATGACGAATATGGACAGCCGCTTGTAAGAGATCAGGCCAAATGCAAGATCCGGGATTGGCCGGAAGGCAGTGAAGAAAACGCGATCCATTCCTGGCATGTCATTTTTTCTCTGCCAAGCAGGGATATCGAAGCTGACAGCTACAGATTCAGACAAGTTTGCCGAAAGACCATCGACGCAATTTTCACCGAGGAAGGCTACGAAGCCCTGTGGGGCATCCATAAAGATAAGCCCGGTCACCTACATGCTCACATCATCCTCTGCGCGCAAGGCCAGTTTGGCCGCAAGTGGCGTTTTGACAAACATGGAGACATGTTTGACACCATGCGGTCTGAGTTTGCGTACTTCGCCACGATGGCTGGGTTCCAGGTAAACGCCACGCGGCGCGAGGATCGAGCAAAGGTTCGTGAGCGAATTGTCAACGGTGACGAGCCGCTGCGGACAACAAAAACTTATCTGGCTTGGAAAGATGGAGATGGTCGGCCCGAGCTGCGCGTTCCGAACTGGTTTAAGAAATATGGCAATCCAGCAGCGAAGCCGGAAGCCAAGTCGACTTGGCTTCAACGGGTGCTGAACATCGGGCCCTCCCCACAGCGGCAGACAGTCGCCGACACTCAAGTGATCGAGATGTTTACCTCCGTCTATCGTGATCCCGTATTGGCCGTGGAGTCCTTTGCCTTCATGTCACAGGAATCTGCAGACTGGAAATATCGCCTCCGGCAACGTCCGTCACGCTTTGCCCTCTGGAATCTGAAAAATCGCCCAGAGCTGTTCGGCGCACTAAAAAATGAGGAGGCACAAAAGAGGAGGCTTGAGGCGCTGGTGCGTTACGCTAAAAGATTGACCGTTCCCTCAGCGCATTTTGAACCTCTCCGTCTGCAACATAGCGAGGTAACACAGATCGGGCAGATCATGCAGAATCGGCGAGCTGTACAAGCCAGCCTGAACCGCCTTGCCGATAATGACGAGGCCATCAATCTGGGCGACAGCCGTGCGATCATTATCCGGCGCGAGGTTCAGCGGATCGGGAAGCTTCCTCTGCCGTCGTCGTCAAAGCCGGTCGTTGGCATAATTCCCGCTCCCATGGCTGAAGTCACTTTGCCTCTACCCAAACCCAAGCGACTGGCAGAATCGCCGCCTTCATCCGGCGGCGGCGAGGGCAAGGGCGTGGAAAAGTCTCCCGAAGCACCTGCTCCGACCTCACCATCTAGAAAGCAATCTAGGCGCCGCTCATTCGATCGCGACATGGATTAAGCGGGCCGACATGCATGTGGGCATGCTGAACGCCTGGCTGGCTGTAAGACAATCTGCTATTCCTGCAAAACGCTATGAGTTGGCAAACAAAATATACGGCCTTTGATTCTCAATGCTTTTCAAAAGCGCTGGATGTGGATGGCGGAGCGGCGCTGTGTTTTTTGACGAAATGCCCCCACAAAAAACGTGTCCAAGCTCGAAAAGGACGTGTCCCGTCTCGAAAAGGACGTGTCCACGCTTCGCGGAGACGTGTCCGGCCTCGAAAAGGACGTGTCCATGCTTCGCTGAGACGTGGCAAGGCCTGAAAAGGACAAGGCAAAGCAAAAGCCCCCTGGCAGAGGGCTGACCTGCAAGAAATCTTGCTTCAGATTTATCAGGGCTTGCTGAGCGCCGCCGTAATAACTCGCTCGGCCAGGGCCAGCTCCTGGTCGTTGGCCTTCGCCAGTCGGCTCTCTATCCGCTCGAGCAGCTTGGCTCTTTTCCCGGAACGTGCCGAATCCATCACTCCGCCCAGTAGGGTCGCGGGGGCGACATTCAGCACGGTGCCCAATGTCTCGATTGTTTCAAGGGAAGGCGAAGCGGTGCCCCGCTCCATGCGGCCAATCATGTCCAGCGACAGTTCGGCCGCTTCAGCCAGTTCGGACTGCGTCCAGCCACGAAGCTTGCGGGCCTGACGCAGATGCGTGCCGAAATTCTGCTTGAGAGATGCCACTGCCTGTCCTCCTCCCCCAGCGTTAACCGTCTGGCCGGACAAAGAACAGCGATCATGATTCTACATAATTGTTGAATGCAGAGCTACGTTCTGCAAACATGCCGAGTAAGGAATTTCCATCCAGAAAGGGGTCGCGCCTGACCCACAGAAGAAGGGAGCAGCCAATGAGCATCATTGATCTGTTGAGGTCGCCACTCGCCATTGCTGGAATTGTCGGTTCTGTGGCCATTGGCGGCGGGTTGACGGCCTATGTCGTGAGGGACGGCTCTTTGCCTGGACAGGCAGATGCTTTTCCATCTGTTTTTCTAGTTGAAACGCTCTTCCCCCCCGGGGGGGGACGATGCGAACTGGATGCGGATGTGGCAAGCGGCTGCACATTCAGTCTTGAAGGAAATGCTTTTGGGCGTAGCTATATCACTTTTCGACGTCATGACAGAGACGCAAGCCGAGTTGTTGTCAGCGGTCAACAATACGGCAAACGCATCAATCCGACTTCTTATGGCAGAGACATAATCGAAGTAGGTATTGTCTTTGGCACGGAGGGTGTTTTAGTTAAATATTTGGAGGGTAGTAAGGCTAATGGAAGGTAGTAATAGCTTTGATCTGACGAAGTGTTATTCCTGCGACTTTTTCAACGAACTCGACGCGGTAAAGTCACACTTCGCCACCGACATCTACGCCAAGCTGGCCCCCGAGCTGGCCGGCCTCTTCCCGACCCTGGCCATCGCCTTCTTTCTTTTCACCGGGATTCGCATGATGCTCGACCCGGCCAACGCCGTCGGCACGCTGAAATCCCTTGGCAAAGGTCGATCTGTTTGGTGGTGCCAATCAGATTAAACTTAACTCGCATGTGTCCGCAGCGGACATAACATCCAGTCCGTCACGGACGCCTGAAGCCAGCGTATTTTTCCTGACTTGTCTTACAATCTGCTATTCCTGCAAAGGCGGGAAGCTAGAATTGCCAATCCGTAATCGCCACAAATTCAGCCGGTTGCGGATTCAGCGAATCACGACGGACAAACCGCCTTGTGTCTTTTTCGAATTCAGGGGCGGAAAATATGTGTCCCTGCTCAGAACATGTGTGTCCCAGCCAAAAATTGTTGTGTCCATGCCAGGAATTGGCGTGTCCCTAGCTGAATGTCCCGTGTCCCTTTACAAAGGCATGCCCACCCAGAAGGCTAAGAATCGCCTAGGAAGGGTGAAAAACCGCCTGTCCGTAGTATTGTCTTTGTTTTCAATGAATTAGTTGTAATCTGGAGTGGTATGAAGGAGATAGGCGATTGCTTTTAAAAATACCCTCTGGAAAAGCTGCTGAAGGAACACAGCCCGATCCAATATCCCGGTTTCATTTCACCGGTTGTCGACGCGGGCTTCGGCACGAAGGATTCCTAATGATGGATGACGAGATCAAAGACATGATCCTGAAGTGGTCGGGGCCGCCAGCGGAACCCGGCACAGTCAAGTTCGTCGGCCAGAACCCCAATATCCGCCCGGAAGAGCGACTGACGGATGAAGAGATCCGCCAGATGCACCTGGCCAACTGGGGCAATGTTGGCGTCACCTGGAAGCTAGATTGAATGAGCGGCACTCCGATGCTTTGGGCTGTGACGGCGCTCTATGGCGTGCGATCTGCACTGAGAGGGTAAAGGTAACTGCTGGCATGTTTGATGATTCTGACGATTCGGACAAATAGAGGCAGATCATGCGCCCCGTCATCATCGACCTCGAAGCCTCATCACTGAACAAGGGCTTTCCCATCGAGGTCGGTTGGGTTGAAGTGGATGAGGACAATCGGCTGAGGGGCCAAGCACATCTCATCCGCCCAACCGACGAATGGCTTCAGGATTTCGTTTGGGACCGGGGCGCCCAGGCCATTCACGGCATTCGACTTGATCTCTTGCAGGAAATGGGGCTGGCCCCGATTGAGGTCGTTCAAAAGCTGGGACGCAACCTAGGAGACGCCATCGCCTTCACCGACAACCCAATTGCGGATGGTCACTGGCTGGGGCTGCTTTATGCCGCCGCGGGCCATCCGATGCGCCTTAGGCTTGCCGATGTCGAGTTGGCCTATAACGTTTTCCGCAAGCAAGAACACCAGAACCCGGGCGAACGTGAGGCAGCGAAGCAAGACGCCTCGCGCCGCTATATCGCGGCTGAACAGCTTGCCAATAAACTGGCCCCCATCACCCACGCGGCCCTGGCCAATGCTCTGCATCACGCCGCGTTTTACCTGCTGCTTCGCCCGGGCGGAGATAGTCTGGACGCGGTTGATGCTTTGATACTAGAAATGGAGCTGGTATTTTCTACCCAAAGGAAATTCAATGGGGCGTAGTAATGGAAATAGTTACAACGCTTACCTCATCGCAGACCCATATTCTGACCCAGAAAGGCAATATCTATCCCAAAATTATAAGGAGTTGCATGAAAAATGAACCTTGATGAGTACGAGCGCGAAGGTCGTGCGAAATACGCAGCTTTTGCCGACACGGTTTCAAGCATTCTAGCTGCAGCGGTCGGGGCTGAGGGAGGTTACCGGCTTCAGCAGATTAAAACTCGTGCGAAGCACCCATCTTCACTGAGACAGAAATTACGAAATCGGAACATTGAAGCGTCTTCGACGATAGAATGCGATATCAAGGATCTCGCAGGCTGCCGCGCAATATTCTATACGAACACCGACGTTGCAAGAATGATAAGTTCTGGAATCATCCATCAGAATTTTGAGGTAGATGAAGTTAAAATCCACCACCCTTCACGCACAGCTGAAGAAGCAGCACAGCTCTACATTTCTAATCACTATATCGTGAAGCTAAAGCCGGAACGGCTAGCACTGGCAGAGTACGCACAATTCTCTGGCATGCGGTGTGAAATCCAGATTCAAACCATCCTTAACCACGCCTGGGCTGAGATGGCTCACGACACCATTTATAAGGCACCTCAGCTTGATCGTTTCGGAAGCGCCGCTTTCGCTGGCATTGAGAAGCGGATGCAAAAAATCGCTCGCAAGTACCTTCTGCCTGCGGGGTATGAATTCCAGAGCGTAGCCATCGACTTTCAGCGCCTCCTTGATGGCAAGGCACTATTTGACAGAGACGCGCTTGAAGAGATTGTAGGTGCGGAAGGCAATAATGTTCGAGCGGAGTTGCTTGAGAAGTTTTCTGAAGTTGTCCTTCCCAACTACGACAACATTCAGGCTGAGTACACAGAGATTGTTCGCAAGCTCATAGCCGCTGCCGAGAATGCCCGCACTAAGCAGCCCGTCACAATTCAAACACCTTATGGCCAGATTCCGCCAAAGACCTATGCGGACATTACTGAGGCCATTGCAGAGATACTAACTCAGTACCGCTATTTTGATATCAGTGTCACATTTGAAGCGCTCTGCATTTTATACGGACTAAGCAATAACGAAGAGGAGCGGAAACCGCTTATCAAATTGGCCGAAACCCTTGGCAAACACAATATCAACGCATGGCGTCAAGCCGGACCGATAGTTCAGATGATGCTAACCGACCGCATTGAGGTGCTGCCTGCCGAAGAGAGAGTAAATCTTCTTCCTTTGCTGATCACCGTTCTTAATGAGGTGCTTGGAACCGAGGTCAGCGGAACCTCAAACAGCTCTTCGGCAATAACCATTCATCGAGGCTCTGTCATTTTCTCAGAGGCTCTTCAGGATATGAGGAGCAAGGCTATTGGTTTGCTCAAGACGCTATTTCACGGAAGTGATTCTGAAGAAAATCGCGCAACTGTTTTGCGCACCCTTCACGCAGTTGATCATCTGCCTAATGGAACTGAGTACAGCAACGAACTAACGCAGTTAGTCCTTGAGAATACAAAGTCTGTGGTCGAGTTTCTGAGCGAGATATCACCGGCCCTAAGTCTGGAGTTGAAGCGAACAAGCGAGGTTTGGATCAATCAATGCTTTTGGAGATTTGCTGATCTTCCCGGGCCAATGCAAAATGACTCGGGAATTGCTTCGTCAGCCACCAACCTTATTGAGACCATCCAGACACTCAGGGACACCTTAAACTCGGACCATGACTTCATAACCTATAAAACCTTGGTCGGTTTTGATTCGGTGTTTCCCCCTGCCTGGGACAATCATGAATTTGAATACACCGAGCAGCACGCCTATAGAAACAACCTGATTGATGAGTTGGTCGCAGAAGTAAGCGAGGCAAAAGCCGGTGACTGGTTCGAAAAGCTTGGCCGGTATGCTCTAACAAAATCTGATGATCTAGCGACTTTCCAGTATTTTGGTAGCTTTATTGATAAACTGGCAGCAACTAAGCCATCCATTGCTCTTAGCTATATCGAGCGCCTTGACGAAAACCTAACCCGTTTTCTACCAGGGATTCTAAGTGGCATAATGTCCAGTGGTGCGCGTCCACAGGCGATTGAGAAGATATGTCTCTGGCTTGAAGCTGGATCGCATGTTCACCTTATCGCTTGGTACTTGCGCTTCGCGGATCCGTTTGACGAGACTCTGCTTATAGAGGTCCTTAACAGCGCTATCACGCACAGCGACAAGAACGCTGTCTACAATGTGTTGATTGCTGCTGCTGATCAGTTCGGCAAACATCCTGGAACACTGATTGAAACTGCGTTCCTTCCAGCACTTCGTTATCTTCATGCGGAAGATGACTTCACATGGATCAAGGCGCGTTTGTTCTCTTGGCTCGATAAGCCGATTCTCCGTGCTCTAAGTGAAGCTCAGGCCATCGAGGTTCTTGATGCGCTTGTTCCGTATCAGAGGCTTGAACATAATGCGGAATACGTTGCCGGGACGATTGCAAAAAAATGGCCCCGGGCAGTTGTTGATTTCATTGGCAAACGATTGGAGTTTTCTCGTTCTCCTGGGAACAGGCTTGCTTATTCGCCTATTCCGTATTCCGTGCACCAACTGCGTGATCCATTTGCTGCCATACCTGGCATTCTGCTTGAAAGTGCGCGCACCTGGTATAGTTCGGACCCGCAGAGCTTTCCGTACCAGTGCGGAAGGTTGTTTGCCTCGGTTTTCCCGGACTTGTCGCATGGGCTGGATGGGTTGCTTGAGGCGATGCTTTCCGGTGGAAACGCGCAGGACATTCCTTTTCTTCTGGCAATATTGCAAGCATTCGATGGCCGACCCTGCATCTATCCCCATATTCGTAGAATTGTTGCCATTCTAGAGGCTCAAAGCCCTTTGCTTGGGAATGTTAAGTCTGCTCTCGATCAGACTGGTATGGTTACAGGCGAATTCGGCTCTTCCGACCTCCACACACAGCGTCAAGAATTAGTTCGTGAATGGCTTGCGGATGGGAATGATAACGTCCGTCAGTTCGCTGAGAATTATATACGTCGTTTGGATCTGATGATTTCAGCAGAGACACGCTCGGCAGAAGAACGCATTGCCCAACGTCGGCTTGAATACGGTGAAGAGTTGGATATTGAGGATGAGCCAAGCGGTGGCGAAATATAGCAGCCTGTCATCGCCACACTTAGTGATCTTATCATCATATGATAGCCTAGTCCGGCGCCAGCATCTTCAACATCACCGGTCATGATACAGCAGCTCCAGCCGGGCGAGTTTCTGTTCGTAGTCGGGGATGGCGGCGGGCCAGCGGGGATTGCAGCCTTGGCAAATATCAACCTCGGTGACGGTGATTTCTGGCTCCTTCTGAAACGGCATCAACTGACCTGAGCCCCTCGTTTTCCTCCATTTTTTGGTAGAGTCCGTCATCCAGAGGAGACGGACGATGAAGCGCAGTCGGTTTACGGAAGAGCAGATAATCGGGATTCTGAAGGAGCAGGAGGCCGGTGCCACGACGGCGGATGTCTGCCGCCGCCACGGGATCTCCGGGGCTACCTTTTACAAGTGGAAGGCCAAGTTCGGGGGCATGGACGTCTCGGATGCCAAGCGGCTGAAGTCGCTGGAGGACGAGAACGGCCGCCTGAAGAAACTGCTGGCCGAAGCGATGCTGGACAACGCCATGTTGAAGGATGTCGCCTCAAAAAAATGGTGACGCCCGCGGCATGGCGGCAGGCCGTCGCTCATTTGCGTGAAGCCCACGGGGTGAGCGAGCGGCGGGCGTGTAGAGTATTGGGAACGGATCGCAGCGGCGTTCGATATCGATCGCGCCGACCAGACGATGGCGCCATCCGTACACGCCTGCGTGAGCTGTCGGCGGAGCGCCGCCGGTCGGCTATCGGCGTCTTCACGTCCTGCTGGCTCACGAGGGCATCCAGATGGACCAGAAGAAGCTGCGCCGCCTGTATGCCGAGGAGAAGCTTCGGTGCGCAGGCGTGGCGGGCGCAAACGCGCACTGGTCACACGCTCGCCAATGACCATACCTCAAGGAAAGAATCAGCGCTGGTCACTGGAGTTTGTCAGTGACGCAATGACCGACGGGCGGCGCTTCCGCATCCTAGCAGTGGTCGATGAATTTACCCGCTAATTCCAGGCTCTGGTGGTTGACACGTCGCTGTCCGACCTGCGTGTGGCCCGCGAGTTGGACGCACTGATCGCCAAACGCGGGAAGCCATTGATGATCGTCAGCGACAATGGAACCGAGTTCACCTGCATAGCGATCTTGCGTTAGGCACAGGACCAAGGCATCGAATGGCATTACATCGCGCCCGGAAAGCCGACGCAGAACGCCATTATAGAATCCCTGAACGGCAAGTTCCGGGCCGATTGCTTGAACGTCAGCTGGTTCATGAGCCTCGACGAAGCGAGAGAAAAATGCAAGGATTGGCATAGAGACTTCAACTTGGTCCGACCGCACAGCGCGATCAGCAACCAAGTGCCAGAAAGGCTTCAACTTCCGGTCGGCAACCCCGGCCAGCTTACCGTCGGAAGAAGTCGGAAATTTCCAAGCCGACCTAGTCCAAGGTTGGGGGCAAGCTCAGGGGAATGGATGTGCTTTCAGAACGTGTTTGGAGTGTAATGACTTCCTTATCAAAACATTTTCTGGGTTATCTAGCCCTTTTTGCTTCAGCATTGTTGCCATGCCATACCGTCAAGGCACAGTCAGCAACCATCGAAGTTACTACAGAAAAGGGATCGACACCGGTCTACGAACCCGGCGACGTCATGCAGGTTCAGGTTAGGGTCGTGAATGACACCAACTTGTACTGTTTCTATCGTCAAGCTGACGGCCAGGTATTCAGAATTTTCCCTAATCGCTATGCTTCCAACCCTCGGGTTTCTGGTGGGCTGCAACTTCAGATACCGGACAGTTCAATGGGTTTTCGCTTCCGTTTCTCGACACCTCTTTCCCTTGAAGCCGTTCGCTGCTATTCAAGTCCATCAAATCTTCTTCAAAGACTTCCCGAACAAATCGCCGCACTTGAACTTTCTCCACTTCCTGGAACAAGCCTCGCTGATATTGAGAACTATCTTACCAACAATCCCGGAGAAGGCTTTTCAAGCGCTTCGGTAGTTATCGCGGTGAGCGGTAGATGACAAAGCGGATTCTCCATCTTCTTACTGGCGTCTTGTTTCTTACAATCACGCAGGTACATCACCATCCAGCAAGATCGGAGGTGTCACGCGCAAAGGGACCTTTGGTTCTCTCACAGTGGGAAGCAACGTCCGCCAGCGGATCAAAAATCAGCTTCAGAGATAACGACCCTGTTATTGAGCGCCGCTGGCGCATTGATGCGGAGCGCAATATCTATTCCGAGGCAATGAGAGTCCCAGGGGGAAGCTTTCTTTTCGAGTGGCGTAAAAATTCAGCCGCAATTCCATTCGATGCGCCAGCAAAGGAATTGATAAGGCGTTATGGCAAATCGACGGAAGTTGTTCAACGTGGTTTTAGCATAGAGGAATCGGCTATTCGCACATTACCTGCGGGTAATGGCGATGCATCCTACATCATTGCCTCATCAGCCGCCGAGAGCTGCATCTACTTCTTTCAGTTGGCCAATAATGGACGGGCCGATTCTGCGCTGTTGGGCTCCATTTGCGTTCAGGGTTCCAGCAGCGGCAACAATGCTCTTCAGCAGCTCAATCAGATTCTTGATCAGGTCGTTTTCGATGGTGGCGCAATTGCGCGCAGCAAATTGTTCGATTCTGCCTTTGCCCAGATTCGGCAAAAGGAAGAGAGTGTCAAACAAAAGGAAGCCCCCTCCAAAACAGGCATCAAACCGCAAATCGAGTTGTTATCCGTGCAGACGACAAGCAGTGGCGAGACCCTAATTGAAGGCCGCCTAACGGCGCCAGGAAATACTGATTTGCGCATGGATGGCGTTTGGGTTGAAACAGATGCTCGCGGACAATTCAAAATCAAATCTATGCCGCGCTTGAATCAGCAACAATATATTCTAACCGCTTTAACGCCCGGCGGAGAAAGAGCGGAAAAGACAATACAGGTAACTGCCAAGGCAACGGCTCTGCAGCAGCCAATTCAGCCAATTCAATTCGGGCGGAACGTAGCGCTAGTTATTGGTAATGCACACTACAGCTCGCCTATTCCAACCCTTGCAACACCATCAAATGATGCTCACTCGGTTGCAGATGCTTTAAGCAAACTTTATGGATACGAGGTGCGACTGCTGCTTGATGTGCGCAAGGGTGAATTGATTGACGCATTTAATCGACTTCAAGCGGAACTTGGTGAAACGGACAGCCTTCTCGTTTACTATGCAGGTCACGGAGTGGCTGATAAGGAAACCGGCAAGGGCTATTGGCTGCCTGTTGATGCTCGCCTGGATAATGGCGAAAATTTTCTTCCAAATGGCGAGGTAAGTGCCCTGCTCCGACAGGTTCGGGCCAGAAGGGTTATTATCGTTTCAGACAGCTGCTTCTCGGGCTCGCTGACACAAGAACAAAGCATCATACAGAAACGTGGGTACACCTCGTTACGCGATATGGCTCGACTTCGATCACGAACGGTTTTGGCATCAAGTGGTGTTGATGAAAAAGTCGTCGATTCTTTTCCAGGCGACACCAATTCAATCTTTGCCAAGCACTTTTTAAAATTACTAAGCATGAACGACGGAATTCTGAGCGGCGTTCAGCTTTCAAGTCTTGTGCGCGGGCTGGTATTGCGGGACGTCCGACAAACTCCTCAATATGGTGCTATCATATCGGCCGGGCACGATGAAGGCGCTGACTTCATATTCCGCAGGCTATGATTCCGGCCTACTTCACTGAGCATCCTGCTTCTTTATCAAGCAGGTTGTGTAACCGTTCGAGCTAAGATAGGTGCTTGGCAACGCCTCAGCCTCCCGCCTGAACGAGAAATATTTCTGATCCGGAGGCAATGTCCACGAATAATCGCCCTTCCCTACCTCGTCGATGATCTTCACCCCATTCTGCCAGCACTGAAGGCGATAGGTACCACGAATTATATTTTTCTCCCCAGTAACGCTATTGCTAACTTCTGCGGAAGCCTGGAGTATTAACACCAGAGAAAGTAAGAGACCAAGCATGGTCGGTTTTATAATGCTTCCTGAAGCATATTGATGCTTAGTTGTCATCAGTTAATCTCCGGAAAAATGTATGTCACTGTGATAAACAACCTGAGTCATTGCTGATTGATCCAATTGATGTTTTGGAGCAGCCACCCCTGGCAGAGTTTGCAGAATTTACAGATCCCTGAACATTGGAATTCTGGATGACATTGTTACCAATTTTGGTGTTGCCACTAATCGAACCAATGTCTGATTGAGCTTTGCCATCGTTTCCAATATTAACCGAATTAGCGCCGCCCTGGACATTTGTGCTCTGAATGACCTTACCTCCAATTACCACGCCACCATTCTGTTGCGCACTTGTGAGAACTGCACTTCTGCCTGCGCTTTTGGAGCTTGCCATTTCTCCGTCTGTGTTCTTCGCAGGGAAATTAATCGGTGCCTGAGATGTGCCATAGGAGGACTGGGAAGGCGCCGTAACAAATACTGTGTGCCGCCCATTGTGTAATGGCTCTTGAGGTGTGCTTGAAGTCGCTTGCTTGGGCAAAGACGCAACTTGTTTGGCTTTGCTCGCTGTTGGTTCAGAGCGCTTTGAACTGGCAGTCTTTCGCTGAATCTCCTCAAGTCTTTGTTGGGCAGCTTTAGCCGACTTTCCATCCTTTGTGATGCCATACTTCACATCAGCTTCATAAAACTTGTTTGCCAAATAGTCGACACCAGGGTTGTTCTTGGCCCCTTCCAAAAGGGCACCAGTTGTGGCCGCCCCGGCAACAGCCCCGCTAGGCCCTAAAATCAAAGTTCCGGCGGCTGAACCGGCAGCGATAGTTCCCTGCTCAATGACCTTTACAGCCACGCCCAACTTGCCATCCTTTTTGTAGGCATCACCTAGCTCAGACCCAGACACGGCCATTCCTATAGGTTCAGGCAAGACGGATCCAATGGCACCATTGACCGCTCCACCAACCATTTTAGCAGCCGTTCCTCCGCCCAAGTTTTTTTGAACAATGTCTCCTGGAGCATTTGCAACGTCGGCCAGAGAGTGTGAAGGTGAAGAGGCTGAGCCCGTTGAAATCCTATCGACGCCAAGAACACCCCCAGACCCAAGCGCCGAGCCGCCAGAAGCCCTCGCCTGCGGTGGAGCAACAGATGCTTGAGCAGATACTTTACTTGCGGGCGCTTCAAAACCAGGTGCTGCCATTTGGCTTGAACTTGAAGGTGAAGGCGACACCATTGTGACATCGGCGGCATCGGCGATATTCTGTTGGATAAGAGATGCTACCGTCATGCTTAGCAACAGATTCATCCACGCTTTCATGTACGGCCTCCCAGATTACAATCAGATGCTTCGACTACCTCACATTCACTGTGTATCGCCCACTGCCCAGCGTGCCCTGGGGAACGACCCCCTGAACCATTTTCACAACATCATCCAGATTTTTGGCATCGATTGGCGTCAATTCCTGGACCCGAAGCTTCGGAGGAAGTAGCGTTCCGATATCTATGTCACTCGCTAGGCACGCAAAGTCCTCCTTTGCCCCTTTTCGCGTCAGACGTATACTGAAATTACCGGGAACTGATGAATCCGGGATACTTAGTGATCGTCCGGCCTGAACCAGCTTATCTGGCTGAAAGCGGTTAGGATATATCTGGACCACGGTTCCATCCGCATCTTTGTAATAGCAATATGCAAAACCGCTGCGCGATAGCGAGAGAGATAGCAACGCAGCATCGCCTACAGAATACTCACGCTTGTCACCCAGCAAATTCACTGCAATGGGCGTTGGCGTAATTTGCGGGGGCTTTGGAGGCGCGGAGGCAGGGAGCGCGGAAAATTGCATGTTCCCTGCCATCATACTTTCATAGACTTCGAATGAAATCCTTCCCGTCGGAACAAGGCCTCGATCCGCTTGGTAGCGGGAAATGGCCGAGCGAAGAGCCTCGCTTTGCATTCCATCGGATTTACCTTGATAGTGCCCGCTGCCTATCAAACCCGCCTGAACAAATTGAATTTGCTCCTTCTCGGACATCCCGTCATACCAGTCGCGCAACTGCTTCATTGCCATGGGATTGGTGCGTTCAATTTCCAGGCATGTCCAATAGGGAACCTGAGTCCATTTTCCCATGAGCTCAATTACGCCAAGCTCGACAAGTGTGCGAACTGCCTGTCCACTTCCCTCGCTTGTATCAGAGGAGACGCTGAAGTTTAGCCCTGCCTTGCTGATTTTAGCGCCAGCATCTAACCCCTGCCCACTGCGCACTATCGTAATTGTGTTGTTAGCATCAATACCAGAAATTAGCGTGCGCGTCATAAAGTTGCCAAGATGCAACTCAAGTGTAACCTGAGATGTCATTCGATCCTTCTGCGCGCCAAAATCCAAATAGCCGGTTGTGAGGCCAAACCCCTCTTTGCCTGACTGTATTGCCTGATCAACCTGGCTGATAGAGCCGCGAATATATACTTGCGGAGCATCGATTTTCATCTGCCCACTATTTAACATAAGAGAACTCAGGTGCTGAACCGTATCGACCTGGCCTGCATTAAGTTCAAAATCGACGTAATGAAATGCATCACTGGATTTTGACATTCTGGAGATAGCTGTAATCAGCATGTCGCGCGCGCCGACCGACATTTTGCCCGTGGAATCGGGAATGCCTGTGCTCGTGATAACAAAACCCGACTTGTTATAAGTCAGAAAGAGATGATCCATGCACCGTAGCGCTTCGGAAAAACTGGTGATGTTGCGGACGGGCGCATTGGTTGGCTGGACAGCAACCGATGCTTTCTGCGGGTCAGGCAGCGTTCCTCCGCAGCCGAACAAACTTCCAAGAATTGCAACAGCGCACGCTGTAAGGAAAAGCCATTTGTTACTTGCAGACACTGATCACATCCCCCGTAATCACAGTTGTCACTTCCTTCGGAGTATTCCCGCCTTGCGTTGTTGTAACGTTGCCGACATTGACGCCGCACTCGGCTGGTTTGGTCAGGGGCTTCTGGGTATTGTTTTGATTTCCCTGCCGCATTGTTTCGGCTTGCATGCGCATAATTTTAGCACCAGTCCTGGAATCGATGTCCTGCCGCTGATTCAGTTCCTGAGCGAAGGAAGTAGAGGATACTGCAAAAGCACCTAACCCAATAAGAAAGCTTCTTATTATGGATTCTCGCAGCATCTCTCTACACTCCGAATTAACTAGTGTTGCTAGAGGTGCGATGCCGACAGATGAATCCCACCTTGTCGGCTGAATCGCACCACCAGACATTTGATTTAGTGGGCCTATTCACCTGACGAAGGAACCCGATAAGGGCTCCTTTGTCAGGATCGGACCACTAGCAACCAGGATCACTGCTGATCGTTCCAATGGACGTCTTGGAGCAGCCGCCCTTTCCCGTATTCACAGTGGTCACGGCACCTTGAACATTGGTGTTCTGGTTGACGTTGCCACCAATCTTTGTATTTCCCTTGATGGAACCGATATCCGTCTGGGCCTTTCCGTCTTTACCGGTATTCACCGTGGTGACGGCGCCTTGAACATTGGTGTTCTGATTGACGTTGCCGCCAATTTCCACGCCGCTTCCCTTCTGCTGGGCATAAGCTGCTCCAGCCAAGCTGAACGAGAGGATGGTAACTGCAAGAAGAAGTTTTTTCATGACATGATTCTCCTATGTTGGACTCGGGTTACATGCAATGTGCTATGAGTTCGGAGCACGGCTAAATTCTACGCGGCGGTTCTCGCCGCTATAGGGATTAGCAGCATCAATGGGCTCGAACTTGCCCTTTCCCACCGTCTGCAGTTGAGCGGACGAGATACCAAATTGACGTATGAGATAAAGCTTTACAGCCTCGGCGCGACGTTCGGAAAGGCGGAGGTTGTAGTCTGCGGTACCCGATGCGTCGGTATGTCCTTCAATGACGACGACGGCACCCTGCATGCGCGGTTCGTTGCGCATGGCGCGCCCAATAGCGTCCACATAGGGAAGCGATTCGGGAGCCAACTCAGCCGAGTTGTAGCGGAAGTTAAGCCGGAATCCCATGGAATCACCGGCACTGGCTGCTTGAGCTGGTGCCGAGGCGGGAACCGCACGTGACGGGGGCGCTGTCGGCACAGGAGCGGGCGTCGTCATCGAGGCTGGAACTGTCTGAGAAGGGGGTTGTGCTGCCTGAGGCGAGGGCATCGAAAATTCGATTGCGCGATAGGTGGGCTGAGCCCCCAACATACGCGCCACTTCGGCTCCGTCAGGCACGTTGTTGTACATCTTGGTTTCGGCTAGTGCTCCGGTTGAAACACCGGCCAGCAGAACCGCAATGGCACTTGCACCCAGAATTCGCTTGTTCATGTCACCCTCCATCATTCGTGAAGCGTTAAATCAGAACTGACCTTTCTCGATCCGGAACACGTCCGGGTTCTTGGGATTTTCAATGTAGGACAGCAGCAGCATGCCGTGCGCCTCGCGCGCATCCTTTGGCGCGTTCTTGTCCCGCTCCTTCTTGGGCTCGGGCACCAGACGGAGCAGAACCATCCGCCCCTTGTCGTCGGCACCCCGGAAGACCAGCACCGTGCCATCGTCAAGCGGCTGATTGGCCAGTAGGGTCTCTTTGACATAGCTGCCCTGTTCTAGGAAATAACCGCGCAGCGAATTAGAAAGACCGACCAGGGTGGCCAGATTGGCCGCCCCTGGCTCGACCCCCCCCCACAAAACATTGACCTGAATCAGCTTCTTGGCACGTGCGCCCAAAATGTAGGAAACCGTCGCCATGCCACTGTCGGGCAGAAGATTGTTTGCCTTGGCGGTCAGACTGGATGTGCGCTCGGTATCGTTGCTGGCGGCAACGATATCCTTGTCGGAAACACCCAAATCTTTACGCATGGCGGCACGCAATTCGGACTCGGCATATCCGAAACGCGCCGAGCGGAAACCCTCGATCTGCGCGGGTGAAAGAGTGGCTTGAGGGCCGACGGGGCGGGTGGATTGCGGGTCGGTTCCTGTCTTGGGCGTTCCTGCCACCTGGGCCGCCCCTTTCTCAGATTTTGGCTTGCCTCCAAAAAAATCGCCAATGTCTGCTGCCTGGGAGGTGGGTGACACAGCCAGCCCCAACAGAAGTACGGCAAGAATCGTACGTTGGTTAAGCTTGTGCATCACGCCCCACCCTTTGCTTTCGGCGCTTCAGTGGCTGCTCCTTCCTGCTTCTTTTTCTCATCGTCATCCTTCTTTTCCGATTCGGATTGCTTGCTACCGGAATTGTCTGAGCCATCTGGGCCAGTCTGAGCAGGAGGCACATTATCAGATGGAGCCGCCGCAGACGCGGGGCTGCTGCCGAAGGCGTCGGCCGGGGTTTCTGCATCGCCGCCTTCTGCCCGCCCGCCATCGGGCTTGCCGCCGAGATCGACCGAGATCAGGTCAGCCTGCCCGCCGATTGAAGGGGCGGTGCCGACGTTCGGCAGCTTCAATTTGTCGTTCACCTTTTCAAGGGCGGCCTGGGCCTCGGCACCTCGCCCGCCGCCACCAATCGTCAGGCCATTGAAGGTGCCGGATCCGCCCGAGCTAAGGCCAATGCTGTTCGCGGCAGCCTGGTCACGCCCGCCGCCAACGCTGCCTGTCAAAGTTCCCACGCCCGAGATGGTTAGCGAGGGAACTGTGACATCGCCGCTGGTCGTGGTGGAAGCCAGCATCTTGACCCCGCCACCGGTGCTGGTGAGATTTTTGCCGGAATTCACCTGCACCTTGCCGGCGCTCGATTGCAGGGTAAGAACGCTTACCCCGGCATAGCTGGCATCGTTCATGGTCAGATCACCTGTGGTGGCTGTCATGTCGCCGCCGATGGTAAGGGTGCCTGAATTGGCGAAGGTGATGCTTCCCGCATTGACCGTGCTGCCGGTGGTGGCCGTGCCGCTGGTGACGGAAAGACCACTCAACGCGGTTCCGTTGCCCACGGCACCAGTGAAAGTCACTGTCCCAGTTCCTGCCGCCACGGTAAGTGTACGCGCACCATCAACTGTACTTGAAAATGAAACACCAGAATTCGTCGTAGAAAGACTTCTGTCCG
>JADFZV010000069.1:9053-10717 GCA_015232335.1 Alphaproteobacteria bacterium | reverse complement strand
GATTTCCATGTTGAAGCGCAGGTCGGCGCCGCGGCCCTGGGATTGGCCGCGCCGGCCGCCGCCCATGAACTCGCCGAACATTTCCTCGAACAGATCCGAGAAGCCGCCGCCGCCGCCGGCATTGAAATCGAATCCGCCCGGTCCGCCGCCGCCCCTGCCATCGAAGGCGGCATGGCCGAAGCGGTCATAGGCGGCGCGCTTCTGATCATCCTTTAAAATTTCATAGGCCTCGCTGATATCCTTGAATTTCTGCTCGGCCGCCTTATCGCCGGGATTCTTGTCGGGATGCCACTGCATGGCCAGCTTGCGGTAGGACTTTTTAAGATCCTCCGCACTCGCCCCCTTAGCGACTCCCAGCAATTCATAGAAATCTTTTTTCGCCATGTCCCCGACCCAATCGGCGGGGCGGGCCTATCAGCCCGCCCTTATCCCTTATTTCTTGTCTGGATCGACTTCGGTGAAGTCGGCATCGACCACCTTGTCGTCCGCCGCCTTGCCCTCGGCGTGCCCCTCTTGCGATCCGTGGGGCGCTTCGCCCCCAGCCCCGGCCGCCGCTTCCTGGCTGGCCTTGTACATCATCTCGCCCAGCTTGATCGAGCTTTGCATCAAGGCTTCGGTCTTGGCCTTGATGGCAGCCAGATCCTCGCCACCCAGGGCCGCCTTCAACGCCTCGACATCCTTCGAGATGGCGTCCTTGAGTTCAGAGCCGACGGCCTCGCCATGCTCCTTCAAGGTCTTCTCGGTGGAATGGACCAGCGCATCGGCATGGTTGCGAGCATCAACCAGTTCACGCCGTTTCTTGTCCTCGTCGGCATGCAGCTCGGCTTCCTTGACCATGCGGTCGATGTCGGCGTCGTTCAGACCGCCCGAGGCCTGAATGCGGATATTCTGCTCCTTGCCGGTTGCCTTGTCCTTGGCCGTGACATGCACGATGCCGTTGGCGTCGATGTCGAAGGTGACTTCGACCTGCGGCACGCCGCGTGGCGCGGGCGGAATGCCGACCAGATCGAACTGACCCAGCATCTTGTTGTCGGCGGCCATCTCGCGCTCGCCCTGGAAGACGCGGATGGTCACCGCCGTCTGCCCGTCCTCGGCGGTCGAGAAGGTCTGGCTTTTGCGGGTGGGAATGGTGGTGTTGCGATCGATCAGGCGGGTGAAGACGCCGCCCAACGTTTCGATGCCGAGCGACAGCGGAGTAACGTCGAGCAGCAGCACGTCCTTGACGTCGCCCTTAAGCACGCCGCCCTGAATGGCCGCACCCAGCGCCACCACCTCGTCGGGGTTGACGCCCTTGTGCGGCTCGCGCCCGAAGAATTCCTTGACCGCCTCGACCACCTTGGGCATGCGGGTCATGCCGCCGACCAGAATGACTTCGTCGATCTCGCTGGCCTTGATGCCCGCATCCTTGAGAGCGGCGCGGCAAGGCCCGATGGTGCGGTTGATCAGCTCTTCCACCAGGGCTTCCAGCTTGGCCCGCGTCAGCTTCACGTTAAGATGCTTGGGCCCCGACTGATCCGCCGTGATGAAGGGCAGATTGACGTCGGTCTGCATGGCGCTGGACAGTTCGATCTTGGCCTTCTCCGCCGCCTCTTTCAGGCGCTGCAGGGCCAGACGATCCTTGCGCAAATCGATGCCCTGCTCCTTTTTGAACTCGTCGGCCAGAT
>JADFZV010000069.1:0-9009 GCA_015232335.1 Alphaproteobacteria bacterium | reverse complement strand
AGGTGTCGCCGTTGGTCGATTTCACCTCGAAGACGCCGTCGCCGATTTCCAGCACCGACACGTCGAAGGTGCCGCCGCCCAGATCGTAGACCACGATGACGCCAGCGCCCTTCTTCTCCATGCCATAGGCCAGGGCAGCCGCTGTGGGCTCGTTGATGATGCGCAGCACCTCAAGGCCCGCGATCTTGCCCGCATCCTTGGTGGCCTGACGCTGGGAATCGTTGAAATAGGCGGGCACGGTGATGACGGCCTGCGTGACCTTCTCGCCCAGATAGGCTTCCGCCGTTTCCTTCATCTTGGTCAGAATAAAAGCCGAGACCTGGCTGGGGCTCATCTTCTTGCCATCGATCTCGACCCAGGCATCGCCATTGTCGCCCGGCACGATCTTGTAGGGGACGAGGCCCTTGTCCTTTTCCACCATCGGATCGTCATAGCGCCGTCCGATCAGGCGCTTGATGGCGAACAGGGTGTGGGCCGGATTGGTCACGGCCTGACGCTTGGCGGCCTGGCCGACCAGACGCTCGCCGGAATCGGCGAAGGCCACCATCGACGGCGTGGTCCGGGTGCCCTCGGAATTCTCGATTACCTTGGCGCCCTTGCCTTCCATGATGGCAATGCACGAATTCGTGGTGCCCAGGTCGATGCCAATGACTTTGCTCATCTCATCCTCGTTTTCTTCAGGCAGGCCGACAGACCCCGATCAGGCAATCTTGAAGGCGGCCCCCTTTTGGGTGGTGAAGGCTGGCCGGGGTGAACCCCCAGCCTGGTCGGATATATAGGGAACGGCGGTCTATCCCGCAACCGTTCAGGCGAAGCAAACACTTAAACAGGGCGGAATTATAACTTCGTTAACGGTTCGAGAGGCGGGCCAACTGGTCCTGGCAGCCGGTTTGGACCACACGCCCCGTCGCCGGATCACGCAGCGTGACATAGGAAACGCGCAGGTCTTCCCCTTCCGCATACAAATACAGGTCCATCACGCAAGCACTGGCCGTATATTGCCATAATTCAGCCGGGGCCTCGCGCCGCTTCAGGCCGGGTTGGCCGAAAAGCTTTAAAACGTCAAGGCCCGACAGGCCGATCAGGCGCTCGGGCGAGACAGGGGGCGGGGCAATCTGTGAAACTGCGGCCAGGGAGGGCGGCTGGCTGACAGGCTGGGCGGACTGATCCAAAGCCGCCGTCTGGCAGGCCGCAAGCGATAGGCCCAGCAGCAGTCCGCAGGCCGCCCTGAAAGCGGTCAATGCCCGCCCTCGGTCCCGGTGCCTGCGGCAAGACCCAGCAAGGGGGGGGATGCCTGGGTGGTTTGGCCGATGTCGATCAATTCCCCCGAGCCCGCAATCTGGCCGCCCTGTTCGACCACCAGGCTGGCATAGCGCACGGTGCCGCGAACCCGGCCGGTGCCCCGGATGGACAGGCGTCCGTTCACGATCAGCTTGCCCTCGAAGCAGCCCGCGATCGAGGCTTCCTCGACCTCGGCATTTCCCTTGAAAAAGCCGGTCTCTGAAATATCGACCGAACGGGCGTCGGTCAGCGAGGCCTCGACCCGGCCTTCGACCACCAGCCGGTCGCAAGCGCTGATTTCGCCGGTCAGGCAGATATCGCGTCCCACGATCAGCTTTTTGCCATCGACTTCCTGGCCGGACGACATCGGGCGGCGCTGGCTGCCTGGGATATCCACGACCCGGCGCGGAATGTCGGGCCGGAAGGGGGCGGCGGGCGGCTTGTTGGGCATATGCGTCCCTTTACGCGAAAAAGGTTTCATCGGCGGCGCGCTCATGTCGTCCGAGCCATCCTCGACCGGTGCGACATTCATGCCGTCTTCCGGCCCATCTGATTCCTGCGCAACCATGTTTTCCTCGGGTTTTTTCCGGCGGAACATCAAAACTTCCTTTTCCCCTCTGGGCGGCGCCTTTATCGGCGCTTGGGCCTCTTCGGGCGCGGATTATAGCGTCTTTTCTCAATCGGGCAATGATTGAGCCACATGAACCATCCAGGCGGTCAAAAGTACTGGAACGGCCAGATTGACCAGCGGCACGGCCATCAGGGCAGCCCCCGCCATGCCCACCAGTAGCAACCGGCCCCGATGGCCCAGGCGCTTCACGGCCAATGGCCCAGGTTCCAGCCTGCGGCTGCCCACCAGCTCGAAATATTCCCGCCCCAGCAGATAGCCGTTCAGCAGCAAGAATACGCCAAGATTGAGCAGCGGAATAAAATAAAGAGGCAAAACCAGCAGGTTAAGCCCCAGGCTGACCAGCCCGAAGCGCAGCGCGGTGAAGAGGCTTTCGCCCAGACCGACCTCGCGCGCGGCGGGCAGGCCCGGATAATGCCGCTCCTCGACGGCTCGGGCCACGCGCTCCAGGAAAAAGCCCACGATCAGGGTAGACAGCACCGGAAAGAACCACAGGCTGGCGATCATCACCACCAGCAGCAGGCCGACATCCAAGCTGGCGTCCAGCCAGGCCCATTCGAACAGCCGAAGGAAGGACAAACCCCACCAGAGCAGCGCCCAAAGGGCGATTTCGAGGGATAGCGCCCCCAAAGCCCCCATCCACAGAACGCCCTTCAGGCGCGGGTCCGACAGTTGTTTCAGGGCCTTAAGGAAGCCATCGATCATTTCTTGCTCTCTTCTCTTGCTCCTGCGAGCGCTCTGGTTATACTGCGCCGCTTCTTTTGTAACCAGCAAGTCAAGGATTTCAAGTTTCGATGGTGGAGAATTTCCACGTTGTCGGCATCGGCAACGCAATCGTCGACGTGCTTGCCCACGCCACCGACGATTTCCTGAAAGAGCAAGGCCTGCCCAAGGGGGCCATGACCCTGATCGATGCGCATCAGGCCCAACGTCTGTATTCGCAGATGGGGCCGGCCATCGAATGTTCGGGCGGCAGTGCGGCCAACACCATGGCGGGCATCGCCTCGCTGTCGGGCCGCGCCGCCTATATCGGCAAGGTTCATGATGACATTCTGGGTCGCGTTTTCCGCCACGATCTTTCGGCCATCGGCGTACGATATAATACGGCAGCGCTCAGGCGCGGGCCGACCACGGCCAGGTGCCTGATTCTGGTCACCCCCGACGCCCAGCGCACCATGCAGACCTATCTGGGGGCCTGCATCGAACTGGGACCTGAGGATATCGACGAGGAAATAATCGTCTCCAGCAAGATCACCTATCTTGAAGGCTATCTCTACGATCCACCCCGCGCCAAGGAAGCCTTTCACAAGGCGGCCAAACTGGCGCATGGCGGCGGGCGCAAGGTGGCCCTGTCTCTGTCGGACTCCTTTTGCGTCAACCGCCATCGCGACGCCTTCCTTGATCTGGTCAGGAACCACACCGATATTCTGTTCGCCAACGAATCCGAAATCATGGCCCTCTTTGAGGCCGCCGATTTCGATCAGGCTCTGCAAAAGGCCAGAGGCGTCTGCCCGATCACGGTGCTGACCCGATCAAGCAAGGGCTCGGTGGTGCTGTCGGGTGACGACGTGCATGTCATCGACGCCGAAAAGAACGTCAAGGTCGAAGATACCACCGGTGCTGGCGACCTGTTTGCCGCGGGCTTCCTGTGGGGGCACACGCATGGAAAATCACTGGCCGAATCGGCCAGGGCGGGCGGCATTACCGCCGCCGAAGTCATTTCGCATATCGGAGCCAGGCCCGCCAGAAAGCTGGCGGAGCTGATGGCCGAGAAAATGGGCTGAAATCAGGACAAAATGGACATCCGCAATATCGCTATCATCGCCCATGTCGATCATGGGAAAACGACCTTGGTCGATGCGCTGCTGCGCCAGAGCGGCACCTTCCGCGACAATCAGCAGGTGGCCGAACGGGCCATGGACAAGAACGATCTGGAGCGCGAGCGCGGCATCACCATCCTGGCCAAATGCACCTCGGTGATCTGGAAGGATGTGCGCATCAATATCGTGGATACGCCGGGCCACGCCGATTTCGGCGGCGAGGTCGAGCGCATTCTGTCCATGGTCGATGGCGTGGTCGTGTTGGTCGATGCCGCCGAAGGCCCGATGCCGCAGACCAAATTCGTGACGCAAAAGGCGCTGGCCCAGGGGCTCTGCCCCATCGTCATCGTCAACAAGGTGGACCGCCAGGACGCGCGCCCGCACGAGGTACATGACGAGGTCTTCGACCTGTTCGCCATTCTCGACGCCAATGACGATCAGCTTGATTTCCCCACCCTGTTCGCGGTGGGGCGCGACGGCTGGGCCGCCGACAAGCCCGAGGGACCCCGCGAGAATCTGAACCCGCTGTTCGATCTGATCTTGAAGCACGTGCCCCCGCCCAAGCGCGATCTCGAGCAGCCTTTCTCGATGCTGGTAACACTTTTGGAATATGATCCCTATCTGGGCCGCGTGCTGACCGGGCGCATCGAAACCGGACGCGTCAAGGCCAACATGGCGATCAAGGCGCTGCGCGTCGATGGCTCGCAGGTCGAGCAGGCCCGCGTCTCCAAGCTCCTGACCTTCCGCGGACTCGAGCGTATTGCCGCCGAAGAGGCCGAGGCGGGCGACATCGTCGCCATCGCCGGCCTGACCAACGCCACGGTGGCCGATACCTTGTGCGCCTTGGAATTCTCCCAGCCGCTAACCGCCATTCCGGTCGATCCGCCCACTTTGTCGATGACCTTCTCGGTCAATGATTCGCCCTATGCCGGGCAGGAAGGCACCAAGGTCACGTCGCGCATGATCGGCGACCGCTTGAAGCGCGAATCCGAGGGCAATGTGGCGATCGGCGTCAAGGAAAGCGAAGAGCGCGATTCCTACGAAGTCTCGGGACGCGGCGAATTGCAGTTGGGCGTGCTGATCGAGACCATGCGCCGCGAGGGCTTCGAGTTGTCGATCTCCAGGCCCCGCGTTCTCTTCAGGACCAACGAAAACGGCGAGCGCACCGAGCCCTTCGAAGATGTGCAGATCGATGTCGATGAGGAATATTCGGGCAACGTGGTCGAGAAGATGGCCAACCGCAAGGCCGAGATGACCGAGATGCGCCCATCAGGTGCGGGCAAGGTGCGCATCGTGTTCCGCGCCCCCTCGCGAGGCTTGATCGGCTATCACGGCGAGTTCCTGACCGATACCAGGGGTACGGGCCTGATGAACCGCAGCTTTGCGGGCTATGCTCCCTGGAAGGGCCCCATCGAAGGGCGCCGGAACGGCGTGTTGATTTCCAACGGCCTGGGCGAAACCGTGGCCTATGGATTGTGGTATCTGGAAGAGCGCGGGCCTTTGTTCGTGGGAGCGGGTGTCAAGACCTACGAGGGCATGATCATCGGCGAACACAGCCGCGGCAACGACCTTGAAGTCAACTGCCTGAAAGCCAAGCAGTTGACCAATATCCGGGCCAGCGGCAAGGACGAAGCGGTGCGCCTGACCACGCCTCGGAAAATCTCGCTGGAAGACGCCATCGCCTATATTCAAGACGATGAGCTGGTCGAGGTAACGCCCAAGAGCATCCGTTTAAGAAAGCGTATTCTAGACCCCAACGACCGCAAGAAAGCCCAACGCAACTCCGGGTCCTGACGGCGAAACCTGAAACGTGACAAGTCGCCGTTTGGCTGCGACAATCGGTGCATGACGAACGAGCCTGTGCGGCCACTGCTCGATAAATTATTGCCTTCCGGCATGCGAAGGCGCTGGTGGATGTTCCGCCCGCTGGACCTTGTCGTGCGCTATTGGACAGTGCTGAAAAAGCCCAAGGGCCTGCTGGTCGTGCGCATGGACGGCATCGGAGACATGGTTCTGTTTCGCCGCACCCTCGATCATTATGCCGAGGCCTTCGGCATTCCCCAAAGCGAGATCACGGTGCTGGGCTGCGCCTCCTGGGGCTCGATCACCAAGGACATCTTCGCGGGCTTTCGCTTAAGAATCATCGACGAGCACGCTTTCGAGCGCAAGCCGCTCTACCGCTTCAAGGAAGCCCTGTGGGTGCGCAGGCAGGCCTTCGCCGTAGCGGTGTCTGACATCTATTTCAGAAAGGCGCTGACCGCCGACAGTCTGGTCTGGTTCTCGGCGGCCCCCGTCAAAGTGATGAGCAAGCCCTATATCAGCGATGCCACCAAAGGCGAGTTCAGCTATTACATGGGCGAGGGGGTGCGCATCATCGATACCGGCCCCTATCCCACGCATGAGATTCTGCGCCATTACCGTTTCGTCTCGGACATCGCGGGATGCGAGATCGCCCCCGAGCCGCCGCGCATTTCCTGGCGCGATCAGGAGCCGCCGGTTTTCAAGGGCCCCCCCTATGTCGTCTTGAATTTCGGCTCGAACGAGCCGGGGCGCCGCTGGCCTTTCGAGGCCTATCTCACCATCGCCGCCCGCCTGCTCGATCTGGGCTATCGGGTGGCTTTCACAGGCGGCAGCGCCGCCGAGAAAAGCCGCCAGCCCGAGATGCGCAGGCTTTTGAACCGCCCCGGCGTGATCGATCTGATCGGCAGGACCACGCTTTCCTCCCTGCTCGATCTGATGAAACAGGCCAAGGCCGTCCTTTCCAACGATACCGGCCCGGCCCATTTGGCCATCGCACTCGGCACACCCACGGTGGTGGTGGTGGGCGGCGGCCATTTCGGCAGCTTCGTGCCCTATCCGCGAGAGGCCTCGCCCGCCAACGCCCGCTTCGTCTATCATGAAATGCCCTGCTATCACTGCTTTTGGCGCTGCGACAAACGGCCCACCAAGGAAGATGTCTTTCCCTGCATCGAGGCGGTGGGGGCCGACGAAGTGTGGAAGGAGCTGAAAGGGCTTCTGAAACGCGCCGATTCCGCCAGGGCCGCGGAATAAGGTACTTCGGCGTTGGGAATGGGATGTTTGAGGCTTCAATTCGTCATGGCCGGGCTTGACCCGGCCATTCATGAAGTTTTACTTGGGCACAAGGTGGCAAGACGTGGATGCCCGGCTCAAGGCCGGGCATGACGAAGTTGTTTCTGGCGACAGCGTGACTGGCAAATCCATTTGAAGCGGCGAGGAGCCTTTTTTGGGGAGAGGATCATGATGTCCGTACTGCTGCAATTTTTTGTCGGTCTTTTCGATCCTCCCTGCACGAAATGCCTTAATTCTCTCTTGTCGCGCCCGCAGCGGGCCATGAGCTTTTTTTCCGGCGCGGCAGCTGCGCTTTGTGCAATATACTTTTGGGATATTCTCGCAAATCTCGCAGGGGTAGGTTTTGCTGCTGACGCGGTTGACTGGCTTCAATGGCATCTTTTTCCTTGGTGGTTAAGATTTTGCATTTATGCCGTCGGAGCGCTTGGCATCTTGCTTTCATTTAGGTCAGGTCAAGCAACGGTCAGGTGGCTTTTTTTGCGTTTATTGAAAAGCGAAACGGCCTTAATGAGCCGGGGTGAAGGGACGCCAATATTGAGCCGATGCAAATGCATAAGGGGCAAGCGTGAGCTGGCCGACTCCTGAAAGCGGACGACTTACCTTGTCGTCGCTGGAAATTTCTTCAGCATCCAGATCAGCAGCAAAAGGCCGGGCACCGCCGCCAACGTGGTCAGCAGAAAATAATCGACCCAGCCCAGTTGCAGGACCAGCCAACCGCCCGACGAGGCGAAGAGCGTGCGCCCCAGGGCGGCAGGCGAGGAGAGCAGCGCATATTGGGTGCCGGTGCAGGACAGGTTGCACAGCCTGGAGAGATAGGCCACGAAGGCCGCCGAACCCATGCCGCCCGCCAGATTCTCGATGCCGATGGTGGCGTAAAGGGCTGGAATGTCATGACCCCGGGTCGCCATCCAGGCGAACATCAGGTTCGAGCCCATCTGGAACAACCCAAAGCCGATCAGGCATCTGCCGATGCCCAAGCGGGCCACGCCGACGCCACCCAGAAAAGTGCCCAGAAGTGTCGCGCCAAAACCGAAGATCTTGCTGATTTCGGCGATCTCGAATTTGGCGAATCCCATCTTGAGATAAAAGGTGGTGGAGAGCATGCCCGCCAAGGCATCGCCCAATTTATAAAGCACGATGAAGGCAAACACCGCCGCCACCTGCCAGCCCAGGCGGCCCGCCAGCTCGGCAAAGGGGGCGACGATGGTATCCATCAACCAATTCCCGCACTTGGGCAATTCTTGCAAAACCGGCTCGCGGTTGAGCAGCAAGGTGATGGCGCCCACCCCCATCATCCCGGCCATGACGGCATAGACGGTTGACCAGGGCATGATCTCGGCCAGGAACAAGGCCCCGGCGCCCGAGACCAGCATGCCGACACGATAGCCGAACTGAACCGCGGCCGCCCCGGCGCCATATTGATTTTCGTCGAGGATTTCGACCCTGAAGGCGTCGATCACGATGTCCTGGCTGGCCGAGGCGAAGCTGATCAGAAGAGCCAGAAGCGCAAAGGCAACGGGCGATGCGGTGGGATCGATACCGCCCAGGCTGATCAGCAGGCCTGCCAAGCACGCCTGTGCGAACAGGCCCCAGCCGCGCCTGCGCCCCAGGCGGCCTAAAAGCGGCAGAGTTAAACGGTCGATCAGGGGCGCCCAGAAGAATTTCGTGCTGTAGGGCATGCCCACCAGGGCAAACAGGCCGATGGTGGCCAGATCCACCTGGGCTTCGGTCAGCCAGGCCATCAGGGTTTGACCGGTCAGCGCCAAGGGCAAGCCGCTGGAAAATCCCAGGAACAGCACGGCCATAATTCGCCGATCAGCATAGACGGCCAGCGCGCCTATCCAGGCGTTCAAGCGAATTCCTCCATCAGTTCCAGCCCCAGGCGTGCCGCCTCAAGGGGATCGAGGGCCGCCACACAGGGATAAATCTTTTCGTGATCGGGATAGATGCAAACCCCCAGACAGCCCTGGCAATCCATCCCGGTCATCAGGAAGCGGACATTAGGGGGGCAGGTCTCGGCGGGATAGGGAACGATCTCGCCCGCATAGGCCGCACTGGCCAAGCACAAGGTGGGTGCGCCCGAAAGGGCCGCCAGATGCATCAGGGCGGTATCGACGCTGACCACCAGCGAGGCTGCGCGCAAGCCGGGCAGCAGATCCTTGAAGGGCCTGGCATCGAAACTGATGTTCG
>JADFZV010000068.1 GCA_015232335.1 Alphaproteobacteria bacterium | reverse complement strand
GCCTTGAAGTCAAGATTGCGTTCAAGATCGGCTGGCGTGCCCAGAAGCGAAACCGCATGGCTGGAAGGCAGCGCTTTTAGCAGCGGCAGATAAAAATCGGGGGGGCACTGCTTGGCCTTGATCGCGGAAAAAGGCTGGATGAAGACGCGGGGCGGCGCATTGGCTTCGGCCGGCGGCAGACGGGCCTCGGCCAGGGCCAGACTGGGCGGCGGCAAATTTTTTCCAGTCAGCCAGCCCGCGAAACTTGCCCAGCGCAGCACCTTGTCGATCAGCGCCGGGCCGCTGTCGTAAAGCTTGGCATACAGCGTTTGGTTGGCATCCAGCGCCTTCTGATGCTTGGCCCAGGGCTTGGCCTGCATAGCCAACGATTCCTGGGCGAAGCTGGCGCGAATCAAGGCTTCGTCCAGATGCGGGTGGCGCAGATAATCCAGGCTGACCGCCAAGCGAAAGCCCCGCCCGGCCAGAAGTTGAAAGGTCTTCAGCCGGTAATCCGTCTCGCGGCCCAATCTCTTGAAATCGACAGGCAGAATTTCGACCTCAGGCGGAGCCAGAAATCCCATCTTGGCGGCATCCTGGCGCAAGAGCAGCGTTACCTGTTCGCCCTTGGCGGCCAACGGCAAAAAGCGATCCAGCACCGCCATCAAAAGCACGGTGTCGCCCAGCCCGCCCGCCGCCACCAGCAGAACGCCCTGCCCCGCCTCTTTCTTCCGGCGCCGTCCGGCCAGATGGAATAGAAGCTTGTCGATCAGCGGCGATGGCCTCATGAGAGGGCTGTCTTGAGGGCGTCAAACGCCGCATCGACCGGGATCAAATTCATCTCGCGCCCGCCGAAATCTTGCGCTTTCACGATGGTCAGGCGCTGGGAAACCGGGGCAAATTTGGCCGGGCTGGTCGGTCCGAACAGCGAAACCAGGGGACTGCCGCTGAGCGCCAGCATATGTCCGACACCCGAATCATTGGCCAGTGCCGCCGACAGCCGCTCGCCCAAGGCGATGGTCAGCAGGGGCGAATAGGCAAAGCGCTCGGCAACACCGGGCTCTTGCAACGGAAACAAGGCGCCAGGCACGGCGGCCTTCAACTCGCTCTGCCATTCCGGCTCCTGCGGTCCCAGCAGAAACACCGGCACCAACCCCTGTTCAGCCAAGGCCCGGCCCACTTCGGCAAAGCGATCCAAGGGCCAGCATTTGGGTTTGCCGCCCGCCCCCGGGGCCAGCCCGACATAGCGGGAGCCATCGGGCAGCAGGCGTTTGGCTTCCCCGTGCATCTCTTCCGGGATCGACACTTCGATGCGCTCGGGCGTGGGATGGGCCTGGCCGGTTGCCAGTTCCAGAAGGTCCAGCATCTGGCGCAGCATGGTCTTGGGGAATTTATAGCCCTTGGGCGGCTTCTTGCTGGAAAACAGAAATTTGGCAAAAGGCGAGAGACGCCAGCGGCAGGGCATGCGCATCAAGGCCAGCGAGGCCAGGGCGACGCGCTGGGTGTCGATCACCAGATCGAAGCGCCGACCCGCCAGCGGGCGGTGCAGCAATTCCATGGGGTCGAGCCCCACATTCGCCCGCTCGATCACCTCGTCGATCAGGCCCACCACAGCGGGCGCCATGGCACTGGCATAGACGCTGGTATCCTTGCCCGCCAGCCAGGTGATATGGGCCTTTGGATAAGCGGCCCGAAGACCGCGCACGAAGGGCAGCTTCAACAGCGCGTCGCCGACGCGGTCGAGACCGACATAGACCAGGATGGTTTCGGGCTGAATCTTCTTAAGGGCCATGGGTCAGCATCTATCACAGGCCGGGATCGCGCGGAAGCACCCTTGACCCTGCCCCGGTTTTCTGGCTTTCTCGCCCCGCTTTCCCGCCCTTCCAAACGGCGGGCTTGCGGAACCTTCGTCCAGTCCAAATGGAGCGACCTTTCATGAGCGCCAAGCGCATCTTCTCGGGCATTCAGCCCACCGGCAACCTGCATCTGGGCAATTATCTGGGCGCCATCCGCAACTGGGTGCGGCTTCAGGGCGACTATCAGTGCCTGTTCTGCATGGTCGATCTGCATGCCATCACGGTCTGGCAGGATCCTGCCGAGCTTCGGCGCAACACGCGCGAAGTGGCGGCTGGCATGCTGGCCTCGGGCATCCAGCCCGAGAAGAACATCCTGTTCAATCAAAGCCTGGTGCCCGCCCATGCCGAACTGGCCTGGATCTTCAATTGCGTGGCGCGCATGGGCTGGCTGGGCCGCATGACCCAGTTCAAGGAAAAGGCTGGCAAGCACAAGGAAAACGCCTCGGTCGGGCTGTTCGCCTATCCCAATCTGATGGCCGCCGACATTCTGGTCTACAAGGCCACCCATGTGCCGGTGGGCGAGGACCAGAAGCAGCATCTGGAGCTGACCCGCGACATCGCGCTCAAATTCAACAGCGACTACAAGACCGACTTCTTTCCGATCACGGAGCCCTTGATTTTCGGGGCCGCCACCCGGGTGATGAGTCTGCGCGACGGCACGCGCAAGATGAGCAAGTCCGAGGAATCGGATTATTCGCGCATCAACATGACCGACGATGCCGACACCATCGCCCAGAAGATCAGAAAGGCCAAGACCGACCCCGACAATATGCCTGCAACGGTCGAAAACATGGAGTCCCGGCCCGAGGCCTCGAATCTTTTGGGCATCTACGCCGCCCTGTCCGATATCGATAAGGAAGCGGCCATGCGTCAATTCGCAGGCCTCCAATTCTCCGCCTTCAAGCAGGAGCTGGTCGATCTGGCGGTGTCGGTGCTGGGCCCCATCAACAGCGAAATGAAGCGCCTGATGGACGATCCCGGCCATATTGATGCGGTTTTGAGGCAGGGCGGCGAGAAGGCTCGCGCTATGGCCGAGCCCATCCTGTCGCAAGTCTATGATATCGTTGGATTCTTAAAGCCGTAGCGGCTTTTGGCTTGATCTTAAGGGCCGGGCTGCCTATTTAAGGGGAGCCTCAAGGAGACTAAATATGTTCATTGAAACCGAAAGCACGCCCAATCCCGCTACCTTGAAATTCTTGCCCGGCCAGACCGTGATGGACAAGGGAACCGCGGATTTTCCCGATTCCGCCAAGGCCGCGAAAAGCCCGCTGGCCAGCGTTCTGTTCGGCATCGACGGCGTCGTTTCGGTGTTTCTGGGCTCCGATTTCATCAGCGTCTCCAAGAACGACACCAGAGACTGGACAACCCTGAAGCCCCAGGTTCTGGGCGCCATCATGGACCATTTCACCCATAACCGCCCGATTTTGGCCGAAGGCGCCGAGACGGGCGAGGCCGAGACCCTGGATGACGAGATCGTCACCAAGATCAAGGAACTGCTCGATACCCGCATCCGCCCGGCGGTGGCCCAGGATGGCGGCGACATCATTTTCAGGGGCTTCGAGGACGGAACCGTCTATCTGCACATGCAGGGCGCATGTTCCGGCTGCCCCAGCTCGACGGCGACGCTCAAGCATGGAATCGAGAACATGCTGCGCTATTACGTGCCCGAGGTTCAGTCCGTTCAGGCGGTCGATTAACATAAAAATAACATGATTGGCCGTAATGCTGCCAATGGGTAGGTTTTCTGTTGCCCCCCAAGAGGCGGGGACCCCGTCGGGTCCCTGCCCCGAAAAAGGACAAGGAAGAGACTGTTGAGGACAGCAAAGAAGCGAAAATCCCGCAGGCGCTTTGAACGCGCGGCCCTGGCCGTGCTGGCAGCTTGCGTGACCGGGCTTTACGGGCTCAGCCTGACCACGGGCTTTGGGCAGAAAGCCGATATTCCGATGGAAGTGCTGATCGCGCGCGGGCTCTTGCCGCCAGCGCTGGGCGACAGCGACGAGGAACGCCCGCAATCCTCTCAATTGGCCCAGGCTTTCCACGGCATGGGCTATGATCTGACCTCGGTGGCCCGCGGCGAGCGGGTGGTGCCCCGGCTTTATCTGGCCAATCTGCCCAGCGATCTAGACGACATCAATGATTCGACCGTGCGCAAGGCGCTGTTCCTGCGCACCATGCTGCCCTTGGTACTCAGCATGAACGAAACCATTCTGGCCGACCGCAAACGCCTGCTGGCCTATGCCGAGCGCGCCCGGGCGGGGCTTCGCGTCATTCCGGCCGAGCGGGACTGGCTGAACGATCTGGCCCAGCGCTACGATGTCGAAGACGGCGACCTGTTCACCTTGTTCCAAAGGGTCGATGCCATTCCCCCCTCGCTGGCCTTGGCCCAGGCGGCCGAGGAATCGGGCTGGGGCACCTCGCGCTTCGCCCAGGAGGGCAACGCGCTTTTCGGCCAGTGGACGCATAAGGAAGGCAAGGGGCTGATTCCCACTGATCGCGCCCCCAATGCCGGCTTTGCCGTCAAAAGCTTCGCCTCGCTGGCCGAGGCGGTGCGCGCCTATGCGCTCAATCTCAATACCCACCAGGCCTATCAGGAATTCCGGGAAGCCCGCTGGACGGCCCGCGAGGCCAACCTGCCGCTCGACGGCCTTCAACTGACCGACACGCTGCACCGCTATTCCGAGCGCGGGGATGATTACGTCGAGACCCTGCGCAAGCTGATCCGTCAGAACGGGCTTGCCGCACTTGACGAAGCCCGCCTGGGCAACCGCGCCCTGGGTCCCAGCTATTGATTATGGCCCTTCGACGTCGCAAGTGGTGTTCAGCCTGATTATCCCCCGTCATGGCCGGGCTTGACCCGGCCATCCACGATTTTCCATCAGGCATATCAAGCCTCAAGACGTGGATGCCCGGCACAAGGCCGGGCATGACAGTCTGTTGAGAAAATGGGATTCCGTCGAGGACCCTAATTACTGAGCGGATTTTTCCCGGCGCTTGGGATCGTCCTTCATCACGACATAGCTGACCACGCGCTTGACGCGCGGCACATCGCGGGCGTGATCGACCACGCGCTGCAATTCCTGGGCGTTCTGGGCGATGCCCAGCAGGTAGACCTCGCCATTCACGGCATCGACCGTGTAATTGATGTTGCGGATCAGCTTGTCGAACAGAAGGCGCGAGCGCAGCTCGGTTGCGATCCAGACATCGTTCTTCCAGTCCTTGATGCCCGAGGCGTCGCCCAGCTTGATCTCGTTGATGACTTCGCGAACGCCCAGCACCTGCCAGGCCAGCCGGACGGCTTCGACACGATGTTCGGGCTTGGCCACCTCGCCGGTCAGCAGAACCCGGCCTTCGGTAACACCCAGCCCCACCTTGCGATACATCTCGAAATCCTGCTCAAGCCACAGCTTGTTGATCTCGAGCTGAATCTTGGTGTCATCGATTGCGCCGCCGACGCCGCGCTCTTCCGAAGCAGCCACGCCAACCGTCGCCCCGGCCCCCACCGCGGCACCCACGGGGGTGCAGGCGGCGATCAGTCCGGCCAGCAATAACGCAAGGGGGGTTTTGACGAGAGGGCTGTTCATCGAGGTCTCCGAGGTCTGAAGTGGATTTTTTATACTGGCTTTGTGGCGGGATCAAGGCATCCCAAACGAACATTCATGGCCGCCAGGCATCCTCGATATGCGAAAGCCAGCCCGCCCCGCCCACAAGCACGGCATCGAAACGAATGTCGAGATTGGCAAGTTCACCATGCCGGGCCAGATAGGCTTCGGCCGCCCTTGAGATGCGCCCCTGCTGGCGCGGCCCAATGGCCTGAGCCGCTGCTTCCTCGCTGGCTCGCGCCTTGACCTCGATGAAAGCCAGAAGACCGCCCCTTCTTGCGATGATATCAACCTCGCCAGCCCCGCTACCGCGCCCCGTAACGAATCTGCGCTCCAGAATCCGCCAGCCCTTGAGCCGCAGATACCAGACGGCGGCCTCCTCGGCCATATAACCCTTTTTGGCTGCCGTCATCGCTCTTTCTTTTCTGCCGCCAGAGCAAGAGCCTGGTTATAGACTTCGCGTCGGGGCCTCCCGCTGGCCTTGGCCACGGTTTCGGCGGCATCACGCACGGAAAGCGTTTCGAGTGCGGTACGAAGAAGATTCTCCAAGCCATTCAAATCACTGCTGACTTTATCGGGGGGTGCTATCACCAACACCACCTCGCCCTTAGGAGGGCCGGATTGGGTATAGTGCTGGGCCAATTCCTTCAAGTGACCTCTGCGAATCTCTTCGTAAAGCTTGGTCAGCTCACGACAAACGGAGGCGAAACGATCTCCCAGCCCTTCGGCCAGATCGGTCAGGGCTTCGGCTGTTCGGTGGGGCGCTTCATAGAAGATCAGGGTGGCGGGAACGCTTGACAGCTCGGCTATAACCTCTTTGCGCTGTCCTTGTTTGGACGGCAGAAAGCCTGCGAACAAAAACCGGTCGCTGGGCAGGCCCGACAGAACCAGGGCCGCCAGCAGCGCCGAAGCGCCGGGCAGCGCCGTCACGCCGATCTCATGGCCGAGAGCAGCCTGCACCAATTTACATCCCGGGTCCGAAACGAGGGGGGTTCCCGCATCCGATACCAGGGCCAGCCTTTCACCCGCCAGCAAGCGGGCCAAGAGGCGGGGCCGCACCGTTTCGGCATTATGGTCGTGATAGGGGGTCAGTGGCTTTTTAAGTCCAAGGCGGTGCATGAGCCCGCCGGTCACCCGGCTGTCTTCGCAGATCACCCCGTCCACCGACTTCAGACACTCGATGGCGCGCAGCGTAATATCGCCCATATTGCCGATCGGCGTCGCCACCACGAAAAGTTCGCCCGGCGGTTTACTTCCCCTGTCCCCAAGGCTAGTCTCGCCCGAATCGGGGTTCTTTTCCATTTTGGAAGGTCGTGATGTCTGTCGCTTCGAAGCTCTGCCGGGCTGGCTGGCGTTTTGGCCGTGCATGGCCGCTGGTCCTTTTGCTGCTGGTCGCGGCCTGCGAAGGCCAGGGGCTGCCAAGTCTTTCCGGTTTAACACGTCCGCTTGGTTCGGAAAACCCGCCAAAGCCAGCCAAGGAGGCGCCGCCCGCCGCCACCCCAAAGATTCAACCCCCCGCCAAGGTCGAAACGGCCAGCCTGCCCCCCTCCCAGCAACAGCCCTTGCCTCAACAGCCCTTCACGTTGCCCCAATCCCTGCCGCCCGCCCAGCCGGATGGACTGCCCGCTCAGGCCATCCGCACCCCCGATATGATTTATGTGCCGCCGGGCGAGTCGGTGCCCAATGTCCTGGCTTCGCTGCCCCCTAGCGCCATGCCCAGCCTGCCCGCGACCACGGGCGGGCAGCGCTTGCGGGCGGCTCTTCTGGTTCCGCTGTCTGGCCCCTCGGCCTCCTTGGGAAAATCGCTTCTCAACGCGGCCCAACTGGCCTTGTTCGAAATGTCGGGGGCGGGCTTTTCCCTGCTGCCGATCGATACCAAGGGAACGCCCGAGGGGGCAGCAGCAGCGGCCCGTCAGGCCCTGGACCATGGCGCCCAGGTGATTCTGTGACCGCTTTTCTCAGCGGAAGTCAGGGCCGTAACCCCCCTGGCCCTGGGGTCGGGGGTCAATGTCATCGCCTTTTCCAGTGATCGCAGCGTTTCGCAACCCGGCATCTATCTTTTGGGATTCCTGCCCCGGCCCCAGGTCGAGCGCGTGGTGGCTCATGCCAGGGCGCAAGGCATCGAGCGCTTTGCCATCCTGGCGCCCAATACCGATTACGGTCGGGCCATGGCCGATGCCTTCAGGGCCAGCGTAGCGACCCATGGTGGCCAGCTTCTGGAGAGCCAGTTTTACGATCCCCTGGCCAAGGATCATTCCGACGTCGTCAAGCGCCTAGCCCATTTTGAAAGCCGCAAGGCGGCGCTGAACCAATTGCGCCGCCAACTTGAGGCCAAGGGCGAGAAGCAGACCTTGGCCAAATTGGAAAAGCAGGACACGCTGGGCGATGTCGATTTTCAGGCGGTCTTTCTGCCCGACGAGGGCAACCGGCTACGCAGTCTGGCCGCCCTGCTGCCCTATTACGATATCGATACGCCCAAGATCAAATTGCTGGGCACCATGCAATGGGATGATCCGGGGCTGGCCTCGGAGCCTGCCTTAAGCGGCGCCTGGTATGCGGGTGCGCCCCCAGACGCAAGGGCAGATTTCGAGAACCGCTACCGCCAGACCTATGGCGCCAAGCCGCCCCGGCTGGCCAGCCTGGGCTATGATGCCGCCGCCCTGGTGGCGGTGCTGGCGCAAAGCGGGCAGATTTCGACCAATCTGCTTTTGAACCCCATGGGGTTTGCAGGCATCGACGGGATTTTCCGCTTCCTGCCCGACGGCACCAGTGAGCGCGGCCTGTCGGTTCTGGAAGTGGCCCGAGGCGCACCCCGGGTTCTGGCCCCCTCGCCGCAGAATTTCTGATCGTTACCTATTAGGCCTGGGTGTCCAGCCCGCCTTGGGCCACCGTGGCTTTCGGCCCACCCTTGGAAACACCCACCATGGAAGGGCGCAACAGGCGCTCGTTCAACACATAGCCGTTCTGCATGACCTGAACCACCGTGCCGCTGGGCTTGGTGATGTCTTCCAGCTCGAACATGGCTTGATGCAGATTGGGATCGAAGCGCGCTTCCAAGGCCACGATCTGCTTGATGCCGAATTTTTCGAAGGCGGCCAGCAATACGCGTTCGGTCATTTCGACCCCATCGATGAAATTTTTCGACTGGCTGTCTTCGCGCAAGAATCCCGGCACTGCGTCAACTGCCCGACGCAGGCTGTCAGCAACATCCAGCAGTTCTTTGGCAAAGCTGGCATAGGCGAATTTCACCCGCTCCTCGGCATCGCGCTCGACCCGGTTGGCGCGGTTGCGCTCTTCGGCGGCGGCCCGCTTGATGGCGTCAATCTCGGCTTTCAGCTTTTCCGCCTCGGCCTGAAGCTGGGCCAAGGGATCGGCGACCACTTCGGGCGGGGCCTGGGTATCTAGCGTATCGGGGGCAGGAATATCGTTCTCGCTCATCTGATCCTCTTTTCAACCAATCAATCGGCCAATGACCTTGGCCGTATAATCCACCAACGGAATGATCCGCGCATAGTTAAGACGCGTGGGGCCGATGACGCCGATGGCGCCCACGATCTGCTCGCGGCTGTTCTGATAGGGGGCCACGATCATCGAGCAGCCGGCCAGACCGAACAGCTCGTTCTGGGCGCCGATATAGATTTGCACGCCCGAGGCCTGATTGGCCACCTCCAGAAGCTTCAGCATCTGTTCCTTGGTTTCCAGCGCCTCGAACAGGGTGCGGATATGTTCAAGATCGGCCAAAGCGCCCACATTTTCCAAAAGCCGGGCCTGGCCGCGCACGATCAGCGAGGCCCCCTTGGGCTCGCCGCTCCAAACCGCGAGGCCCGCCTCGACCACCTTGGTGGTCAGCTCGTCCAGTTGGGCCTTGTGCTGGGCCAGCTCGGCATGAATGTCGCGGCCCGCTTCCTCGAAGGTGCGACCGGCCAGACGCGCCGACAGGTAATTTCCCGCCTCGGTCAGGGCCGAGGGCGGCAGATGGGCCGGAACCTCGATGATGCGGTTTTCGACTAGGCCTTGCTCGGTCACCATGACCACCAGGGCGCGCCCGGCCCCCACCGGCACGAATTCGAGATGGCGAAAGCCGATATCCGATTTGGGGGCCACGACCAGACTGGCGCAGCGAGACAGGCCGGAAAGGGCGGTGATCGCCTCGTCCAGCGTTTGCTCGACACTGCGCCCCTGGGCGGCACAGCGCGCCTCGATGGCCAGACGCTCTTCGGGTGCTAGGCGCCCCACTTCCAGCAACCCGCTGACATAAAGACGCAATCCCGCTTCGGTGGGCATCCGCCCGGCCGAGGTGTGGGGGGCGTAGATCAGCCCCTGATCCTCGAGATCGGCCATTACATTGCGGATGCTGGCGGGCGACAGGGACAGACCGAAGCGCTTTGACAGGGTGCGCGACCCCACCGGCTCTCCCGTTTCCACGAAAGAATCCACGATAGTCCGGAAGATATCGCGCGAGCGCTCGTTCAGCGCCGCTATCGCGGTAGCCCGCTCAGACATGCCTTGGTTGTCTCCTAATCCGGCCCGGAATGTAGTGAGCGCTTTCGCTTGCGTCAACGCAAGGCCGCCTTTAGTTTGTGCGTCCCTTATATAATAGGATGTTTCATATGAGAGCCTCGGGCCGCGCCACCGCCGAACTTCGCCCCATTTCACTGGAACCCGGCTTTTCCAAATATGCCGAGGGCTCGTGCCTGGCCCGTTTCGGAGAAACGCATGTGCTTTGCAACGCCTCTGTCGAAGAGCGCGTCCCCCCCTTCCTGCGCAATTCCGGCAAGGGCTGGGTGACGGCGGAATACGGCATGCTGCCGCGCTCGACCCATGAGCGTACCGACCGCGAGGCAGCCAAGGGCAAGCAATCGGGGCGGACTCAGGAAATTCAACGCCTTATTGGCAGGTCTCTGCGCTCGGTGACCAATCTTCAGACTTTGGGCGAACGCCAGATCAAGGTGGATTGCGACGTCATTCAGGCCGATGGCGGCACACGCACCGCTTCCATCACCGGGGCCTGTGTCGCACTTTGGATCGCCTGCGAAAAAATGCGCGTCCTGGGTCTGGTCAAGGCCCATCCCATGACCGATCTGATCGCCGCCGTCTCCTGCGGGCTGATCGAAGGCGAGCCCCGCCTCGACCTTGACTATGTTGAGGATTCCAACGCCCAAGCCGACGCCAATTTCGTCCTGACCGGCAAGGGTCAGATCGTGGAGATTCAGGCAACCGCCGAGAAGGACGCCTTCAGTCGGCAGGACTTCGAAAGCCTGATGGGGCTGGCCGAGAAGGGCATCGCCGAGTTGGTCTTGCAGCAAAAGAAGGTTCTGGGCATCGCATGACGCAGCGCTTTACGGGCGGGCGGCTGGTCATCGCCAGCCACAATGCCGGCAAGGTGCGTGAGATCGGCCAGCTTCTG
>JADFZV010000067.1 GCA_015232335.1 Alphaproteobacteria bacterium | reverse complement strand
ACGGGTTGGACATGGTCATCTTGTGGAAGGCGTATTCCTGCATGCTCATGCCTGCGGGGGGCTTGTCGACGCCGCGCACAATGTCCAGCCAGCCCCGAATATCGTGTCCCGAAGGGCAGCTCGCCTGGCAGGGCGGAGCCCGATGCACATAGGTCGGGCACTTGTGCGACCAACCCGCCTGAAAGATGGCGTCCTGGAAATCGCTCCACTTCGATTCGCCATCCTTGTAACGGCGGAAGGAGTTTTGCTGGTTGTCCACGGTCAGATGAGTCATGGTCGCTTCCTTACCCTTTAAGAATTACCGCCCAGAAGGATGGCGTTGCTTACCAACTGGTGAACGCTTTGGACCATGCCCATGTCGTAACCATAATAGGGCAGGACCTTGGTGAACTGGCTTTTGCAGATGGCGCACATGGCGGCCATGTGAGTCACGCCATGCTGGTCGACCGCCTGCTTCAAGGCCTCGACGCGGGGCTTGGCGCCCTTGATGCGAAGATCGATCAATTCGTCGGTCAACAGGCCACCGCCGCCGCCGCAACAGAAGGTGCGGGCATGCGTGGTGTCGGGATGCATATCGACGAATTTTGGGCAGGCCGCCTTCAGCACATCGCGGGGATAGAAGAATTGGCTGCCTGGCTCGGGCCCCATGCGGGTGGCCCTGGCGATGTTGCAAGAATCATGAACGGTGACGATCTTGTCGGCATTGGCCGAGGGGTCAAGCTTAAGAGCGCCGCTCAAAATTGCCCCTCTGGTCAGTTCCAGGATGTGCTGGGGCACTGGATATTTCGGATCGAGAAAATCGAAGGGACCGGCCAGCGTGTTCAGGAAGGCATAGGCCACGCGCCAAGCATGTCCGCATTCGCCAAAGACGATGCGCTTGACCTTGAGATCAAGGGCGGCCTGACGGATACGCATGGAAATCTTCTTCATCTGCTCGTAATTGCCGATGAACATGCCGAAATTTCCGGCTTCCGAGGCATAGGACGACATGGTCCAGGAAAGCCCCATCTGATGGAAGACCTTGGCATAGCCGATCAATCCATCGACATGCGGCTCGGCGAAGAAGTCGGCCGAGGGTGTGACCAGCAGCACATCGGCCCCCACCACGTTCAGAGGGAACTTGATGTCGTGGCCGGTATCTTCCTTGACGTCCTCCTCAAGGCCCTCCAGCGTATCGATCAGCGCCGGTTCGGGCAGGCCCAGATTGTTGCCAATCTTGTGAACCTTGCCAATGATCTCATTGCAGTATTTCTGGCCGAGCCCAATCGAGTCCATGATCTCGCGGGCCGCCATCGAGATTTCGGCGGTGTCGATGCCATAGGGGCAGAATAGCGAGCAGCGGCGGCACTGCGAACACTGGTGAAAATAGTTGTACCAGTCGTCGAGGCGCTCGCGCGTCCAGGGCTTGGCGCCGACCAGGCCGCCCAGGGCCTTGCCCGCGGGCGTGAAGTAATAGCGGTAGATGTCGCGCATCAGATCCTGGCGCGCCACCGGCATGTTCTTGGGATCACCCGTTCCCAGGAAATAGTGACACTTGTCGGTGCAGGCGCCACACTTGACGCAGATATCAAGATAGACGCGCAGGCTTTTGTACTTGCCCAGCAATTCGCCCATCTTGGCGACGGCGGCTTGCTCCCAATTCTCGACCAGCTCGCCGGGAAAGCCCAGCGGCTCCTGGTGCGCTTTGACCGCGACATAGGATTTCAGCCCGCCCATGACCCCCGGGTTCAGGGACGGAACGGTCGGCAGATCATCAAGCGCCGGGGCAACCGGTTTCAAAGCCATCGCCTAACCCTCCAACTTGGCCGCCCAGGGCGCCAGATGGCGCCGCTCGCGCGGATCGTCGGCCTGATTGCGCGAAGGGCTGAAGAAAACGCCCGGCGCATGCAGAAGCTTCGAGAAGGGAAACACGATCATCAGAAGCGCTACCATGAACAGATGAGCCAAAAGCGGCGGCTCGACCGGCAGGTCGCGGATGTCAAAAACATAAAGCCCCATGATGAAGGCCTTGACCGCCACGATGTCGGTGGGATTGGCGAACTTCATGCCATAGCCGGAAACGCCGATGCCAATCAGTAGCAGCAGCATCAGAATGTCGGAGGGGCGCGTGATATAGCGCACACGGTCGATCACGAAACGCCTGGCCAGCAGCACCAAAAGGCCGCCCACCATGGCCATGCCGCCATAAACACCGAAGGGCTGGGCCAGCACGACGACTTCGGGCACCGGATTGACGAAGTAGCGCATGTGACGCACCAGAACCAGGGCCAGTCCGGCATGGAAGGCGGCGGCGAAAATCCACAGCCAGCGGTTCGAATAGAACAGGCTTTCGAACAGCACGGCTTCGCGCCCCACGCGCAGCCAGGCCCCTGCCTGGGTGGTGGGCGCCGGAGTCACGGCGATCTTCAAGGGAGCGGGCGTGGTCCAGTACTGGCGAATCTTCACTGCCAGTCCCGCCACAAGAACGCCTGCCGCCACATACAGCAGAGCCGCATAGAACATGCTCAAGCCCGACATCTCGGCCCTTCCTCCTCCCGGGATCGGGAGGGTGGATTCGTGTCCACCCTCTCCGACATCACTTATCGGCGAAACGCCCGATCAGACGCAGCCCGTCGGCTTGGGCAATCCTGCGATCTTGCAGGCCTGCTTGGCGGGGCCGTAGGGGAACAGCTCGTAGAGATACTTGTTGCTGCCCTTTTCGGCGCCGAGGCGCTTGGTGATCGCCTTCGTCAATACGCGGATGGCCGGGGCGATCTGATATTCGTTGTAATATTCGCGCAGGAAGTTCACGACTTCCCAATGCTCTGGCGACATGTTGATCTGCTCGGCCTTGGCGATCTCGCCTGCCAGCTCTTCATTCCACTCATTGATGTTGACGAGGTAGCCCTCTTCGTCCGCCTCGATCGTCTTGCCGTTTGCTGTATAAGCCATCTTACTTTCTCCTCTAAACCCGATTTCGATTTGTTTGAATTCAGCACCAGGCCTGAACCGCCGAAGCTTCGGCAGCCAGGTCGACAAATCCGGCATAATCCACGACCTTGACGCCGGGAACCACCTTGGCGGCGTCCAAACCGCGCGCCGCCAGATCAGGACCCAGCACATGCAGGCTGAAGGTCTTGGCGGCGGCTGCGATGGCGTCGGCCAGAGACGTTCCCTGCATGGCGCCGATCACGGCATCCTCGTACAGCAGGATCGAAGCGCCGGGCGTGGCCAGCTTCAGGCAGCTTTGCAGATTGGTCCGCTCGAAGGGCGATTTGGATACGGTGTGCAACTGGCTCATCGTTTCAGTTCCTTGCTTAAGCCGTAAGGACCACGTCCATCTGATCCATCAGCTTGGCCATTTCGGCACGGCTGACGACCTGGACATCGACCAACAGGTCATCTTCGGTCAGACCACGTTCGTCGAGCGATTCCTGATCGACATAAAGCTTCTCAATGTCGTAGCCCTCAAGGGCGCGATAGGTCTTCGAGAAGTTCTTCATGCCGATGCCTTCCGTCGCCATGTTCTTCTTCAACTGAAGAACCCCGTCGTCGGTGAAGACAAGATGCACATCCTGGTCGAAGGCGGCCGAGATCAGCACCATTTCCAGCACTTCAAGCGCATAGACGGTGCCATAGGGCTGCTTGCGGTTCACATACATGAACTTCTTGACGACACCGGCTTCCATTTCTTCTTCCATCATGTCCTCCCTTAATCGCCGAAGGTGACGAGACGGTCGGCCTGAATGCCCGCTTCGATCAACTGGCCCAGGCCAGAGATGCGAAAGCCTGCGGCCAGATTCTCGTCCTTGATGCCACGGCGAAGTGCGGCGGCGACGCAGACCACTAGGTCCAGCTTGTGTTCTTCGGCCAGCTTGCCCCAGTTGGCGACCACGTTGCGGTCGTCGGTGGGCGGCTCAGAGAGCTTGCTCGCGTTGTAAACGCCGTCGTAATAGAAGAACACCCGAAAGATCTGGTGCCCCTTGGCCAGCGCTGCCTTTGCAAACTGATAGGCCGAATCCGAGGCCTGGTGGTTGAACGGTCCTTCATTGACCAGAACGGCGAATTTCATACCAGCCTCCGGCCTAGAAATGCAGGTGCGCCGACGCGTTCAGGCTTGCACGCCCGCCACGCCAGGTTTCCAGATGATACTTGGTGAAGGGCAGGCCGGTCAGCTCGAAGAAGCGGGGCCAGCCCACGCGGTCGATCCACTCGCCCATGCGCTCCCAAGCCCTGGCGTCCTTTTGATAGGCGCGCAGGATGTTCTTGACGATCTCGGCGGCCTCGGGCCAGCGGGGCGCGTTGTTGGGAATGCCCGCCGCCACCAGCTTGTGGAAGGTGGGACGCGAGCGCGTGGAGGAATGCTTGCCACCGACCCAGATCGCCAGCTTCGAATGCTCGGGATCGTTGATCTGCATGGGCGGGCAAGGCGGGAAGCAGGCGCCGCAGCAGACGCACTTCTTCTCGTCCACTTCCAGTGTCGGCTTGCCATTGACCATGGCGGGGCGAATGGCCGCCACCGGGCAGCGCGCCACCACGGCCGGGCGTTCGCACTGCAGCGAAACCAGCTCGTGATTGATCTTGGGCGGCTTGGTGTGCTGAATGTTGATCGCGATGTCGCCCTGGCCGCCGCAGTTGATCTGGCAGCAGGAAGTCGTGATCTTCACGCGGTTGGGCATGCGCTCGTTGATGAATTCCTCGTACAATTCATCCATCAGCGACTTGACGACGCCCGAGGCATCAGTGCCTGGAATGTCGCAATGCAGCCAGCCTTGCGTGTGCGAGATCATCGATACCGAATTGCCGGTGCCGCCGACGGGGAAACCGTCGTCGTTCAGCGCCTTGATCAAGGGATCGACCATATCCTTCTTGGACACCATGAACTCGATGTTCGAGCGCACGGTAAAGCGAACATGGCCCTCGGCGTATTTGTCGGCGATGTCGCACAGGGTGCGAACCGTAAAGACATCCATCTGGCGCTGGGTTCCGGCCTTGACGGTCCAGATCTCGTCGCCCGATTCGGCGACGTGATGCAGAACGCCCGGGCGCGGGCGATCATGCCAGGCCCAATGACCATAATTCTTGCGCATCACAGGATGCATGAACGGCATCGGATCGGGCACGCCGCTTTCGGTTGGACGACGGGGTTCAGCCATGAATTCCTCCGGTCTCTCTATCTATCTCGTTGACTTGCTTACTCGGCGGCCGACTTGGACCTAGCATTCCATTTCTTCACTTCCTCGTCCCAGCCATCCATGCGGACGTAGGAGTTGGAGCGAGGCGCTGCGATCATGTTCAGATCGAGTTCCAGGCCAACACCTTCCAGGAAGTTGGAAAGACCGATGCGCTCGATCATCTCGCCGGTGCGCTCGTGTTCAAGCGCATTTTCTGCAAAGAAGTCCAGCATGTTGCGGGCCAATTCGACCAAGCCCTCGTAATCCTCGTCATTCTCGAGCTTCATGAAGGGCACGACCACGGTGCCCATCTGATCGCCGATCTTCAAGGTGCGCTTGCCACCCACCAGAATGGCGGCACCACGCTCTTTGCCCGGCTTCAATGCCTTGGTGCAGACATTGAGGCAATGCATGCAGCGCACACAGCTTTTGTTATCGACTTCCAGCGTGTCGTCGTCGTTCAAGGATAGTGCCTCGGTCGGGCACATGCGGATCACCTGATCGATGATCTCCTTGCGGCCACGCTCCTTCACGATCTGCTGGAAGGCCTTCTGGTCGACCTGCATATCATCTTTCCAGGTGCCGATGATCGCCATATCAGCGCGATGAATGGCGTTGGCGCAGTCATTGGCGCAACCGGCAAACTTCATCTTGAACTTGTAGGGCAGCGAGGGGCGATGAATGTCGTCGACCATGGCATTCAGCGACATGCGCATGGCCTTGGCCTCGTCATAGCAGCTCTGCTCGCAACGAGCCGCACCCACGCAGGAAACCGAGGTGCGCACGCCAGCGCCTGCGCCGCCGAGATCGAAGCCCAGTTCGTTCAATTCGTCGAAGGCGGGCTGAATGTTATCGGTCGTCGAGCCCTGGAACATGATATCGCCCGACTGGCCATGAAAGGCGATCAGGCCTGAACCATGACGCTCCCAGATGTCGCACAGCTTGCGCAGCAAATCGGTGGTGTAGTGCATGCCTGCGGGCGGCATGATGCGGATGGTGTGGAATTCCTTGGATTCGGGATATTTGTCGGCCACTTCCGAGAAGCGCGGAATGACACCGGCGCCATAGCCGAAAACGCCGACCGTGCCGCCCTTCCAATAGCCCTTGCGGGTTTCGTAGGAATGTTCGAGCTGGCCGAGCAGATCCTTCATCATGTCGGCATAGCCTTTGTCCGACTTGGCAAGGCGCTTCAGGCCAGTCACGAAGCTGGGCCAGGGTCCGGTTTCCAATTGGTCCAGAAGGGGTGTCTTGGGCATCTGTTTGGCCATTATTTCCTCCACCATCGTCGCGGCATGATTCCCAAGGGGGCCTCCTTGAGTGCCTTGATAAGTCTCTTGCTACAGGATGCGGGAAAGGATTGGGTCCGCTCCCCTCGCCAACGCTCCTCCACTCTGCGCAAGTCCGAAGGCTTTAATCAAGCTTTTCGAATATGCGCAAACCCTCTTTCTTGGCCTGGAGTCAGAAACTCTCGGCCCGGGGTTACATGAAAACATCATAATATAACGTTCCGATGGGAATCCAGCAGATTTTCTGCCTCCCGCCAAGATTCTTTGAAACTTCGTATATTATAGAAATTCTAGATTATAACGTCTTGTCGAATCATCCTTTTCTTGCGCAGGATATAAAAAAGCAGGATTACGAATGCTCGAAAATCCCTTCGATTTGGCCCAGGTCAAGGCCTATGAATGCTGGCGGGACGCCAGGCTGGAAGCCATGCCCCGAACGGTCCAGGACTTGCTCGTCCAGATCGCTGACCCCCGGAATCTCTCTGCAAGCGAACATGCGGCCCTGCTGGATCGGGTCAGGTGCTCCAACATGGCCGTCTTCGCGGCTCCGCCCCAAGCTTGCAGCAAGGAAGCCCTGAAAAGCTTGGCTGCCCGTTTCGGCCTGGTGCGCCTGGATGTCAACCAACTGGCCGACGAGGATGGAATCAGCCCGCTTTCGGTAGCACCCGCCGGAACCCGGAGACGTTATATCCCCTATACTGACCGCCCTATCGCCTGGCACACGGACGGCTATTACAACGACACAGAATGTCAGGTTCAGGGACTGATGCTCTGGTGCCAGCGTCCGGCGCTTGAGGGAGGGGGCAACGCCCTTCTCGATCCTGAACTGGCCTATATCGCCCTGAGAGAGCGCGATCCTGCCCATATCGAAGCCCTGATGCGCCTCGATGCCTTCGCCATCCCACCCAACGAAGATGCGGACATGACAGGGCGCGAGATGCGCCCAGGCCCCGTCTTTTCCATGACGAAAGCAGGCAAGCTGCATATGCGCTACACGGCCAGAAAACGCTCGATCGCCTGGAATCCGTCGCCCGATGTGCAGGCGGCCAGGGCCGCACTTGAGGAAATTCTGGCCGATCCGCCCTTTGGTCTTTTTGAGTACCGCCTTGAGGCGGGCCAGGGACTGCTGTCGAACAATGTGCTACACACCAGAACGGCCTTCAGGGATGATCCCGCCGTTCCCCGCCTGCTCTGGCGCGCCCGTTTTTACGACCGGATTTCAGAAAGTTGAACCCCATGACTGACGACATGACGCCCCCCGGCAACCAGTTAAACGCCATCAGCCAGGACGAGTTGGCCCAAATGCCAGCGCCCTGGGGGCGCGAGGTCAAATTGATCCGCCTGACTTACGATTCCGGTTTCGAGATGCTGCGCCTAGCGATCAAGGAGGGCAAGCGCTTCACCACGCTCGATCTCGACGCCGCCTCGGCATCAAAATTGGCGGGACTTATCGCTGGCTGGGCCGAGACAAGGTCTCCTGAACCATCCGCCGAATAAGATTCTCTAGGGCCAGGTCATCGACCAGTCCTTGCGTGATGGCCAGCCGATACCCCCCGAACTCGGTCAAAACGGGATCGGCCTCTCCCAATTCCTTCAGCCCGAACAAAGGCGGCAGGTCGCTGGCCGCATGCTGCCCCTCGGCCAGCAGCATGGGCAGAACGACGACCTGCCTTGTTTTGATGCCAAATTGCCAGTTGGCCGCACGGGGCTCCTCTTCCAAAAAGCAAACCCTGACCTCGGCCCATCGCCCGGCCTTAAGCAACTGCGCCGCCAGCCCCTCGGCGCTCGCCTTGGCCCCGCCACCCTGCCGATTGCCATGTGCAATCAGCAGCAGCGTGGTTAGAGAGACCTCGAACCCGGCGGCCTTGGCCGCCTGCTGCGCCCGCTCCTCGACCAGCCGGGCCAAGGCGGGATGAACGCCGATGGGGCGTAGATAATGGACGCTGCGCCCATCCGATAACAGGGTCAGCGGCCCTTGAAGCCCCATCTCGGCAGGAATCAGATCGCGGGCAATTCTGCCCTCGGTGGCAAAAACGGGAATTGCCAGAACAATGGGCGAGGTGATCAGCTTCAAACCTTCGCCCACATAGGGGGTCTCTTTCCAAAAGCAGGCGGCCACCTGATCGAAAGCCTCGTCCTGGCCCAGCCGCTCGGCCAGGCGGCGCACAGCGCCACCGCCGCCCAAACTGGCGCCATGCCCGATCAGCAGTAGTCCGATTCCTTCCTTCTTCATGGCATCCAGGGTAGCGCGCTTCCTATCCCTCTGATACCCTTAAGACGAATCGGCGAAAAAGCCGAGCGGAAAGCGTGGAGGAAACAGGGATGGGCCGTTCCGTACTGGTGGTCGATGACGAGTCGAACATCGTGCTTTCGTTGGAATTCCTGATGCGCCAGGCCGGGTTCGAGGTCCGCATCGCCCGTGATGGCGAGCAGGCGCTGGAAGAAGTGGCCCGCCAGCCGCCCGATCTGATTCTGCTGGATGTCATGATGCCCAAGCGCGATGGCTATGATGTCTGCCAGACGGTGCGCGCCAACCCGCTTTGGAAAAATGTCCGCATTATCATGCTGACCGCCAAAGGCCGCGAGATCGAGCGCGAAAAGGGCCTGGCCATGGGTGCGGACGATTACATCACCAAGCCCTTCTCCACCCGCGAGGTTGTCGAGCGGGTTCGTCAATATCTCGGCTAGACCGTGGGTCACAGCGCCCGCATCGGCCTTGTCTTTGCGCTGCTGGGAGCGGCAGGGGCCGGAGCGATGCTGCTGGTTCCCAACTCCCTGTCCTGGCTGATCCTTATTCCAGCGCTTGGCTTGGCTTGGCTGCTAGTGAATCGTCTGCTTTTGGCACCCGCAGCCCTTCTTGCCCGCGAAGTGGCAATTCTCGCCCAGACCAAGGGAACAGGCCGGGCGCCGATCTTCCCCCAGCGCCATCTGCTGGGCGACCTGCTGCCTGCGATTGAAAAATTGGCTCTGACGGTTTCGTCCAGCCAGGGCGAATTCAACGCCGCTCTCGACAAGGCAACGAGACAGTCCGAAGAACAAAGGCGCTGGCTGGAAGTCATTTTGGTCGATCTGGCCGAAGGCGTTCTGGTCTGCAATCTCAATCACCAGCTTCTGCTCTACAATCAGACCGCAACGCGATTGTTCGGAAAACCCGAAGCAATTGGCCTGGGCCGCCCGCTCTTCGCCCTGGTCTCGAAGGCGGCCATTCTGCACACGCTGGATCTTCTGGACTATCGCCACCGCTCGGGTGTACCCCAGGATGGCGACACATTGCCCTTCGTCTGCGCCACCGCCGATGCCAAGCGCATGCTGGAAGGGCGCATGGGGCTTATTCTCGACCCTGCTGGCAAGACATCGGCCTATGTGCTGACCTTCACCGATATGAGCGAGCGCGTGGCAGAGCTGGAGCGCGCCGACACGGTGCGTCACGCCCTGACCCGCGATCTGCGCCAACCCATGGCCAATCTGCGCGCCGCCTCGGAAACATTGAACGCCTATCCTTTGATGGAAGCAGGGGTGCGCCAGTCCTTCGAGAAAGTCATCCTGGAAGAAAGTACGCGCCTGAGCAATCGCCTGGACGAATTGGCCAAGGCCTATCGCGGCCATGGGCTGGGCCGCTGGCCGATGGGGGAATTGCATGCCGCCGATCTGATCGACTGCCTCGACCGCAGGCTGGTCAAGGAGAATGGGCCACGTGTCACGCTGATCGGCATGCCTTTGTGGCTGCAGGCTGATCATCACCTTCTCATGCGCACATTGCTTCAGTTGGTGCGCAAGATCGCGCAGCGTTTCGCTATAGAAGAAATAGATGCCGAAACCAAGCTGGGCGACAAACGTGTCTATCTCGATCTGATCTGGAAGGGAGCTGCCCTTTCCAACCAGGAGATCGAAGCCTGGATCGCTGAACCTCTGGAGGGCGGGGATGGCCCCGCCACCATCGCCGAAGCGCTTGAGCGCCACGGCGCCGAAATCTGGAGTCAGTCGGCCGGCAGCGATTACGCTCTGCTGCGCCTGCCCCTGCTGACCCCGATGAATGCCCGGATTCTGGTCAAGCAGGAAGAAGAGGAACGCCCGCCTGCGCGCCCAGAATTCTACGATTTCGGCCTATTGGCCCAGCATGCCGATGTGGGCAGCCTGGCCGAGCGGCCCTTAAGCCAACTGACCTTCGTTGTCTTCGATACCGAAACCACCGGCTTGAAGCCCTCGCAGGGCGACGAGATCATCTCCATCGGCGCGGTGCGCGTCGTCAACGGTCGCCTTTTGAGCGGCGAGACCTTCGAGCGCCTGGTCAATCCCGGAATGAAAATTCCCGAGGCCAGCATCCGTTTTCATCACATTACCGACAACATGGTGGCCGACAAGCCGCCGATTGCCATCGTTCTTCCTCAGTTCAAGGGATTTGCGGGCGATGCCGTGCTGGCCGCCCACAATGCCGCCTTCGACCTCAAGTTCCTGCATTTAAAGGAAGCCAGCACCGGCATCCGCTTTACCAATCCGGTGGTGGATACGCTGTTGCTGTCGCGTCTGGCCGACGAACATCTGGAAGATCATTCACTGGATGGCATTGCCCTGCGGTTCAATATCGACATTCCAGACAGGCACACCGCCTTGGGCGACGCGTTGGCCACCGCCGTCGTTCTGGTCAGGCTGATTCAGATTCTGGAAACACAGGGGATCACCACCCTGGGTCAGGTGATGAGATTGACCAACATGGCAGCACAGATGCGCGCCACCAGTCA
>JADFZV010000066.1 GCA_015232335.1 Alphaproteobacteria bacterium | reverse complement strand
CCTTCTAGCGGTTGCTGGGGAGGGGGCAAAAGGTGTACACATCCGGCTTCATTTGTTGGAGTTTTCAGGTGTCCGCCCCCGATCCATTGGTCATCGCCCTGCCCAAGGGCCGCATTCTCGACGAGGCCATGCCCCTTCTCAAGGGGGTGGGGATCCTGCCCGAGCCCGCTTTCGACGACCCCAATTCGCGCCTGTTGCGCTTTGCCACCAACCACGCCCATATCTCGATCATCAGGGTGCGCTCGTTCGATGTGGCCACTTTCGTGGCCTTCGGGGCGGCGCATCTGGGCATTGCGGGTAACGACGTGCTGATGGAATTCGATTATCCCGAATTGTACGCGCCCCTGGATCTGGGCATCGGCAAATGCCGTCTGGCGGTGGCCGAGCCCTGCGAACTGGGCGAGTCGGATAATCCGAAGCGTTGGAGCCATGTCACTGTGGCGACCAAATATCCGCAGCTCACCAAGCGCCATTTCGCGACCAGGGGTGTGCAGGCCGAATGCATCAAGCTGAACGGCGCCATGGAACTGGCCCCTTCCCTGGGGCTGGCCCGGCGCATCGTCGATCTGGTCAGTTCGGGCGCCACCTTGAAGGCCAACGGGCTGGTCGAGGTCGAGCATATCGCCGACATCACCTCGCGCCTGATCGTCAACCGCGCCGCCCTGAAAACGCGGCCCGATGAACTGGGCGGATGGATCGAGAAATTCAGAACCGAGGTGAGCCGTGGCGCGTAATCTGGATGCAAGGGCTCCCGGCTTCGAGGCCGACTTCGCCGCCCTGATCTCGGCCAAGCGCGAAACCGATCGCGACGTCAACGACACCGTGGCCGCCATCATCGCCGATGTGCGAGCCAGGGGCGATCAGGCGCTGGTCGATTACACCGAACGCTTCGACCGCCTCAAGCTCTCGCCTGATCGGCTGCGCTTCACACCTGCCGAGATCAAGGCGGCCCGTGCTTCCTGCTCGGTAGAAACGCTGGAAGCGCTTGATCTGGCGGCAAGGCGCATTCAGGCCTTTCACGAAAAACAGCTTCAGGCCGATATCGATTATGTCGATGCCCAGGGCGTGCGCCTCGCCATGAAATGGCGGGCCGTGCAAGCGGCGGGGCTGTATGTGCCGGGCGGCACGGCGGCCTATCCCTCCTCGGTCCTGATGAACGCCATTCCGGCCAAGGTGGCGGGGGTTCAGCGTTTGGTCATGGTGGTGCCGACCCCAGACGGCACGGTCAATCCCCTGGTGCTGGCGGCGGCGGAATTGTCGGGCATCGATGAAATCTGGCGCATCGGTGGTGCCCAGGCGGTGGCGGCGCTGGCCTATGGCACGCAAAGCATCAGGCCGGTGGACAAGATCGTGGGGCCGGGCAACGCCTATGTGGCGGCGGCCAAGCGCCAGGTCTTCGGCCAGGTCGGCATCGACATGATCGCCGGGCCTTCTGAAATCCTGGTGGTGGCCGATGGGGCCAACGATCCCGCCTGGATGGCAGCCGATCTTCTAAGCCAGGCCGAACATGACACGGCAGCGCAATCCATTCTGATCACCGACGACGCAGCGTTTGGCCTGCGCGTGGCCGAGGCGGTCGAGAGCCATTTGAGAACGCTGTCTCGCGAAAAAATCGCCCGGGCCAGTTGGGAAGCCCATGGCGCTGTCATCGTGGTTGCTCATCTGGATGACGCCATTCCCCTGATCGACCGTATCGCGCCCGAGCATCTGGAACTGGCCCTGTCCGATCCCGAAGCCATGGCGGAGAAGGTAACCAATGCAGGGGCCATCTTCCTGGGTCGCTATACGCCGGAGGCGGTGGGCGATTATGTGGGCGGGCCCAATCATGTGTTGCCCACGGCGCGTTCTGCCCGTTTTTCCTCAGGCCTTGGCGTTCTCGATTTCATGAAGCGCACCACCTGGCTGGGTTGCGATGCCGACTCTCTGGCCGCCATCGGGCCTGCGGCGATCACGCTGACCGAGGCCGAAGGTCTGCCCGCGCATGGCCTCTCCGTCCGCTTAAGGCTGAACAGATAATGCACGGGCACCACAACCGGCTGGTTCATGTGGTGCTTGACGAAAAGACTTTGGTGCGCCGCCGGCCCGAGGTGGAGCATGAGCGCGCCGTTGCCATCTATGACCTGATCGAGGAAAACACCTTTCAGCCCATCGGTGACTGGCAGGGCCCCTTCACCTTGCATCTGGCGATGGAGGACAGCCGCCTGGCCTTCGACATTCGTACCGAAGACGGCATCGGGCTGGTCTGTGTTGCCATCGACGTCAAACCCTTCTACGGGCTGATCAAGGACTATTTTATCGTCTGCGACAGCTATTTCGCCTCGATCAAATTGGCCCCGCTCTCGAAGATCGAAGCCGCCGACATGGCCAGGCGCAGCCTGCACAATGAAGGGGCCAAGCTTTTGATGGAGCGCCTGAAGGGCCGAATCGACATCGATTTCGATACGGCCAGGCGCCTGTTCACACTTGTGTGCGTCCTGCACATCCGGGGCTGAGCTAGCATGCGCGATCTTCCCTCGGCCGTTTTATTCGCCTGCACCTACAATGCCGTACGCTCGCCGATGGCCGAGGGCCTGATGAAGCGTCTGTTCGGCACACGCATCTTTGTCGATTCCGCTGGCGTCAAGGCAGGCGCCCTTGACGGATTCATGATCGCCGTCATGGAAGAGGAAGGGATCGACATGACGCGACACAAGTCGAAAATCTTCGAGCAGTTGGAGGACACCTCCTACGATCTGGTGATTTCGCTCTCGCCCGAGGCCCAGCACAAGGCGGTGGAACTGACGCGCACCATGGCCTGCGAGGTCGAATTCTGGCCGACGCTGGACTGCACCGTTATCGAGGGTGATCGTGAAACCAGGCTTGAGGCCTATCGCAAAGTGCGCGACGATCTGAAGCAACGCCTGATCAAACGCTTCATGCCAGCCAGGATGGCCGACCTGTGACATCCGATATCGAGAATTTGTTGTTTCTCGCCCTGGCCGAGCATCGCGCCGGGCGAAAGTCGCATGCCGAAGCGCTCTATCGCGATATTCTGAAGGCAGAACCCCGCAATGCCAGCGCCCATAATCTGCTGGGGGCGATTTTGATGGAGCGGGGCGAGAATATTCCGGCCCTTTCCCATTTACGCAAGGCGGCGATGAACGCGCCTGATTTCGAGGCGGCACAGACCAATTTCGGCTCGCTTCTCTATACGCTTGCCAAACGCGGCGAGGACCGGCTGGCCCGAGAGGAGGCAAGGTCCTGGGCCAAGCGCCAGCCCAAGAACAGCATCGCCCAGCATTGGGCGGCAGCCCTTGGCGCGGGCAGCAAGGTGCAGGGTGCTATGCCCGAGGCCCTGGTGCGCAAGGCCTTCGACGGCTTTGCCGGGAAGTTCGACGAGAAACTGGCCAAGCTTGGCTATCAGGTGCCCAAGCTGATTGCCAGCGCTCTGTCTTCCCATGTCAGGCCGCCGCTCGACATCCTGGATGCCGGTTGCGGCACCGGCCTGATGGCGATGCATCTGAAGCCCTGGGCACGCTCGCTTGAGGGTGTCGATCTTTCGCCCGCCATGATCGAGCAGGCCAGGGCGCGTGGTCTTTATGATGCGCTTGAGACCGCCGAACTGGTGGCCTATCTGCAAGCGCGCCTTCAGGCTTTCGATCTGATCGCCGCCGCCGACGTATTTTGCTATCTGGGCGATCTGGCCCCGGTGCTGGCCGCCTCGAAAACGTCGCTGAGAGCAAGCGGGCTTCTGGCCTTCACGGTGGAAGCCGCCGAGGGCGGCGACGTCATGCTGGGCCAAAGCGGGCGCTATGCCCATTCCGAAACCTATGTGCGCTCCAGCCTGGGGGCAGCGGGCTTTACCCTGCTCTCACTTCAGCAAGACATCGCCCGCCACGAGGACGGCCAGCCGGTGGGCTGCTTCGTGGTGGTGGCGGAGGGTGGGGCATGAGGAAATCACGCAGGATTCGGCAACTCAAACTGCCGCCGATTCATCCTGGCGAAATCCTGATGGGCGAGTTGGAGGAATTGGGCGTTTCGGTGACCGCCCTGGCCCGGGCGCTGGATGTGCCGCAAAGCCGCATGGCCGAGATCGTGAAAGGCGAGCGCGGTGTGACCGCCGATACGGCGCTACGTCTGGCCGCCTATTTCGGCACGCCTCCCCGGCTGTGGTTGAACCTGCAGTCCGCCTACGATCTGGCGACCGCCGAAGCGGCCAATGGCCCCCTAATTCAATCCCGCGTCCGTCCCTTTGCGGCGTGAGGGAATTCATCCGCTATCATTATTATTGCTATGTTGAGCTACTCGCTATTCCCTGTTGTGTCGCTTTCGTTTTGTTGAGGCGACTGTTGAATGCCCGCCAACACCTTGGCCAAGCTGCTATTATTGTCGGACTTGAGGCCCAGGAGGCCGCCACCTGCTAATCCGATGTTAGGTCCTGCTAACCCCGTGTTAGGTGAAGTGAGTTGAGGAAAAACGGCTCCGATCGCATTGCGCTTGTTTTCCTGTATTTTTAGATGGTCAATATCTCTCTGTTGATAAACAACTATTTCTTTTAAAGCCTCAACTTGCTTTTCTATTGGCGTACCTGTGCTGTCGATCCGACGTTTATCAGTGAACCGTGTAAACGGATTATCCAAATTGGCGGAGCCTTCACGTACAGCTTTGAAGTGTTCAGAAAGAATCCTTTTTGTGTTTTCCGCCCCACCAAAACCAGTCAAGTCGATAGGAATTACATTCTGGACGCTAACGTCAAAAGGAACCGGAAGATCGTCTCCACGCAAGAGGATGAAGGGTTTATTGAATGCGTGCGCTATCGCCAACTCGTAGAAGACATTTGGGTTATGGCCCGTTAAATCAACGACGACAAGTGATGCATCGTTAATAGCGGCGACAATTTGCACCGTAATATCCCCTGGCCTCCCCGCGTCGCTTGCTCGAAACGCCTGATAGCCATGTTCCTTAGCAACTGGTTCAATGAGATGACGCAGGATGTCATCCGACCGTCTTCGTTCAGGAGAACTATCCTTTCCAATTGGGCAAATGACGAAACAAGGATCAAGTGTCTTGTCGGACATCACAACCTCAGAAATAATTCGTTTAATAATAATCAGATAATTGCAGAGCCTAATTTGTTGGCTAGGCAGATTTTTAGCCCCCCAATCCTCCTCATGCCTCCATGAAAAATCCCCTTGCATGGGACGGTGGAAAAATCACCCCTACCGCCCCATACTCCCCCCCATGACAATCGACCGCCAGCAGGCCGAGCGTCTGTGGACGATTTTGATCTGCGGCGCTCTCATTCTCACCCTCACCACCGGGCTGCGTCAGGCTTTGGGCCTTTTCTTGAAGCCCATGACCATGGATCTGGGCGTCGGGCGCGAGGTCTTCGGCTTCGGCATCGCCCTGCAAAACCTGCTCTGGGGCCTGGGCTCGCCCTTCGCGGGCGCCGTGGCCGATCGCTTCGGCACCGTGCGCGTTTCCGCCCTGGGCGGATTGTTCTACGCGCTGGGGCTGGCCGCCATGGCTTACAGCTCCAGCGGCACCTCGCTGGTGCTGGGCACCTTGATCATCGGCATCGGGTTGGCGGGTGCTGGATTCTCCACCGTTCTGGGCGCGGTGGGGCGCGCAGCGCCTCCTGAAAAGCGCAGCATGGCGCTTGGCATCGCCACGGCGGGCGGCTCGTTCGGCCAGTTCGCGGTGGTGCCCATGGGGCATGTGGTGCTGGATGCCTTTGGCTGGCAGATGGCGCTGCTGATTCTGGCGGGCGTGGCCCTGGCCATGTTGCCCTTGTCGCTGGGCCTGTCCGAGGGGCAGAAGACGATTCAGCATCAGCAAAAGCAGACAGTGGGCGAGGCCTTGGGCGAGGCCTTTCGCCATCCCAGCTATTGGTATCTGGTGGCTGGCTTTTTCGTCTGCGGTTTTCACGTCGCCTTCGTGGTGACGCATCTGCCCGCCTATCTGGCTGATCGCGCCATGCCGGAATGGCTGGGGGCCTGGTCGCTGGCCCTGGTCGGTCTTTTCAATATCATCGGCAGTTGGGGCTGCGGCTGGCTGGGCGGCAAATACAGTAAGAAGCGCCTGCTGTCGGTGCTCTATTTCGGGCGCGCCCTGGTCTTTCTCATTTTCATCTTCATGCCGCTCTCGCCCTTCTCGGTGCTGCTATTTGCGGGCTCGCTGGGTCTTTTGTGGCTGGGCACGGTGCCACTCACCAGCGGGCTGGTGGCTCAGATGTTCGGACCCGCCAACATGTCGATGCTGTACGGCATCGTCTTCCTGTCGCATCAGGTGGGCAGCTTCTTCGGGGCCTGGCTGGGCGGCAAGGCTTTCGACCTGACCGGCTCCTACGATCTGATGTGGTGGCTGTCGGTGGCGTTGGGCGTCTTTTCCGGACTGGTCAATCTGCCGATCCGGGAAGCCCCGGTGGCGCGCCTTGCTCCCAAGGCGGCGCAATGACCTCCCGGCTGAAAATCATCCTGGCCCTGCTGGGAGTCTTCGTTCTGGGTCTTGTCACCGGACTTTGGGTTCTGCGCGGCACCGCCATTCTGATGGATTACAGCAATGTGGGCTGTTTTTAGAGAGCCCTTTGCATCAGCACGCTGTCCAGCCAGCGGTCGAATTTGAAGCCGACCTTCGGCAACAGTCCCACGCGCTCGAAGCCGTTTCTTTCATGCAGGCGGATCGAGCCCAGATTGTCCGAGCCGCCGATCACCGCCACCATCTGCTTGAATCCGCTTTTGGCGCTGCCCTCGATCAAGGCGGACAACAGGGCCTGGCCGATGCCCTGCTTCTGATAGGCGGGATCGATATAGACCGAATCCTCGCAGGTGAAGCGATAGGCCGCCCGGGGCCGATAAAGATTGGCATAGGCGTAGCCCGCGATGAATCCGCCGACCTCAGAGACCAGGAAGGGCAGATTGCGTTCGATCACTTCGCCCATGCGCCGCTTCATTTCAGTCAGGTCCGGGGGCTCGATCTCGAAAGAGCCGGTGCCGGTTCGCACATGATGGGCATAGATGGCCTGGACATGGATCATATCGTCCAGGGTGGCGGGGCGAAGCATTAGGACTGTCATGGCGTTGCAGATTATCCCAAGCCTGCGGCCAACGCCACTCCGGCTTCGGCCAAGTGGCGCGAAAAAAGATCCGAGGCCAGATAGGCTCGCTCGGCCTCGCGGGGGGCATGCACCGGATCGGGCCCGTTGATTAGGGCCTCGTCGATATGGGCCGGATGGCACATGATCAGCATGCTGTGCTGGGCATTGGCCAGGAAGCGGGGGAAAAGCCGTTCGGGCGGCTCATGCGGCCCCAACAGGTCATAGGCCCCGCGAAAGCCGCGATTGACCGGAATGCCCAGCGACTTGGCCTTTTGATGCAGGACAAAGCCCAGTCCGTTCAGCGCCAGGGCCTTCAAGGGGCTGGGCGCATTTTGAAACAGCGAGGGTAGAGGTTCCCACACATCGCGCAGCCAGGCCCCTTTGAGGCGCGAGGTCATCACGCCCAGCACGGCATCGCGAATCACCGGAAGAACATGCACATGCTGGTGACCATCCAGAAAATCGGGCTTGCGGCCAAGGGCGGCCTCGAAGGCATCGATCTGACTGTTCAACTCGGCTTCGATGTCCGCTTGGCTGAGCTGGCGCAAGAAGGCTTGCTTTAGCAAGACGGACAGGGGCGGATGCGGCGCCAGCGCGGTCAGGGTGACATGCAGGCCGATGGCGGCAGAGCCTGCCAACGGCTTCAACAAGGGCGCCGTCTCTGGCCAGAAACGGGCCTTCGTCATACAGGAGGTGGCCGACAGGCGCTTGTCCGTCAGCAACGAGGCGATGGCCCGGCTGACGCCGGGCGACAGGCCGAAATCGTCGGCGCACAGTAAGATGGGAACGAGAGGGCTCATGGGGCTAGAATAAATCCATTTGCCGCTCTTGATAAGGAATTATCCGAAGTCAAGGAAGTGTGCGCTGTTCTGGCATAAGCATCAGGTCATGACGATGATTTCTTCGATTGAAGCGCAGGCAAACAGCAAGGTCTGGCAAGCCCAGGATGGCTGGCATATTGATGTGCGGGGCCTCAAGCCTCCGGCGCCCATGCTGGCTATTCTAGGTCTTCTCGAAAATCCTGATGCCGGTTCCAGGGTCGTGGTTCACCATGATCGCGAGCCGGTTTTCTTGTATCCTGAATTGACTGAGCGGGGCTGGAACTGGCGTCTGGTGCCCGGTGACGACAGGGAAGTCCGTTTGGTGCTCAGCCGAGAGGCGCCATTTTAATGTTTCCTGTCGATCCGTCCCAGAATGCCAAGGGCAGGCTGTTGCCTCCCGACGTGCCCTTCCGTTTCTTTGGCGCGGCCATTTTCTTTCACATTCTGGCCTGGCTGGTCCTGGCCTTGCTGGCCAAGCCGTCCCAGGGGTTGACCTGGCCGGTGCTGGCCGCCCTGCATCTCATCACGTTGGGGGTTCTGGCGATGGTGGCGACGGGGGCCTCGTTTCAGCTATTGCCGGTCGCCACGAAACGATCCGTCCGCTCTCCCAATCTATGTCGCTCGATCTTCTGGATGATAGCCGGGGGCGTTCTGGCCTTTGCCCTGGGCCTGTTGAGCGAGCTTCCTTGGCTTGTCGCGATAGGGGGCGTTTCAGTCGCCCTGGGTCTGGTCGTTACGGCCGTGCTGCTGGCCGATAATCTGCTGGGGGTCGACGACATGCCCGTCGTGACCGGACACGCCTGGATCGCCACGCTGTCCTTGGTGGCTGTAGAGGCCCTGGGCGGCGTGCTGGCGCTCAATCTGGTTTTCGGATTCCTGGGGGCGCGCTCGCCCCTGGTTCTGGCGCACGGCCTCCTGGCTACTTTCGGCTTCATGGGCATGCTGGCTTCCGGCCTTAGCACCATCCTGTTGCCCATGTTTGCCTTGTCCCTGGCCCCTTCGGAGCGCCTGGGCCGAATGGCCCTGGCCTGCAACGGAACGGGCCTTCTGCTGGCCGTGGCGGGTGCTCTGGTGGAACAGCCTTATCTGATGGCCCTGGGCGGCGCGCTCGGCCTTTGCGGCATGGGGTTGCTGGGCTGGTCTTTGGTGCAGATGTTCAAGAAACGCATGCGCAAGCGCACCGGCTTCTTCTTCCTGCCCATCTGGACCGGCGCCGCCCTGGCTCCGGTCTCCATTCTCTCAGGCCTGGCCGCCCTGTTCGATCTATTCCCGAATGCGGGCCTGCTATTCATCTGGCTAACCGTCGCGGGCTGGCTGTTGACCTTCCTGCTTGGCGTGTTGCAGCGGATCATGCCTTTTCTGGCTAGTATGCATTCAGCAACCCCGTTCGGGCGCACCCCCTTGCTGTCGCAACTGATGGCCGAGGGGCTGACGAAAACGCATTTCGTCTTTCATCTCATCGCGCTAGTTGCGGTGGGGGCGGGGCTTGTTCTGGACTCGCAGATTCTGGTGCGGCTGGGTGCCGTTTCGGGGCTTTTGGGCGCGCTGGCCTTTGCGGGCTATGGAATCGAACTTTACCGGCGTCTGCGTCGTTTCAAATCTGAAAGTATCTGATCATTCAACAAGGACCAATACGATGTTCGCGATCTCATCGAAAGTAGGCCAGCTTCTGCACCAGGACCATCTGCAGGCCATTGCGCTTTTGCAAAAGCTTGAAGAATTTCTGGTCGGACAGACCTCGAAGCGCCCGCCCGACGTCAAGAATGATCAGGTGGTTCTGCTGCTGAAGGATGTGTCGCGCATTGTCGACGACGAAATCACCCGCCATTTCGGCTTCGAAGAGGGGCATTTGTTTCCCGCCCTGGCTGAAGCGGGCGAGACCGGCATGACGGCCTTTCTGGCGCACGAGCATGGCATGATCCGCCCCGTGGCCCAGGAATTGGGCGGCTTGGCCCGCGAGGCCCTGGAGAACGGATTCACCCCCGAAAGCTGGAAGCAGTTCCACAGCCTGGGGCTTGAGATGGTCGAGCGTGAAATCTTCCACATCCAGAAGGAAGAGATGGGACTGCTGGCCGCCATCTCCGCCCTGATCGATCCCATGACCGACGCCGAACTGGCGATGAAATTCGCCGAAGCGAGATAGCTTACGCCGCCTTCTCTTTTGCCGCCTGGGCCAGCTTGGCCTCGGCGGGGGAATAGGCCTTGCCCGACCAGAGCATGGAATAGGCAATTTCCTCGTTGCCGTTTTCGCAAAGCTCCAGCACCTGCTGGAACAATGGCTGGAAGCTGGGCGAGCGGTGCGACTGCTCGTGTTCGGCGAAACTTTTCCAGAAGGTGACGATCAGGGCCTCGCGGCCCTTGCCGGGGCTTTCCACCGCCTGGCCGATGGTTGACCCTTCATTGGAAATCTGGCCCGAGTTCAGACAGACGAAACCGCCCACGAAGCCGGTTTCGGAATGATAGGTTTTCACGTTCTCGCACAGAACCGCCACCCGCTCCTCGAGATCATCGACCGTATAGCCCGGCTTCAGAATAACCTTGTTGACGGTAACGATGCCTGATGGATCAAACCCGTCGATCAGTCCGGCCATGGTGTCCTCCCTAGATTTACATTCACGTTACCTTATGTAATCCGGATGGACGCATCTTCAAGCCCCCCTGGCGCGCAGGCGCTTCCAGATGAACCTTCTCCATCTTTTGGTTATAGGTTGCGATGCCACAGTATCTAGGCAATTTGCTTGCTTATAAGACCGCAGATGATGTGATAGGAAATTATATTGACTTAACTCCCGCAAAGAGATTGATTTGTCGCATTGTCAACCACCATAGGAAGTTTGTGTCATGTCCAGTCCTACACGTCCCCAGATCAGGGAAGCCCTGCGGACGCTCGTCGCCGACAAGCGTTACTGGGACCATAACCACCCCGAACACGACGCCTATGTCACCCATGTGACCGGCGAATTCAAACGCGTCTATCCCGGCCTTTATGTGCCCGGCAGTTCTCATATGTATGCCAACGATCCCGAAGGCGGACCGGAAGCCATCGTCCATGTCAGGGGTTATTCGCAAAGCCGGGATGGTAATGTCGTTCAGGTTTCCGACTATGATCGCGCCGCGCCCGGAACGGGTGCTGCTCAGCATGGCGAGGCCAAGCAATCAGCCGCCAAGGGTACAAAGAGCCCAATTCCTAAACCGATAATCCGAGATGATAGAATGGGCGATGGACGGTTCGAGGCGAGTCGCAAAGGCAAAGATGGAAAAGTCTACTATCACCAAGGCGTCGATATCGAAGCCAAGCCTGGAACCGAGGTGAAAAGCCCCGTCGATGGCACCGTCACGAGCAGCAAACTTTACAAGAAGGGCGAATACAATGACGAGTTCACCTACGTCTGGGTCGAGGAGGGG
>JADFZV010000065.1 GCA_015232335.1 Alphaproteobacteria bacterium | reverse complement strand
GCCATTAAACGGCTTCGATTGATGGCGTGAATCCGCTCTAGAAATTTGTTTTAGCGAAGGATTCACGTTTAACTCCGTGTCACCGGGGTGACTCGGAGTTAAACGATCCTGCGCTAGTTTTTCTTCCTGGCCTTCATCCAGCGGAAGGCCAGAGGGGCTACCAGCATGACCAGTGCTATGCGCGTCATGTGATGCGTGGCGACAAAGGGCACATCGATATTGAGCGCCAGCGCGATCAGGCTCATCTCGCCCAAACCGCCCGGCATCAGGGCCAGCAGCATGGCGAAATGATCGAAACCGGCCAGTTCGCTGACCACCCAGGACAATGCCGCCGCCAGTGCCACCATCGGCACCACCAGGACCAGCGAGGCCGCCAGCCCCCGCTTGACCACATCCCGATCAATCCAGGCCAGACGCGACCCCACGGCGCCACCCAGCACCACCTGGGCCAGAACGATCAGCTCGATGGGCGGGCGCACCTGGGTCAGTCCCGCCATGCTTAGGCAAGCACTGGCCAGCATCGGCCCCACCATCAGATAGGCGGGCAGCCTGAGAAGCCTTCCCGCCACAACACCCAGACCGGCCCCCAGCAGAAGAAAGCCGAAATCGCCAAGGGCCAGCGAGGTCAGATGAACCGCGCCGGGCGTTCCTGTCAGGGGAAGTCCCTGGGCCAGACGGATGCCCCAAGGCACCAGGGCCGCCACCACCATGATGCGCAGCGTGTGCAGAATCGACACCATGCCCTCGTCGCCTTTCTCGGCAATCGCCAAGGCCACCATTTCGGAAAGGCCGCCGGGAACGGCGGCATAATAGGCGGTGGGCGCATCGCAGCCCAATTTGCGCGAATACCAGAACATACCCACGGTGATGGCGACGATCAGATACAGCACCAGGGCCAAAAGCCCCGGCCACCAATCAAGCAGACGTCCCGGCACTTCGGGCGAAAAACCGGTGCCCAGCATGAGACCCAGGATGATCATGACCGAGTCGCGCAATTTCGGCGGCACGGTCATCGGCAATTTCAGCAGGGCCGCCCCCGTGGTGGCGGCCATGGCCCCCATCATCCAGGGCAGAGGGAAATTGATCAGAAAGAAGACCCAGCCGCCCAGCCCCGCCAGGGCCAGCGTCAGCGCCCAGCGGGATAGTTTCGCGCCGTCGAACGTCACGAGACGAATTGCTCGGTCAGGATGCGCTCTTCCAGGCCATGTTCGGGATCGAACAGAAGACGCAGCTCGATATCGGCGCTCTCGCGCACATCCACCTGCACGACATCGCGCACTTCGGTGAAATCTGCCACCGCGCTGACCGGGCGCTTGGCGCCTTCCAGAACCTCGAAACGAACCAGCGCCTTATGGCGCAAAAGGGCCCCGCGCCAGCGCCTTGGCCGAAAGGCGCTAATCGGCGTTAAGGCCAGAAGCTGGGTTTCCATGGGAATGATGGGGCCGTGCGCCGACAGATTATAGGCTGTGCTGCCTGCTGGCGTTGCGATCAGAATGCCGTCGCAGATCAATTCGCCCATGCGTTCAACGCCATCGACCTGAATGCAAATCTTGGCGGCCTGACGGGTCTGCCTGAGCAGCGAGACCTCGTTGATGGCCAGGGCCTCGTGGATTTCCCCTGAAACCGTGCGCGCCGTCATCAGCAAGGGGTGCAGCACGACTTCCTCGACCGAGGCCAGACGCTCCAGAAATCTGTCTTCGTGAAAGGCGTTCATCAGAAAGCCGACACTGCCGCAATTCATGCCATAGATGGGAAGCTTCAGGGGCAGATGGCGGTGCAGGGTTTCCAGCATGAATCCATCACCGCCCAAGGCCACGATGACCTGGGCCTGATCAAGCGGCGCATCGCCATAACGCTCGGTCAGGCGCTTTTGCGCCTGTCTGGCGATGTCGGTGTCGGCTGCGACGAAGGCAAAGCGGTTGAAGGGGCCGGTTTTGGGCATGGGTCAAAGTATGGACATAAAGACAGCCAAGACGCAACGGGCGCCCGCAGCCTAGCCGCGGACGCCCGTTTGCAGCCAAAAAGCGGCTGGTTACTTGATCTTGGTTTCTTTGAAGGCGACGTGCTTGCGCACCACCGGATCGTACTTGCGGAACTCCATCTTCTCCGTGGTCTTGCGCGGATTCTTTTTGGTCACGTAGAAGTAACCGGTATCGGCGGTGCTGACCAGCTTGATAAGCACGGTAGATGGCTTGGCCATGGCAATGGGCTCCGGATGAACGTCAGGCGCGCGAACATACTGATGCGCCGGAAAATGTCAAGGCTTTAAGCCCGCAACCGAGCCCGTTGGCGCTAATGCCTTGGTAAACAAGGCCCGATCCGCCAGCAGGCGGCGCGCCACCTCTTCGGCTTCCGAGGCCCCGTCCTCGGCCGGACACTGGGCGCGCAGCGTTCTGCGGGCAGCCTGATTGCCGGTACCGACGGTTCGCCATTGGGCGAAGGCGTTGGCCAGACTCGACTCTCCGGAAACCAGACCGCTTAGGCCCCTGCCCGAAGTGCCGCTGGAGGTGCAGATATTGGGCAGAACCCCCAGTCCCTGCAGGGCGTAGCCCGAAGGAGCATGAAAACGTGACCAGGACAAATCGATTTCGCCCCCGTTGGGCAGATCGATCACGGTCTGCACCAAGCCCTTGCCGAAGGTCGTCGTTCCCACCACCACGGCCCGGCCCCGGTCCTGAAGGGCGGCAGCCAGAATTTCACCACCCGAGGCGGTACGGCCATCGACCAGCACCACGATGGGGACACCTTGGGCAAATTCGCCGTCGGTGGCGTCGTGATTATGGCTGGACTGGGAATGCCTGCCCCGGGTGGCGACGATTCGCCCCGGGCTCAGCAGCAGGTCGGCCGAGCGCACGGCCTGATCCAACAGCCCCCCCGGATTGCCGCGCAGATCGAGAATCAGCCCCTTCCACTGGCGCCCGTACAGCGCCTGAGCTTCCTTGAGTTTGGTCTCGAAAGCTTCCGCCGTGCGGCTATTGAAGCCCACGATCTGGATCATCGCCACCTGATCGCTCAGCGCCATTCCAACGGTCGCAGGCAAGACAGCGCCATCCACCCCCTGGCCCTCGCGCAGGGCCTTAAGACGCTTGGTTTCTTCGGCCCCCGCATAACGCGAATGCAGATCGAAACGGGTTAGAGCGGCATCGAAGATGGCCTGATAGACAGTCTCGGCCTCGGCGCCGCGCAAAGGGTCCGACTTGGACCTGGCGGCAATCACCGCCTCGATGGCCAGACGCGCCCAGCCCCTGGCATCCTGGGATGAAGGAAGCGGCGCTGAAAAGACCATCTCGACGCCCAGCCGGACCTGAAACCGGCCATTTTCGAGCAAGGCCACCAGATTGGGATCGATGGCGCCCAGCCCCCTCATCCCTTCCAGGGCGAAAGAAGAAGGATCGATGGGGTCGAGCGAGAAGTCGAAGATGGCCTGAAAACCCTTGGACAGAACCGCTTCGGCCTCCAGCGCCGGAAAGGCGGCAGCGACCACTGGCGTCTTGTTGCCCACATCCGCGGCTTCGCCGGATTTGGCGGATTCGCCTTGCGGCGTTGCGGTCTGAGCGCAAGCCGAAAGCAGAAGGGCAAGAAGGAAGGCTGGCAAAGGCCCACGCATGAATATCAAATTCCCGTGACGTTCGGGGCATTATCCCCCGCGCCGGGTAGGGGGACAAGAGCTTAAGCCCTTTTATGAAACCTCAAGCCCGCCAGAATCAGGAAAATTCCCGTATAGAGCATGGGTTCGCCGTAGGCGTAGAACTTGATCATCAGGGCGAAATGCAGGCAGGCCAGGAAGGCGATGGGCCAAACCAGCAAATGCAGGTGCTTCCAGGCGACGAAGCCCAGACGCTTGACCCAGCCATTGGTCGAGGTCACGGCCAGAGGAAGCAGCATTAGAAAGACGATCAGGCCGATGGTGATATAGCGCCGCTTCACGATATCGCGCCACAATTCATCCCAGGCGAAGAATTTGTCGACGCCCACATAGAGCAGCAGATGCGACAGGGCGAAGAAGAAGGCGAGCAGCCCCAGCGTACGCCTAGCGGGCGCCAGCCTTGGATACCAGCGCAGCAAGGGTGTTACGCACAAGGTAAGAACGAGAAAGCGTAAGCCCCAATCGCCTTGGAAACGGATCACCGCCTCGATGGGATTGGCCCCCATCCCGAAAAACCAAGCCTTGCCCGCCAGCCAGAGCAGCGGGACCAGGGCAAGCCCCCAGGCGGCCTTGCGGACAGACACTCAGTAATCCTTTCTCAGATCCTGACCGGCATACAGATGCGCCACCTGGTCGGCATAACCGTTGAACATCAGGGTTTCGCGCTTTAAGAATTCGCCAATGCGCCGCTCGCGCTTCTGGCTCCAGCGCGGATGATCCACCTCGGGATTGACGTTGGAAAAAAAACCATACTCGCCGGGCTGCATCATGCCCCAGGTGGTTTTTGGTGGGGCCTCCACCAGCCGGATCGAGACGATGGATTTGATGCTCTTGAAGCCGTATTTCCAGGGAACCACCAGCCGGATGGGAGCCCCGTTCTGGGCGGGAATCTGCGTCTCGCCATACATGCCGACGGCCAGCAGAGTCAGGGGATGCATGGCCTCGTCGATGCGAAGTCCCTCGCGATAGGGCCAGGGATAAAGGGGATTGCGCTGCCCGGGAAGACGCGCCGGATCGTGAAGCGTGATGAATTCAACATATTTGCCCCGGCTGGTAGGCCCCACCCGCTTCAAAAGATCGGCCAGAGGAAAACCGATCCAGGGAATCACCATCGACCAGGCCTCAACGCAACGTAGGCGATAGACGCGCTCTTCCAGCGGAAAGGCCTTCAACAAGTCATTGAGATCGAAGCGGGCTGGCCTGTCCACCTCGCCGCCCACTTCGACCGTCCAAGGCTTGGGATTGAAGCGATGCGCGTTCTCGCCGGGCGCCTCCTTGCTTTCGCCCAACTCCAGGAAATTATTGTAACTGGTAGCGTCTTTTTTGGCCGTCTGCGGCTCCGAGAGCGCGAATCGGCCCCCCGCTGCCGGGGCGAAGGCGACTCCGGCGGCCAGATGCAGAAAGCGGCGACGGCCCAGATAGTCCGCCTGGGACGTAATCTCCCGGTAAGCCGGATCGCGGGCACCAAGAATCAACATGACTCACCAATGGGTTGTTTGACCTGCCGGGTCAAGAGGGAAAAGTCTCGCCCCCAGCCAGTTCGTGCGCCAAGGCGAAAAGGTTTACAGGCCATGACGGTAATGTTAAATCGACCTAGCCCAAATGTGGGCAAGCCGCCGGGGAAGTACCAGTCCATGAAGCTGCTCGCCTGCAACAGCAACCGTCCGCTGGCCGAAGCCATTTCGGCCTATCTGGGCCAGCCGCTTACCAAGGCCACCATCAAGCGTTTCAACGACATGGAAATTCATGTCGAGGTGCTGGAGAATGTGCGCGGCGAGGATGTGTTCGTGGTGCAATCGACTTGCTTTCCGGCCAACGACCATCTGATGGAATTGCTGATCACCATGGATGCCTTGAAGCGCGGCTCGGCCCGGCGCATCACGGCCGTCATGCCCTATTTCGGCTATGCCCGCCAGGATCGCAAGACCGGCCCCCGCTCGCCCATTTCGGCCAAGATGGTGGCCAATCTGATCACGGCGGCGGGTGCGGATCGCGTGGTCACGGTCGATCTGCATTCCGGGCAGATTCAAGGTTTCTTCGACATTCCGCTGGACAATCTGTTCGCAGCCCCTGTCTTCGTCAACGATGTGCGCGAGCGTTTTGGCGGCGAGGATGTGATGATCGTGTCGCCCGACGTGGGCGGCGTGGTGCGCGCCCGCGCCCTGGCGGCCCGCATCGGGGCCGATCTGGCCATCATCGACAAGCGGCGCGAACGTGCCGGCGTTTCGGAAGTGATGAACATCATCGGCGAAGTCGAGAACCGCACCTGCATCATGATCGACGATATCGTCGATTCGGCAGGGACGTTGTGCAACGCTGCCGTGGCCTTGATGGCTGCGGGTGCTGCCTCGGTTTCGGCCTATGTCACCCATGGCGTTTTGTCGGGCAGTGCGGTCGAACGCGTCTCGAACTCGCCCCTAAAGCACCTCATCACCACCGACAGCATTCCGGCCACCGAGGCAGTAAAGGGCTCGCCCAACATCCGCCAGCTCACCATCGCCCCCTTGATGGCGGAATCGATTCAGCGCATCTCGGAAGATCGCTCGGTCTCCAGCCTGTTTGACTGATCCGCAGAACTCTCCCCGCCTAGAGCGCGTCGCCTGAAATCGAAGCCATTAAACGGCTTCGATTGATGGCGTGAATCCGCTCTAGAAATTTGTTTTGAGCTGCCGATTCACGTTTTAATCCGTGTCACAAAGCGCCCGGCCTGCGGTGAGGCCATTCATTCTGCAAACTGGTATAAGAGCCTGCGCTATCTTCCCCAGGCCAATATCTCACCGGCAAGCAGGCGAAAGCTTCTTTGCAGCCGCTCAGCGCGGGGCTGGCCGGAGAGAAGTATCCGTATGTCGACCCGGCCATAGGCGTGGGTGAGATCGGGAGCAGGCAACTCCTTCACCAGAAGGATCAGGCTCACCGGTTGGACCTGGCCGGGGATTTTCCTGATCTGCCAGGCGAGATCGAGAGCGGGAAAGTCTCCCACTTCCTCGTCCAGCACGATCAATTGAAAAGCGTTGTGCGCGCAGCTCTCCAGAGCCTGGGCCCCCGTGACGGCCAGGATCACCCGGTGCCCGCCCAGGCGGCGCAACTCGCTCGCCACCTCCGCCGCCCAGGAAGCGGCACTCACCAGCAGGAGATCGCAGCCCACAGGACCGCCCAGGTCGGGCAGAGAGACGGGTTTGTAGGGCGGCCGGTCCGCCGATCCCGGGTCAAGCTGCCAGGCATCCAGCGCCTGCGCCTCGTTGTCCGCCATGCTGCCCCTCCCCGCGCCACGCATGCCTAGCGCACGATCGTTTAACTCCGAGTCACTCGGGTGACTCTGAGTTAAACGTGAATCGTCCGCTCAAAACAAATCGATAGAGCGGATTCACGTTTTCAGTCGAAGCCGTTTAACGGCTTCGATTTCATACGACCCGCTCTAGCCGGTGCGGTGTTTCCGGGCCGACTACTTGCCCAGCTTCAGCACCACATAGCCCGGCCCGTTGGGACCGTCGATCAGCAGCAGCAGCGTCTTGGCGCTGGCCGCCTTGGCGTCCTCTACCTTCTTGATCAGATCGGCAGGCTGGCCGACAGCAGACTGACCGGCTTCCAGAATGACCGAACCCGGCTTGATGCCCTTTTCGGCAGCGGGCCCGTTAGGCTCGACCCCGGTGACCACAAGGCCCTTTGTATCGTCGGCCAGATCGAATTTCTGGCGCACCTCGGGTGTGGGCGGCGAGACGGAAAGCCCCAATCCCGGCACCGGCTTGCTGGCGGCCACCACAGGGGGCTGGCTCTTGCCCTTACCCTGCTTGGCGGCTTGCGATTCCTCTTCCTCCAACTCGGCCACCGTCGCCTTCAGATTGACCGTCTTGCCCTGGCGCAGCACCACCACATCGACCGCCTTGCCCACCGGGGTTTCGGCCACGATGCGGGGCAGGCGACGCATTTCGCCCACGCGCTTGCCGTCAAAAGAAACGATGACGTCGCCGCCCTTGATCCCCGCCTTCTCGGCCGGACCCTTGGGGGTTACACTGGCCACCAGAGCGCCCCGGTTCTCCTTGTCCTTGATGCCCAGATTGTCGGCGATCTCGTCGGTGACGGACTGGATATGCACGCCCAGCCAGCCGCGCTTGGTGCGCCCGAACTTCTTCAAATCCTCGATCACCGTCTTGGCCAGCGAGGAGGGCACGGCAAAACCGATGCCGACGGAACCGCCCGAAGGCGAATAGATGGCGGTGTTCACACCGATCACCTCGCCCTTCATGTTGAACATGGGGCCGCCCGAATTGCCGCGATTAATGGCGGCGTCGGTCTGCAGGAAATCGTCATAGGGTCCGGCATTGATGTCGCGCTGGCGAGCCGAGATGATGCCCGCCGTGACGGTGCCGCCGAGACCAAAGGGATTGCCGATGGCGATGATCCAGTCGCCCACGCGCGATTCGTCGGAATTGCCGAACTTGACCGCAACCAAGGGCTTGCTGGGCTTGATGCGCAACAGGGCCAGATCGGTCTTGGCGTCCCTGCCCACCACCTCGGCCTTCAAGGTCTGATTGTCGTGCAAGATCACATTCACCTCGTCGGCGTCGGCGATCACATGATTGTTGGTCACCACCAGACCTTCGGCATCGATGATGAAGCCCGAACCCAGCGATGTGGCCCGGTGCTGCTTGCCGCCGTCGGGACGCTGACGCTCCAGGAAATCCTTGAAGAACTCCTCGAAAGGCGAGCCTGGGGGGAATTGGGGCATTTCCGGCCCGCCCTTGGCGGCCACGGTCTGAGTGGTCGAGACATTGACCACGGCGGGCGACAGAGCTTCCGCCAGATCGGCAAAGCTGGTGGGAGCTTCCCGTGCCGCGGCGGCAACCGCCCACGATCCCAAAAGCAGAACGGCCAGTGTCCCGAATACCTTGTTCATAATGGTCCTTATCCTTGATCGATGCCCGGTAGCTTTGACCTAAAGGGCAATCATGGCAAAATTAGGTCAACGTGCGCGCCCCGCCGCACCTGGCCCCAGCAGATATTTGAAGAACTCGCTGTCGGGCGACAGGATCAGCGTGGTGTCCTTGTCGCCGATAGCCGTGCGGTAGGCCTGCATGGCCCGGTAGAAGGCGAAGAACTGCGGATCGCGACCATAGGCCTCGGCATAAAGACGATTGGCCTCGGCATCGCCCTGACCCTTGGCGATCTGCGCCATCTTCTGGCTTTCAGCCAGAATGACCGTGCGCTCGCGCTCGGCCCGAGAACGAATCTGCTGGGCGCGCTCGGTGCCCTGGGCACGATTCTCGCGGGCTTCGCGTTCGCGTTCCGACTTCATGCGCTCATAGATGGCCTGGCTGGTTTCCTCGGGCAGATCGGCCCGCTTGATGCGCACGTCGGTGATCTCGATGCCGAAGCGCTGGGCATTCTCGTTGGCCTGGGTCTGGATGTCGCTCATGATCTGAGTGCGCTCAGCCGAAAGCAGGCTCGACATGGTGATGTTACCCAGAACGCGACGCAGCGAGGAACTGACGATCTGGCGCAACTGCGAGCGGGCCGCGTCTTCCGTGCCCAGGGCCTGGAAGAACTTCAACGGATCGCTGATGCGATAGCGCGTGTAGGTATCGACATCAAGGCGCTTCTGATCGGCCAGGATCACCTGTTCGACCGGGGGATCCATGTCGAGCAGGCGAATATCGTAGATCACCACATCTTGGAAGAAGGGCAGTTTCATTTTCAGGCCGGGCTCGCGGATAACCCGCTGGGGCGCACCCAATTGGCGGATGATGGCCTGTTCCTGCTGCTCGATGACGAACAGCGAATCCCAGGCCAGGATGGCAAGAATTACAAAGCCGATGCCGGCAAAGCCTAACGAGCGGTTCATGGCTTCACCCCCGATCCATTCTCGCTTTTGGGCCGAAGCTCGGACAGCGGCATATAGGGCAGGACGCCGGATTTGGCCGCCTGGGGATCGATGATCACTTTATGCGTTCCTTTCAGAACCTGCTCGATGGTCTCGTAATAGAAGCGGCGCGAGATGACATCGGGAGCCTTGGCATAGGAGGTGTGGACGGCGATGAAGCGCTTGGCCTCACCTTCCGCGATATTGACCACCTGCTCCTTATAGGCCTGGGATTCCTGTATCAGCTTTTCAGCTTCGCCTCGGGCCTTGGGGATGATGTCGTTTCTGTAGGCTTCGGCCTCGTTGCTCAAGCGCTCGCGGTCGGCCTTGGCGCGCTGCACGTCGTTGAAGGCGTCCACCACCTGGGCGGGCGGATCGGCCTTTTGCATCTGCACTTCCAGAATCTCGACGCCGGTTTCGTAGGTATCCAGCATCTGCTGCAGCAGGGTCAGGGTCTGCTGCTCGATCAGCTTGCGGCCTTCGGTCAGCGCCATTTGAATGGGGGTCTTGCCGATCACGTCGCGCATGGCACTTTCGGCGGCCACCTTCACGGTGCCCTGCGGATCGCGCACCTTGAACAGGAACTGCCCGGCATCCTTGATCTTCCACAGCACGATGAAATCGATGTCGACGATATTCTCGTCGCCGGTCAGCATCAGGCTTTCCTCGTTGACGTCGCGGTTCGAGGTGCCGGGCCTGGCCGAGCGGTTATCGCCGGCCGAACGGAAACCGATCTCGGCCCGGTTCGAACGCGTCACCTTGGGCTTGTAGACATGCCCGATGGGAGCCGGCCAGTTATAGTGCAGGCCGGGCTGAGTGGTGTCGGTCCATTTGCCGAAGACGACCACGGCGCCCTGCTCGTCGGGCTGCACCCGGTAAAGCCCCGTCGCCAGCCAGCCGAAAAAGACGATGGCGATCAGGACGATGCCGCCCTTGGCGCCGTTCGAGAACAAGCTGCGCAGACCCTCCTGGCCCTTTTTGACCAAATCGTCGATGTCGGGCCCCTTGCCTCGGCCCCAGGGATTGCCCCCGCCGCCCCAGCTTGGGCCATTTCCGCCGCCACCGCCCCAAGGACCGCCGCCGCCGCCGCTGCCACCACCGCTGCCGCTTCCGCCGCCCCACGGGCCGCCGCCTCCGGAATTCATCGCCATAAGAGAAGGTCCTTTTTGCCGATTGCGTCTTTGCAAAATATCATTAGCGCCTTATATGACACCTACCCGGTCCTAGCAACGTCGCTGACCGGGTTATTCCTATATCGGCAAGTTGCGGGAGGTTTCAAGCATGTCCATCGTCACCCAGGAAACGCTGCTGGCGGCCCTTAAGAACGTCAAGGACCCCGAGAAGGGCTCCGATCTGGTCAGCCTGGGCATGATTTCGGGGATTTCCATCAAGGATGGGCATGTCGCCTTTGCCATTGAAATCGATCCCGCCCGAGCAAAAACCCTGGAACCGGTGCGGATTGAGGCCGAAAAGGCCGTCCACGCCCTGCCTGGCGTGCTGACCGTGCAGGCGGTGCTGACGGCGGAACGCAAGAAGGGCAAGGACGGCGGCGGGCATGACCACGGGCACGGGCATGCTCACGGCGCCCCTGGTGGCGAGAAGCCCCTGATTCCCCATGTGAAAGCGGTGATTGCCGTAGCCTCGGGCAAGGGCGGTGTGGGCAAATCCACCACCACGGTCAATCTGGCCCTGGCTTTGGTCGGCATGGGCCTCAAGGTGGGCGTGTTCGACGCCGACATCTATGGCCCATCGATGCCGCGCATGCTGGGGATTGAAGGCCAGCCCGAGATGTCCCCGGACGGCCAATCCATCCTGCCCTTGCACAATCATGGCCTGACCGCCATGTCGATGGGCTTTCTGGTGCCCGAGGACGCGCCGGTGATCTGGCGCGGCCCCATGGTGATGGGAGCCTTGGAGCAGATGCTGCGCGACGTGGACTGGGGCGAGTTGGACGTCATGCTGATCGACATGCCGCCCGGCACCGGCGACACGCAACTGACCATCAGTCAGAAGGTGCCGCTGACCGGCGCCGTGATCGTTTCCACGCCCCAAGACATCGCCCTGCTGGATGCCCGGCGCGGCCTTAACATGTTCCGCAAGGTCGAAGTGCCGGTGCTGGGGCTGATCGAGAATATGAGCTATTACATGTGCCCCAGTTGCGGACACGAGGCGCATATCTTCGGCCATGGCGGCGCCAAATCGGAAGCGGCCCGGCTGGGCTGCGATTTCCTGGGCGAAGTGCCGCTGGACATCGAAATCCGCGAAACCTCGGACGGCGGCCAGCCCATCGTGGTCTCGAAGCCGGAAAGCCCGCATGCCGAGGCCTATCGGGCCATCGCCAAACGCATCTGGGACAAGGTGGGGCTGATCCAAAGCGGCAAGGGCCAGCGCACGGCGCCCAAGATCACGGTGTCATAGCGCGGGGGTCACATAGCGCGGGGGTCAGGTCTTGAAAGTTGCCTGATTACTTGTCAGTTTGTCTGGCGGCGAACCTTCAGGCCCCCTCCGAGCCCCCGGCCGCGCGGTCTTCACGATCCGGCTGACCGCGCTGTAGCCCAGCCCGAAATGATCGCCGATCTGGCGCTGGGTATAGGCCCCGGTCGCCCAAGCCGCCCGAATGGCGCCATTCCTGCCCTGCGCCTGGCGGGCGATTTCCTCAAGGGAAGGAGGTTGCTGGCCCCGCTGCGCCCTGGGCACCTCGCCGCTCACGGGTTTTTCCCGCCGATCCTGCGCCAGGAACTGCCCGGCGAAGGCCTCGCTGCCCAGGAATAATTGATTGCGCACGCCTTCCCAGGGCGATGGCTTGCCCACACCCTGGGAGACGAAGTTGGCATAGGCGGCCCGGGCACTTGCCGCAGAGCCGGGATCGAAGCGGGCCAGCAGCGGCTGAACCTCAAGCCACGGGGGAGCGGACACATCGCCCAGCGTGGCGCGGTAGCTGCTCCACAGCCAGTCGCCCGGCGTTCCGGTCATCCCGGCGCGCACCGGATTGAGCACGACATAGCGCGCCAATT
>JADFZV010000064.1 GCA_015232335.1 Alphaproteobacteria bacterium | reverse complement strand
TGAGGTGCGCGTCATCATTCTTACCGGCAATGGCGAAGCCTTTGCAGCCGGAGCCGACCTTAAGGAAATGGCCGACGCCGGAGCCATCGAGATTCTGTTGCGGCAAACACATCTGCTCTGGCGCGCCATCGCGCAATGTAAGAAGCCCGTGATTGCCGCCGTCAACGGAGCCGCTCTGGGCGGCGGCTGCGAATTGGCCATGCATGCCGACATCATCATCGCGGGTCAATCGGCGCAATTCGGCCAACCCGAGGTGCGGGTGGGCATCATGCCCGGTGCGGGCGGCACACAGCGCCTGGTGCGCGCTGTTGGCAAATTCAAGGCGATGAAGCTGCTGCTGACCGGAAAACCCATCATGGCCGCCGAAGCCGAGGCCATGGGGCTGGTCAGCGAACTCGTGTCAGACGAGGAGCTTCTGCCCACGGCGCTGAAGATGGCCGAAATCATTGCCGCCCTGCCACCGCTGGCCCTCGCCGAGATCAAGGAGGTGGTGCTGGCGGGAATGGACGCCTCCTTGGAGACCGCCCTGGCGCTCGAACACAAATCCTTCCAGCTTCTGTTCGCCAGCGCCGATCAGAAGGAGGGGATGAAGTCCTTTCTTGAAAAGCGCCCTCCCTGCTTCGAGGGGAAATAGCCATGCCCGATATTATCGGCATCATTGGAACCGGCACCATGGGACGCGGCATCGCCCAGATCGCCGCTCAGGCCGGATACACCGTGTTGCTGGCCGATGCACGCGAAGGCGCCGCCCCGGAAGCAAGAAGCGCTCTTGCCGCCACCTTCGCCAAGCTGGCCGAGAAGGGAAAGATTTCTGTTGGCGAAGCCGAGGCGGCGACAGAACGCCTGAGCGCCGTTGCGCCTGACAGCCCAGAGCTTGCCGCCTGCTCGCTGATCGTCGAAGCCATCGTCGAGGAGATCGGCGCCAAAAAAGCGCTGTTTTCCAGCCTGGAATCCATCATATCCCCCGGATGCATCCTGGCCTCCAACACCTCCTCGCTCTCCATCACCCAGATCGCTGCAGGTTGCTTGCAGCCAGAGCGCGTGGCCGGGCTTCACTTCTTCAATCCGGTTCCCCTGATGAAGGTGGTGGAAGTGGTCGAGGGCCTAAGCACCTCGCCCGTTACCATTTCCCGCCTGATGGAATTTGCCAAGAACTTGGGCCATACGCCGGTCAGGGCCAAGGATACGCCGGGCTTCATCGTCAATCATGCCGGGCGCGGCTATGGGCCCGAGGCCCTGCGTCTGCTGGAAGAGGGTATTGCCGATGTCCCCACCATCGACCGCATCCTGGTCGAACAGGCCGGATTCCGCATGGGTCCCTTCGAGCTTTACGATCTGGTCGGCCTTGATATATCTGCTGCCGTGATGGAAACGCTCTATCAGCAATTCTTTCACGAGCCGCGCTACCGTCCCTCGCCCCTGGTGCGTTCACGCGTCGAAGCCGGGCTTCTTGGAAAAAAATCGGGGCGGGGTTTTTATGACTATCAGGACGGACGGATTTTGCGCACTTCTCAGTCCGATTCACCTGCTTGTCCGCCCAAGCCGGTCTGGATTCCTGAAAATGAAACCACGCTGCGCGATTTGATCGCATCGCTTAAGGGCGACATCGATACCGGAAAAACCCCCTCTGCCGACAGCCTGCTGCTCATCGCACCCTTGGGGGGTGACGCCTCCGGCACGGCGGCCCGCTTAAAGCTTGATCCCCGGCGCATTGTCGCCATCGACCCCCTGTTCGGTTTCGACCGGCACCGCGTCTTGATGACCACGCCCGCAACCCTGCCCGATTATCGCAACGCCGCCCGCGCCCTTTTTGCCAGGGACGGTAAGCCGGTTTCCCTGATTCACGACAGTTACGGCTTTGTAGCCCAGCGCGTTGTTGCGAACATCGTCAATATCGCCTCCGATATCGCCCAGATGGGCATCGCCTCGCCTTTGGATATCGATACCGCCGTCCGGCTGGGGCTGGGCTATCCTATGGGGCCGCTGGCCTGGGGTGATGCGCTGGGTGCGGCAAAGATTCTGGCTATTCTCGATAATCTTCACGGCAATACAAAAGATCCCCGCTGGCGTGCCTCGCCCTGGCTGAAGCGCCGCGCGGAACTTGGCTTGTCGCTTCTATCCGTTGAAGCCTGATCACTTGCCCTTGAAGACAGGCTTGCGTCTGGCCTTGAAGGCGGCAACGCCTTCGGCATAGTCCTCAGTCGCCAGAAACGCATAGCACTCTTCCATCTCGCCTGGCGTGATGGGGCTGGGATTACCCAGGCGGCGCACGAATTTCTTGTGCCAGCGATTGGCCAGCGGGGCACCCGCCAGGATGCGCTTCAAGCTTGTCTCGACCTCTGCTTCCAGATCGGCATCCGCAACGACGCGGTTGACCAGCCCCCAGGACAATGCCCTCTTGGCATCCACCACCTGGCCCTCCAGAAGAATTTCCAATGTTCGCGCCGGTCCGAGAAGGCGATGCAGGCCGATCAGTTCAGGATAGCCCATCACCACCGAAATGCGGTTGATGGGCACACCGAAACGAGAGGACAGTGCGGCAAGACGCAGATCGCACAAGGCCGCCAGCTCGAGGCCGCCGCCGACGCAAGGACCATAAATCATGGCAATCGTCGGGTGCGGACAGGCCGCAAGCGCATCGAAGGCGCGGCGCATGATCTGGTCATAATCCCTGGCCTGCTCTGCACTGGCGCGCACGGTATCGAATTCCTCGATGTCGGCCCCGGGCGCAAAGGCCTCGGTTCCGGCGCCGCGCAGCACCACCGCCCGGACGCTATCGTCTTTTGCCAGCGCCAGAAAGTGATCGCCCAGCCTTTTCCAGACATCGAGATTAAGCGCGTTCATGCGCTCTGGCCGATTGATCACGACCGTCACGCAGTCGTTTTCGCTTTTCTGAAGCGTTACCGCCTCACTCATGACGCATCTCCAATATCTCGCGAATCAGGGGCACGGTAATCGGGCGCTTGGCCGCCAGGGCTTGGCGGTCCACACGGTCGACCAGATCGCGGGCGGCGGCGAAACTGCGCTCGATGCGCCCCAGAATATAGGCAAGGGCGTCGGCTCCCACGCGAACCTGCCGATCGGCAAACAGCTTGGCCAGCACGGCCATCAGCAGCGCGTCGTCGGGCGGCTTCAGTTCGGCCAGGGGCAACGCCAGCAGGCGCGAGCGCAGATCGGGAAGAACGATCTTCCAGCGCGCCTGCGGATTTAGCGCCGTAAAAAGAACGGTTCCCCCGCTCTCTTTGGCCAGATTGAGCAGGTGGAAAAGACCCGTCTCGTCAAGATTCTCCTGGCAATCCTCGATCACCACCGAAAGCCCTTCCAGCGCCTCGACCTCGGCTCTGGAAAAATCCTTTCCCTGATAAACGCGCGCCTTGGTCCTGGCGGCAAAGATATGCGCCAGATGCGTCTTGCCGGACCCTGCGGGGCCTGCCAACACCAAGCCATGGGCAGACCAGTCCGGCCAGCGCTCGATCCAGGCCAGCGCCTCGGCGTTTGAGGATGATTCCAAAAAATCCTCGCGGCCCAGGGCCGGGATGGATGGAAGGCTGAAGGAGAGCTGGGTCATGGCTCGGGCGGATGCGTTCCCTTGTAAAGCGGGCTGGCCAGATAACGCTCGAGCGAGAAGCGGATGAGAACGCCGATCACCGCCGCCACCGGCACGGCCAGCAGCACGCCCAGAAAGCCGAACAGGGCCCCGCCAGCCAGCAGCGCGAAGGGAATCCAGACGGGATGCAGCATGATGCGGTCGCCCACCAGATTGGGGGTCAGCACATAGCCCTCGGCAATCTGCCCTGCGATGAAGATCGCCGCCACCAGCGCCACCGGCATCCAATCGGAAAACTGGGCCAGTGCCAGCCCAACGCCGACCAGCATGCCGGCAAAGCCCCCCAGATAGGGAATGACCGTTGCAACGCCTGTCAACACGCCGACGACCAGCCCCAGCTCCAGATCGGCCAGAGAAAGCGCAATGCCGTAATAGGCGGCCAGAACGACGCAGACCAGGCCCTGGCCGCGCACAAAGCCGGCCAGGGTCGAATCGATCCGTTCCAACTGTGCGCGAATGACCGGGGCATGGTCGCGGGGCAACCAGTTATCAATTCTGGTCGTCATCTTGTCCCAGTCGCGCAGCAGATAAAAGGTCACCACCGGCGTGATCAGCAAAAGCGAAAGAATCGAAATGACCGCCATGCCGCCGGACAGGATATCCACCAGGGCCGTCACCGCCCAGGAAACCGCCGTTCCGGCGTAGTTCTCAGCGCTGACTTTCAAATGCTCGACATCCTCGGGCCTTAGATTGGCCAGCAAGGTCTCGACCAAAGGCTTCAGCCGTTCGCGCAGGCCCTCGGCATAGCCGGGAATATTGGCGGCGAAATCGATCACCTGGGCCTGAACCAGGGGGACCAGAAGGGCGATGAGGCCGCCCGCGATCAGAAAGAAAACCACGGTGACCAGTGCCGTCGCCAGCGAGCGCGCCAGCTTGAAACGTTCCAGCCGGTCGACGATGGGATCGAGGAAATAGGCCGCCGCCATGCCTGCGACAAAAGGCAACAGAATGGGGCGCAACACATAGATCAAGGCGATAAAGACCGCAAAGCCGACCAGCCAGAAGCGTATTTGCGTGCGCGGCGTCATCTCTTCGTTTCCTCCGTCAAAAGGCGCCTGCCCCAGACTGTGATATAGGACAGACCCGAGGCCAGGGTGGTCAGCGCCACGATGACTTCCATCACAGGGCGCAAGGCCAAAACACCATCTTCAATGCCAAGCCCCAGTCCGCCCAGGGCCATGGCGGCCAGAACGATCTGCGCCAGGGTATTGACCTTGCTGACCAGCAGGGGCTCCATGCGCAGCCGCGCCGTGGCCATGTGCACGACCAGCGCACCTCCGACGATCAGAAGATCGCGCGAAACCACCATGATGACCAGCCAGCCCGGCATCAGCCCATGATAGCCCAAGGCGATATAGACGGCCACCAGCAGGGCCTTGTCGGCCAGGGGATCGAGATAACCCCCGATTTCCGTCCTGGCTTTCATCCAGCGGGCCAGGGCGCCATCCACGGCATCGGAAATGGCTGCGACCAGGAACACCCAGAAAGCCAGCGTATATCTTCCCTCGTCGATCGCCCAAATGGTCAAAGGAACGGCAAACAACCTGCCCAGCGTGATCAGATTGGGGACAAGCTTGATCACGTCAGCGCTGCGAGGACAGTGACAAGACCGCCCCTCCCTGGCCATCCTGGGTCAGGAACAGATCGGCCTGGGCGAGTGCCGTACGTAACTGCGCCATGTCGCCCGCGTGGTGCAGGGCCAGTGTTGCCTGATTGCGCGCCACTTCCAGGATTTCCTGGCGGCGCACAAGATTGACCTTGCCCAAGCGGTCGCGAATTCTCAGCCAGTCGTTCAATCCGTTGAAGCTGGCGGTTACCAACAGCATGCCCGACGATTCCGACACCAGCAGGTTGTTCTTCTTCCAGGCCTCTTCGAGATGAAGGGCGACCAGATCGGCCCCCTTGCGGAACACCGCCTGCGGCTGATCCTTGGCCTGTGCCTGAACGGCAATCAGGGCAGTTGCTCCAGTGCCGTAAACCAGTCGGATATCCAATCCGTTCGGGCTAGGCTTGGCTTCGGCCACCAAAGTCTGAGCGGCGCCATAGCGGCGCCCCATCGCTTCCAACCTGTCCTTGTCGGAGCCGACATCGAAGGTCTGACGGTCCCAGTTGTCGCCCATGGGGGCCAACACCGGCGCCAGTGTGGAAAGCTTGGGCCGTTCCTGCCAGGCTTTCAGCCAAAGATTGTCTTCATCCCACAAAAGGGGGCGCCCCGGCTGAACCAGGATGGGAATGACCAGCGAGGGTTTGCTGGCGGTTTCGGCAAAGGCGATTCCGGCCTGCTTGAGCAGGCTGCGCACCGGCTGCGCCTTGAACCTGACGGTCAATAATGCCAGATAGCGCACCGCAGAGGATTTTTCCTGATCGACCGAAAAATCGACCACCCAATCTTGCCAATTGGCCGGGTGGGGCAGACGGGCATGGTCGGAAGAAATGGTCAGGCTTTCCAGCAGGCGGCGGAAAGCCTGCTGCTGGCCATCGCTTAAGGCCTTTTCCCTGGCCTGCGAGGTGCTTTGCCCCGTGGCGTCGACGGCAATGCTCACCGCCATGAAATCGGCGGCAGGGGCCGGAGCCGTCAGAAAAAGGGCCAGGACAAGGAGACCAAAAAAACGCAGCAGCGAAGGCATTGCAAACCGTGGGGCTAAGGATCAAAATCCAGGCGATTCGCCCTGACTTTATCACGTTCTTATCTTTGAGGAAGCCTCGCTTGTCCACAACCGCCATGACCTATAAATCCGCCGGCGTCGATATCGATGCGGGGACCGCCCTTGTCGAGGCCATCAAACCCCTGGCCGGGGCAACCAAGCGTTCCGGAACCGAGGCCGGGCTGGGCGGTTTCGGCGCCCTGTTCGACCTGAAAGCCGCAGGCTACAAGGACCCCATTCTGGTGGCGGCCACGGATGGCGTGGGAACCAAGCTGAAGCTGGCCATCGATGCCAAACGCCACGATTTTGTGGGCATCGATCTGGTCGCCATGAGCGTCAACGACCTCATCGTTCAAGGTGCCGAGCCCCTGTTCTTTCTCGACTATTTCGCCACAGGGAAACTGGAGGTCGAAGAAGGACGGGTCCTGGTGGCCGGAATTGCCGAGGGCTGCAAACAGGCGGGCTGCGCCCTGATCGGCGGCGAAACGGCGGAAATGCCCGGCCTGTATGCCAAGGGCGACTACGATCTTGCAGGATTTGCCGTGGGTGCGGCCGAGCGCGGCACACTGATCGATGGCTCGAAAGTTCAAGAAGACGACGTTATTCTGGGTCTGGCCTCGAACGGAATTCATTCCAATGGATTCTCGCTGGTCCGACGCATTCTGGACCGCGCCGGGGTGAAACCAGAAGACAGCGCCCCCTTCGCCCCCGACCTTTCGGCGGGCGATGCTCTTCTTGCCCCCACCCGCATCTATGTCAAAAGCTGTCTGGCCGCCGTGCGCACCGGCAAGATCAAGGCGCTGGCCCACATCACCGGAGGGGGACTTTACGAGAATATTCCGCGCGTGTTGCCCAAGGGGCTGGTGGCCGTGATCGATGCCGCCGCCTGGTCTTTGCCCCCGGTTTTCGCCTGGCTGAAACAGGCGGGCGGGGTTGAGTCTGGCGAGATGGCGCGCACCTTCAATTGCGGCATCGGCATGATGGCTGTCTGCTCTAAGTCCGACGCCGAAACGCTGACCTCCTTGTTCAAGGAGCATGGCGAAACGGTCACCCGGATTGGTCGGGTGGTTTCGGGAAGCGATGTCCACGCCCGCGTGGTCAATCTTGAAGCCTGGGATCGCGGATGAAGCAGGCAAAAAAACGCGTGGGCGTTCTGATTTCAGGGCGCGGCAGCAATCTTCAGGCCCTGATCGATGCGCAATCAGCGCCTGACTACCCCGCCCAGATCGTGCGCGTCATCTCGAACATTCCCGATGTTTTTGGGCTTGAGCGCGCCCAAAAGGCGGGGCTTCCCACCGCCGTCATTCCTCACAAGAACTATCCGGATCGCCCGAGCTTCGAGGCAGCACTCAACGCCCAGCTCAAGGCCGATGGCGTCGAGATCGTGTGCCTGGCTGGCTTCATGCGCGTTCTGACCGACGGCTTCGTTTCATCCTGGTCTGGCCGCCTGATCAATATCCACCCCTCGCTGCTTCCTTCCTTCAAGGGATTGCACACGCATGAGCGAGCAATTGCCGAAGGGGTGCGCTTTTCCGGCTGCACGGTCCATTTCGTCGTTCCGGAAATGGATAGTGGCCCCATCATCGTTCAATCCGCCGTTCCCGTTTTGCAGGAAGATACACCCGACAAGCTGGCGAGCCGCGTGCTTGAACAGGAGCATCTCATCTACCCCCTGGCACTCGCTCTGGTTGCTACGGACAGGGCCCGCATCGTCGATAGCGTGGTCCAGTTGAATGACGTGACTTTTGCCAATCAGTCATTGACCAATCCCCTCCCTCGGGGAGCATAATCACGCATGACAAAGGGCAAATTTCGCTTCGATGCCCGCCATTCGGTTCTGGCATTTGGAGCGATGCTTCTGCTGGTTTTGTGGGCGGCGATTTACCAGCAGGATCGCCGGGCTTATGACTTGTCGTTGGCCAACGATCATCAGGGACTGGTCAATTATGCCCGCATTCTGGAAAGCCATACCAGAAGCGTTCTGCTCGGCCTCGATCAGGTCGTCTTGCATCTGAAGGCGGAATACGAGGAAGATCCGAAGATCTTCGATCTGAAAAAGCAGATGGCCCGCAGCCCCATCCTGAAGGGCATTTCGGTCCAGGTCGGCGTCATCGACGCCGAGGGCTATCTTCTGCTTTCCTCCTCGGCGACGCAGCCGGGCCAGCGCGTCTTTCTTGGGGACCGCGAGCATTACAAAGTTCATCTCGAGCAAGATACGGGCGAGGTGTTCATCAGCAAGCCCGTCCTGGGCCGGGCCTCAGGGAAATGGTCGATTCAATTGGCCAGACGCCTGAACGGAAAACGCGGCGAATTCCTGGGCGTCATGGTGGTTTCGCTTGATCCCGGCTATATCGCCAACATTCACGATCAGATCGACCTGGGACCGGGCAGCACCATTCTGGTCGTCGGCAAGGACGGCATTGCCAGAGTCCGCTCGATGGCGGGAGATCGCTCGGTCGGTCAATCTTTTGCGGATGTTCCCTACTTCAAAGAACTTTGGCTGAAGCCCGAGGGAATCGTGCAGGGAAACAGCCCGGTCGATGGCGTCGAGCGCGTTGGCGCCTTTCGGCGCATGACCGACTATCCGCTGGCTGTCGTCGTCAGCCGCTCCGCCGACGATCTGGCCGCATCACACCAGCACGACCACCGGCTGTTGACGATCGCCGGCCTGTCGGCAACCTTGCTGATCATGGGCGGAACCGCCTTGCTGCTCTGGCAGATTCTGCGCCAGCATGAGACCGAAATGCGCCTGCTTGACCGCGAGGCCGAATTGCTGGCCGCCAGGGAACGGCTGGAACACTCGAACGAAGAGCTGAAGAACTTTGCCCGCGTCATCGCGCACGATCTGCAAGAGCCCCTGCGCGCCATCGTCAGCTACGCCCAACTGATGAACCTGCGTTACCGGGGAAAGTTGGATGGTGATGCCGACGAATTCATCGGCTTCATGGTCGAGGGTGCCACCAGCATGAAAGCCCGACTGCTGGACCTTCTGGATTACACCTTGATCGAACAGTTTTCCTCTGATCTCGAACCGATTTCCCTAGACGCCATCCTCTCCTCCGTTCGCTCATATCTGGCCGACAAAATTTCAGAGACACAAGCCAGTATCGTCTACGGACCCTTGCCGAGTGTCATGGCGACATCGAAGCGCCTGATTCTCGTGTTCGAACATCTGCTGGAAAATGCCCTTGAATACCGAAAGAAGGATACGCCCCTGGTTGTTCGCATCTCGGCTGTCGATCTTTCCAATGGCTTTTGGGAGATCACGGTTTCAGACAACGGGATCGGCATCGAACAGCAATATTTCGAGCGCATTTTCGTTATCTTCCACCGGCTGCATTCTTCGGCCCATCATTCCGGAACCGGCGTTGGCCTTGCCATTTGCAAGAAAATCATCGAGCAGTTGGGAGGACGGATCGCCGTCGAATCCCAGCCCGGCGTTGGCACGACCTTCCGCTTCACTCTACCGTCGGTTCCTTCGGATAAAGTCAACGAAGCGTGAAACCCAGGGTGTTGCACCGACTGATCGCAAATGGGCGTAGCTGGCCATCGTGTTTCCGATCACCAATCCGTCGAACCCCTCTTGAATGCCAGCCCCGCGCAAAACCTTGAAAGCATAGGTCTGATTCTTGGGAAGGCCTTCCAGGCGGGAATGATGGAATTCGTGAGCGGAAAAGCTCTTGCCATTCTCGGTTATCTGCGCCCACGGCCCCAGCCCGGTTTCAGCCAACCGAACGTAGCCGCGCCCGACCGGACGTTCCTGCATCACCACATCGGCCTTGATCAACCCGACCATGTCACCCTTCTGACCTTCCCAGCGGATGGATCTGGCCAGATACATCAGCCCTCCGCACTCGGCATGGCAGGGAAGCCCCGCTTTCAATGCCGCCTTGATTTCGCTTCTCAAGAGGTGATTGGCTGACAAATCGCGCAAATGCGTTTCCGGAAATCCGCCTCCAATGAACAATCCGTCGATATCTGGCGGCAAATGGAAATCACGCATCGTATTGAAGGGAATTAGTTCGGCGCCATTCTGGGCGAAGGCGTCCAGGTCGTCGGGATAATAAAAGCCGAAGGCCGAATCCTGGGCGATGGCGATGCGTAGATCAGCCTTCGGGGCAGCAGGCAAAGGGGTTGCCGATTGAAGCTGCCCGGCTCTTGCCGCAATCGCCAACAGCCGGTCGAGATCAACATGCGCCTCAACGCTGGAGGCCAGAAGCGAGATCAATTCGCTGGCGCCCGCCTGCTCATTGGCGGGCACCAGCCCCAGATGCCGCTCGGCCACCACCAGATCGGTTTCGCGGGGAATGGCGCCCAGAATGGGCATGTCTGGCAGATAGCGCGAGATGGCCTGGCGCAGCTTGCCTTCATGGCGCGGCCCCGCCACCTGATTGAGAATCACACCGCCGATATCCAGGTCGGGGTCGAAGTCCCTAAAGCCCTTGAGAAGAGGTGCTATGCCGCGCGTCATGCCCCTTGCATCGATGACCAGAATCACCGGTGCCTGCATCAGGCGGGCCAGGGCCGCCGTGTCGTCGGTGCCTTCGGTATCCATGCCATCGAACAGGCCCTTGTTCCCTTCGATCAGCACGAGGTCGGCCTGTCTTGATTCGCGTGCCGCCAAGGCCAGCATTTCCTGACGCGTCATCGAATAGAAATCGAGATTCCAGGAAGGCAGGCCCGAGGCAGCGCGGTGCCACAAGGGATCGATGTAATCCGGCCCCTTCTTGAAAGGCTGGACGCTGAGACCCCGCTTTTTGAGAGCGGCCAGCAACCCCAATGTGACAGTGGTTTTGCCCGAGGATTTATGCGCCGCCGAGATGACGAGGCGAGAGGTCATATCAAGCGCCGATGCGGTCCAGGGCACGTCCGGCCCACATCTCATCGGCCATGCTTTGAGCCTGGGCCGGTGATTTTGCGCGGCCCAGCAGGCGTAGCGCTATGGCTGTTGTCCCCGTGACGGTGGCCGTGGCAAAGGCGTCATCAAGCGTTCCGGCCCACAAGGCCTGCAATCGCCTGGGGTCCATCTGATGATCGTGCGGCTGAGCGCTTTCGGACAGAATGGCCGGCCATTCCTCTTCGCCCATCTTGCCCTCGGCAACCATCTGAACCAGGCAGGGTTTTTCGGGGCGCCGCTCGGCCTCGCCGCCCTCGCCCTTGAACACGGCCAAGCGCTGATCGCCCAGAAGAGTGGCCGCCATCTGATGAACGCCCCGATAGGCCGGATGGAAAACGCTGACCATGCTGGCTCCGGCCTTCAAGGGATTGAGCATGCGGCCAATGGTGTGCAGCGGTGTGCGCAAACCAAGAAGCGGCTTCAAGCCCAGCATCTCGTTCAAACGCGGGCTTAAATGTTCAAGCGCCATGAAGGCGAAATTGCGCTTATCCAAATGCTGGGCCGCCTCGCCCAGTGTTTTGGCGGCGGGAATGCCCAGAGCTTCCAGCGCAGCTCGGGAATAAAGGCGGCCCTCGGTGTGATCTTCCGGCCCTTGCATGAAAACGCGAATGCCATTCTGGGCCAAAAGCAGGGCCGAAAGCAGGAACCAGGGCAGTTGGCGGCTTTTTCCGGCATAGCTCGACCAATCGAGATCGGCTCTGGGGGTAGGCTGTCCTGCCGCGATGGCTTCGCGCGCCGCCGCCACGAAACCCGCCACTTCCTCGGGCGTTTCCGTTTTCACGCGCAGCAGGCACAAGAAGGCTCCCAACTGCACGGGCTCGACGGCACCGGCCAGAATCATGGCCGCAGCGGCCTTGGATTCTTCGAAAGTTAGTGGGCGTGAAAGCGTCGGCCCCTTGCCCAGAATGCGGACATAGGGCGCGAAAGGGTGTTCAGTCGCCATAATTTCAAGCGGCCGGGGCTGGCTCGGCCTCCTCCTCATCCTTGGTTTCTGCCTGATGCTTCCTGGCATGCGGATCGATATCCGCGTCGGCCAAGCTTACGGGCAAGAAACGAAGGATGGCCGTTCCCAGAGCCACAATCAAGAGGGCGAGCGCAAAGCCGCCCAATCCCAGGAGAATTTCCGGCAGCGAAGGGCTATAGCCATGCACGACGCCGTCAAAGAAGCTGCTTTCCACCTCGTAACCCGGGAAAAGGGTGAGCGGCCAGGCTTGGCCGCCGATGATGATGATGAAAACCTGGGCCAATCCCCCAATCACCACCAGGAAGGAAGCGAAGGCCAGCGTTCCGTGCGAGCGCATGCGCGGCACCAGGGTCAGCATCAGGGGGAAAATCGTTCCGATCCCCATCTGCACACCCCAGAAGTGGAAACTGTAGAATCCGCTGCCGAACAGCAGAAAATCGACCACCTCGCCGCGCCCGGCCCAATAGGCCGCCGTGACATGCTGCAGCAAGGCCAGATAGGCGGTGGCGGCCACGAATACGGCCAACAACACGCGCAGCCGCTCGGTGATCACCACACCCAGGGGTCGCCGGTCCATGGTATAGGCCGCCAGCATGACCAGGATGAACAGGGCCGTGCCGAAGGACAACGACATGGCGATGAACAAAGGCGCCATGACGGCCGAGGAATAGGCCTCACGGGCCATCAGAAAGCCGAAGATCGAGCCGGTACCGGTGGTCAGGACCAAGCGCCAGATGAAGGCAAAGGTGCCGGGGCCGCTGCTTTTGGACTTCAAGCGGCGATCCATCATGAACCACAGATAGACCAGCACGATGCCGAAGAAGCCGGTGTAGAGAATGATGTTGGCGGCAAAGATGGATTTGAAATTGAAGTGCGACATGGCGACGATCAAGCGATCGGGTCGCCCGAGATCAAGCACCAGAACAGCCAGGCCACCCGCCAGCAGGGCAAGTGCTAACAGTGCCGAAAGCGGGGCCAACGGCTTATAGACCGATTTGCCGAAGACCGAGCCGATGGAAGCGACGTTCAAAGCGCCAGAAGCCGCCACAATCAGGAACACGGCGAAAACATGGGGCATGCCCCATACAACTTCGTTGCTCATGCCGGTCACCCAGTGACCGCTATGCTCCATGTAATAGGCGGCCCCCAGGCCGATCAGGAAAATCAGCCCCAGAATGACGACAGCCGCGCGAAAGCAAGGACGCTTCGAATTGATTTCCTGGTAGACGAGGTCGGGCAGATTGGCCATGGGCGCCGTCTCCT